>NZ_AJYK02000017.1 GCF_000286955.2 Vibrio rumoiensis 1S-45
TACCGTGCGGAATACACGCTCAGGGTGTGGCATCATTATACTGACACGACCATCAGCCGTAGTTAAGCCTGTGATCGCATTCGGTGAACCGTTCGGGTTATTTGGGTATTGCTGAGTTGGGTTACCCAGATTATCCACGTAACGCAACGCCACCGTACCTGAATTTTCAATCGCTTGTAGGTGCTCATTGTTACGCACTTCCACACGACCTTCACCATGAGACACAGCGATTGGCATGCGAGATCCTGCCATGCCACTGAAGAATACAGAATCTGATTTCTGCACTTCCACTAAGCTAAAGCGGGCTTCAAAACGCTCGGATTCATTGCGAACAAAACGCGGCCATAAATCAGCACCTGGAATAAGTTCACGCAAGTTAGACAACATCTGACAACCGTTACACACACCTAGCGAGAAGGTATCTTCACGCTCAAAGAAGCCTGCAAACTGCTCACGCGCATTGTCATTAAACAAGACTGACTTCGCCCAGCCTTCACCAGCGCCAAGTACATCACCGTAAGAGAAGCCACCACAAGCTACAAGGCCTTGGTATTCTTCAAGCGCGGCTTGTCCCGTTAAGATATCGCTCATGTGAATATCGGTTGCTTCAAAACCTGCGCGGTCAAAAGCAGCCGCCATTTCAACATGTGAGTTAACGCCTTGCTCACGCAAAATTGCCATTTTTGGTTTTGCGCCAGTCGAAATATAAGGCGCGGCAATATCTTCATTGATATCGAACGTCAATTTAACGTTTAGACCCGGATCGTTGTTATCGGCTTTTGCTGCATGCTCTTGATCAGCACACGCAGGGTTATCACGCATTGCTTGCATTTTATGGGTAGTTTCGGCCCAAATGGTGCGAAGCTCGCTGCGGTTACGCTCAAGTACCACGGTGTCACCAGTGGTGATCACAACAGAATCCGACGCTTCAACTGCGCCAATGACATGTGAACATTCCGCTAAGCCATTCGCTGCCAGTGTTGCTTGAACTGCTTCAAGATCGTCGTTACGAACTTGAATCACTGCGCCTAATTCTTCGTTAAATAATGCGGCTAAGGTATCCTCACCTAACGCTGCAATATCCGCCTTCACGCCACAGTGGCCGGCAAACGCCATTTCAGCAAGAGTCACAAATAAACCACCATCACCTTTATCGTGGTAAGCCAGAAGCTTATTCTCACGCACCACGGCTTGCTTGCCTGTGTAGAAGCCTTTTAATTGCTCGACGTTATCCACATCGGCAGGTTTATCACCAAGTTGTTTGTAAACTTGCGCCAGCGCTGTTGCGCCCATGCGGTTTTTACCATTACCTAAATCAACCAAGATCAGGCTAGTGTCGCCTTTCGTCACTTGAAGTTGAGGTGTCACTGTTTTACGTACATCTTCAACACGAGCAAAAGCGGTGATAACCAATGACAATGGCGACGTCACTTCGCGCTCTTCACCATCTTGTTGCCATTTGGTCTTCATCGACATTGAATCTTTACCGACCGGAATCGTCAGACCTAACGCTGGACAAAGCTCTTCACCCACCGCTTTTACCGCTTCATACAAGCCAGCATCTTCACCTGGGTGACCGGCTGGAGACATCCAGTTCGCCGATAATTTAATGTGTTTGATATCACCAATATCGGTCGCTGCAATGTTCGTGATGGACTCACCCACCGCTAAACGTGCTGACGCGCCGAAATCAAGTAATGCAACAGGCGTACGCTCACCAAGTGACATTGCTTCGCCGTGGTATGAATCGTAACTTGCCGCGGTTACTGCACAGTTTGCGACAGGAACCTGCCAAGGGCCAACCATTTGATCACGAGCGACTAGACCCGTTACCGAGCGGTCACCAATGGTGATAAGGAAGGTCTTTTCTGCCACAGTTGGAAGACGCAATACTCGCTCTACCGCTTCATTAAGCTCAATACCAGTGCGATCAATCGCTGGGTTATTGGCTTTTAGCGTTTGCGCATCACGGTGCATTTTAGGGGTTTTACCTAAAAGAACATCCATTGGCATATCGATTGGCGTGTTGTCGAAATGTGAATCTTCAAGTTTCAAGTCACGCTCTTCAGTTGCCACACCAACCACTGCATAAGGGGCACGTTCACGCTTACAAATCGCATCAAAGGTCGCCATATTTTCAGGCGCAACCGCCATAACATAACGCTCTTGAGATTCGTTACACCAGATCTCTAATGGGCTCATGCCAGGTTCATCATTAGGTACATCACGCAGTTGGAAAATACCACCACGCTCACCATCATCGACAAGCTCTGGTAATGCATTCGAAATACCGCCCGCGCCCACATCGTGGATAAAGGCAATTGGGTTTGCGTCTCCTAATTGCCAACAACGGTCGATCACTTCTTGGCAACGACGTTCCATTTCTGGGTTTTCACGTTGAACAGAAGCAAAATCGAGATCTTCAGCCGATTGACCAGAAGCCATAGAAGAAGCCGCGCCGCCTCCAAGACCAATGTTCATCGCCGGGCCACCTAATACGATTAAGCTTGCGCCAACTGGGATTTCTTTTTTCTGTACGTGTTCATCTCGGATATTACCTAAGCCACCAGCAAGCATGATTGGTTTGTGGTAACCACGGATCTCTTCACCGTTATGAGAATTTACTTTTTCTTCGTAAGTACGGAAATAACCTAATAGGTTTGGACGACCAAATTCATTGTTAAATGCAGCGCCACCTAGTGGACCTTCTAGCATAATATCCAATGCGGTTACGATACGACTTGGTTTACCAAAATCGGTTTCCCAAGGTTGTACGAAGTTTGGAATTTTAAGGTTAGACACCGAAAAGCCGACTAAACCCGCTTTTGGTTTACCACCAATACCCGTTGCGCCTTCATCACGGATTTCACCACCAGAGCCAGTTGATGCGCCCGGCCAAGGAGAAATAGCTGTTGGATGGTTATGGGTTTCTACTTTCATCAAGATGTGTGCAAGCTCTTGATGGTAACCATATTGACGAGTTTTTGGATCGGGGAAGAAACGACCAACCGTTGAACCAACCATAACCGCCGCGTTATCTTTATACGCTGACAATACGTTATCTGGCGTCACTTCCATGGTGTTTTTGATCATTTTGAAAAGCGATTTTTCTTGCTCTACACCATCAATCGTCCAACCTGCGTTGAAGATTTTATGGCGACAATGCTCAGAGTTCGCTTGGGCAAACATCATCAATTCAATATCGGTTGGGTTACGACCTAACTTTTCAGTAAAGCTTTCGACCAAATACGTGATTTCATCTTCTGCTAATGCAAGACCTAGTGTTACGTTGGCTTCTTCAAGCGCCGCACGTCCACCCGTTAATAAATCCACTTCAGATACAGGCGCAGGCTCTGCAACTTGGAATAACGCTGCCGCTTGTTCAAAATCGCTAAACACCACTTCCATCATGCGATCGTGCAATAGGGCTTTAAGCTCAACTAATTGCAGTTCAGATAATGGGGTTGTCGCTTCAACGTAGTAAGCCGTACCGCGCTCAAGGCGTTTTACTTTGCCTAAGCCACAGTTATGAGCAATATCCGTTGATTTAGATGACCAAGGCGAAATAGTGCCCGGGCGAGGAGTCGTCAACAGCAGTTGACCTTTCGGCTCATGATCTTCGATCGTTGGACCGTACGTAAGTAGTTTTTCTAGCTTGCCTGACTCGATATCGTCAAGCTCAGAGGTTAGGTCAGCAAAATGCATGAACTCAGCATAAATACCAGACACAGGTAGGTTTAACTCACGACAAAGCTCTAAAAGCTTGTTGACACGAAATTCGGATAAAGCGGGGGATCCACGCAAAATTCTCATGTACTTAGGTCTCTTTGGCTGTTGGTTTTAAAAAAAGAAAAGTGATATTGAAATCAATTCAGAATGTTAGCTGTAATACCTGAACTTTATTTCAATTTCACCTTATCCTTTTGCGGCATATTATAGAGTAAATCCGTGACCGAAGTAACAGCAAAAGCAACCGTTTGCGCAATTTTTTATTTAAAAACTTTTTTATTTTCTAATCAAGGTTAAAATTCAAGCACATGAGGCCTTCTTTCCTTTTCAATATGACCTTAGCTTTTCATTTACCACCGAGTAACTTTGCTGATGTGACGGCTATTTGGTATAAAGTAGCCACCATCATTTATGTGAGATTACCTTTTGATTGATTTTTACTCTCATTCTTACTTTAAACGTTTGGTTTGCCTGTTATTTATTCTTATTGGTCTAACAGGCTGTAAACCAGATCCTAAGTCTCAAACTGACTTAGAGAAAATTCAAGAACGTGGCGTATTAAGAGTTGGAACACTTAACAACCAACTGTCTTATTTTATTGGCCCAGATGGCCCAACGGGCCTGGAATATGAATTAGCGAAACGTTTTGCCGATGAATTAGGAGTAAAATTAGAAATTAAACCTGCTTACCATTTAACTGGTTTACTTCCTGCATTGAAAAATAATGAGGTTGATCTCATCGCGGCGGGGCTTAGTCACACACCGGAAAGGCTAAGCGAATTTAGCCCTGGTCCTGCTTATTATTACGTTAGCCAGCAGGTGATCTATAAAAAAGGTTCGTGGCGTCCACGTAATTTACAACAGCTGATCGACAAGAAAGGCAAACTGACCGTGGTCGAAGGCTCACAATCAGAGCACGCCTTGCATGCTATCGCGAAAGACAATCCAGATTTAACATGGGAAGTCACTAAAACTTCGGATTCTACCGATTTGCTCAAATCGGTATCGGAGGGGAAAATTGATTTTACGATTGTCGATTCAGTGACTCTTTCAGTGAACCAACGTTTACACCCTAACCTCGCGTTGGCTTTTGAATTAACCGAAGATCAACCTATTTCATGGTTCATCCGTAAAACCGATGATGATTCACTCTACGCTCTTATGCTTGAGTTCTTTGGTGAGATAAACCAATCCGGCGAACTTGCTAATTTAGAAGAGAAGTATTTTGGCCATATTCAAAGCTTTGACTATGTGGATACGCGTGCTTTTATCCGCTCACTCGACAGCAAATTACCGAAATACAAAAAGCTCTTCCAAAAGTATTCCAAAGAGTTCGACTGGCGTTTAATTGCCGCTTTGTCTTACCAAGAATCACACTGGAACCCTGAAGCGACCTCTCCGACTGGAGTTCGCGGCATGATGATGCTAACGCAATCTACGGCTAAAATAATGGGTGTAAAAAACCGTTTAAATCCAGATGAATCCATTCGTGGTGGCGTTGGATATTTACGTAAAATGGTTAAACGAATTCCAGACTCAGTCCCTGAACACGAAAAAATTTGGTTTGCATTAGCGTCTTATAATGTTGGTTTCGGACATGTAATGGACGCACGACGAATTACTCGCATTCAAAAAGGCAACCCTGACTCTTGGACTGAAGTAAAAGAACGATTACCAAAACTTAGGTTACCCGGCTTTTATAAATATACGTATTACGGTTTCGCTCGAGGAGATGAAGCGAAAAACTACGTAGAAAATATACGTCGCTACTATCAAACTATCATTGGCTATGAATCTCAAAACCAAAAGCCGATAAAAGACGATAACTTAGATACCGATTTTCAGGTGATCGAAACCAACGAAACCCAAGCAATCAGTGCTGCAGACTCCAGTAATGATGAAGGCGACATATCGCTGCCCAATTGAGTTTATAGCACTATAGAAAAGGCGAAGATCCAACCGATCTTCGCCTTTTTTTTGAATGAAGAATACGCCTAAGATTGAATGAAAAATCATTAGCTGGAAAAAATAAACTGTGCTACAACTGTAATGGAGATGTCATAAATAAGCGCTATAAAGGCTGCTGACAAAACAATAAAACCATCACATATATAAGGAGACATACGAATGTTCTCTAAGAAAAGAACCACCAATAAGTTTTTACATCGTAAATCGAGTTCTACCCGCAGGCAGCGCATGTTAGCCAACAATAAAAAACAAGTGCTATGGCGTCACCGTAGTTATGTTTTTTGGTCGGACTACCCTGCTTAATCGCTTTCGGGCAACCTTAATAATAACCAACAGAAATCGGCAAACCCCATATAGAGTTTGCCGTTAACCTAACCTGACTATTCTTCTGAATTCTGCTCTAATTTTTTCGCTTTAATTTCTTTTCGGCGACGTTTAAAAAAAGCCTGTAATTGATGACGGCATTCTTCTTCTAATAAACCACCAGCGACTTCAGCATAATGGTAAGATGCTTGACTTTTAAATAAGTCCAAAACCGTACCCGCCGCGCCAGCTTTTAAGTCATAAGCACCAAAAACTATGCGCCCAACCCGGCTATGTAATAAAGCCCCTGCACACATAGGGCAAGGTTCTAACGTGACATATAAAGTGGTATCTAATAGTCGGTAATTTTGTAACGTTTGACCCGCTTGACGAATGGTGACAATTTCAGCGTGCGCTGTCGCATCATGTTGACCAATCGCTGCGTTCCAACCTTCAGCAATGATCTCACCATCTTTCACTAAAACTGCCCCTACAGGCACTTCATTATGCGACTCTGCAACCGCAGCCAGTTCGATAGCTCTGTGCATAAAAGCTTTATCTTGTTCAGTAAATTCAGGGGTTATCGGCTCAACCACAACTCAGCTCTCTTTTATTATGGAGTGGGGATTATACGCGAACTCTTAAAGGATAATTAGCCTTAGTATCAAAAGTCTCGCCAGGAACCTTTTAACCAACTTGGCGGTGTGCTACCAAACACAGCATCAATCACATCCTCGTTATAACTAAAATTTAATGAGTCATGAAATAAAGCTAATTGACCATCCATATCCAGAAACTGTCCGCCAGTAAAATTAAACGAACCACTTTGATAGTACGCCGCCGTGTTAGCGGCTGGGTAAGGTGTACCATAGGATTTTTTTAATTGATGATCAAACACAGTCACACCGGGGCTGCTTAAATGGTGATTCGCATCAAGACCATTCCAATCGGCACTTGAAGGTTGAAATCCATCGTTAAACTGAAATAGCACACCTTTAAAATTACCAGAACCTATTAATGAAAAAACACCATTATGAACCAGTAATAGAACGCCATCAGTGCGTTGCGATGATTGAGCCATAGTGGATAAATCACTGCCACCGATTTCACACGAGCCTTCAATCCAAATATGTGTATGACCAAGCTGAACTAACTCTTTAACCTTTTGACCACACTCACTGACTCGAGCGGCTAACGAACCGTCTATTGCTGTATTTCCATATACAATCACAAAGTTATATTTCGGATTATCACGCACTTGTTGCCACTTCTCTTTTGACACTTCAAACATCGCCTCAAAAGGTTTTAAATCCGGATCCTGCATTAAATCTTGTTTTTGGTGCTGCTCAGAAGCAGAACGAGTTTTGTGTGAATCTAAGCAATCTTTTCCATTATTATCAAACCCAGTATAAGGTGGTTCTATTGTCGCCCCTACCCCTTGGTTATTCACCCCCGCCCCCGGTGAAAATATACTTTTAAAACGAACAGCCACACACTCCCATCCTGCTTCTGTTTCAACTCCGGGATCTGGCGGGCTAATCGTGGTCGAAGCCTGTGTAAATAAATCTGCGGTTGATTGAATTGCCCCAGCAAGACGATTGTTACTAAAGTTCATGACTTTGTGTACTGTATTTTGATTAGCAGTACTTTGTACAATCGGTGAGACTAAATACTTTTTTCCACCAAGGTCAGAAATATTAATGCTTGTTAAATTTAATGGCTCGAGGCAATCCTCTTTGAGGTAATCTGCTTGCATTAAATCGGATAAATTACGATCAGCCTGAGCTTTTGCAAACGCGCACTCAATCGCGCCTTCTCCAAGCCATGTATTTTGACGAGCTTCTATTTCATTTTGTATCCGCTTCGCTTGGAAAAAGGTTGCCTTGTAAGAGGCCAGTGACAAGGTAAGAGCAGCAATTAAAAGTAAACCAGTGAAAAGAAGGCTGGATGCCCCCTTTTGATTAATGTTCATTTAAGATTCCTTTGCTTTATTTATTATTGTTAAAGGCAAATAAATCTTAATTGATAAGTTTGTTTTTTAAATTAATCTGGTTGAGTTAATAATAACTCTAACAATAAATTCGACTCAGTTATCAAATTCATTGTATTGAGAGATCATGGTTTTCAACGCAACGGATTGTCGATCATTCCAACGGGTATCCCACCCTGTTTCTATATCAACCGTTTTTAATGCACCAGATAGAGAGTCTGTGACTGTCCATGTAGTGGTATAAGAACCTGAAACTATTGAATACGTCCCTTCGGATATAGAAGAAAACGCGATTGTTCCGCTTGCACCACTGATAGAACGAGTTCGAAAAAACTCTAATTGAGACTCTGCCAAGTGCAGAGCTTTGATGCTGTTTTCAGCAAAGTCCGCTTGTCTTTCCATATAGGTTTGCAGTTTCACAAGGCCCATAATGCCGACGATGAGAATAATAAAAGTGATCAATACTTCAATTAAGCTGAAGCCTTTTTGTTTAGAAGTCATTCCATGATCCTTTTAGCCATTTGGGAGGAGTCATTCCAAAAATAGAATCAAGGACATCACTGTTATAGCTAAATTTAAGTCCATTGTTAAAAAAAGCAATTTGACCGCTCATATCTAGAATTTGTCCACCCGTAAAGGAAAATGACCCATCTTGTACATAAGCTACCCCACCTAAGCTTGCTGCATAATTAAAATAAGCTGCTACTGTATTACTAGTCGCTTTATTATCAAAGCCATCCCAACTTGTACTTGTGATATTAAAACCACTGTTGTAGTGAAATAAAGCTCCCTTAAACACCCCGCTACCTTTTATTGAAAATATTCCATTATGGATAAATAATAAAACTCCACTGGTAGCTTGAGTTGCAGTAGCAACACTGCCTAGAGCATCTGATAACTCACAAGAACCTTCAATCCAAATTCTAGTGTTTGTAGGACTAATAACATTGAGAAGTTGATTGTCACAGTCGACTCCGGGATTGTTAATAACCTGAAAGTCTAAAGCTAGGTTATCTCTAACTTGTGTCCAATTCATAGGCTCTACGCCAAATAACTCCTTAAATGGTTCAAGACTTGAATCTTGTTGAATATCACTTTTAAGTTCAGCTGGATTCTGTGTTGAATAATCAGATAAACAATCCAAACTCGACGAAAAATCTGAAGAAGGACTTGGTATGGTTGATCCCACCCCCTTATTTTGAAGATTACCATCAAAGTCGAGATAACTTTTATATCTAATCGCAGAACACTCCCAACCAGAGATAGTTTCATTACCAGGATCAGGAGGAGAGAACTCTGTTGCACCTCGGATAAATAAATCAGCTGTTGCTTTAATCGCTCCTGCACTACGACTTGAGGACATATCCAATACTTTTCCAAGCTTTACGATAGATGTTTCATCCACCACTTGGGGTTCAATCAATAGTTTTTTTCCCCCCAAGTTTGTTACCTCAATATTGGTCGTTTTGAAATGATCAACACATTCAGATTGTAAATAACTAGAAGTATTAGTTGTGAGCGCCAAGAAGTCTCTATCTATATGTGCTTTTGTATAAACACATTCTAAGCCTCCTTCTAATGCCCATTGGTTTTGCCGCGCCTCAATTTCATTCTGAGCTCGTTTGGCTTGAAAAAAGACACTCTTATAGCTCGCCAAAGTAATCACTAAAGCAGCCAGTAGTAATAAAGCCGCAACCAATAACGTCGCCGCGCCTTGTTGTTTATGTTTACGAGACAGGAAAAGTAAAGGTGCCATGATTACTGCCAGTTCCTTTGTTTAATTTGGGTCGACATGGTTTGTTGATGGGAACCATCCAGTAATGACGCTGTAAGGGTAATAGTAATGAATGCAGAACTTACTGTGCTGCCTAGACCGGCTCCTGAAACATGAAAGCCATCCACATTTATTCTGTCATAATCGAGTAACGATAAGGTTGGAATACATACCGTTGTGATAGGGCTAGCTTCATTGCTGTTTTCACAAACTTTCAGTTTTGAATCTTCATACAAGAATGATGTTTGGGTATAAGTGTTATCTGGTGCTTTATAGGTATAAGCCACACTCGCTGAAGTGGTTTGGATAACACTACTTGCCCCAGACAGCATTAACGATTGTCCTTCTACGCCATTAAATCCAGCCCTTTGACTATCTTCTTTGATATATCTAAGTGCCTCATTAATACTTTGTAGTACTAGTAATTTTTGACTTCTTTCTAATGCTAATTTTTGACCGGAAAGAAATACACTCCCTACCGCCATTAGAGCAATAATACCGATGGCAGAGGCAATCATTAACTCGATGAGTGATATGCCTTTTTGGAACTTCAGCCTTCTCAATCTAACATTCTGGATAACCATAAAATGATCCTCCGTCACCACAGACTCGAATTCGCCCTGTAATATTATGGAATACTAAATTGAGGGTTTTATTGGCGTCGACATAAAAAGAAATACTTGATGATAACTTAGGCTTCCCATTAACAGGATCAAACTCTATTTGGGCCAGTGTGGCCGCCCCATTTGCCAATGGAAAATTCACAGTAATATTCTTAAAGGGCTTCCCACTTAACAACATAACCGCATTATTTTCCGCGCCCGATAATGTGGTGGTGGCTGTTGAAATCGTTCTTGTCGCCAAAACCCACTCGCCACTGTATGGGGTTCCAGTTTGCACTAGGTTTAACCATAGAGATTGATTACGCAATACCGCTTCCGATTTAGTCTGAACAAAGAAACCTTGCAGCTCTTCCGCTAATCGTTCCATTTTGGCTTTTTCACTGATCCCACTGAATGACGGAACGGCAGCCGCCAGCAAAACTGCTAGCACTACAATCGAAATCAGCATTTCAATTAACGTAAACCCTCGAGCCATTCCCCAAAAACCTCTGCAACTAGTTACATCGTGATTTTTCAACTTGAAGTGATGCTAACACTTATCAAAAATGGCATAAGTCTCTAACAGGAAGTAATAGAAATGATTCGAACAAATCGATGCAAGAAGAGAGTTGATAAACAAAAAGGAATGACATTGATCGAATTATTGATTGCAGTCGCGATCATTGGTGTTTTATCGGCAATTGCTTACCCAAGTTATCAAGATCATGTTTTGAAAAGTCATCGAGCATCAGCCATGACGGACATGATGAAAATACAATTGGCACTAGAACAACATCGAACTCAAAATGGCAGCTACGACTATACAATTGTCGATAATACAACCGGTGAATGTGATTCTAACTTAGGCTGTCAGAATGATACTGATCGCTATAAATTATCGATTGTTTCTGGGGGCAGTGGTATTAACCTTTACACCATTAAAGCAACACCGCAATCCACAGTAGGCCAGACAAACGATAAATGTGGCACCTTAGCTATGAATGCAGCTTCTGTCGGTAGTGCGAAGAAAGACAACGTAGAGGTTGATGGTTGTTGGAATTGATCACGACACACTGAATATAGATCCCTGATAGCTCCTTCGCCGCTTCAGGGATGACAACTTTAAGAACGTAATCAGGTTTATATCGACATCAAAAACCAAAGTCTGATAACGTTTTCCAATACCATAGGCACACGTTTTAACCGTCATTCCTGCCGAGCCTAAGCGAGAGCAGGAATCTACCCGCAACGTACTGAATATGATCCCTATAAAACAACAAAGCCTCCAGTTCACTCTGGAGGCTTTGTCTATTCATACATAACTAGGAAAAATACGACTAACTAGTTAAATCATCAAAAAATTTCTTCACACCGTTAAAGAACCCTTCTGATTTTGGTTTATGCTTATTAGCAGTTTCACCATCAAACGATTCTTCTAATTCGCGTAATAACTCTTTTTGGCGTGAACTTAATTTCACAGGCGTTTCCACTACCAGTTTGCAGATCAAATCACCCACTGCGCCACTGCGTACGGATTTCACACCTTTACCACGCATACGGAACATACGTCCTGTTTGCATCTCTGCTGGTACTTTTAGTTTAAAGCGACCATTAAGTGTTGGTACTTCAACTTCACCACCTAGAGCTGCAAGCGTAAAGCTTACAGGTACTTCACAGTGTAGATTGTTGCCGTCACGATCAAAAATGTGGTGTCTACGTAAATGGACTTCAACATACAAATCACCAGCGGGTGCGCCTTGCTCACCGGCTTCACCTTCTCCGCTCAAGCGAATGCGGTCACCAGTATCAACACCGGCTGGAATTTTAACATTCAGTGTTTTGTTTTTCTGCTTACGCCCTTCACCATGACAAGAATTACATGGGTCTTTGATGATCTTGCCTTTGCCATGACACGTTGGACACGCCTGCTGCACTGCAAAGAAACCTTGGCGCATTTGTACTTGACCATGACCATGACAGGTACCACATGTTTGTGAGCTTGAGCCTGCTTTGGCGCCACTGCCATCACAAACCTCACACTCTGCTAGCGTTGGTATATGAATTTCTTTTTCACAACCACGTACTGCCTCTTCTAAAGACAATTCCATGTTGTAACGAAGATCTGAACCACGCTGCGCACGTTGACCGCCGCCACGACGGCCACCGCCAAAGATATCACCAAAAACATCGCCAAACATATCTTCGAAGCCGCCGCCTCCACCACCGAAGCCACCGCCTCCGCCGCCCATGCCACCTTGCTCAAAGGCTGCATGACCGTATTGGTCGTATGCTTGTTTCTTTTGCGGGTCAGTTAAAATTTCGTACGCTTCTTTAACTTCTTTGAATTTTTCAGATGCATCCGCTTCTTGATTGCGGTCTGGGTGAAATTTCATCGCTAAGCGTTTGTACGCCTTCTTAATATCACGCTCTGATGCACCACGTTCGACACCTAATACTTCATAAAGATCACGTTTTGACATGCTCGGTTCACCAATTTCTTAGGCCAACAAGCAAAGCTCATTGGTATTGTATTTTTGACTATAGAAAAGCTATATCTAGCTAGATAATCCGATATACCCATTCAGGCTTAAACCTTTCAGTAGAAGTGATTATCTAGCGGGACAAGGCTCAAAAACTTGTTTGTCGCAAATTTACTATCTAGCAGATCGAAAATTGCGGGCGTGAGAGTCAAACTCTAAACGCCCGCAGTTTATTGTTAGCCACTTTTCACCGCAATGAAGAGTGGCTGACTCGACTCACTAATCATGATTGATTATTTTTTGTCTTCGTCTTTAACTTCTTCAAACTCAGCGTCGACTACATCGTCTTCAGGTTTAGCTTGTTCGCCACCTTCAGCTTGCTGTGCTTTTTGTTGAGCGATTTCCATCAGTTTTTGAGCAGCAGCTGCTAGCTCTTGAACTTTCTCATCGATAGCGGCTTTATCGTCACCAGACTTAACACGCTCTAGCTCACCAATCGCTTTTTCGATATTCGTTTTATCTTCATCTGGAAGTGCGTCACCTGCTTCTTCCATTTGCTTACGAGTACCGTGAATCATTTGGTCAGCTTGGTTACGAGTAGTCACTAACTCTTCGAACTTTTTGTCCGCTTCTTTGTTAGCTTCAGCTTCTTGTACCATTTTCTCGATTTCTTCGTCGCTTAAGCCACCATTCGCTTGAATCGTGATTTTTTGCTCTTTACCGGTCGCTTTATCTTTCGCAGACACGTTCAAGATACCATCTGCGTCCAAGTCGAAAGTTACTTCGATTTGCGGCATACCGCGTGGCGCAGCGTTGATACCTTCTAGGTTAAATTGACCTAGAGATTTGTTGTAAGATGCTTGCTTACGCTCACCTTGCAATACGTGAATCGTTACTGCGCTTTGATTGTCTTCAGCAGTTGAGAATACTTGATTCGCTTTAGTTGGAATCGTTGTATTTTTCTCAATCAACTTCGTCATCACGCCGCCCATCGTTTCGATACCGAAAGATAGAGGAGTCACGTCTAGTAGAAGTACGTCTTTTACGTCACCCGCAAGAACGCCACCTTGAACCGCTGCGCCAACTGCAACTGCTTCATCAGGGTTTACGTCTTTACGTGCTTCTTTACCAAAGAATTCAGCAACTTTCTTCTGAACCATTGGCATACGTGTTTGACCACCAACTAGGATTACGTCAGTGATTTCGCTTACGCTTAGGTCTGCATCTGCTAGAGCAACTTTTAATGGCTCAAGAGAACGTTGAACAAGATCTTCAACTAGAGATTCTAGTTTAGAGCGTGTTACTTTTACGTTCATGTGCTTAGGACCAGTCGCATCTGCCGTTACGTATGGTAGGTTCACGTCTGTTTGTTGTGCAGAAGATAGTTCAATCTTCGCTTTCTCAGCCGCTTCTTTCACACGTTGCATAGCCAGTGGATCTTTTTTCAGATCGATGCCTTGCTCGTTTTTGAATTCAGCAACTAAGTAGTTGATTAGGCGTGTGTCGAAGTCTTCACCACCAAGGTGTGTATCACCATTAGTAGAAAGAACTTCAAATGTTTTCTCGCCTTCAACTTCATCAATTTCGATGATAGAAATATCGAATGTACCACCACCAAGGTCATAAACCGCGATAGTGCGATCGCCACCTTGCTTATCAAGACCATAAGCAAGTGCTGCTGCTGTTGGTTCGTTGATGATACGTTTCACTTCAAGACCTGCGATACGGCCAGCATCTTTTGTTGCTTGACGTTGAGCATCGTTAAAGTAAGCAGGAACAGTAATAACTGCAGCCGTTACTTCTTCACCAAGGAAATCCTCAGCAGTCTTCTTCATTTTTTTCAAGATTTCAGCAGATACTTGAGGAGCAGCCATTTTTTGGCCTTTCGCTTCAACCCATGCATCACCGTTATCAGCCTTAATGATTTTGTAAGGCATGATTTCGATATCACGTTGAACTTCTTCGTCTTCGAAACGACGACCGATCAAACGTTTGATTGCGAACAATGTATTTTCAGGGTTAGTGACAGCTTGGCGTTTCGCAGGTTGACCTACTAATGTTTCGCCATCTGTGTAAGCTACTACTGATGCTGTTGTGCGTTCGCCTTCAGCATTTTCAATTACGCGTGGTTTGTCGCCGTCTAATACCGCAACACATGAGTTAGTTGTACCTAAATCAATACCAATGATTCTACCCATTAGAACATTCTCCAAAGAATTTCAGTTATTCAATTTTTGCTGTACCCAGCTTTTTCATATCAATTAGATGGGGGCTCAGAATTGGGATTCAACCCTGTAAGCTAATTTGTTTTCCATTTCGCTATACGTTTTCTGTATGCTAAATAGATAAGGGCGACAAAATGCTTTTCAAGGGGTTGAAACAAAAAAAATGTCGAGTTTTTTAATACTCGACACTTTTTATTTTGTTAACGAAAAGGATTATTTCGCAACCATTACCATTGCAGGGCGAATCACTCGTCCATTTAATTCATAACCTTTTTGCATCACGATCATCACAGTGTTCGATTCGTGATCTGGGCTTTCTTGCATGCCAATCGCTTGATGCAGTTCAGGGTTGAATGCTTCACCTTCAGGGTTGATCGCCACTAAACCAAATTTCGCCACGGTATCAACAAAAGATTTGTGCGTCATATCCACGCCTTCTAGAATCGCTTTCACTGCTTCATCTTCTGGATTGGCTGCTTGAAGTGCACGCTCTAGGTTATCGATAACCGGTAACAATTCTTCCGCGAACTTATTCAACGCATATTTACGCGCTTTATCGATTTCTTGTTCGCTGCGACGACGCATATTTTCAACTTCAGCTTTAGCACGTAATACTGAATCCTGCTGCTCTTTTACTTGCACTTGGCTTGCTACTAATGCCGCTTCAAGTTCTGCGACTAAAGAGCCTTCATTGTTCAGTTCTTCTTGTTCGTTCCAGTCAATATCGCCTTCACCACCGATAGTTTCACCGTCAAGAACATCTTCTACTTCAAGCACTTCGTCTGCTCTTAGTTCTTCTTCGTTTGGCTTATTTTGTTTATCTGTCATGATATCTCCAAGAAATTAATCAACACCATACGCTTGGCCTAACGGAATCGGCACAAAATACTCGCATAGTTTTATACTTCCCTTATTATGGGGACGAAGATTTGTGATTCAAGCGCAAAATGCACATCCTTAGTCAAAGAGTCGACATATTATGCAAAAGCCTTTCAACGTCATCGCAATTATTGGTAAGCCACGCAATCATAAAGCAGTGCAAACCCATAAAGAATTGTTTATTTGGCTAACCGAACAAGGCTATTCAGTATTGGTTGATGATCGCCTCATCGATATTTTAGATGAATTGCCAAAAGAAGTTTTCACCAGTTTAATCGACATTGGACAAGCTGCCGATCTTGCCATTGTGGTCGGTGGAGACGGTAACATGCTTGGCGCGGCAAGAGTGTTATCGCGTTTTGATATCTCTGTGATCGGTGTCAATCGAGGCAGTTTGGGGTTTTTAACCGATCTTAACCCCGAAGATTTTCATGGCTGTTTAGGGCGCGTATTAAAAGGCCATTACTTAGTCGAAGAGCGCTTTTTATTAGAAGCGGAAGTACATCGTCATAATCAAGTCAAAAGCCACAATTCTGCATTAAATGAAGTAGTGCTTCACCCCGGAAAAATTGCCCACATGATTGAGTTTGAAGTGTACATTGATGATCGCTTTGCGTTCTCACAACGCTCTGATGGTTTAATTGTTTCAACACCAACTGGCTCAACGGCGTATTCACTTTCTGGTGGCGGCCCCATTTTATCACCCAGTTTAAATGCCATTTCACTGGTGCCAATGTTTCCACATACCCTCTCAAGTCGCCCATTAGTAGTGGATGGCAATCGCAATATTAAGTTAGTGGTATCCCCTGATAATCGCGGAACTCAAGAAGTCAGTTGTGATGGGCAGATTTCTTTACCCGTCTCCCCTGGTGATGAGATTCATATATTCCAAAGCCCGAGTATTTTGAAGCTTATTCATCCAGAAGATTACAGTTATTACCATGTTCTTCGTAACAAGCTTGGCTGGTCGAGTAAGCTGTTCTAACCTACTGGATACTCGGGAACGACATTAATTGTGACTCGAAACGAGGAAGGATGCCCTAATGATTCTGCGTTCATTAGGGCATTTTTTTATCAAAAATAAAAATTCACACAAAAAAACTTTACTGTATAAAAAGCCAGTATATACTGTTTTTACATACAGTAACTTTCATTATCTTTTAAAGGTGGGTTTATGCTCTCTCATTTAAGTATTAATAATTTTGCGATTGTTAAGTCTTTGCAGCTAGAGCTTTTCAAAGGAATGACAACCATCACCGGTGAAACTGGCGCAGGTAAGTCAATTGCGATTGATGCTTTAAGCTTATGTTTAGGCGGTCGTGCCGATAGCAATATGGTTCGTCCGGGCGAAGAAAAAACCGATATAACGGCGTCTTTTACTTTAGATGACAACATCAATGCCACTCGTTGGTTAGAAGATAATGAATTGCTTGAAAGCAGCGAATGTATTATTCGTCGTATTATCACTAATGAAGGTCGATCTCGTGCGTTCATCAATGGTAACCCTGTGCCATTATCTCAATTAAAAGCGCTAGGCCAAACCTTAGTAAATATTCATGGCCAACACGCTCATCATCAATTGATGAAGCAAGAGCATCAACTTACATTGCTCGATCAATATGCTGGACACCAACAGTTGATTCAAACTAGTAAAAAAGCCTATTCCGATTGGCGCCAATTGCAAAATCAACTCAAAACATTACGAGCCAATAGCCAAGATAATCTCGCCCAAAAGCAGTTATTAGAATACCAAGTGAAAGAGCTAGACGAGCTCGCTTTGGCTGAAAATGAATTTGAAGAACTAGAACAAGAGCACAAAGTGCTTTCAAGCAGTGGGCAAATCGCGGTCACTTGTCAACAAGCCATCAATGAACTTTATGAAGGCGAAGAAGTGAATGCATTAGGCCTACTAAATTCGGTCAGCCACTCGTTAGCAGAATTGGCGGAATTAGACCCTAAGCTATCCCATTTACCTACACTGCTCTCAGAAGCCATAATTCAGCTGGAAGAGACTAATTCAGAACTCCGCCATTATGCTGATAGTATCGATGTTGATCCGGCAAGAATTGCAGAAGTCGAAGACAGATTCAGCAAAGTAATGACAACGGCACGCAAACACCACGTGCATGCGGAAGATCTATACCAGCATCATCAAGAAATAAAAGCACAAATAGACGCATTAGATTGCTCAGAAGAAAAATTTGAGCAGCTTGAACAAAACGTAGCGGCTAAACATGATGTGTTCATCCAAGCTGCGGAAAAATTGAGTAAGAGTCGCAGTCGTTATGCAAAAGAGTTAAATAAACTGATTTCACAAAGCATGCATGAACTGAGCATGGAAAAAGCCCAATTTTGCATTGAGGTGACCGCAGATGAAAAACACGCGGCACCACTTGGTATTGATAGCATTAATTTCCTTGTATCGACCAACCCAGGGCAGCCATTACAAGCGTTGGCGAAAGTCGCATCAGGTGGTGAGCTATCTCGCATTTCATTGGCGATTCAAGTTATTACTGCACAAAAAGTACAAACACCAAGCCTTATTTTTGATGAGGTTGATGTTGGTATCAGTGGTCCAACTGCTAGTGTGGTTGGTAAAATGTTACGTCAATTAGGTGAATCAACCCAAGTATTATGTGTTACCCATTTACCTCAAGTTGCTGGCAGCGGCCATCAACAATTGTTTGTCGCTAAGCAAACAAAAGCAGGTAAAACGGAAACTCGTATTCATCAACTCGATGAAGGCCAACGCATTGATGAGCTTGCTCGTTTATTGGGTGGCAGTACCATTACTGAATCCACAAAAGCCAATGCGAAAGAGCTTTTAATAGCCGCCTAATTCACGGGCACTTCACCAACAACGTGACATTTAAACCTAATTAAAACAACTCTACCTTTAACCATTTAAGTCTATTTTTCTTAAATGGTTAAAGCCATTTGCGATATAAACCCTTCGTTTAAGGTGCTTTATACAAATTTTCTGCAACAAAACTCAAAATTTTATGTCTTATTTGCATCTTTAACACTGTGGGCTTTTACTTCTTGGCTGTGCTTGTTTATCATCGAGTCAGTTTATAGCCTCTAACTCAAAGAAAACTATTATGCATTTTAAAAAGTGGATGGCGATTATCCCTTTAGTTTCAACCCTTTTATTGTCTGGCTGTAGTCTACTTGAGCCTTTGGTATATCGTATCGATATTGCTCAAGGTAACTATGTAGAACAACCGGATGTGGAAAAATTACGCATTGGCATGACCAAAGAACAAGTACGTTATGTTCTAGGGTCACCAATGTTGGTTCAAAATGGGTACCCAGACACATGGTATTACATTTATCATTTCACCCATGGCCATGATGATCCTGAGCAAAAAAACTTTATAGTGAAGTTTGATAGCCAATCACAGAAACTCGCGAGCGCCACCGGTGATTTTGATGTCAATCCAGATTTCAATACACCATTAAACTAATGACCATACAAGTATTCAAAAATAGCTTTTTAAGCTAGCGTTACTTGTATTTGATGCAATCGTTATTAGTTTACATACCAAATTCACATATAAATAAAATGGCCCTCACTTCACAGTAAGGGCCATTTATCTATTTATATCGCTTTATTTCTTTTTAGCTTGTTCTTTTGCCTGCTCGGCGCGTTTACGTCTAATGTCTTTAGGGTCAGCCAGTAAAGGTCGATAAATCTCAATTCTATCTTTGTCCCTAATAGTGGCATCTAACTTAACATTACGACTAAATACCCCGACTTTATTCTCTTTTAAATCTATTTCTGGGTACGCAGCCAAGACACCAGATTGCTCTATAATCTCTTGAACTGTCAGTTCAGAGTCCACAGCCAAATCAAATACTTTTTGTTCATGGGGCAATGCATAAACAACTTCCACATGAATCATCGAGCTATCACTCATATCTTTGTCCTATTTGCATTTCGATCAGTTTTTATAAACATCTTTCGCACGAAGAGTGAATGAATTCACCATATTATTGGTTAGCTCATTAAAAACCTTACCAAACGCCATTTCAATTAACTTGTTGGAGAATTCAAAGTTAAGATTTAATTCCACTTTACAGGCAAAATCATCTAATGGGGTAAACAGCCAAAACCCTGTCAAAGATTGAAAAGGACCATCAACCAATTCCAAATCAATGCGGCGACCTGAAATCATAGTATTTGATGTAGTAAATGTCTTTTTTATCCCAGCTTTAGATACATCAACCGAAGCAACTAAGGCGTTTTCACTGCATTCAATTAACTTAGAACCTGAGCAACCAGGTAAAAACTCTGGATACTTTTCAACATCGTTGACTAAATCATACATTTGCTTGGCACTAAACGAAACCAAAGCTGAACGATTAACCTGCGGCATACTACTTCCTAATTTGATGCACTCAGCAAATTCCCGAAAATAAAGAAAATATTAACAAGAAACGAATAAAAGGATTCGCCAAAATAAAAGCAATCCGTATAATGTCGCCATTATGGCAAAGAAAAAATCAAAATCAAAAGCCGGTAGTAATACTATCGCTCTCAACAAGCAAGCTCGACACGAATATTTCGTTGATGACGAAATTGAAGTCGGTCTAGAGCTACAAGGTTGGGAAGTCAAATCTTTACGTCAAGGTAAAGCCAATATCGCAGAAAGCTATGTTTTTCTTCGCGATGGTGAGGCCTTCCTAAGTGGCGCGTCAATCATACCACTTAATCAAGCCTCTACCCATATTGTGGCGAATCCAACACGTGTTCGTAAACTGTTATTGAATCGTCGTGAGTTAGATAATTTATTTGGTCGAGTGAACCGTGAAGGGATGACGTTAGTTGCCCTATCACTTTACTGGTCAAAATCGTGGGTCAAAATGAAAATTGGCGTTGCGAAAGGTAAAAAACTTCACGATAAACGTGACGATCAGAAAAACCAAGATTGGCAGCGCGATAAAGCTCGCATCATGAAGAGTAGTTTGCGCTAAGCCAATAACAATTGATTTAAAGTTAACCACTTAAATCGTAAGTAACTAGACTCCGAAAGGTTTTATGTTACTATGCGCTTTAAGTAATAAGATACAAGGCGTGAATAACGCTAGCTTGTTGTTTTGATGAGTAGTTCAAAACGAAACAAGTGGAAAACTTGGGGCTGATTTAGGATTCGACGGGAATTTTGAAGTCTTAGGTGCATGTCGTGGGGCGGTTTGCCACGTAAAAAGCCGCAAAAAAATAGTCGCAAACGACGAAAACTACGCACTAGCAGCTTAATAACCTGCTGAGAGCCTTTCTGCCCTAGCTTCCGTTTGTAAGACGGGGAACAACAGAGAGTCAAACCCAAACGAACTCGTGTGGCGTCTCCAGCCTGAGAGACAAAGCATTAAAAATAATTCAGGATAGCCATCAGCTAGCGTGTCGGTTCGCAGGTCGGTGGTGAAATTAAAGATCGACTAAACATGTAGTACCAACGGTGAATGATTTTCGGACGCGGGTTCAAATCCCGCCAGCTCCACCAATCGATTGGAAAGGCCACTAGCTCATTGAGTTAGTGGCCTTTTTGATTTTAGTTTAGTGGAATGCGCTGGCGGGAGTTGAACTCATGCCTCCTATACACCAATACCCGTGATTATCGAGTCAGGAGAGCATAGGTATTATTTGATAGCTACTCTTGCTCTGATTCATTCTTTCTCAATTCACGGGTTTCCGCTTCAAGCCTTGCTGCATCAATTTCATCTAAAATAGCTTCAACATCGGCAAGTTCATCCGACTCTGTAAATAAACCGGTTAACTGAGTATCTGGAAACAATTCCCCTACTTGGTAAAGCTGCCACATTTCTTTGGCATACTCAGTTTTTTCTAGCTCAGGAACATATTGCCCGTAATAGCTACGCATATTGTTTACATCGCGAGCAAACATCCATTCCGCATTATTGTTAGCCGAGGCATTCACCGCTTGTGGTAAATCAATGATAACGGGGCCATATTCATCCACCAACACGTTAAATTCAGACAAATCCCCATGAATAATACCTGCGCAGAGCATGCGTTTAATGTATTCGATCATTTCGGCATGATCTTCTAACGCTTGCTCTGCTGACATCGTAACGTCATTCAAACGTGGGGCTACAAAGCCTTCATCATCGGTGATTAATTCCATTAGCAATACGCCATCAACCACGCCATAAGGTTCAGGGACTCGAACTCCAGCGGCTTTCAAGGCGTACAATGCATCAACCTCTGCACTTTGCCATACGGACTCTTGTTCGCCACGTCCAAACTTAGACCCTTTTTCCATAGCACGAGCGCGGCGGCTGTTTTTAACTTTGCGCCCTTCTCTATATTGCACCGCTTGTTTAAAGCTGCGCTGATTCACTTCTTTATACACTTTGGCACAACGAATTTCGTCACCACAGCGAACGATATAAACGGACGCTTCTTTACCACTCATTAGCTGACTAACCACGTCATCAACGACGCCATCTTCAACTAAAGATTGCATTTGTTTTGGTATTTTCATTACAGGAATGGGACTACTTTTTTGAATTAATGAGAAGGGTGAGTAAGCAGTTTATCTTATTTGAGTGCTTATAGATATTTTTGCTGCTATCCAGTCGAATTATGTAAATGCAACTCACTCGACTTAATCGGCCTCCAAACATTAAAGATAAGTTTTACCTATCAATTCAATAAGAACAATCGTCTTTAACGAGAGACATGAACATGTGAATATACTTTCCGAAAGCAGCGAACTGCTTAATACATAACTCAGCTAATTATTCAGCGACAATATAGGAAATATAAAATTATGATTAACACTCAAATCAAACCATTCAACGCAACGGCATACAAAAATGGTGAATTTGTTGAAGTATCTGAAAAAGATGTACTAGGAAAATGGGCAGTATTTTTCTTCTACCCTGCAGATTTTACTTTCGTTTGTCCGACAGAACTTGGTGATTTAGCCGATCATTACGAAGAACTACAAAAACGTGGCGTAGAAGTGTACTCAGTATCAACCGATACACATTTCACTCACAAAGCATGGCACGACAGCTCTGAGACTATCGGTAAAATTAATTACTACATGCTAGGCGATCAAACGGGCAACATCACCAACAACTTTGGTGTTATGCGTGAAGGTCAAGGCCTTGCTGACCGCGCCACTTTCCTTATTGACCCAGAAGGTACAATTCAAGCGATGGAAATCACAGCTGAAGGTATTGGTCGTGATGCAGAAGACTTGATGCGTAAAGTGAAAGCTGCGCAATATGTTGCTGCTCACCCAGGCGAAGTTTGCCCTGCGAAATGGAAAGAAGGTGAAGAAACACTAGCGCCCTCTCTAGACCTAGTAGGTAAAATCTAATTTCTAATTAGGCTTCGTAGCCAAAATAATTGAAGGCTATATGCTTTATTTGAAGATAAAAGCATAAAAATTTGAGAGTTGGCTGGGCGTATTACCGACGACCAATACACCGGCTGGCTCTCACCTTTAGCTGTCAATAAAAGACTTATCCAGAGTAATCACTGATCCAAGGTATCATCAAAAATGTTAGATATAGCAATTAAAGAACAATTAAAGCAATACCTCCAAAATGTAAAACAAGATGTCCAATTAGTGGTTAGTCTAGATGAAAGTAAAGCCGCTCAAGATATTCTTGCTTTAGCTAATGAGATTGCAGAATTAAGTGATTTCATTACAGTTCAACGCGATGACTCAGCCAGTATTCGCAAGCCTGTAATGACAATATCAAACCCAGAAAAAGATACTCAGCTTCGCTTTGCTGGCTTACCAATGGGACATGAATTCACCTCATTAGTATTAGCGCTATTACATTCTGGCGGTCATCCTATCAAGTTAGAAGCTGAGGTAATCGAACAAATTTCTCAACTAGATAAAAAGCTCGATGTTGAAGTTTTCATTTCGTTATCGTGCCAAAACTGTCCTGATGTGGTTCAAGCCTTCAATATGATGGCTGCGATCAATCCAAACGTTCGCGTGACAATGATTGATGGCGCGCTATTCCAATCGGAAGTGAAAGATCGCGACATTATGGCAGTGCCAAGTGTGTTCATTAATGGTGAGTTATTTGGTCAAGGTCGTATGACTCTTAATGAGATATTAGCCAAGGTTGATGATGGCGCAGCAGAGAAAGCCGCTGCAAGCTTGAATGAGAAAAACCCATACGATGTACTCGTTGTGGGTGGTGGTCCTGGCGGTAGCGCAGCGGCACTTTATGCTGCCCGTAAAGGAATTCGTACCGGTGTGGTCGCCAAACGCTTTGGTGGTCAGGTCATGGATACCATGGCAATTGAAAACTTTATTTCGGTTAAGCGTACCGAAGGTCCACGTTTAGCAACCGATTTAGCTGAGCATTTAAAAGAATATGACGTTGATGTCATTACTGAGCAACAAGCTGACAAAGTAATGGGTCAATCATTTACTGACGATGGTTTTATTCATGTCAGTCTTGAAAGTGGCGCTACCTTGAAAAGTAAAAGTATTATTTTGAGCCCAGGGGCTCGCTGGCGTGAAATGAATGTTCCGGGTGAGCAAGAATATCGCAACAAAGGTGTTGCTTACTGCCCACACTGTGATGGCCCATTATTTAAAGGAAAAAGAACCGCTGTTATTGGTGGGGGTAACTCTGGTATTGAAGCTGCCATTGATCTAGCTGGTATCGTTGAACACGTTACCGTGCTTGAATTTGCCGATGTATTACGTGCCGACCAAGTTTTGATTAACAAAGCGAATTCACTGCCAAATATCGACATCATTACCATGGCACAAACCACTGAAGTCATTGGTGATGGTAAACGAGTAACAAGTTTAAAATACAAAGATCGTCACACTGATGAAATTAAAGAAGTCGAACTTTCAGGTATCTTTGTTCAGATTGGTTTAGTACCTAACACAGAATGGCTTAAAGACAGTGATGTAAAGCTGACCGAGCGTGGTGAAATCATTGTTAACGACCGTGGTGAAACCAGTATGCCAGGCGTATTTGCAGCCGGTGACGCAACCACAGTACCTTACAAGCAAATCATCATTGCGATGGGTGACGGTGCAAAAGCAAGCTTAAGTGCCTTTGATTATCTGATTCGTCAAGACGGTTAATTACGATAAACAGGCTATTAATATAAACAGGTTAATTTAGGGCTCCCCACCCTAAAACTCAAACGAGCTCTCATTTGAGCTCGTTTTCTCCCAATACAATTATCTATGAAGGTTTATTATGATTAAATTTCTACAATCTTGTGCTCAGTTTGATCAGCATCTAGATCTTTCTCTTTTTTCACTTCAGGCACTTGTCCACCATGAAGCGCTTCTTGATAACAACCACTCATCTTGATAGCAAGGTACATGTCGGCACGGATCCGGATACCATCTTCACCAACCTTAACTCCTGACAATTCACACCATTGCTTTAAACGACGCTTATGGCCTGCAAAAACTAAGCGAATACCTCGTTTTTTAAGAATGGTTTGAATGTCATCAACAACCGCCATGACACTTAGATCAAGGTGAGTAAAACTAGCAACTGCATCAATGATCACGCAATTTACATCATTGCTTCCTGCTTCTGCTATGTGATGCATTAATCGACGCTTAAAATGCGCAGCATTAAAGTAAGTTAACGGCGAATTAAAACGATAAATAATGAGGCCGGGAATCGCTTGAGCTTTACCAGAGCTCCCTAAACTTCTAATTGTACCTTTTCCGTCCAAGCCTAAAACCTGATCGGTTGGTCTCATCACAATACGTAAAAATTGGAATAAACCCAACAATACTGCCAAGGTAATTCCTGGAATCACCCCAATCACTAACACGGCAACGAAGGTAATGGTTGATAAATAAAACGCATCTTTATTACGTTTTCGTAAAATCCAAATACCTTTTAAGTCAATCAAAGATAAAGAGGCAATAATCAAAACCACACCTAATGCCGCCACAGGAATGAACTTCAATGGTTGATATGCAAGTACCGCAATAATGGCAATGATAATCGCAGCAATAATAGACACTAGCTGTGTTTTCCCACCATTAGCATCATTCACCGCAGTACGAGAATCCGCCCCACTAATAGCAAATCCTTGTGAAAAAGCTGAAGCTAAGTTCATTAACCCTAACGCGCGAAACTCTTTATCCGCATCAATATCATAGCCATTTTTAGCGGCAAAACTGCGCGCGGTCAGCATCATGCTCACAAAGCTCACCATGGCTAAGTTCAGCGCAGGCATCACCAACTCACGGCTGATCCCTATATCAAATTCAGGGGCTTGGAATACCGGTAAACCACCTTGCACCATACCAACGACATGAACACCTACTGCTTCAAAATCACCAAGCCAAACAAATACACTAGCAACAATGATCGCCAACATCGCCGCAGGCCAAGTCGGTCGAAGTTTTTTGCACGCAATATATACCCCAACCGTCATAGCACTAACCATCAAGGTTTGCCAATGCACATAAACAAGTTGAGAAGGCGCTTCCCATATCTGTTCAATTAAATAAGGTTGATTATAGGTAATACCGAAGACTTTAAAAAATTGCCCAACCACAATCGTAATGGCTACACCATTGAGTAGCCCTAATAAAATCGGTCGGGATAGAAAGTCCGCAAAAACACCAAGCTTAAATTTACTCGCAATTAGACACCACGCGCCTGTCATAGCCGTCATCGTGATCACTAACTGCCAATGCTTGATCGTATCACCTGCCGCTAAAGGGGTCACAACTGCAGCGATTACTGCACACGTTGCGGCATCAGGGCCAACAATTAACTGCTTGGAGGTTCCAACTAAGGCATAAACTAACATAGGCAGCACACAAGAATACAAACCGACAATAGCACTCACACCGGTTAACTGTGCATAAGCAATAGCAACAGGAAGCGCAACAGCGACAACCGACAAAGCCGCTCTTAAGTCATCCGCTAACCACGCTTTATCGTATTGTTTTAATTGTTGTAATCCGGGTAACCATTCTTCTACAAAATTACTTTTCAATTCAATCCACCCTTAACTGAATTCTTAACTTTAGGGGCTATGTATAACTAATCTCAGGTTAGCTAACAAATTCATACTCTTTGCTCATAACTATAGGTAATAATATCGCATAGAGTCGATTTGGTATCTAACATTCTATTCTCAATTTTTATTTATTTTTCTTAATGTTAAATAAAAAAGGGTCAGCCGAAAATTCGACTGACCCATAAAAAACTTGAATGAAATCACCGAGGTGGATCGACTTTATCGATACCAGATGAATTCACTCTATACCAACCCGCAATCGAATAACGATCACGGCTTGCAGGTAATACTTCATGAGGAAATTCCTCACTTAAAAAAGCAACAATGGTTCCAAAACCTGGCGTAACTTTCAAGATTTCCTCTTGCGTTTCATCATGGTACATCACCAATTCCCCCCCATCATCTGCAATCCAATCAGGGTTTAAATATACAACCACACTCAATACTCTATTGGCTTGACCTTTAAAGGCATCTTTATGCTTTTTGTAATAATCACCTGGAGAATAATGGGCAAAATGACTTTCAAATGAAAAGAGCCCTAAGAATAAGTGGCGATTTAAGTAACGCTGTAGATCAGCAGCCCAATCAAGCCATGCTTTTCCAGCATCGCTTTCGCCATTAATCCAGCACACTTCATCTTTGCGTACAAAATTATTCACCATCAAATTATCTTCACGGCCAATCCCGGCACGCTTGAAGTTATTATCGGGCATGGTTTGAACATGTTGATGCAATTTGTAAAGCAATGTAGGTGGAAGCGAATTAGGGTGAATACTATAACCTTGAGTGGCAATATTGGTGGACATTAGATCGAATAATAATTCATCATCGAACTGCTTAGCAGCAAATTCTTCAGTTAAAACAACGTTCATTTTTTACCTCAAAAACACACGCTGCCTCTCCTTCTCTTCTATTACACAGAGAAAACCAAAGAGGTCAGAATAAAGGCTGAGTGTATGTTTAGTTTGAGGTTTAAGCGAGATAAAATTCACACATTTGCAGCATTATCCAAACATAAAAAAACACCAAACTGGGGAGGCTTGGTGTTTTTCGTTTTACTAGCAAACTTGGAGTTATCACTAGATTTACATCGGTAAACATCACTATTCCAATTGAGAACGAAAATTCAAAAAAATCGAACTCAGTGACGCCGTTACCATATACACAGATTGATTAGTCATTGATGGCTTTAATATTGGATATTTATAGCCATAAGCCAAATAAACAATCACACCACAAACTTAAACATTCAGTAACATTTAGCTCATTATGCTTACATTGATGAAAAACAAAACCATCATTAATGAAATATAACATTACCGTAAACGTATTGGTCATATTGCTTATTGTCTACTACGAGTGCATTTAAAACATCACACCAAACGGTACTAGCTCCATACCCAGAACAGCACTAAATGCAGTAACCACTAGTAGCGATGTTTTAAACACCGACTTAGACCATTGAATATAGTTAGACTCATCCATGCTTCTAAAAGTAACTTTTGACCAGCCATAGCAAGAGATGGCGGCGACTGCTAAGTACTCATATCCAGTATGACCAAAAGCATATAAACCCAGTGCAACCAGTGAAAAAGCAACGACATACGCCATCATGTGTTGACGCGCTTTTTGAATGCCCTTAACGACTGGCAATACTGGGATCTCCGCTTCTTCATAGTCTTGCATTCTGAACATGGCAATCGCATACGAATGCGGCATTTGCCATAAACAGAATAAACTAAACAACAGCACCGCTTCCAAGCTAATGTAGTTGGTTACGGCAAGGTAACCAACTAATGGGGGGATAGCGCCCGAGACGCTCCCCACCAAGGTTCCATAAACAGAAGTACGCTTGTACCACATGGTGTAAAAGAACACGTAAAACACATACCCCATTAAAACCATTACGGCCGACAGCGGATTGGCCATTTTGTACAATAATCCTGTGCCCACCAGCAACAATACAATCGCAAATAAGAAAGCATGATCAATATTGATCCCACCTTGGACTAAAATACGGTTTTTAGTGCGAGACATTTTCAAATCAATGTCGCGATCAAAAATGTTATTCACCACACATCCTGAAGCGATAACGAAAGCGACACCCACCATAGTACACACAAGCAACAACAAGCTAACCGGTTCCGATTTGGCGGCGAGGAAAAAACCCGCTAATACCGAAATCAAGTTCCCCATAATGATGCCGGGTTTAGTGATTGATATGTATTCTTTAAACATAATGCGCCTACATCATCATATTGTGGTTTAAGTTCCACATGATCCAAATGGATCCAGCGATAACAATAAACACAATCACAGCGGTAAACACAAACGACACCATATTGAAGATACCCTTTTCAGAGCTATCCATATGCAAGAAGTAGAATAGGTGTACTACTAATTGAAGTACCGCCGTAATAATCAGAATCTCGATAGTAGCTTCTCGTGACAATACGCCAGTGTAAGCAAAATAAAACGGGATCATGGTTAAGATTAACGACAGTACAAAGCCTGTAATATAGCCTTTTGCTCCTGAATCTTGATGAGTGTTACCGTTATTTGATACTGATTGATTTGCCATTAGATCACCCCCAACAAATACACAATAGTGAACACACAAATCCAAACGATATCTAAAAAGTGCCAAAATAAACTTAAACAGTAAAAACGGCCTTTCATTAAATCGTTCAACCCTTTAGTGCTTAGTTGAAAGTAACAAACAGACAACCAGATCAAACCAAAAGTAACGTGTAAACCATGTGTGCCGACCAATGTGAAGAAAGCAGATAAGAACGCGCTACGTTGTGGGCCAAATCCTTCTCCAATCAAGTGATGAAACTCATACACTTCCATCGCGATAAAGCCTAAACCTAATAGTGCAGTAATAAGCAACCAACGCTTTAAGCCTGCAACATCTTCACGTTTCATGGCGATAATGCCAAAACCAAAGGTAATACTACTGAGTAGCAATAACATGGTTTCAACGAACACAAATGGCAGTTCAAAAATATCTTTCCCTGTTGGGCCACCAGCAGTCGCGTTCATAAGCACTGCATAAGTGGCAAATAAAGAGCCAAATAAAATGCAGTCACTCATTAAGTAAATCCAAAAACCATATTGCTTCATTTCATTGGCATCATGGTGATCGTGGTCATCATGATGCCCATGCTCAAGCGCGGTATTAGCTTGCATAATCAGCCTCCATATCTTCATCAGCTTGAGTAGAATTTCTCTGAGCTTGTGCTTTTCTTAATCTCTCTTTATTGGCCGCTTCAATCGCTTTAATTTCATCCACTGACACGTAGTAATCACGATCTTCATTAAAGCTGTGCACAATCGCACTTACGACAATGCCAACAAATCCTACAACCGCTAACCACCAGATGTACCAGATCATGGCAAAACCAAATACCAATGAGAAACCAGAGATATAAATACCTGTCGCGGTATTTTTGGGCATGTGGATTGGCGAATACTCTTCTTCGGCAGCCAAAGTCACTTCAACGCCCGCTTCACCACGTTGTTTTTGATACCAAAATGCATCAATTTCATCGCCTTTCGGTGTTTTAGCAAAGTTATAAAATGGCGGTGGTGAAGACGTTGACCACTCTAAAGTACGCCCATCCCATGGGTCACCAGTTAGATCTAAGTTCTGCTCGCGGTTGCGAATACTCACAACAAACTGGATCGCTTGGCACGCCACACCACAGAAGATAATGAAAGTACCGAATGCTGCAGTTGCCAATAATGGGAAATATTCAGGATCGATATGCTGACTTAAACGACGAGTCATACCCATGAAGCCCAATGCATAAAGTGGAATAAAGGCAAATAGGAAACCAATGATCCAACACCAGAACGCACGTTTACCCCATTTTTCATCCAACATGAAACCGGTCGCTTTCGGGAACCAATAAGTGACACCAGCAAAACAACCAAATACCACACCACCAATAATGACGTTATGGAAGTGAGCAATTAAAAACACACTGTTATGCAATACAAAGTCTGCGCCAGGAACGGCCATAAGTACGCCAGTCATTCCGCCAACGGTAAAGGTGATAAGAAAACCAATCATCCATAACATGGGAGAAGTAAATTCAACACGGCCGCGATACATGGTAAATAGCCAGTTGAAGATCTTAACTCCAGTTGGAATCGAGATAATCATGGTGGCAATACCAAAGAACGCATTAACATTAGCGCCCGAGCCCATGGTAAAGAAGTGATGTAACCAAACCACAAAGGCAAGTACTGTAATCACCACTGTTGCCCATACCAATGAGGTATAACCAAATAATTTTTTACGAGAGAAGGTCGCGACCACTTCTGAGTACACACCGAATATCGGCAAGATCAGAATGTACACTTCAGGGTGTCCCCATGCCCAAATCAGGTTGACGTACATCATCATGTTGCCGCCCATATCATTGGTAAAGAAATGGGTACCGATGTAGCGATCAAGCGTTAATAGCGCAATGGTGACGGTAAGAATTGGAAATGAAATGATGATCAATACGTTGGCGCATAATGAAGCCCAAGTAAATACTGGCATCTTCATCAAAGGCATCGATGGCGCACGCATACGCATAATAGTGGTAAAGAAGTTCACACCAGAAAGCGTGGTACCCACACCAGATATTTGCAGTGCCCATATCCAATAATCGACCCCCGTACCTGGGCTTGCTTTGATTCCAGAAAGTGGTGGATAAGCCAGCCAACCGGTACGTGCAAACTCACCCACGCCTAACGAAAGGTTAGTTAAAATAACGCCGACAACAAATAACCAAAAACTCAAGTTATTCAAATAAGGGAACGCGACATCACGTGCACCAATTTGCAGTGGTACCACAATATTCATCAAACCGATGATCATTGGCATCGCCACAAAGAAAATCATAATAACGCCATGGGCACTAAAGATTTGGTCGTAATGTTCCGGTGGTAAATACCCTGCTTCACCTGCTGATGAAAGCAATTGTTGGCTACGCATCATAATCGCATCCGAGAAACCTCGAATCAGCATGATCAGTGCAACCGCAATGTACATAAAACCAATTTTTTTATGGTCAACCGAAGTAAACCATTCCGACCATAAATATTGCCATTTACCGTAATAAGTAATGGCTGAAACCACTGCAAGCCCAACCAAAGCGATAACCGTTAGTGTCACCACAATAATCGGCTCATGGTATGGCACGCTGTCGAGAGAAAGTCTTCCTAACATACTAATTTCCTACCCTTTCATGTTTTGCCATGTCCATATGATGTCCTTCACTCATGCCTTCATCACTTGAGTTTAATGATCCTTTATATTGCTTCACGACATCAGAAAACAAATGCTCTGGAACGCTTGAATAATAAGTAACAGGAACATTTTCGCTTGGCTTAGCAAGCTGGCGATAGCCATCAAAATCCGTCATCACTAACGCATCGTGTTTGTCTTTCACACTTTGCACCCATTGATTAAACTCATCACGAGTTTCGGTAACATGCGCAGTAAACTTCATTCCAGAGAAACCACCACCGCTGTAACTGGCAGAAATTCCTTTGTAGTCATTAGCTTCATTAGCCATTAAATGCACACTGGTCATCATGCCTGGCATCGCATAAATTTGGCTGCCCAAACGAGGAATGAAAAAGGAATTCATGATGTTGTCTGATGTGACTTTGAATTTAACAGGGACATCTTTAGGAAAAGCCACATAGTTCACGCTAGCAATATGTTGTTCTGGATAGATGAATAACCATTTCCAATCCAAAGAAACCACTTCAATTGTCATTGGTTTAACGTCACTCACCAAAGGTTTAGATTGCTCTAATTCATGAGTAGTACGCCAAGTGATTAAGCCTAAAATAACGATAATAATGATCGGAACCGTCCACACCACAATTTCAATTTTGGTGGAGTGAGCCCATTCGGGGTCGTACTTTTCATCGGTATTGGTTGAACGATATTTATAAGAAAAATAAACCGTCATCAAAATCACTGGGATCACGACGATTAACATCAATAATAGCGCAGTAATAATCAGTTCTTTTTCTTGAATGCCAACGATCCCTTTCGGATCAAGCAAAGCAGATTCACATCCTGACAAAAGCAGAATCGCGCCGAGCAATCCTCCTCGTGACAAGATATTTTTATATCTTGAGGCTTCCATTCTTATTTCTCGATGTTTAAGGGTTGTTGTCACACTGTGGGTGCGAACGAGACAACCGAAATGGTAAACAACGCAGCTTTATTGAACGTTAACTACTTATACCCGCAAGTTAGCTAACGTTTACTGCTTTTTATATTCACACTCAAAATATCAGTACGTAAAACTTAACGAACAAGATGAATTTCAAGCACAAAACCAGCACACTAAAACCACACTTGTTACAAGTGAATACATTTAGTTACACTTTTGGCATTATGCTTACATTAAATCAATAACTCACCACTCAAAAATAAGATCTTATTTACCAAAAATGAAATCACAAGAGGAAAAGGAAAAACTATACGCACTTAACAGACTGCACTATAACCAATGACCACCCCAAAAAATAGCAGCATTTTAAGTTCATTTTCGCAACATTTAGAGACATAAATTCAAATTTAAATAATAATTCCTTTTCTTTAAACATAAAAAAAGAGCCTAAAAGCTCCTTTATAAAAACATAAGTTATCGTTATAAATCCTATCAATAATATGTGAACAAGATCGAATTATTAATTAACCTCTAATTTGGATAACCAGAGCCACACAACAGCGATATTTTCGAGCCTAACCAAGTTAAAATCAACGTAATAGACCCGATAGAAATAAATTCAAATGGTTATGATGATGTTCAGGCTCTCTTATCTAAAGCTGAGGCTAATTAGATTGAGAGAATATTCCTTTTGTATTTTTTCTGCGGATTATGCTTATCTGTAATCACATCAAAATGCGAATACCACATAATAATAACAAGGGCAGCTTAATCGCTGCCCTTTTTCTGTTTATTGGTTACGCTTTACTTAAATAAATGGCGCGCATGAAACTGCAAATGCTCATCAATAAAGCTCGCAATAAAGAAGTAGCTATGGTCATAACCAGAATGGGTATTTAGCTCAATTGGGTAGTTAACTTGGTTGGCCGCATTGAGTAATAAATGCGGCTTTAGTTGCTCTTCCAAAAAGTTATCTGCCAAGCCTTGATCGACTTTGATCGGTGGTAAATTTGAGGTATCACCTTTAATTTTTTTCATCAGCTCAACGGCATCGTATTTCACCCACAAGGCTTGATCGTCCCCTAAGTAATGAGTGAGAGCCTTATGTCCCCACGGGCAATTTAATGGGCTAACAATTGGGCTAAAGGCTGAAATAGAGGTAAACCGTGGTGCATTACGCAAGCCAATAGTTAACGCTCCATGTCCTCCCATAGAGTGTCCTGAAATCGCACGTTTGTTATTCACAGGGAAGTTGGCTTCAATTAATGCTGGCAGTTCATAGGCAACGTAATCATACATTTGGTAATGTTTCGCCCAAGGTTCTTGAGTGGCATTAAGATAAAAACCGGCCCCTTTACCAAGATCGTACGCTTCATCATCGACCACGTCATCACCACGCGGACTGGTATCTGGCATGACAATTGCCATTCCCAATTCCGCCGCCATACGCTGCGCGCCCGCTTTTTGCACAAAATTTTCATCCGAGCAAGTTAAGCCCGATAACCAATACAACACAGGTACTTTATGCTCATTGGTCGCTTGTGGTGGCAAATACACCGAAAATCGCATCAAGCAGTTCAGCACTTTCGAATCATGCTCAAACTGCTGCTGCAATCCACCAAAAGACTTATTTGAATTTAACCGTTCCATTAATATCCGTTCCTCGTTTATCGAAGGCTCGTTACCCGTTCTGTTTCAACATACGAGTAACGAAAACCGATATTTGTTTAGTAATGAATGACGCTGCGAATACTCTTACCCTCATGCATCAATTCAAACGCTTTATTGATGTCTTCAAGGCACATGGTATGGGTTATAAAGTCATTCAACTTAAACTCACCATTCATGTAACGCTCTACGTAATCCGGTAATTGAGAACGACCTTTTACGCCACCAAATGCTGATCCTTTCCATACGCGGCCAGTCACTAATTGGAATGGACGCGTTGAGATTTCTTGGCCAGCCCCAGCCACGCCTATGATGATCGATTCACCCCATCCTTTATGACAACACTCAAGCGCCGAACGCATAAGATGAACATTGCCGACACATTCAAATGAGTAATCCACGCCACCGTCGGTCATTTCAACAATCACTTCTTGAATTGGCTTATCAAAGTCTTTTGGATTGATTACATCGGTTGCGCCTAATTGCTTAGCCAAATCAAACTTGGATTCATTAATATCAATAGCAATAATACGGCCAGCTTTCGCCATTGCAGAACCAATCACCGCAGACAAACCAATGCCGCCTAAACCAAAAATGGCAACCGTATCACCCGGTTGAACATTGGCGGTATTGGCAACCGCGCCCATACCAGTGGTCACACCGCAACCGAGTAAACAGACTTCTTCAAGCGGTGCCTTTGGATTGACTTTCGCCAAAGAAATTTCAGGAAGAACTGTGTATTCAGAAAACGTAGAACAGCCCATGTAATGGAAAATTGGCTCGCCATTAATGGAAAAACGTGTGGTGCCATCTGGCATTAACCCTTTACCTTGAGTTTCACGTACCGCTGAACACAAGTTAGTTTTACCCGATGTACAGAATTTACACACGCCACATTCTGCGGTGTAAAGTGGGATCACATGATCCCCGACTTGCACGGATGTCACGCCTTCACCAATCGATTCCACAATACCGCCACCTTCATGACCAAGAATCGCGGGGAATACACCTTCCGGATCATCACCAGAAAGGGTAAACGCATCGGTATGACAAACACCGGTCGCCACAATTCTCACGCGAACTTCACCTTTTTGAGGTGGCATCACATCCACAGTTTCCATTTTAAGTGGCTCGCCCGCTTTCCACGCAACCGCTGCGCGTGATTTAATTACTTGTGCAGTCATGATATTCCCTTTAATTCAAAAACTAATGACGGTGAAGAACTTGAGTCGTTCTTCTAATTTGAGATGAGTATAGTCCAATCTTGGCTAATGATAATCCCGTAATTAGGTAAAACACTTTTACATATTAGTAATAATCATCATAATAAATGAAGCATTAATACAAATAGGTGATAACCATGAACTGGCAAGGTGTGAGCGAATTTGTTGCAGTGGCCGAAACAGGCAGCTTTACTCTCGCAGCAAAACAACTGGCGATTTCTACGGCTCAAGTGAGTCGTCAGGTCAATCAATTAGAAACTCGCTTAGGAACACAATTGTTGTATCGCACCACCCGCCAAGTGAACCTCACCGACATTGGCAAAGAATACTTCCAGCACTGTCGTGTGATCTTAGATGATCTTGCTGAAGCGGAACGCGCCGTCACCAATTTGCACCATACCCCGCAAGGGCAACTGAAAATATCAGTACCCATTGCTTACGGTGAAAGCCATGTTGCACCACTCATTAATGATTTCTGTTTGCTCTATCCCGAGCTCTCTATTGAATTATGGCTAACCAATCAAACTGTTGATTTAACCGAAGAAAAAGTCGATCTCGCGATTCGATTGGGTGTATTGGAAAATTCCAGCATGATGGCGAAAAAGCTAAGACAACGAACGCAATACTTATGTGCTGCGCCCAGTTATATCCGCAAGCATGGTACACCAAGTAACTTAATTGAACTCAAACAACATAATTGTTTATTAGGAACCTTAGATTACTGGCGCTTTCATTCCCGTAAGTTAACGGTAACTGGCAGTTTGAAATGCAATAATGGCTATGGTTTGTTAGATGCGGCATTGAAAGGAATTGGGATAGTGCAACTGCCTGATTACTACGTGGAGAGTTATCTGCAATCAGGGCAGCTAGTATCATTACTTGAGCAACACCAACCCAAAGATGACGGCGTATGGGCGATATACCCACACAACCGCCACGTTTCCACTAAAGTGCGCTTACTGCTCGACTATTTAGATCAACATTTAGCTTAGTGACGATTTTTATTCATCTCACTTAATGTGCTTTGTAGTTGGTCAATCTTTTGATGTAAAGCTTGGATCTCTTGCGAGGTTGCCATGGTGTCTGCATCTGGGTTTTGTTCTTCACGCAACAGTTTATGTTCTTCTGACATCACTTCTAAAATCGTACCTACCATCATATTTAAGAAGATAAACGCGGTTAAGAAGATGAAGGTTAAGTAGTAAATCCAACTTAATGAATACACTTCCATGGTTTCATACATCACGTCCGTCCAATCTTCAAACGTCGCGACACGGAACAAGGTCAGCATCGAGATCGACACATCACTCCACAATGTTGGGTTAATATCCCCAAACAACATGCTGCCTATCGCGGCGTAAATATAGAAGATCACGAACATCAACAAACCAATGTAACCCATTTGAGGAATGGCTTTGATTAATGCATTCACCAGCACCCGTAATTCCGGCACCATGGAAACCAAACGCAATACGCGGAAGATTCGCAATAAACGCGCGACGAAAATCGTTGAGCCAGCCGCAGGGTATAAGCTGCCTAATACAATCACTAAATCGAATATATTCCAGCCTTTCTTGAAGAAGGCTCGGATCCCATCGCTGGCTAAATAACGGATCACCAATTCCACCAAGAAAAAGATAGTGATCGCCATATCCATTATATTCAAGGCCGATTCCATTGAAGGTCTCAACTCATAAGTATGAGCGCCAACCGTTAAGGCTGAAATCAGAATGACTGCAATTACAAACAGTTGAAATGTTTTGCTTTGATCGATACGTCTAAATGCGTTCTGCAAATGCTGAAATGTTGTAACCTGATCCAATCCTGTCTTCCTTTAATGAAAATTTGGTTTACTTTAATTGATAGAATTCTAGCAATCATAATATTGTATTTATCGATAGTGGAAAGTGGTTTGAAGTAACAGGGTATTACACTCTTTAACACTTTCTCGATACAGCCAATAAAAAACCGCCCGATCAAACAATGATCAGGCGGTCTGTTTTGCCTACTTAACTAAACTAGATAGTTAAGGTCGAACAATTTTAGTGATTATTCCCACTCAATCGTGGCAGGTGGCTTACCAGAAATATCATAAACCACACGAGAAATACCATCGATTTCATTGATGATACGGTTTGATACTTTACCAAGGAAATCATAAGGTAAGTGTGCCCAATGCGCGGTCATAAAGTCGATGGTTTCTACCGCACGCAGTGAAACTACCCAATCGTATTTACGGCCATCGCCCATTACGCCAACTGAACGTACTGGTAGGAATACCGTGAATGCTTGAGAGACTTTGTTGTAAAGATCGGCCGCGTGAAGCTCTTCAATAAAGATAGCATCCGCGCGACGCAATAAATCACAGTATTCTTTCTTCACTTCACCCAGCACACGAACGCCTAAACCAGGCCCTGGGAATGGGTGGCGGTAAAGCATGTTGTACGGCAGACCAAGCTCAAGGCCAATCTTACGCACTTCATCTTTAAACAGCTCGCGCAATGGTTCTACTAAGCCCATTTCCATATCGTCTGGCAAGCCGCCAACGTTATGGTGAGATTTAATCACATGTGCTTTGCCTGTTTTCGAGGCAGCAGATTCAATCACATCAGGGTAAATCGTACCTTGTGCTAACCATTTCGCATTCTGCAATTTCTTTGATTCTTCATCAAAAATTTCAACGAATACATGCCCGATGATCTTACGTTTTGCTTCTGGTTCTGCTTCGCCGCCAAGTGCATCTAAGAAACGGTTTTCCGCATCAACATGAATGATATTAAGGCCGAAGTGATCGCCAAACATATCCATCACTTGTTCAGCTTCATTTAAACGCAATAAACCGTTATCAACGAACACACAAGTTAGTTTAGGACCAATCGCACGGTGGATAAGCATAGCAACAACTGAAGAATCCACACCGCCAGATAGGCCAAGAATAACTTCATCATCGCCGACTTGTTCTTTAATGCGAGCAATAGCATCTTCGATAATAGAAGATGGTGTCCAGAGCTTGCTACAACCACAAATATCCAGTACGAAGTTCTCAAGCATACGCAAACCTTGGCGCGTGTGAGTTACTTCTGGGTGGAATTGTACGCCGTAGAAACGTTTTTCATCATTGGCCATTGCAGCGTATGGACAAGTATCCGTTTGAGCAACTTTGGTGAAATCACTTGGGATCTCAACCACTTTGTCACCATGGCTCATCCATACATCAAGCAGAGGCTTGCCGTCTTCAGAGATGGCATCTTCAATGTTTTTGAACAATGCACAATCAGCAACGGATTTTACTTGAGCGTAGCCAAATTCACGTTCATTAGAACCGGCAACTTTACCGCCCAATTGCTCAGACATGGTTTGCATGCCGTAACAGATACCAAATACCGGAACGCCAGCGTTAAACACATATTCAGGCGCACGAGGTGAACCCGCTTCGGTAACACTTTCAGGGCCACCAGATAAAATAATACCGTTAGGATTGAATTCACGGATATCCGCTTCATCAACATCCCAGCTCCACAATTCACAATAAACACCGATTTCACGGATACGGCGAGCAATCAATTGAGTGTACTGTGAACCAAAATCTAAAATTAAAATGCGCTGCGCATGAATGTTAGTCGTCATTAGTTTTCTCTAATAATCTTATCAAGGTTGATAGTGGTGCGAGTTTTGAAAAGCATATCTTTGCTTCACTCCAACAACTCACACCTTTAAATTTTTTACATCACATTTCAAAGCAGAAGATTCGAGTTCTAGAAAAAGATACGCTGTTGACAGCAGTCATGGCGCTTCTTTAATCATGAGATCGAACGTTCTGCGCAGAAACCCAAATTAACCTAGACGGTAATTCGGAGCCTCTTTTGTGATTTGCACGTCATGCACATGCGACTCTTGCATGCCCGCACCAGAGATGCGAACGAACTCGGCCTTAGTACGCATATCTTCAATCGTAGCACTACCGGTTAAGCCCATGCTTGAACGTAAGCCACCCATTTGTTGGTGGATGATCTCTTTGAGGCGACCTTTATAAGCAGTGCGGCCTTCAATGCCTTCAGGAACCAGTTTGTCAGCCGCGTTATCTGATTGGAAATAACGATCCGATGAACCTTGAGACATTGCGCCTAATGAGCCCATTCCACGGTAAGACTTGTATGAACGACCTTGGTAAAGAATGATTTCACCCGGTGCTTCTTCAGTACCAGCGAACATTGACCCTACCATTACGCAAGATGCGCCAGCGGCAATCGCTTTACAAATATCGCCAGAGAAGCGGATACCGCCATCAGCAATAACAGGAATACCAAACTCAGCAGCAGCACTTGCGGCTTCTGAAATAGCGGTAATTTGTGGAACACCAACACCGGTTACGATACGAGTAGTACAGATTGAACCTGGGCCGATACCAACTTTTACCGCATCGACACCCGCATCAATTAATGCACGAGCACCAGCAGCAGTTGCTACGTTGCCACCAATGATTTGTAGATCTGGGAATAATGCGCGAGTTTCTTTAATGCGATCCAATACGCCTTGAGAATGGCCATGAGATGAGTCGATAAGTAGAACATCCACACCGGCTTCAACTAACGCTTTAACGCGCTCTTCGTTACCCGCGCCAGCACCAACGGCTGCGCCAACACGTAGGCGACCTTGCTCATCTTTACAAGCATTCGGTTTACGTTCTGCTTTTTGGAAATCTTTAGCGGTGATCATGCCTGAAAGTTGGAAAGCATCATTAACCACTAATACTTTCTCAATACGGCGTTCTTGCATTAATTTTTGAACGTCTTTTAGTTGTGCACCTTCTTTTACCGTCGCTAAACGATCTTTTGGTGTCATCACTTGTTCAACAGTTTTGCTTAGGTCAGTAACAAAGCGAACATCACGGCCGGTAATAATACCCACCAGTTCATTATTTTCTGTTACCACGGGGAAGCCTGCAAAACCATTTTTTTCTGCCAATACTTTCATTTCAGAAATGGTCGCATTTGGGCGAATAGTCACAGGGTTGCTTACTACACCGGCTTCATAGATTTTCACCAAACGTACTTCTTCGGCTTGCTGTTCAATCGACATATTCTTATGAATAAAACCGATTCCGCCTTCTTGAGCGAGAGCAATGGCCAGACGAGCTTCTGTTACCGTATCCATAGCGGCAGAGATCATAGGTACATTAAGAGTGATCTTTTTCGTCAACTGAGTGCGAAGATCAGCTGTATTTGGAAGAACAGTGGAGTGTGCAGGGACAAGTAAAACGTCATCAAACGTTAAAGCTTCTTTAGCGATTCGTAACATTGCAATATCTCACATAAGAGTGTTAGAAGGATAAATCCCACTGTTGGTATTGGCTTAAATAAACACAAAACCTTAAGCGATAAAGCCATTTCGTCGTTTCGCATAACAAAATGAATTTGGGATTTGATATTGCAGCGGGATTATACGCCTCGCGCAATCGTTTGACTAGCCGTTTTTATGAGTTTTTTATGTGAAAGTTTGATGAATTGAGACTAAATGAATTCAATGCTTGTTTATTTGCATAATTATTACTGCAAACAACCGGATTTGCATGAGTGTCAGCCTATAGATTCGCATTTATAGACTGATTACAGCTATACTAAAAGCATCTTTTATCGTTAAATTTACGAGATTAACCGTGCCAATGCCTTCTAATAGTAATCCCAACATATTTACCGTTTCACGATTAAATGCAGAAGTCAGAATGCTGCTAGAAAATGAAATGGGGATCGTATGGCTCGTTGGTGAACTGTCTAATTTCTCCGCGCCCGTTTCAGGGCATTGGTACTTCTCGTTAAAAGATTCACGCGCTCAGGTGAAGTGCGCCATGTTCAAAGGAAATAACCGACGCGTTACATTTAAACCCACCAATGGTAATCAAGTGTTGGTTAAGGCTCGATTATCATTATATGAACCGCGTGGTGATTACCAACTGATTATCGAAAGTATGCAGCCTGAAGGGGATGGTCGCCTGCAACAAATGTTCGATGAGTTAAAAATGAAATTAGCTGGTGAAGGCTTGTTTGCCCAAAGTTTAAAGCAAGCTTTACCACAAAACCCCAAATGCATTGGCGTCATTACCTCCAAAACGGGCGCGGCATTGTATGACATTTTAGATGTATTAAAACGTCGCGATCCAAGTTTACCGGTAATTGTCTACCCAACCGTAGTGCAAGGGGAAGAAGCCCCCTTTAAAATAGCGCAAGCGATTGGACGAGCAAACAGCCGTAATGAATGCGACATTTTGATTGTTGGCCGTGGGGGTGGTTCGCTAGAAGATTTGTGGTGTTTTAACCATGAAATAGTGGCAAGAACCATAGCATCAAGTCAAATACCGATTGTAAGCGCCGTTGGTCATGAGATAGATGTCACGATTGCTGATTTTGTGGCTGATGTCAGAGCCCCTACTCCCTCTGCCGCCGCGGAAATAGTGAGCAGAGATAACAGCCATAAAGATCAAGCGATCACAACAAAACAACAAAGGCTGCAAAGCGCATGGAAGCACTATTTAAGCGAGCAAAAAGTTCAACTTAACCGCCTCACCCATCAACTTGAAAGACAGCACCCTCGTTATCAATTAGAGAAGCAAAGCCAACGTTTGGATGATTTGTTCGCACGCCTACAACGTGCCATGCGTAAAAAAACAGACATCCTACACAACCAAATGGATCGTACCCAGCAACGCCTCAGCTTTTATTCACCGATTAATACATTAAGTCGCCATCAGTACAGCTTACAACAAAAGCAAGATCGACTTATTCAGGCAATTGAAAATCGATTAACCCAAAATAAGCATCAGCTGGCTTTACGAGCAGAGAAATTAGACACCGTTAGCCCTCTTTCAACATTAAAAAGAGGTTATTCAATCACTAAAGATGATAGTGGGACATTGATCACCCAATCTAAACAATTACATTCTGGTCAAAAAATTAACACCACGTTTTCTGATGGTATCGTATACTCTATAGTCAAGTGATCCTTTTTTAAGACAATGTTTGTGTTAAAAAAAGTTGGATTCTATTTACTCGATTGATGGCCTATGACCAATAAATTTTTTTCATCATCAGCAAATGCGACCGATTCATCCAATACTTTGCCACCACTTTGGCAAGATATAGTGGATCTAGTAGCAGAAATTGCTCAAGTACCTGCCGCTCTTATCATGCGTGGTGATTCTAAATGCATGGAAGTTTTGGTCAGTAGCCGTGGTGACGACAATCCATACCATGTTGGTGATAAAGAACCGATTTCAGATGATCTGTATTGTCACCATGTCGCTACTACAGGTTTACCTCTCCATGTCAGAAACGCGCTGCAACAAGACGAATGGAAGAATAACCCAGATATAAAAATCGGCATGGTAGCTTACTACGGCATTCCTATTCATTCTCCAAATGGAGAGTGTTATGGCACATTTTGTATTCTTGATCGTAAAGAGCGTTACTTTGATAGTAAAATCACTCAACTTATGTCTTTATTGGGCCGTTCGATTGAAACGTCTCTTACTCTTCAAGATGAGAACCAAAAACTAAGTCAAGAGATCCAACAAAGGGATCATTATCATTCATTAACAAACTTGCCGACACAATCTCAAGCTCAACATGCTTATGAAAATAAAGATTACCGACATTTAACCATTTTATTTATTCGTAATATTCAAGCTTATGATATTCGAGATAACTTAGGTTTACTGGATGCACAACGACTCACCAAAGTGTTTTATCAACAAGTTAAAGCTATCTTGCCAAGCAATGCTGATATTTATTACATCAGTAACTCTGAAATGATCTTGGTGCAAGAGACGCAAAAAGGCGATGATCTTCAGGGCGAAGCAGAACAATTAGCTTCCCAATTACACGCATTATTTTCACACCCTATCGCATTAAATAAAAAAAGCATCACAGTGCCTATCAGCATAGGCTGTGCGTTTTCTTACGATAAAGAGTTTTCATTTTCAGAACTGCTTGATATGGCGACGGTGGCTTGTACCCAAGGCACATCAACTGGCAAAACATTCCATATTTTCAATCCAGAGCAACAAGAAAAAAGAAAACACTATTACGAAGTTACCCAACAATTTTCTTCTGCCTTTGCAAACTCAGAGTTTTACTTAAATTATCAGCCTATTATTTCAGCACTCACTGACGAAGTCGTCGGATGTGAAGCTTTAGTGCGTTGGAAAAATGCGAAATTCGGGATGATATACCCAGATGAATTCATTCCATTAGCAGAACAATGTGGCGCTATGAACCCATTGGGCGATTGGATCATAGATGAAGCGTTACGCTGCTTACATGGTTGGCAAAAAGAACAACAACCTAATCCGGATTTTTATGTCAGCATCAATATTTCAAGCACTCAACTGTGCCAAGATGATTTCGCTGATAAAGTTATCGGCAAGTTAAAAGCCCAAAATATTAATCCTTCGTCAATATTGCTCGAATTTACAGAAACGGCATTGTTGAGTAATGAAGCCCAAGTAATGAGCCATTGTCAAAAATTAGCAAAAGCAGGTGTGAAAATTGCGCTCGATGATTTCGGAACCGGATTTTCATCCCTCAGCCACTTGCACGATTTCCCGATTGATGTTGTTAAAATTGATAAAAGCTTCATCTTCAATCTTAATAAGTCTCAAAAATCGAGCCAATTGGTCAAAGGTATTCTGTCACTCGGTAAATTGCTTGATCTTCAAATCGTCGCAGAAGGCGTTGAAAGCCAAGATGTTTGCAGCCATCTTCAATTCCTAAAATGTGACTTTATGCAAGGCTACTATTGGAATCGTCCAATGGGGCAAACTGAATTTGAGAAAAAGTACATCATTACTGCCAAGAAAAAATAGTACTTAGCCACTTCAATATTTACACTCAGCGATCTATACCAACATAAGGTCGCTGCGGTGTACCACCTTCTTATCACATTTTAGATCTTTCTCCGATCCTATGCTTTCTTCCTCTTGATCAGCGATCTACCCCATTAAGAATATTTATATCACCATATCCCGAAAGCATAAGTTACATGTTCTGCATTTCAATTTAAAATAGAACATTAATCTAAATTATTTATTGAAAACCCAACGATCCAATATTTTCAATATTGTAAAAACCACTCAAAAGACTATTAAACTGAAAGATCATTGCTTCACAGTTGAAGCCATTTCCAGTTCATACTCTTCTGATTACCATTTTGTTGCTCCATTATTCTGTGCTTCTATAAAGTACTATTAAAAAATTAAGGCTTATAACTATGAAATTCTGGCAAATGAAGGTGATGATCATAATCAGCGGCTTCTATTGAATATACTGCCTAGAATGCTGAAAATGGACAAGCTTGGGTTGATAAAAACTACTCCATAACCGATGATTGGAGCATTGAAGATAAAAAAATACCACTTCGACTTGAAGTGGTATTTCATTTTCATCTGAAACAATAAATATTATTACTGTTTTTTGCGACCGCGTTTAATCAAACTAACCATGCGCTTACGTTTTTGCGCCTCTGTAACGCTTGATTTATTTACTTGGCCTTCAAATGGGTTTTCACTATTTTGGAATTGGATCCGAATTGGTGTCCCCATGATTTCCAATGAGCGGCGGAAGTAGTTCATTAAATAACGTTTGTAAGAATCGGGTAATTCTTTCACTTGGTTACCATGCACAACGATAATTGGTGGGTTATAGCCACCAGCATGTGCATATTTCATCTTCACGCGACGGCCACGGACCAATGGTGGTTGGTGGTCATCTTGCGCCATCTTCATTATACGAGTCAGTACCGATGTACCAACACGTGTAGTTGCGGACTTATACGCTTCTTGTACAGACTCGAATAAGTGACCTACACCTGTACCATGTAATGCAGAAATAAAGTGAATGCGTGCAAAATCAACAAAACCCAAACGACGGTCTAATTCTTTTTTCACTGCTTCTTTAACATCGCTATCTAAGCCATCCCATTTGTTAACCGCAATAACAATAGAACGACCAGCGTTAAGAGCAAAACCCAGTAAGCTAAGATCTTGATCCGAAATATTTTCACGCGCATCGATAATCACCAAAACAACGTTGGCATCTTCGATTGCTTTGAGCGTTTTGATCACCGAGAACTTCTCAACTACTTCATTAATACGCTTACGGCGACGAACACCAGCAGTATCGATCAAAACGTATTCACGCTCATCACGCTTCATTGGGATATAAATAGAATCACGCGTGGTACCCGGCATATCGTAGACCACAACACGTTCTTCACCTAAAATACGGTTAGTCAGTGTTGATTTACCCACATTTGGTCGACCAATGATCGCTAATTTGATCGGTTGATCTTGCAGGCGTTTAAATTCAGCTTCCGCTTGTTCTTCAGTATATTCTAGTTGTTCTTCTTCTTCGTCAACAATGTCTGTTAGGTCTTCAATTCCAGCTTTTAACTTGGCTTCTTCTTCCGCCAATTGGTCTGAAAATGGCTTCAATGCTTTGTCAATCAGGCTCATTACACCACGGCCATGTGCCGCTGCAATTTGATAGATTTTATCCATACCCAATTGCCAAAATTCAGCACTTGCTGCATCAGCATCCACACCATCGACTTTGTTAACAACTAACATGGTTGGTTTTTCACGCATACGCAGATGGCGAGCAATCGCTTCATCTGACACGGTTAAACCAGCGCGTCCATCGACCATAAACAATACAACATCCGCTTCTTCAATCGCAGCGAGTGATTGTTCTGCCATTTTAGTTTCAACACCATCTTCAGTGCCATCAATACCACCGGTATCAATCACAATAAATTCGTGTTCACCGGATTTTGCTTGGCCATATTTACGATCCCGAGTTAAGCCCGGAAAGTCTGCAACCAATGCATCACGCGTGCGTGTAAGACGATTAAACAACGTAGATTTACCAACGTTTGGACGCCCAACTAGAGCCACTACAGGAATCATATTTACCTCAAAATCTTCTAAAATAACTACAGCAGTTATAGGTAAGTGTCATTCACATTACCTCTTACCTATAACTACTTCATCAACAACCTTTTCTTAGCCATTCTATGAATTCATTCATGAAACTTTATGGCTAAGAATAACAACGGCTCCTATATATCCAAATTGGATAGGAGCCGATTACTCATACACTGATAAATCAGGGTCGCAGATTATATCACGATCCCTAACGGATCTGCATTTTCTTTATTTCGCCATCACGAGTCATTACAACAAAGCCATCATCAAGCTGAACTGGTGCGACAGCAATGCCTTCATCATCAATCAGTTGCTGAGCAACAAATTTACCCGTGGTGCGATCAATCCAATGTAAATAACCTTCATTGTCCGCAACCACCAAGTAATCATTAATGATAGTTGGTGATGTAAGTTGACGGTACTGCAATGAATCATTATTCCAAAGCTGTGTGCCACTTCGAACATCAACGGCTGAGATATGATCTTTGTCCGTAATAACAAAAATACGGCTACCGTCACTGGCTAAATCTGTGGCTGAAGAATAAGTGCGCTTCCAAATTGGCGTACCTGAACGTAAGTCGATACCAACCAATTGCCCATTAATACCAACACTATAAAGGCTAGAGCCAATAATTAATGGTGTCGAGTCAACATCAACTAATCTATCGATTTCAGTTGAACCTTTTGGTGTGCCAATTGGTTGTTGCCATAATAACTGACCTTTTTCAATCAGCGCTGCAGCTAAACGACCATTCGACATACCCCAGAAAACACCACCGGAAACAGAAACAGGAGAACTGTCACCACGTAAAGTTAAGTTAGGTACTTCATTACTGATTTCCCATGCACTATCACCTGTATCTTGTTTCAGAGCAACCAATGAACCTTTACTGGTGTGAAACATCACAAGGCTTTCATCGGCTAATGGTTTAGCTAAGACTTCACCATCAACAGTTTTCTGCCAAACAATAGAGCCATCATCAACCGATAAAGCGTAAGCTTGACCATTTTCAGAGCCAATATAGAGCTTGTCATAGGATGCTGTTAATCCACCAGATAAACGAGCTGGCTTGTCTTCACCAAGATCCTTTTTCCATAAAGTTTTACCTGTTTCTGGATCTAAAGCTTTGATCTCGCCATCACGGCTGGCGACAAACACTTTGTCGTAAGCATAAACTGGTGACAATTTAGAGAAAAAGTGCCCAACCCCATCACCAACAGATGCAGTCCATTCCGTACTCGGTGTAAATTCACTTTTAACTACCGGTAAAGGTGACATCACAATTGTGTCTTCTTCACTTGAACAACCTAGTAATCCAAGTGTAATGACCGTTAGTGCTAAACTACGATTGAACATTTTTCTCATGCAAGACATCCTTTACTTCGCAAGATCATCAATTTTGATTTGTAACGCTTGATCGGTCGAACCATCTTGTTGTGCTTGTGTGTAAGCTTTTACGGCCGATTCTTTATCACCTTTTAGCAGATAAATGTCACCCATCAATTCTTGATTACGCGCTTTCCAAGATTCAGATTTTACTGAATTAATCTTAGCAATCGCATCGTCATACTTTCCTTGAGCTGAAAGTACACGCGCTGTACGGTAAGCAATGATTGGTGTTAGCGTTTCATCATCTGTATGAGCTTGAGCCCATTGAAGTTGAGTCAATGCATCATCTAACTTATTCGCATCAATTTGCACTTTTGCTAACTGTAAAGACGTCAAAACAGCATAAGATGTTTTATCATTAGCATCGATAAACTCTTGTGCAGATTTCTCTGCAGCAACACCATTTGTTTGAATATTTTCAATCAACGCAGTGTAACCATGAGAAGCGGCTTCTTGCTCATTCGTAATCGTGTCTTGATAGTAGCGCCAGCCAATAATACCGCCAATCCCTACAACAACACCGATAACAACGGCCTTACCGTTCGCTCGCCACCAATCTTTAATTGCTTCTACTTGTTGTTCTTCATCAGCGTCGAAGATGCTCACGTCCTGTCCTCTTTCCAAAATTCTATAAATGATTAATTAAATAGCATTCGCTAAATAAGCCGCCAATTCAGATTGCGCTAGGGTTTGTTGCTCGCCCCCAGTTAAATCTTTCACTACGACGGTGTTTTCTGAAACTTCATTTTCGCCCAGAACCAATGCAATCGATGCACCAACTTTATCTGCACGTTTAAATTGTTTTTTAAAGTTACCACCACCAAAGTGAGTCATAAGACGAAGACCTGGAACGTTTTCACGAAGCTCTTCTGCTAACTTCATACCATTAATTAAAGTACCTTCACCTGCGGTAACAAGATACACATCGACCGCATTGCGAACATCATTTAATTCTAAGGTTTCAAGCATTAATACTAAGCGCTCTAACCCCATGGCAAAACCAACAGCTGGCGAAGGTTTTCCGCCAAGTTGTTCGACTAAACCATCATAGCGGCCACCAGCACACACTGTACCTTGAGCGCCTAGGCTTTCAGTGATCCACTCGAAAACCGTCTTATTGTAATAATCTAAACCACGAACAAGACGTTGGTTAACTTGGTATTTGATACCGGCTGCGTCCAATAGAGCACAAAGACCTGAAAAATGTTCCTTTGAATCATCATCAAGGTAATCGGCCAATTGCGGCGCATCCACTAATATGGCTTGTATATCACGGTTTTTAGTATCAAGAACACGCAATGGGTTGGTATACATACGACGTTTGCAATCTTCATCTAACACATCAATGTGTTGTTCTAAGAATTCAATCAATACTGCGCGATAGTTTGCACGTGATTCGACAGAACCAATTGAGTTTAGTTCTAAACGTACGTGTTTATCGATACCTAGCTCACGCCATAAACGCGCTGTCATCATAATAAGCTCAGCGTCGACATCCGGACCTTGCAGGCCAAACGTTTCAACACCAACTTGGTGAAACTGACGGTAACGGCCTTTTTGCGGGCGCTCATGTCGAAACATTGGCCCCATATACCATAAGCGTTGTTCTTGATTATAAATTAAACCATTTTCGATACCAGCACGTACACAACCTGCAGTACCTTCAGGTCGTAAGGTTAAACTGTCACCATTACGATCTTCAAATGTGTACATTTCTTTTTCAACCACATCGGTGACTTCACCGATAGCACGTTTGAATAGATTCGTCACCTCAACGATTGGCATACGAATTTCACTGTAACCGTAAGAACTGACTACATTTTTAACTGCATCTTCAACTTTGTGCCAAAGTGGAGATTGTGTCGGAAGGCAATCATTCATGCCTCGAATTGCTTGAATTGTTTTACTCACAGTCTATACCGTTCACTTTAATTATCGTGGGTGTCGTTATTTGTCAATGTGGCTAATATCAATACGGTTATTGGTATCTAGCATTGCCGCTTTCGCGCGGATCTTCGCTTCTAATTGATCAATAACATTATCGTTATCAAAGCGCTCTTTTTGGCGTTTGCCATCTTCATAGAATGCACTTTTCTTGTTACCACCAGCGATACCCATATGAGAGACTTCTGCTTCACCAGGGCCATTAACCACACAACCAATAATGGATACGTCCATTGGGGTAATAATGTCTTCTAGTCGCTGTTCAAGCGTGTTAACTGTATTGATAACGTCGAACTCTTGACGAGAGCACGTCGGACAAGCAATAAAATTAATTCCACGAGAACGAATACGGAGAGATTTTAGAATATCGAACCCAACCTTGATCTCTTCAACAGGATCCGCCGCCAAAGAGATCCGTAAAGTATCTCCAATGCCTTCAGCTAATAGCATGCCTAAGCCCACTGCCGATTTTACTGAACCCGCACGAGCCCCACCGGCTTCAGTGATACCTAAGTGTAAAGGTTGAGCAATTTGTTTAGCTAAAAGACGATAAGATTCCACCGCTAGGAATACATCGGAAGCTTTAACACTTACTTTGAATTGATCGAAGTTTAAGCGATCAAGAATGTCAACATGGCGCATTGCAGATTCAACTAACGCTTCTGCCGTTGGCTCGCCATATTTCAACTGAATTTCTTTTTCTAACGATCCGCCATTCACACCGATTCGAATTGGAATGTTCTTATCGCGCGCGCAATCAACCACAGAACGAATGCGTTCTTCATTACCAATATTTCCTGGATTAATGCGTAGGCAATCAACGCCATACTCCGCCACTTTTAAAGCAATGCGGTAATCGAAATGAATATCGGCAACCAGTGGAACATTCACTTGTTGTTTGATCACTTTAAAAGCTTCTGCTGCATCCATTGTCGGTACTGAAACTCGAACAATATCTGCGCCAACTTTTTCTAATGCTCGGATCTGTGCCACTGTCGCTTCCACATCAGTGGTGCGAGTGTTGGTCATAGATTGAACGGCAATAGGGGCACCGTCACCAATAGGCACGTTACCAACATTAATTCGTGTCGACGAGCGACGTTTAATAGGAGATTCGTGGTGCATAATATATCTACGGTAATGTCAATCGAGCCACTTTACCTGCAGTATATCTAGAAAGATCAACAGGTTCATTGGCTAAAGTAATAGAAACCCCTTCAGGGGCACCCAAAATAATAGAATAAGGCGTTTTACCGTCAAGAGTTAAAGACTGGCCTGCTTTTTTAAGCCCTGTCGACAAGATGGCACCGCTGCTGTCTTTTACTTGAATCCAACAATCATCTTTAAACGCCATTGCTAACGTTTTATTGGCGGTTTCAGAAGAAGCCAGCTCTTTAATTTCTGCTTTCTCAGTACTATTCGTGTTCACCGATGCTGTCTCATCGGAAGCATCAGTATGCAGTTCTTCGCCCGATTGAGGCATGGTTGGTAATGCTGATGACTGCGCTGAAAAATCATCCATAGACCCAGTCACATCACCACTCAATGCATCCGATGCTTGCTCTGTAGATTCTGATTCAGTTGAAGAAGAATCATCGCTTCCAATACGACTAAAGTCATCATTTTGATCATCGCTACTGCTGTCTGCAGACGATTGTGAATACGCAGAAGGGGCAAGTGTATCTTGTTGATGATTTTGCCACCACCAGATAGAAGATATCCCCAAAATCACAATAAGCATTCCCCACGTTATTCGCATAATGTGATTATCGTGTTTTTGCAGCTTATTTTTTTGAGAAAAACTGTGCATTGGCTGCTCTTTGTGCTGCCCTCGCCCAGATTGTTCTAGTGCAGATAAAATTTCTTTTTCACTGATCCCAACCGCTTTAGCATAAGATCGAAAATAGCCACGAATAAAAGTGGCTACTTGATGTGAGTCAAAATGGTTACTTTCGATACTTTCAATCACTGAAACTTTCAAACGTAATCGCTCAGAGATATCTTGCTGGCTAAGGCCTAATTCTTCTCTTCGCTTACGGAGCATTTCGCCCGGAAGTAATCCATTTTTCTCTGTTGGGGTTTCTAATTCTATTTCCGTATTGTTTTCAGTACTCATTCTGCCTGTACTTCTGATATTGAACAGAGTCTGGGTATTTTGTCTTCAATATGTTGCCATACTTAGACACTAGTTCAGGATTATTAGCTTTGTGTTCTAATTTTATTAATAAACCTAGACTAACAGGACGGTACCCATATCTCTTATTAAACTTAAATAAACGAACCCTTGCATCGGAAAACTCGTCCTTTTCGATTTCCAACTCTGCCAATTGCAATAATGACTGAGATCTGCCGGGATCATGATCTAGAGCCCTTGAAAAATACCCTTCGGCCTTCTCTGCATCGCCACTTTTTAATGCACATAAACCTGCATTTTCATAGCTGGCTGCCACTAGGTAGTAATACGGCTGCTCTATCGCACGGTTAAAATATTTATCTGCTTTTTCATATTCGCCTTGTCGACATAAAAACGCACCGTAGTTATTCAATACATCCCCATTTTTAGGAGAACTATCCAATGCGTCTTCATAGGCTTGTTCAGCTAATTCGTTTTCCCCTACTTTTTGATAGTAATAAGCAATGGAGTTCAATGCTCGATAATAAGATGGCGCATACTGCACTGCCATTTCAAGATTTTCACGAGCTTTAACCATATTCCCATCTTCTAAATATCCCAAACCTAATGAGATTCTAGCTTCTGAGGCTTTTATACTATCAAACTTAGCAGTATTTGGCTTATCCGTCACTGTAACACAACCGACTGATAAACTAACTACTAAAGTCAAAACTATCCTATTAACTAATAACATGGGCATCTACCTATCTTTCAAGGGGCCCGAAGTTACCTAATTGGTTAGATAGCTTTCACTGGGATTGGTTCCCCTTGTTGTTTTTGTTTGGTGCGTTTTGTTCGATCGATAACATCACCAACTAACTGTCCACATGCCGCATCAATATCATCACCACGCGTTTTTCTAACCGTGACGGTATAATCGTATTCCATCAATGTTTTCTGAAAACGATCGATACGAGAATTGCTCGGCTTTTTATATGGTGACCCAGGATAAGGGTTAAATGGAATTAAATTAATTTTTGAGGGGGTATCTTTTAACAACTCTGCGAGCTGTCTTGCATGTTGCATATCATCATTAACATGATCGAGTAACACATACTCAATCGTTACTCTACCGCGGTTAGCGTTAGAAGAAGCAATGTAACGTTGAACCGACTCTAAAAATGCTTCGATATTCCAACGATCATTAATTGGCATAATTTGACTACGCAATTCATCAGTTGGCGCATGCAATGAAATGGCTAACGCAACATCTATGTTGCCTGTCATTTGATCCAGCCCAGAGACAACACCAGATGTTGAAACGGTTACACGACGTTTTGATAGACCAAAGCCTAAGTCATCTAACATGATCTCCAATGCTGGGAGCAAATTTTTCATGTTCAGCAACGGCTCCCCCATACCCATCATAACGATATTGGTAATTGGGCGACGACCCGTTTCTTTTTGCAAACCAATTTCGCGCGCAGCACGCCAAACCTGTCCAATAATTTCAGAAACTTTCAGGTTACGGTTGAAACCTTGTTGGCCTGTTGAACAGAACTTACACTCTAATGCGCAGCCGACTTGTGAGGATACACATAACGTTGCACGATCATCTTCTGGAATATAAACGGTTTCCACGTCTTGATCGCCAACACGCATAGCCCATTTAATCGTGCCATCATTTGAATGCAAGGCTTCCGAAACATAAGGTGCACGAATTTCACAACGTGCTTCTAATTTAGCTCGTAACGTTTTATTAATATTGTTCATTTTCGAGAAATCATCACAACCAAAATGGTAGATCCATTTCATGATCTGATCGGCACGGAAAGCTTTCTCGTTCAGCTCTTCAGAAAAATACTGGCGTAGACCTTTGCGATCAAAGTCCAGCAAATTTACTTTTGTCATGGTCATGGTTTTCTCACTAATGGAACAATAATTAAGGGCGCGAATTGTACAGCCTTTATACATTCACAACAAGGTTTGTCGGCTTAGTTGTCATAAAAACTAGTAATAAAAAGTCAAATACTAGCCATAAAAAAAGAGGCCAAATAGCCTCTTAATTATAGTGGTTTTCTGCCAATTCACCGTAACTTTATGAACGTGGGCAAATTTCCGATGCAGGGAAGAAGAACTCAATTTCTCGTGCTGCTGATTCAGGGCTGTCTGAACCATGTACAGAGTTTAAGCGCATACTTACCGCATAATCGGCGCGTAATGTGCCACAAGCTGCTTCTTCTGGGTTAGTTTTTCCCATCAGTTCGCGATAACGAGCAATCGCATTTTCACCTTCAAGCACTTGAACCATGATAGGTCCAGACGTCATGAACTCTTTAAGAGGTTCAAAAAATGGCTTTCCTTCATGCTCAGCATAAAAACCACTTGCTTGCTCTTCTGTCAAACGAAGCATTTTTGCCGCAATGATAGTCAATCCAGCTTTTTCCATACGTTGATAGATTGCACCGATTAGATTTCTCTCTACCGCGTCGGGCTTAATGATTGAGAACGTTCTTTCTAAAGCCATAAGTTATCCTTAGTTTTATTTTTATTTAAAAGAGAGGATAGCCTCTCTTTACTAATGTTGTGTTTGTGCTTTGCTACTGAATTACACGACTCATTATTCTGAGCGAAGATTCTATTTAGCTTGTTCCACTAAAATACGAGCTAAGGTTCTTACGCCCATGCCCGTCGCACCAGCAGACCATTTATCACTTGAGGTTTTACGGTATGTGCCTGCGCAATCAAAGTGTAGCCAGCCTTTTTTGTAATCTTCGACAAAGTAAGATAAAAATGCAGCGGCGGTGCTGGCCCCAGGTGCATAACCTGCACTTGAGATGTTAGACATATCCGCAAAGTTCGATGGCAACATAGAGCGATGAAAATCCGCTAATGGTAATTGCCACAATCCTTCCGATTCTGATTCCGCATTTTTCAAGGCTTTTTGAGCAAGCTTATTATCAAAACTGAGCAATGCATGATAATCATTACCTAGCGCGTTTTTCGCAGCTCCGGTTAACGTAGCACAATCAATGATTAATTGCGGTTTTTGCTCACTGGCAAACAATAAGCCATCAGCCAGTACTAAGCGTCCTTCCGCATCAGTATTCATCACTTCAACCGTTTTACCATTCTTATAAGTAATGATATCGCCAAGTTTTAGTGCTCGTCCTGAAATCATATTTTCGGCGCAGCAAAGGATCAATTTCACCCGCTTATTCAAACCGCGAGCAATCGCTAGCGCTAATCCACCAGTGATAGTACCTGATCCACCCATATCCGCTTTCATTGAATCCATAAAGCCCGATGCTTTAATACTGTAACCACCTGAATCGAAAGTGATACCTTTCCCCACTAAACAAGCAAATACCGGGGCATTCTCATCACCTGTTGGGTTAAAGTCTAATTGCAGCATTGCAGAAGTGCGCTCAGAGCCTCTTCCTACTGCATAAATACCTTCCCAACCTTCAGTCAGTAAATCTTTATCTTTTACGATACGGTAGCTTACCGTACCTTCTGGCGCTAATGATTTAATAAACTCGCCAGCCATTGAAGCCAATTGACGTGGTGCAACTTCTTCTGCACTTTTGTTAATAATATCGCGTACCCAATCGGTAACTTTTACACGAGCTTCTAATTCTGTTTGTTGCTCTTTTTCAAGTTCAGGCCAAGTAACTAGGTTACCTTTTTTTGATGAACGGAAGCCTTGGATAAAAGCCCAAATTGATTCGATATCCCATTGCTCACCAATCAAGGCTACTTTTTTAATGCCTTGAGAATCTAACTTACGGCCTGCACGTTGAACGTTATCAATTGCCGCTACTGAAGAAGCATGGACAATCGCACCTTCTGCGCCAAATGAAAGAATGGCGTTTTCGCCCCATTGTGCATCTGCTGATTGACGAGAGATAGCGACGGACATCTGTGTTGACATTATTACTCCTTGCCTAGATCGAAAAGAGTATCAAAATCTCTTTCAAACATTACTGGCGTGTCATGACATGAAAATTAATAAGGCTAAATTCAGAGAGCCTTAAAACTGATAGATACTCACGCTTCAACGCTTGATGAAACTCGCTGCAGCGCAAATTTAAAACTTGAAAACTAAGCTATATCATAATGTATATGATCACAAGTATCACTCAATCGCCCTAATTCTTGTGGGCTTTATACCAAAAAATCCCTACAAACCTGGGTATATACCCCGCATGTAAACACCCATATAGCATAAAAGCCTCAATAGAGGCTTTTAGTTTAATCATATCAACTGTTATCACACTTCATCTAGCCAACACAACAAGATGGCTTCCAGAATTTTTTCATTCGAGCGATTTGGCTCATCATCAAAATCTTCAAGCTCGGTTATCCATTTGTGCATATCAGTAAAACGAACTGTTTGTGGATCTAGATCTGGAAACTTCTCAGCCAGCTCAATAGCAATGTCTTGTGAATCCGTCCATTTCAAGCTCATAAGCTTAACTCCTTTAATTCTGATATTAGTGTTTTTCTGATGCCAAGTTAATCGTATAACGAGGGATCTCAACCACTAGGTCTTGATCGGCTACTCTTGCTTGGCAGCCCAAGCGAGATTCAGGCTCTAAGCCCCAAGCTTTATCCAACATGTCATCTTCCAGTTCATCACTTTCTTCAAGCGAATCAAAACCTTCACGAATCACTAAATGACAAGTCGTACAAGAGCATGATTTTTCACACGCATGCTCAATGCCAATACCATTTTTAAGAGCGACATCCAATACCGTCTCACCCGTTTGAGCTTCAAGTACTGCACCTTCTGGGCATAAATCGACATGAGGTAACACTATAATCTTAGGCATAATTTATCCTGCTAGAACTTGTGACTGGTAATACGTATTGACCGTCCACAAAAATAATCATCATGAGTTGAAATTAAATATCATCGACCGATTGACCGGACAATGCTGCACGAATGGAAACATCCATACGACGAGAAGCAAATTCTTGGCTAAGCTTATCCGTCTCTTTAATACCTTGCTCTATCGCATCAGCATCATCACCATTACGCAGTTGAATTAATGTTTTCAACGATGCTTCGATAGATTGATATTCAGTAACGCTTAGAAGCTCTTCACCATTTTCTTGTAAAGCAACTAGCAACCCTTCGATCACACGGTCAGCTTCGACTTTTTGCTCTGCTAAGGCGCGAGCTTGCATGTCTTCTTTTGCGTGTGTCATTGAGGCACGAAGCATGTCGGCAATTTCAGTATCACTCAAACCGTAAGAAGGTTTAACTTGAATATCCGATTGTACACCTGTACTTTTTTCCATCGCAGTGACAGATAATAAACCATCTGCATCGACTTGGTAGGTAACACGAATATGCGCAGCACCAGCTTTCATTGGTGGGATACCGTTTAAGGTAAAACGAGCCAATGAACGGCAGTCGTCGATCATTTCACGCTCACCTTGTGCCACATGTACAAGCATGGCCGTTTGACCATCTTTAAATGTGGTAAATTCTTGCGCTTTAGCAACGGGAATAGTGGTGTTACGTGGAATGATTTTTTCCACCAATCCGCCCATGGTTTCAATGCCTAATGACAAGGGGATTACATCTAATAACAACATGTCTGAATCTGGTTTGTTGCCGATTAAGATGTCAGCTTGAATACCGGCACCAATCGCTACCACTTCATCAGGGTTAATACTTGTCAGTGGAGTGCGACCAAAGAACTCACCAACCATTGTACGAACAAAAGGTGTACGAGTAGAACCGCCGACCATCACTACTTCAGCAACTTCATCGCTATTCACTCCCGCATCTTTCAAAGCTCGGCGACATGATAGTAAAGTTTTTTTAACCAATGGCTGAATCAATTGATCAAACTGCGCACGCGTAAAAACGATGGTTTTATCTAAGACTTCCACATTCACAGAGTCGGCATCAGATAATTGAATTTTTGCTTGTGTGGCAGCATCCAAAAGTACTCGGTGCTGTTCTGCACCTAACTTTTCAGCAATGCCAACTTGTTGTTTAAAATAATCCAACAATAAATCATCAAAATCATCCCCACCAAGGGCAGAGTCACCACCAGTTGCTAATACTTCAAAAACACCTTTTGATAAGCGCAATAAAGAGATATCAAATGTGCCACCGCCTAAGTCATAAACAGCAATCACGCCTTCTTGGCCAGAATCGAGCCCGTAAGCAATCGCAGCAGCAGTTGGCTCATTAAGTAAACGTAGTACTTTCAAACCAGCCAGTTCTGCGGCGTCTTTAGTGCCGGCACGCTGCGCGTCATCAAAGTAAGCAGGGACAGTAATTACTACCCCTTCAAGTTCATGATCTAACGTTTTCTCAGCGCGTTCAGCCAAACTTTTCAGAATTTCACTCGACACTTGAATAGGATTTACCTGACCGGTTGGAACTTCAATTAAAGGCAAACCGTTATCACTGGCTTTAAACTGATAGGGTAAATCTGAGTAACGAGATTGTACGTCCAGTAAAGAACGACCAATCAATCGTTTTACTGAACTAATGGTATTTTTAGGATCTTGTTGCGCACGTAATTTTGCTTCATGACCGACTAAAATAGTTTCGGAAGAATAATGCACAACGGAAGGTAATATCGCTTTTTCATTTTCATCAACTAAAGGGGTACAAGAACCACTTCTCACAGCGGCAACAAGCGAATTGGTGGTGCCCAAATCAATACCGACTGCAAATTTATGTTGATGAGGAGCGGCGCTTTGGCCTGGTTCTGCAATTTGAAGTAACATTGTTGCACTGTCCTTTATTTATGAGCTTTATGAATCGGCTTTAATCGTCGCCTTATCCTAACAATTTGTCTTCTAGCTGCTCTATTTCATAACGTAATTTATTCACAAATTTAAGTTTGCGTACGCTATCTGCTGCGACATCCCATTGTTTGGCTACTAATTCAGATTGAAGACGCTTGAGATGCTCCTGATACATTCCTTGTACTTTATTATCAAAATCAAATAAAGCAGAGTCTGGATCAGAGGAATGAGGAATGTCTTCGATCGTTTCACGTAATTCCATCTGTTCCATTAAGAACTCAGGATCGCTCATGGTTTGTTGTTCTGCTCGAATATCCACACCTTGTATCAATAAGATGTATTCTGCGCGAGAGATTGGAGATTTTAAAGTTTGATAAGCATCGTTGATTTCAGCGGCTTTTTGAACTGCCAGTAAACGATCTCTTTCAGATGACGACGCAAATTTATCTGGGTGAAAGCGACGTTGAAGATCACGGAACTTTTCAGACAGCGTATTGCTATCCAGTTCAAACTGATTGGATAAGCCAAATAATTCAAAGTGGTTCATAGCGATTAGTGTCCGATATATTCATCGATTATGGAAAATAACCGAGTTTATTAAATGGCAATGGCACCCAATACCCAGATTTCATTAGGTATATTAGAGTGCCATCAATACCCAAAAGTAAAATTTAAACGTTGAAGCTTTCGCCGCAACCACATTCACCTTTTACATTTGGATTATTAAACCTGAAGCCTTCGTTTAAGCCTTCTTTGGCAAAATCAAGTTCGGTACCATCAAGGTACACTAAACTTTTAGGGTCAATAATCACTTTCACACCTTCATGTTCAAAGATTTGATCTTCTTCATTAAGCTGATCAACAAACTCGAGTACATACGCCATACCTGAACAGCCGGTGGTTCTTACGCCTAAACGAAGACCTAAGCCCTTGCCGCGGTTGTCTAAGAAACTTCTAACGCGATCCGCTGCCGCATCTGTCATGGTGATGGCCATACTTCAACCTTGTAGTTATCGGAAAAATCGATGTTTAAATGAAAATATTATACCTAAACAGCATAAGGGAAGGCATTACCCTCCCCTTATTTTGTTATTACTGCTGATGTTTCTTTTTGTAATCAGACACGGCAGCTTTAATTGCATCTTCTGCAAGAATTGAGCAGTGTACTTTTACTGGTGGTAGTGCAAGTTCTTCAGCGATTTCAGAGTTCTTAATTGAAGCCGCTTCGTCTAAGCTTTTACCTTTTACCCACTCAGTTACAAGTGAACTTGAGGCAATAGCAGAACCACAACCATACGTTTTGAATTTCGCATCTTCAATAATGCCTTCAGGTGATACTTTGATTTGCAGTTTCATTACGTCACCACAAGCTGGAGCACCCACCATACCACTACCGATAGAAGGATCTTCTTTATCGAAAGAACCAACGTTACGTGGGTTCTCATAATGTTCAATTACTTTTTCGCTATACGCCATAATCTATACCTCGAATTCTCGACTTCCTTGAGATTAGTGATGAGCCCACTCAACAGTGTTCAAATCAATCCCTTCTTTGTACATGTCCCATAGTGGTGACATGTCACGGAGTTTATCTACTGCTACGCGGATCTGTTCAACTGCGTAATCAATTTCTTCTGCTGTTGTAAAACGGCCAAATGAGAAACGAACTGAGCTATGCGCTAATTCATCATCAAGACCTAATGCGCGTAAAACGTATGAAGGTTCAAGGCTTGCAGATGTACATGCAGAACCTGAAGAAACAGCAAGATCTTTCAGTGCCATTAATAATGATTCACCTTCAACAAACGCAAAACTTACGTTGAGGTTATTTGGTAGACGTTGCTCCAAATCACCGTTGATTGTGACCGCTTCCATGTCTTTGATGCCATCTAATAGACGGTTACGTAACATTAGGGCGTGATCATAATCTTTTTGCATATCTTGTTTTGCAACAGCACATGCTTCGCCCATACCCACGATTTGGTGAGTTGGAAGCGTACCTGAGCGGAAACCACGCTCATGACCACCGCCGTGCATTTGCGCTTCAAGGCGAATACGTGGCTTACGACGAACGTAAAGCGCACCAATACCTTTAGGACCATAAATCTTATGAGCAGAAAGTGAAATCAAGTCAACTTTTAAGGCTTGAGTATCAATCGGTAACTTACCTGCTGATTGCGCAGCATCAACATGGAAAACCGTTTTATTGGCGCGACAAAGTTCACCAATCGCAGCGATATCTTGAATTACACCAATTTCGTTATTTACATGCATGATCGAAACTAAAACGGTATCGTCACGCAATGCGGCTTTGAATTTTTCGAGATCAATCAAACCATTACTTTCAGGCTCAAGATACGTTACTTCATAACCTTCACGTTCTAGTTGACGACAAGGATCCAGTACCGCTTTATGCTCTGTTTTACACGTAATGATGTGCTTACCTTGTTTCGCATAAAAGTGAGCAACACCTTTAATCGCAAGGTTATCTGACTCTGTCGCTCCAGAAGTAAATACGATTTCGCGAGGATCAGCGTTTAGAATGTCAGCAATTTGCTCACGAGCATGATCAACGGCTTCTTCTGCCTGCCAACCGAAACGGTGTGAACGCGATGCTGGATTACCAAAGGTGCCATCCATCGTCATAAATTGAACCATTTTTTCAGCGACACGTGGGTCGACCGGGCATGTCGCTGAATAGTCAAAATAAATAGGCAGTTTCATTCTTTACTCCAATGTAAAAGCTTGTTGCTCACTAAAAGGGCGAGCATGTATACCAGTAGTGCCTGCTTTGTCATGATTAGTTTGAAGCGTAACTCTTGTTACCAAAGCTATTGTTCACTACAAGTTCAATATTTTGACGCTCTGAAATATCAAGTACTTCGCTATTACGCATTAATTCACCAAGCGTAATACCATCTAAGAACTCGCTAATACGAGAACTGAGATCATGCCATAGCGTATGCGTTAAACAACGAACGCCACCTTGGCAATCCCCTTTGCCTTGACACTTTGTTGCGTCAACTGATTCATCAACTGCGGCTATAACAGAGCCGACCGCGATATCATCTGCGTCCAACCCTAAGCGATAACCACCGCCGGGACCACGTACACTCGCCACTAAGCCAGCTTTACGTAATCGAGAAAAAAGTTGTTCCAAGTAAGATAATGAAATCCCTTGGCGTTCTGAAATATCTGCTAACGGTACAGGCCCTTGATTTGAATGCAAAGCTACATCCAGCATGGCTGTTACCGCGTATCTTCCTTTTGATGTGAGTCTCATATCGCACCGTATCCACAGTAAGTATGTGGACACTATATTTTCATACCATAGTAATTTAGTCAAGTATTAAACCTACTAATTTAGTCAAGTATTCGCAAGTGCCTATTTTTTATCCGAAATCGACTTCTCAACTGAGGTTAAGATACCTCTTAACATATTCAATTCTTGCAATTCAGGTCTAGCGCGACTGAAAAGACGACGCAATTTATTCATCACTAAATTGGGTTTATCTTTAGCTATAAATTGGGTATCGAGGATGACATTTTCAAGGTGCTGATAAAACAATTCCAATTCTTTATGCCGAGGATACTCCTCTTCAACTGGAGCTGAATATTGTTGCGCTTCTTTTTCCAGCCAAGCCATACGTATTTCATAGCTTAAAGTCTGAACGGCCATAGCAAGATTTAATGAACTATATTCAGGGTTAGCGGGTATGCAAACATGATAATGACACTTTTGTAGTTCATCATTTGTTAAACCTGTTCTTTCACGGCCAAAGACTAAAGCTACTTTGCCTTTTTCAGCTTCTTGAATAAATTTAACGCCACACTCTCTTGGCTCCAACATCGGCCACTCAAGAGTGCGAGAGCGCGCACTTGAACCTACAACCAAAGCACAATCAGAAACAGCTTCTTCTAGGGTATCAACGATTTTTGCATGTTGGGCAACATCACCAGCACCAGAAGCTAAAGACATCGTCTGTTCATCAACCGAACATTGGGGAGAGACTAGAACCATTTCAGTTAAACCCATGACCTTCATCGCTCTCGCGGCAGATCCAATATTACCTGAATGGGATGTTCCCACTAAAATTACTTTTACATTATCTAACATGGTATTCATCGTTAACGTGAAAAATTGGCAGGATGATACCATAACTCAAAATAAAATGACCTTTTCCTTCCATTCTCAGATCAACAACTGAACAAAAAATAGACGCTTTCTATTTGGATAAACTCTGGTATACTGCTCGCCGCTTTTTCGTTCTTTAACATCCGTTGGGAAAACTATATGCATCCTATGCTAAATATTGCAATTCGTGCTGCACGAATGGCTGGCAATCATATTGCCAAATCTGCAGAAAATACTGACAAAATTGAAACAACTCAAAAAGGTCAGAATGACTTTGTCACTAATATCGACAAAGAAGCAGAACAACTGATTATTGATACCATCAAAAAATCTTACCCTGATCACTGCATCATTGGTGAAGAAAGCGGTTCTATTGACGGTAAAGATACAGATGTTCAATGGATCATTGACCCACTGGATGGCACTAATAACTTCGTGAAAGGCTTCCCACACTTTGCTGTTTCTATCGCGGTGCGTATGCGCGGTAAAACAGAAGTTGCTTGTGTATATGATCCTATCCGTAATGAACTATTCACAGCACAGCGCGGTTCTGGCGCACAGTTAAATAACGCTCGCCTTCGTATCAATCCTATTAAAGATTTGAACGGCGCAATTCTAGCGACTGGCTTCCCATTCAAGCAAAAACAACACGCTGAAAGCTTTGTTAAAATTGTTGGTGGATTATTCACAGAGTGTGCAGACTTCCGTCGTACTGGTTCAGCTGCTCTTGATTTATGCTACCTTGCTGCTGGCCGTGTTGATGGTTTCTTCGAGCTAGGATTAAAACCTTGGGATATCGCTGCAGGTGAACTGATTGCACGTGAAGCTGGCGCAATCTTAACAGACTTCTCTGGTGGTACTAACTACCTAGCATCAGGCAACCTTGTTGGTTCAAGTGCTCGTGGCGTGAAGAACATTCTTAAACACGTTCGTGAACATGCTAATGAAGGCATGATGAAATAATTCATCTCAACATCATTTGATAAAAAGCCCGTTGAAATATTCAGCGGGCTTTTTTATTTAAGGAATCAGAAACTTAGATACAGCTGTTCTCACTTTTCATTTCTCATAGCTCGACATTCAACTCAAAAATAACCATCATTCAAAATGATTAACTATTCGATAAACAGCCTTAAAAATAAAAAGGCTTTGAACCTAAATTCAAAGCCTTTCATTTTTATTAAAGATGACCTATTAAGGCATCATTGTATCTTGATCAGCACCTTCTTTCTCAATTTGAACTGGCATTAAATGCTCACGAGTCAAACCAAGTTTCAAGGCTAATGCAGACGCAACGTAAATCGATGAATACGTACCGACTGTAATACCCAACAGCAAGGCTAATGCAAAGCCATGAATGTTCGCACCACCTTGAGTAAACAATGCAATAACCACGAACAACGTAGTACCAGAGGTAATCAAGGTACGACTTAACGTTTGGGTAATTGAATGGTTCATTACTTCCCATGGTTCGCTATTACGAATTTTACGGAAGTTTTCACGGATACGGTCAAATACTACGATGGTATCATTCAATGAGTAACCGACTACCGTTAGCAAAGCGGCAACAATTGTTAAATCAATCTCGATTTGTAAGAAGGAGAATACACCTAAAGTAATCGTGACATCATGTGCTAATGCTAATACCGCACCAGCAGATAAACGCCATTCAAAACGCATAGATACGTACATCAAAATACAAAGTAGCGAAATTAGAATAGCTAAACCACCAGCTTCTGCTAATTCACCGCCCACATTCGGACCGACAAATTCAATACGCTTCAGCTCAACTTGGTCACCGCTTCCTTTTTTTAACGACTCTAAAACTTGGTTGCCAACCACTTCACCTTTAGTGCCTTCACGAGGGCGCATACGCACCATCACATCATGGGCTGAACCAAAGTTTTGGACTGTTGCATCGGCAAAGCCATCTTTTGCAAGCGCTTCACGTAGTACAGGTAAGTTCGCTGGTTGTTCAAACGAAACTTCAATTAACGTGCCACCGGTAAAATCCAAGCCCCAATTAAACCATTTGGTTGAAATTGTGAACAAAGACGCTGCGATCATGAGTCCAGAAAACACAAAGGCAAACTTAGACCAACGCATGAAGTCGATCGCTTGGCGAGCTTTCAATATTTGAAACATGACTATTCCTTAGATCGACAGTTTTTTCAGATTACGCTTGCCGCCATACATCAAATTGACCACACAACGTGTGCCAATGATGGCTGTAAACATAGAAGTTAAAATACCAATAGATAAAGTCACCGCAAAACCTTTAATTGCGCCAGTACCAACCGCAAACAAGATAATAGCTGTAATCAATGTCGTGATATTTGCATCGGCAATCGTACTAAAGGCATTAGCGTAACCTTGGTGAATCGCTTGTTGAGGACTGCGCCCTTCCGCTAGCTCTTCACGTATACGCTCAAATATCAGTACGTTCGCATCCACCGCCATACCGACCGTCAATACAATACCGGCAATACCGGGTAGCGTCATTGTCGCCCCTGGAATTAACGACATAATACCGATGATCAACACCAAGTTAACCACAAGTGCCATATTGGCAATCAGACCAAATGTACGGTAGTAAAGCAGAGTAAATAACATTACCGCGACTAAACCCCAAATACAGGCTTGCATACCTTTATCGATATTTTGCTGCCCCATTGATGGACCAATTGTACGCTCTTCAACAATAGAAATAGGCGCAATTAGAGCACCTGCACGCAATAGTAAAGCAAGGTTATGAGCTTCAGCTTGAGAATCGATACCGGTAATACGGAAGCTACGACCTAATGCAGACTGAATTGTCGCCTGATTAATCACTTCTTCGTGTTTAGTCAGTACAACTTTACCTTCAGCATTACGACGGCCACTGTCTTTGTATTCTGTGAATACGGTTGCCATCAACTTACCGATGTTTTTCTTAGAGAAGTCTGACATTTTACTGCCACCTTCACTGTCTAATGAAATGTTCACTTGTGGGCGACCATATTCATCTGCACTTGAACTTGCATCGGTGATGCTTGAGCCACCTAAAATCACACGTTTCTTCAATACAGCTGGGCGACCATCTTTATCAAACTTCACCTCACTGCCAGGTGGAACACGACCGTCAGCCGCAGCGGCCAAATCGGCTTTATCATCCACTTCGCGGAATTCAAGCGTTGCTGTCGCACCTAAAATTTCTTTTGCACGAGCGGTATCTTGAACGCCTGGCAATTCAACCACAATACGGCTTGCACCTTGGCGTTGAACCAATGGTTCTGCTACACCTAATTCATTTACACGGTTACGTAAAATCGTGATATTTTGCTCAACGGCATAATTACGAATTTCAAGTAAACGAGCGTCAGTAAACTTAGCAATAAGTGCGTTATTATTGCCTTCAGTGAAGGTCATATCACGGTGTTTATCAGCAAGAAGGCTTTTGGCTTTTTCTAATTGCTCTGCATTACGTAAAACAATTTCAACACCATCTTGATCTGTTGGACGAATGCCACGATAACGAATACGCTCATCGCGAAGTTCACTACGGAAAGATTCTTCTTGTTGGCCAACCAATTTATCCATCGCAGCATCCATATCCACTTCCATTAAGAAGTGAACACCACCACGTAAATCTAGACCTAGTTTCATCGGTGTTGCGCTAATGCTATCCATCCAAGCGGGAGTTGCTGGAGCTAGGTTTAAAGCAACAACAAAATCTTTACCCATTGCTTGAGTGATCAAATCACGCGCACTAATTTGTGCATCAGTATCTTTAAATCGAACAAGCACAGAGCCATTTTCTAAGGCCACTGAAGTTGGGTCGATATTCTTTTCTTTTAATACGGTATTAACAGTATCCAGTGTTGACATGTCAACTGAGGCGCCACGCGCCCCAGTGACTTGTACAGCTGGATCTTCACCGTAAAGATTTGGAAGCGCATACAGCGCACTGATGAGAATGACTGCAGCCACCATCAGATATTTCCATAACGGGTAACGGTTTAGCACAGCGAGTATCCTTTAGCTTTTATAGCTAGCTATAATTAAAGAGATTTAAGCGTACCTTTAGGTAGCACAGCCGTAACGAAGTCTTTTTTAATTGTAATTTCGTTATTTTCATTCAGTGCTAACAAAATGTAGTCATTGTCGTCTGAAACTTTAACAATTTTACCTACTAAGCCACCACTGGTAAGTACTTCGTCGCCTTTACCCATAGATGCCATTAAGTTTTTGTGCTCTTTTACACGTTTCGCTTGTGGGCGGTAAATCATGAAGTAAAAGATGACAGCAAACATGCCAAGCATGATGAACATTTCATAACCACCACCAGCAGAAGGACCAGCAGCTGAAGCGTGTGCTTGAGAAATAAATAAGCTCATTAAAACATTTCCTTTTCTATAATTTAATAATTGGTTTAATAATTGGGTTTCGCTTTCCCTTTTTCAAGGTAAAGCGAGAACTTAACTCACTCACAAAGTTAAGAATTTCAGCTTATTGTGCGCTGCTTCTTATTTCTTTTTGTAGTGGTGGCACTTCGCGATCACGTCGTGCATAAAACTCTTGTACAAATTCATCAAAACGATCTTCATCGATTGCTTTACGAATACTAGCCATCAAACGTTGGTAATAACGTAAGTTATGAATGGTATTTAGGCGTGCACCTAAAATTTCATTACAGCGATCAAGATGATGCAAATACGACTTTGAATAATTCTTACAAGTGTAACAGTCACAATGTGGATCGAGAGGTGATGTGTCCGTTTTATGTGATGCATTACGGATCTTAACCACGCCACCTGTCACAAACAGATGCCCGTTACGCGCGTTACGTGTCGGCATTACACAGTCGAACATATCAATACCACGGCGTACACCTTCAACTAAATCTTCCGGTTTGCCAACCCCCATTAAGTAACGAGGTTTGTCTTCCGGCAGTTGAGGGCAAGTATGTTCAAGCATATGATGCATATCTTCTTTTGGCTCACCAACGGCAAGTCCACCAACCGCATAACCATCAAAACCAATTTCAGTTAGGCCTTTGACCGATACATCACGTAAATCGCCATACACACCACCTTGGACGATGCCAAATAGTGAGTTCGGGTTTTCTAATTTATCAAAATGGTCACGGCTCCGTTGTGCCCAACGCAATGACATTTCCATCGATTTCTTAGCTTCTTCATGAGTCGCAGGGTATGGCGTACACTCATCAAAGATCATCACGATATCAGAACCAAGATCTTTTTGGATTTCCATCGATTTTTCAGCATCCATAAAGATGCGATCACCATTGACTGGATTACGGAAATGAACCCCTTCTTCCGTAATCTTACGCATAGCGCCTAGACTAAAGACTTGGAAACCACCTGAGTCGGTCAAAATTGGGCCATGCCAATTCATAAAGTCATGCAAATCACCATGCAACTTCATGATTTCTTGACCAGGGCGAAGCCATAAGTGGAAAGTGTTACCAAGCAGTATTTCCGCTCCAGTATCTTTTACTTCTTCAGGCGTCATGCCTTTAACAGTACCGTAAGTACCTACAGGCATAAATGCGGGCGTTTCAACAGAGCCTCGTTTGAACGTTAAACGTCCGCGACGAGCTACACCATCTTTTTTAATTAGTTCGTATTCCACGAAACCTCCAAAATGTCGGAAAAACAGTCCAACGGAAATCTAAACTCGCTTATCGAGTTTCGAGTAACGAGATTCGTAATCACGAGTCTCGTTTAGTTACAAACATCGCATCCCCATAACTAAAGAAGCGATATTCTTTATTTACTGCGTGCTGATAAGCTGCCATGACGTTCTCATAGCCGGCAAAAGCACTCACTAACATAATCAGTGTTGATTCAGGTAAGTGGAAATTAGTGATCAAAACATCGATCAATTGATACTCATAACCTGGGTAGATGAAGATTTCAGTATCACCAAAAAATGGCGCAAGTTCAGTGCCTTTTTGCTTGGCATCTTGCGCTGCACTTTCTAAAGAGCGAACCGATGTCGTGCCAACAGCAATAACTCGACCACCTCGGGCTTTAGTTGCGGCAATCGCATCCACCACTTCTTGTGGAACTTCCACATACTCTGAATGCATGTGATGGTCATTAATGTCGTCCACTCGAACCGGTTGAAATGTTCCTGCGCCAACGTGCAAGGTCACATAAGCAAATTCCACACCTTTGGCCTTGATCTTATCTAAAAGTTCATTATCAAAGTGTAGCCCCGCAGTCGGTGCAGCTACTGCTCCCGGCTTTTCATTATAGACGGTTTGATAGCGTTCTTTATCCGCATCTTCATCTGGGCGATCAATATAAGGAGGAAGCGGCATGTGCCCGACATCATTCAATACATCCAATACACTTTTATCTGAATCAAAGCGTATTTCAAATAAAGCATCATGGCGAGCCACCATAACGGCTTTAAACTCATCATTTTCACCTAAAAAAAGTTCATTGCCCGGTTTTGGAGATTTTGATGCTCTCACATGTGCAAGAATGCTTTTGTCATCAATAACACGCTCAACTAACACTTCAATTTTGCCACCAGACGCTTTGCGCCCAAAGACTCTCGCGGGGATCACTCTGGTATTATTAAATACAACCAAATCGCCCTCTTGGACTAAATCAAGCACATCGGTAAATTGTCCATCCTTCAATTCACCAGTGTTTCCATTTAACTGAAGTAAACGGCTCGCGGTGCGTTGCGGCTGAGGATAACGAGCGATAAGCTCATCAGGAAGGTCAAAATCAAAATCAGATACTTGCATGAAGGGTCACTTTCTTAAGGCTAAACAATAAATACGTACAAAAATAGCGGTATATAAATTCAGCGCTAGTATAGGCTTACCGCCAGTAATATCAAGAATTGATAGCATGTTCGAGTAGATTTACATCAACATACAGGGTTCTAATTATCATCGTCTTACATCGTTATGAATAGAAAATAAACGGATACAACAACCGGCTGTTTAGCTCACCGTTATAATCCGTTATCAAACACCTAAAAACTGACCACTGAAATAACAAACCAATCAGAGTAATCCTTTGACCACGCCAGAAAGCATTTCAAAGGTATCGGTTCGGTTCGAGCTAGGACGCCAAACTAACCCTATTTCTCGATAAGCATTTTTACCTGGCGGTTCAACCACCACTAAATTTTGATTATCAAGTAAACCATGATCAATCGCCATTTGAGGAATAAAGGTCGTCCCTAGTCCATTTGCCACCATTTGTACAAGAGTATGCAAACTGGTCGCTGAGAAGGGATTTATTTTTTCTTTTTTGGTCAACCGACAAGCTGACACCGCATGTTCCGTTAAACAATGCTCATTTTCTAATAAAAATACCGACTCATCGGGCAAGTCATCATAACGAATCGGAGTTCGTATTTCATTGGCTTGTTGGCGACTGATCACCATTCTAAAAGGATCTTGCCCAACAATTCGACATTCCATACCATCGATTTCAACCGGCATTGCCAAGATCAATACATCCAAATCACCATTACGCAGGGCTTTTAATAAATTACTGGTGGTGGCTTCTCGTAGCAATAACGTTAATTGTGGAAACCGTAAGTTAATCTCTTGCACCAAATTACCTAGTAAAAAAGGCGCAATGGTTGGAATACACCCCACCCTTAACTGCCCTTGCATGTTACCGCCTTGGCATAAAGATCCTAATTCTAATAAGTCTTGGCTTTTCGCAAGTAACTCTCGGCCTTGCTTCACCACTTTTTCACCAGCCAATGTAAAAACAAGCGCACTTCGTTTGTCTTTCTTTTCGTACAATGGGCAACCAATGAGCTCTTCAAGATTTTGAATACCTTTACTTAAAGTCGATTGGCTGACAAAGCAACGCTCCGCAGCTTCGCTAAAATGTCGCGTTTCATATAAGGTCACGACATAATGTAATTGTTTTAAACTAGGCCACTTGGTCATATTAAATTTCTATGATTTCCAGTTAGAATTACGATGAGATCACAAAATAACAATAATCGTTTTTTTCGATTAAGTTAATCGGTTTAATTCGCTTTTTTTCATACTATAACTTGTACTATAGTTTGTCTCGTTAAAACATACTCACGCAAAGACGCATGGGTATTTATATATCAAAGCCAAATTTAGGAGCAACAAAATGGTATTAGTAGGTCGTCAAGCCCCAGATTTCACAGCTGCAGCAGTTTTAGGTAACGGTGAAATTGTTGATGCATTCAACTTTACAGAGTTCACTAAAGGCAAAAAAGCGGTAGTTTTCTTCTACCCTCTAGATTTCACATTTGTTTGCCCATCTGAACTGATCGCTTTCGACAAGCGTTTTGAAGATTTCCAAGCGAAAGGCGTTGAAGTAATCGGTGTTTCTATCGATTCACAATTCTCTCACAACGCATGGCGTAACACTGCTATCGCTGATGGCGGTATCGGTCAAGTTAAATACCCACTGGTTGCTGATGTTAAGCACGAAATCGTTAAAGCTTACGATGTTGAGCACCCAGAAGCTGGCGTTGCTTTCCGTGGTTCTTTCCTAATCGACGAAGATGGTGTTGTTCGTCACCAAGTAGTGAACGACCTTCCACTAGGTCGTAACATTGACGATATGCTACGTATGGTTGACGCACTAAACTTCCACCAGAAGAATGGCGAAGTATGTCCAGCACAATGGGAAGAAGGTAAAGCAGGTATGGATGCATCGCCAACAGGTGTTGCTGCATTCTTATCTGAGCACTCAGATGACCTAGGCAAGAAATAATCTAACCTAGATATTCTCAAAAAAGCCCACTTCGCGTGGGCTTTTTTATGTTTGTAGAATACAAAACAAGCAATATCAATACCTTGAAGCCCTATTCTTCCTGACTTATATACCTTCATGATCACCATCATTTTTATTTCCCTCCTTATCTTCTACAATAGTGTTTTCATTTTTAGTGCCAAGAGGCCGCATGACAATTCAATTGGAAGTCTGTATTGATAATTTAGAGTCCCTTCACCTTGCTATTTCCGGTGGCGCTACTCGCATTGAACTGTGTTCATCCCTAGCCCTTGGGGGATTAACACCAAGCTATGGTTTCATGAAAAAATCCGCTGAGCTCTCAAGCGTGCCGGTTTATGCGATGATCCGTCCTCGCCAAGGTGATTTTCTTTACAGCACAGAAGATATTGAATCCATGATCGAAGATATCCACATGGCGAAACAAGCGGGTTTACAAGGTGTGGTATTTGGGACTTTAAACCCACAAGGCAATATTGATATGCAAGCCGCTCAATCTTTAATGAAGGCAGCTGGGGAGTTAGGTGTTACGTTTCATCGTGCCATTGATCAATGCAGTGATTATGCTCAAGCAATAGAAGATATTGCAGCATTAGGCTGTGAACGTATTTTAACTTCAGGGCTGGCTAGCACTGCGGAGCAAGGTACCGATGTTATTGCCGATATGGTGAAATTGGCCAAGGGACGCTTTTCAATTATGGCAGGTGCGGGCGTGAATATTGATAATGCAGCAAACATCATTAAACACACCGGAGTTAATGAAGTCCATTTGTCTGGAAAGACGACTCGACCAAGCCACATGCAAGTACTTGCTGACAGCGCCAAAATGGGTTCAGACTCTGTAGATGACTTTGCTATTCCTGTGACTAACCCCAAGATTATCCAAGCAGTTAAACACGCAATTACAACCTGTTAATCACTCGTTAAGAAGCGACTGCAAATATTCTGGATCGTGACGTACATCTTTGCCTTTCACGAAGTAGATGATGTACTCACAAATATTTTGACAACGATCACCGACTCTTTCTATCGCTTGAGCACAAGAAATTATTTGCATCACTTTAGGTACAGAACTAGGGTCATCCATCATAAACTTCATGGTTTGATTCAGCACTTTTTTATACTCCGCATCCAACTCATCATCCATGTGATAAACCTTAGCAGCAGCTTGAACATCCATACGAGCAAAAGCGTCTAATACTTGGTGCAACATATGAACAGCCATGCGACCAAACGCTTCAACCAACACAATCAAGCTATCTTGTTTTGCTGGAAATTGCTCTTGCGCCACGTAGGCAATTTTAGTTGCGACATCACCAATACGTTCTAAATCGGTAATGGTTTTGATGATCGCCATGATTAAGCGCAGATCTTTTGCTGTGGGTTGGCGTTTAGCAATAATGCGAGTACAAGCCTCATCGATCGCCACTTCCATCTGATTTACTTTGTTCTCGTTACGATTGACCTTACTCGCCAATTGAGAATCGTGCTTATACAACGCGTGCAATGCCAATGAAATTTGCTCTTCAACCATGCCGCCCATCGCAAGAACATGAGTCCTTATCGATTCAAGTTCAACGTTAAACTGCCCTGAGATATGACGACCTAATTGCATACTATTTCCTTTTAAACCCAATTGACCAAACAGTGATCATGAATATCCTAATGACTTCCTTGTTTAACCTTTACGATATTAGCCATATCGGCCAGTAATATAATCTTCCGTTTTTTTCACTTTTGGCGAAGTGAAGATTGAATCGGTATCACTGTATTCCACCAGCTGCCCCATGTGAACAAACGCAGTGTGATCACTTACGCGAGCAGCTTGTTGCATATTATGGGTAACAATCACTACGGTATACTTTGTTTTTAACTCTGAAATAAGCTCTTCAATCGTTAACGTTGAAATGGGATCAAGAGCGGATGTCGGCTCATCTAAGAGTAATACTTCCGGCTCAATGGCAATAGCTCGCGCAATCACTAAACGTTGCTGTTGACCACCAGAAAGGCCAAACGCATTTTCATGTAACCTGTCTTTGACTTCTTTCCATAATGCCGCCGCCCGTAACGAACGTTCAACAGCATCATCTAAAGTGCGGGAATCTTTAACACCTTGTAATCTAAGCCCATAAACCACATTCTCATAAATGGATTTAGGAAATGGGTTCGGGCGTTGAAATACCATCCCAACGCGACGACGCAAACTCGCAACATCCACATTAGGGTGGTAAATATTACTGCCATGCAAGTTCACGGCCCCTTCCACTCGACAACCTTCCACTAAATCATTCATGCGATTGATACAGCGTAATAACGTCGATTTGCCGCAGCCCGAGGGGCCGATAAAAGCCGTCACATGACCTTTAGGAATCCTCATGGTGATATCTTTTAAAGCCTGAGCTTGATGATAATACAAATTCAGCCCTTCAATAGAAATGGCCGTTTGGTTATCGGTAAGTTGATTAACATCGAGAGGTTCGGCATAACCTAACGCCGAATTAATGGAAAACATATTAATCACTTCCTAAGGTTCTAAATTTTTCACGTAAATTATTACGGATCATAATAGCCGTAATATTGAGCCCAACCACCACACTTATCAATAGGAATGATGTAGCAAACACCAAAGGACGAGCGGCTTCAATATTTGGAGTTTGAAACCCTACATCATAGATATGAAAACCTAAGTGCATGAATTTTCGGTCTAAATGTAGGAATGGAAATTGCCCATCCACAGGTAAGCTCGGGGCAAGCTTAACGACCCCCACTAACATCAGTGGCGCCACTTCCCCGGCAGCACGAGCAACCGCTAAAATAAGCCCGGTCATAATGGCAGGGCTTACCATTGGCAGAATAATGCGCCATAGTGTTTCAAATTTAGTGGCTCCTAGAGCATATGAACCATGACGAACAGCGCTTGGTACTCGCGCTAAACCTTCCTCTGTTGCAACAATCACCACAGGTAATGTTAAAATAGCCAAGGTTAAAGCTGACCAAAGCAAGCCAGGCGTTCCAAAAGTTGGGGTGGGTAAAGATGAAGAGTAAAACAATTCATCAATTGAACTTCCTATGGTGTAAACGAAAAAGCCAAGGCCAAAAACGCCATAAACAATCGACGGAACACCTGCCAAATTCACCACAGATATGCGTATTAATTTTGTTAACGCAGTGTTTCTCGCGTATTCATGCAAATAAATAGCAGCAATAACCCCAAGTGGCATCACCATGATAGACATCAAGATAACCAACAACACCGTACCGAAAATAGCTGGAAATACTCCCCCTTCCGAATTTGATTCTCTTGGGTTATCAAGCAGAAATTTTTTCACTTGATTCAGCCAATGCCCAACTTTATCAGATAAGCTCATATTGTTGGGATACCAAGCATCTAAAACCGTATTCACCGGTAAAGAAACACGCTCACCTCTCATGTCTTCCACCACAATAAACTGTTGAGACAAACTGTTTTGTAGCGATGCTATCTTTTTCTCTAATTGAGTAAATTGCGTTTGTAATGTTTTTTTTCTCTGAACAAGATCACCTTGTTCTTTTACTGTCAGTGCATTGTGTTTTGATTGAGTATTAACTCGCAGATTTAGCTTATTAAGCTCCAATGTCACCTGATGCATGTCCCCTTGCAGGAGATCATCGATTTGTTCTCGAGTGTCATTCGCATTGTTGATCAGCAACTTAATATGCTTTGGTAAATCTTTTTCAATATGACTTTCTCCGTCAAGCAGAATAATCGGTCTGCCAAAGAAATCCCCACTGTGAGTTCTTTCAAATACCGCCACATTTTTGGGTACTTGTTGCTGGTGTAGGTCAATAGCTAAAACAGAAAGGAAATCTTGGGGGTAGAGATCTCGGTTTGCTACTTTGATCGATAATCGTTCAGCTTCCCCTTTGTCAATCACAGCATCAGGCCACTGACGATCATGATCGGAGAGTTGATCCAAAGACACGTAATCACGCTGATAAATCTGCCCTAAAAGAAGAGCGCCTTTATCGTCTTGCCATTGATAGACAGGGGTTGGCCAAAAGTAGACCAACCCTTTCCAACCAATTAACAATAACAACCCCAATACAGAAATAAGGCTAATACTGACTGCACCAGCGGTCAGCCACACCCAAGGGTTACCTGATTTTATCCAATCAAATCCATTTTTTATCATAATAGTCACGCCTTCACGACAGACGTTTTTACATTACAAGGCACTGTATTTTTCTCTTAGACGTTGACGAACGAGCTCAGCAATCGAGTTCACCACAAAAGTAAACACAAACAATAAAAATGCAGATAAGAAAAGTAAACGAAAATGCGAACCTCCGACTTCTGATTCTGGCATTTCAATAGCAATATTGGCTGAAAGTGTTCTCATTCCTTCAAAAATATTCCAATCCATCACAGGTGTATTACCGGTTGCCATTAAGACAATCATGGTTTCACCAACAGCCCGTCCTAGTCCCATCATCACCGCCGAAAAAATCCCCGGAGAAGCCGTTACTAATACCACTGTCGTTAAACACTGCCAGGGTGTTGCCCCTAACGCACTCGCACCATCAGATAAATGTTTTGGCACTGAAAAAATAGCATCTTCAGCAATAGTAAAGATCGTTGGAATTACCGCAAATCCCATTGCAAAGCCAACAATAAGCGCGTTACGTTGATCAAAGTTAATGCCATTATTCGCCATAAATAAACGCACATCCCCACCAAATAACCAATGTTCGATATGATGCCCATATCCAACAACAAACAAGCCGAAACCGATGACCACTGGGATTAGCATTAATGCAATCCATCCTTGATGTGCCTTGATACCCATTAATTGCCTTGCCATATGCCAAAGCAATGCGGCAAGAAGAATCACAATAGGCAAGAACAGCATGAATAAAATCGTACTTAATAAATTCATTTCAATAATGGGGGCAAGCCATAATCCGGCAAGAAAACCTATAATGACGGTAGGTAAAGCCTCCATCAATTCAATGGTAGGTTTGACATAGCGGCGCATTCTTGCCGTCATAAAGTAAGCGGTATAAATCGCGCCGCAGATCGAAATAGGCACAGCAAAAATCATCGCAAAAATAGCGGATTTAAGTGTACCAAAGGCAATCGGAACTAAGCTGAATTTAGCCTCAAAGTCATTACTAGCAGCCGTTGATTGCCAAATGTATTCAGGTTTTGGGTAACCTTCGTACCATATTTTCTGCCATAACGATGAAAATGAAATTTCAGGATGAGGATTATTGACCGTATACACATTCAAACCGTTTCGGTTCGCAGTAATTAAATAATTCTCACTTGATGATGTGCCCGCAGCTAACGGCGTCTTGTCTTCGATACGTTTAGACAATAATCGGTCATGTGATGTGGTGTAAAAGTTTTCCACCACACCATTTTGGTGGAAACTATAAAAACCTTTTCGGTAATAATCAGGTAGTAAAAATTCAACGTTAGGAGATAAAGCAAAGTCTCGAATATGAGTAAAATGACGTTCACCATTTTTTAGCACATCAAACCATTGCGACACTTGGCCGCTTTGATCTGTCAATAAAAGAGAGTAAGCCCCTGACAACAATTCTAAACTAACGCCTTGACGGTTTTTATCCGTAGTCGATAAAGGAACAGTTTCTCTCACTTCAAATTGGTTAGCTTGGCGTTTTAGTATCGTAATGGCGTTTTCAGATAAAACATACAAGGTTTTACCATCTGGCGTCACTCGATAATCTTTGACCTGAATCTTTAATGGCGGCATTTGTAAACGCCTTTCAATCCATTTAGGCTCACTTCGAGCTTGATTAAATAAGCTAGGTTTAGAATAAGCTACCGCCTGCCAATCTCCATTGCTACTTCTGCCGACAAAAATAGCGTCATTAACATTAATGGCAAAATCGAAAGAAGTAATCGGTAACCCTGACTTATCTAATTGAACGGGATTTTGTACAAACGTACTCACGCTTGGAGAAGAGTGCCTTCCATCAGCAGTAAATACATTCGAAAACTTAGGGTGTACTGCAATGATCTGCCCTCGCTGGGTCGCATAAGCATACCAACGACTATTCGTAACTGCCGATCTAAAAGCAGTAGGCTCAGTGGTAATATTCATTTTTAATAATGACTTGGCGGGCTTGCCCGTTTTCTCGCCTAAATACGTAAAACTAAGTTGACCTTGTTTGCTAAACGTAAATGCGGTTTTGCCTTCATCATCAATGCCAACTGCAACAGGAGGATTTTCTGCCTGAAATGTGGGCAATGTTTTGTGCTCAAGCGATGTGATGCTTGCTGGGTAAAAAATTGGTGCTATCACGATAATGAGATAAAAAATAAGTAACACAAGCGCCAGTAATACACTGATACCACCAAGTCTAATCACCGAGCTCGCCAAGCGATCAGTCACCCAGCGTCTTTTATCTCGTTGTTTAAAGAAAGTATCTACTTGAGCCATGTTCCACATTACCTTTTTTGATTCATGACATAATATGTCGAATATGTGACACTTTTATTACTACACTTTGCAGTATGCTTGATTTTATTACATTTAGGGGGCGGAATTTCACTCACTGAAATAAAACTGTCACAATTTAGCACTACATTCCAAGGACTCTAGGATAGAAACTTCCCTTTTCTCTATTTTTACAAGTTGGATAGTAAAATGAGCTCAGAAAAACTTTACATTGAAAAAGAACTTAGTTGGTTGTCTTTCAACGAACGTGTACTGCAAGAAGCAGCCGATAAAACGGTTCCCTTAATCGAACGAGTTCGGTTTTTAGGTATTTTTTCAAGTAATTTAGATGAGTTTTACAAAGTTCGTTTTGCAGACGTCAAACGCCGAATTTTGATCAGTCAAGAAAGCGGAAGCAGTGATAGCCCAAAACACTTATTAACGAAAATGCAATCTAAAGTATTGAGGCTCAACCAACGATTTGATGAGCTCTATAACGAATTGATTCTCGAAATGGCTCGCCGCCGCATTTTTTTAGTTAATGAATCACAACTGCAAGAATACCAACAAAAATGGATAAAAAAATATTTTGAGCGTGAAGTTCTTCCCCATATCACGCCTTTTCTTATGAACGCTGATACCGACGTCTTAAGCTTCCTAAAAGATGAACATTCTTATTTGGCGGTCGAAATCACCAATAAAGAACAACGTAATTTTGCCCTGATTGATATACCAACAAATCACCTTCCTCGCTTCATTATGGTACCGGAGCAAAAAGGCAAACGTCGTAAAACCATCATTTTATTAGATAACATCATTCGTTTTTGCCTAGATGATATTTTTAAAGGCTTCTTTGAATATGAAGAGCTCAATTGCTATACCATGACGATGACTCGTGATGCCGAGTACGATTTGCGTCATGAAGTTGAGCATAGCTTACTTGAACAAATGTCCGATGGTGTCAATCAACGCTTAACCGCTATGCCAGTTCGCTTAGTGTATCAACGTGATATGCCGGAACATTTGTTGAAGTTTTTATGTGAAAAACTCAACATGACCAGCTATGACAGCCTGATCCCCGGGGGTCGATATCATAACTTTAAAGATTTCACGAGCTTCCCGAATGTCGGACGTGATTACTTAGAAAACAAACCTTTGCCACCACTCAAGTGTGCCGATTTTGATGGCTATCCCAATAGTTTTGAAGCGATTAACGCGCAAGATATTTTATTGTATTACCCATACCATAGCTTTGATCACATCACCGAGTTGGTTCGCCAAGCATCGTTCGATCCCAAAGTGATCAGCATTAAAATCAACATTTATCGTGTTGCTAAGAATTCTAAATTAATGAATTCTTTAATGGATGCCGTCCACAATAAAAAGAAAGTCACCGTTGTGGTCGAGCTTCAAGCTCGCTTTGATGAAGAAGCGAATATCGAATGGGCAAAATTATTAACCGATGCGGGTGTCCACGTTATTTTTGGTGCCCCGGGTCTTAAAATACACTCCAAATTATTATTAATTACTCGCCGTGAAGATGATGAATTAAAACGCTACGCCCATGTTGGAACAGGTAACTTCCACGAAAAAACTGCGCGTATCTACACTGACTTTGCATTGCTTACCGCCGATCCACTGATCACCAATGAAGTTCGCAATGTCTTCGGTTATATCGAAAATCCTTACCGCCCAGTTAGATTCAATCAATTAATGGTTTCGCCGCGTAATTCACGCCAACAAATCTACAAATTGATTGATAGCGAAATTGCTATTGCTAAAGAAGGGCGTAAAGCTGGCATCACCTTAAAGGTGAATAACTTAGTCGATAAAGGTTTGGTCAATAAACTCTATGGTGCAAGCAATGCGGGAGTGAAGATCAAAATGATCATACGCGGAATGTGTTCTTTAGTTCCAGGGATCCCTGGGGTCAGTGAAAACATCACCATCATCAGTATTATTGACCGGTTCCTTGAACACCCACGAGTAATGGTGACCGATAATGATGGCGATCCTAAAGTCTACATTTCTTCTGCTGACTGGATGACGAGAAATATCGATTACCGAATTGAAGTAGCAACACCTGTGCACTCTCCACGTTTAAAACAGCGCATTATCGATATTTTAAATATACACTTTATTGATACCGTTAAAGCTCGAGTCATTGATAAAGAGATGAGCAATACTTATGTGCCGCGCGGTAACCGAAAAAAAGTACGATCACAAATTGCTATTTATGATTATTTAAAGCAAATTGAAAAGAAAGCACGTCAGAAAACAGAGCCTACGGAGTAATATGAACTCAATGACCGAACCGAATGTGGAAGAAACAAACACAACAGAGCCTAACATAAGACACATTGCGGCTATCGATCTTGGATCAAACAGTTTTCATATGGTGGTGGCAAAAGTTATCGGAAATGGTTTACAAATTGTTAGCCGCCACAAGCAGCAAGTGCGTTTAGCTGATGGCTTAGACGATTATATGAATCTTGATAATGCCTCAATACAAAGAGGCTTAGATTGCCTTGCCATGTTTGCGGAAAGACTACTCGATTTTTCCCCAGAAAATGTTCGAATTGCAGCAACACATACCCTACGCCAAGCGAATAATGCTCATATATTTTTATCGCGCTCTAAGCATGTTTTGCCTTTCCCAATCGAAGTTATACCGGGAGTAGAAGAAGCTCGTCTTATCTATTTAGGCGTCGCCCACACTCAACCAGAATGGGAAAAAAAATTAGTGGTCGATATTGGTGGTGGCAGTACCGAAATGATCATTGGCGAAGGTTTCGAACCTCACTTACTCAATAGTAAACAACTGGGCTGCGTCAGTTATACCAATAAGTATTTTCATAACGGCAAACTTTCTAAGAAAAACTTTTCTAAAGCAATTTTATCTGTCGAACAAAAACTGGAATCATTAAGCCAACCTTATAAAAAGTTTGGCTGGGACGCAGCGCTTGGCTCATCGGGTACCATCAAAGCCATTCGAGAAGTGCTGATAGGTCTTGGTTATGAAGATGGTTTAATTACCCTTGAACGCCTAAAACAATTGATCGATGAATTATGTCAGCTCGATCAAATTGAAGATATAAATCTAGACGGCTTGACCGATGATAGAAAGCCTGTCTTTGCTGCAGGCGTTGCGATTTTATACGCTATCTTCAAATCACTCTCGATTGATTGTATGCATTTTTCCGACGGCGCTTTACGTGAAGGGTTAATGTATGAAATGGAAGAACGATTTCAACGTTCCGATATTAGAATGAGAACCACTGAAAACTTGGCTACCAAGCATCAAGTCGATTTCGTTCATGCTAATAATGTGCGTACTCAAGCTGAGCTATTTTTAAACCAAGTGGGGAAAAGTTTAGATATAGAACCAAACAGTGAGCTTTGCAGTTTACTGAGTTGGGGCGCTTTATTGCATGAGGTGGGTTTAAGCATTAGCTATAAAGGTTTCCATCGCCATTCAGCGTACATCTTACAACACACCAACATGCCAGGCTTTAACCAAGAGCAGCAACAAGTTTTAGCGGCGTTGGTACGTTTCCAGCGAAAGGCATTAAAGCTACAAGAAATGCCGGAACTCTCTATTTATAAACCGAAACAAATCTTGCCGTTAATTGCCATGTTACGTTTAGCGATAGTGCTTAATGGTCAACGTAAAGGCAGTAGTGAGCTTGCGCCCTTAACTCTTTCGATTGTTGATGTGGGGGATGGTAACCATGAAAAAGATGAGAACAATGCCCACTACCAAAAATGGAAGCTCACCAGTTCCAATTCTGAATGGTTAGAGGAAAACCGCTTATTACATGCCGATCTTTTAACTGAACAAAGTTACTGGAAAAATGCAGGTTGGCATTTGAAATTTTAAACGCCACTTAACCGTTATTATTCATAAATACTAAAATAGCCGAATCATTACTGATTCGGCTATTTTAGTTGGGTATTTCCGTGAAATTTCATGCTTATCTGCAGAAAAACCACGCCGTTATCTGTTGTTATTATCTATCAGGACGAGCAGATAATAATTAGCTTTGCGATCACTTCAGACTTAATCCAACTAGCTTAAGTTCTGATTCCGCTAACTCTGATGACAGTGGTACATAGCCATCTTTTTCTACGCCGATTTGCCCTTGCTTAGAAAAAATAAACTTTAAAAATTCTGCTTCATTACGTGGCAAAGGTTTAAGTGGATTTTTATTCACATAAACATACAAATACCGAGCCAGTGGATAATGCCCGGTTAAGATATTATCTCTGGTTGGTGCTACATAATCGCTCCCTTCTTGAGCTAAAGGAACTAGTCTCGCTTTAGAAACTTGATAACCTACACCAGAATAACCAATACTATTTATAGATGATGCAACCGATTGAACCACTGAGGCCGATCCTGGTTGTTCATTCACTCCACGCTTAAAATCACCACCACACAAAGCATGTTGCTTAAAGTAACCATAAGTCCCAGAAACCGAATTTCGACCAAATAGTTGAAACCCTAATCGAGCCCAGTCGGATTGAATGCCTAATTGTTGCCAACGATCGAGTGAGCGCGTCGCTCCACATTGCATAGTAGATGAAAAAATGGCATCCAATTGCTCAAAGTTAAGTCCTTTAATTGGGTTATCTTTATGAACAAAGATCCCTATCGCATCAATCGCCACTTTAAGTTGTATTGGTGGGTAACCATATTGCCTTTCAAAAGCCTCGATTTCTTTAGCTTTCATCGGACGACTCATTGGCCCTAGTTGCGACGTCCCTTCCGTTAATGCGGTAGGTGCAGTCGAAGAACCAGAGGCTTGTACTTGCATATTAATGTTAGGGTAAATAGATTGAAACTCTTGAGCCCACAATGTCATGAGTGTGGCTAAAGTATCAGAGCCTACCGATGAAATGGTATCAGAAACACCAGAAACCTTTTGATAACTCGGAAGCTCATCGGTATAGGTAGGATTTGCATAACTCAAAAAAGAAAACGACATAAGTAACACTGCTAAATAAGTTTTACGCATCATCTCCCCTTTCAATTCCCGTACGACTAACCAACTTTGTAGGCAACACAAATGAAAAGCAGCTGCCTTCACCCACTTCACTTTGAATGTTTAAGTAAGATTCATGATGACTTAAAGCGTGCTTAGCAATAGCAAGCCCCAATCCACTGCCACCAGTCTCTCTTGAACGCGCTTTATCCACGCGATAAAAACGCTCTGTCAGCCGGTGAATGTGTTGAGGTTCAATACCATCACCACTGTCTTTAACCGATAAACAAGCACCTTTGGCCGTTTCATGCCATTTAACATAGACATCTGCACCTGCCGGTGTGTATTTCACGGCGTTATAAACCAAATTGGAAATGGCACTGCGCAATTGATCTTCATCACCATAAACATGCAATTGTTTATCAATATCGAACACTATCTTATGTTGCTCTTGCCCACTAAGGGCTACAGCTTCTTTCTCTAAAATTTCTAACATCGAGGGAATGTTAACAATTTCATCAAGATCATGGATCGGAGCCGCTTCTATTTTTGATAACGTTAAAAGTTGCTCAACCAAAGAATTCATCCGAGATAATTGTTCTGTCATCACACCATGCGCTTTCGACCACATTGGCCCAGCCAAAATCTCTGGATCTTCTGTCATCTCCAAATAGCCTTGCAGCACCGTCATAGGTGTTCTTAATTCATGAGAGACATTAGCAAAGAAATTTCGACGCATACCTTCAAGTTGTTTTAATTGCGTAATATCACGCACAACCATCAAGTGCTCACCATCGGTATAAGGTACGATACGCAGCTCGAGGACACGATCAGGTGTTAATGGTGATAACATTTCCAAAGGATCGGTAAAATCTTGTTTAGAAAGGTATTTAATAAAATCAGGGGTGCGAATTAAGTTCGCAATGGGTTGCTCAGAATCATCGGGCCAACGGAAGCCGAGTAAAGATTGTGCAAGCTTATTACACCACACTATATTTCCTTCACTACGAAAAACCACCACCGCATCCGGCAAGGATTCCGCCCCATTGCGAAAGCGACGTATTAAGTTAGCGAGCTCTTTACGACGTCTACGTTGCTTTTGTTGTAAGCGGTAAATGCCATTAAATAAAGGCTCCCAGCTTCCTGTTCCCGAAGGTGGACTCAGGCGCTTTTCGTCCCATAACCATTCAGATAAACGAACTTGATTATGCAATTGCCATAATAATTGTAGAGCTGTAGCGGCCAGTAACAGCCAGCCCATAAAGCCAAAAAACCACCCAATTAAAACCCAAGGGAGGTAAAAAAAAGCCAGCGACCAAGCTAGCTTTTTCCAGGTTAACCTTTCAACCATTCAGTCAGATACTCCGCTCATCGGATTTATTTTTCTTATGCTCGCGTAGAGAAACGATAACCGGCACCACGTACTGTTTGAACTAATTTATCGTGACCTGCCAATTCTAACGCCTTTCTTAAACGACGAATGTGTACATCAACGGTTCTATCTTCAACATAAACGTTAGTTCCCCAAACGTTATTGAGCAGCTGTTCGCGGCTATAAACTCGTTCTTGATGTGTCATAAAGAAGTGCAGCATTTTGAATTCGGTAGGCCCCATGTCCACAGCCGCTTCATTAGCTGTTACACGGTGAGAAACAGGATCTAATTTCAATCCTTGTACATCAATCACATCTTCTAAAGCCGTTGGGGTAACGCGGCGAATAACTGCTTTCAAACGTGCAACGAGTTCTTTCGGTGAAAATGGTTTGGTGATGTAATCATCCGCCCCGACTTCAAGACCTCTGACTTTATCTTCTTCTTCACCACGAGCAGTTAACATCACCACTGGTATATTTCGAGTAAGCTCTTCGCGTTTAAGGTGTTTAATAAAATTGATACCAGAGCCACCAGGAAGCATCCAATCTAATAAAATTAAGTCTGGATAGGGTTCACACAATTTATTTATTGCAGTATCGTAATCTTCCGCTTCAACTGTTTGATAGCCTTTCTGCTCTAATACAAAACAAAGCATCTCCCTGATTGGGGCTTCATCTTCAACAACCAAAATTCTTCTCGACATATTCGAAATACCTTTCGCGCCTAATATTTAATGATGATTCGATGCACATTATGTGTTGTAAGTATGACATTTTTGTGACTAATGCAAACTAAATTTCATGCAAGTGTCAACAAACCCATGCTAATTTGTCATAACTTAAAGGCTTAACAACAGTTATGCCTTGGCTAATTATTCCACTCACAAACGGCCAATCTTTGACTAAAGATTCAAATCTTCTATCATGTGATTCACCTTTCTAGTCTTGAGCATGAGAATTATGTGGTTTAAAAATTGTTTAGTGTACCGTTTCAACCGTGAAATCAACTTCGATGTCGATAAGTTAGAGTCTCAACTCGCTGAATTTACCTTCTCTCCTTGTGGCAGCCAAGATAAGCAAAAATTTGGCTGGACCAGCGTTATCAATAAACATTCAGACGTGTTAACACACATCGCTGGCGACAACATTCTCATTAAGGCAAAGAAAGAAGAAAAATTATTACCCGCTTCTGTAATTAAAGATTCTTTGCAAGACAAGATAGAGTTATTAGAGCAGCAAGAAGGTCGCCCTTTAAAGAAAAAAGAAAAAGACGATCTGAAAGATGAAATTCTCATTGATTTACTGCCTCGTGCGTTCAGTCGCCACAACTTCACACCCATTTTAATCATGCCAAAATTAGGTTTAATCTTGGTCGATTCTAGCAGCTCTAAAAAAGCCGAAGATGCCTTAGCGCTTCTACGCAAAACCATTGGTAGTTTGCCAGTAGTACCAGCCATTCCTGAGGTTGCGATAGAAACCAGCTTAACTGAGTGGGTGAAAACAGGTGAATTACCGCAAGGTTTTCAATTATTAGATGAAGCTGAGTTCCATTCTCTGCAAGAAGATGGCGGGATCATCCGTTGTAAAAAACAAGAATTGAGTGCGGAAGAAATACAAAATCATATTGCAGCCGATAAAGTGGTAACTAAACTGGCTTTAGATTGGCAAGATCATATTGAATTTGTATTAGCTGCAGATGCCAGCGTTAAGCGCTTAAAATTCAGTGATGAATTGAAAGACACCAACGAAGACATTCCACGTGAAGATGCTGCACAGCGCTTTGATGCTGATTTTATATTGATGTGTGGTGAGTTTGAAAACTTCTTCCCACAGTTATTTGATGCGCTTGGTGGCTTGCCTAAACAAGATTAATTTTCTACCAATAAGAGCGAGAATACTTATCTCGCTCTTATTCTATTGTTCTACATTTCCCTTTTCTTTATTCCTTACAATTCTTGTGCTTTTCTCGCTTTTGCACTAAACATAGCGTAAAATTCGCTCCCTAAATTTATACCGCTTGGTGGTATGAATCTGACCTGAAATCAGACCTTGAGAAAACAACTATGTTAAAACCTGAATCTAACTTCGTTCCAGAACTATTGTCCCCTGCTGGCAGTTTAAAAAACATGCGCTACGCTTTTGCTTATGGTGCTGATGCTGTTTATGCTGGGCAACCTCGTTATAGCCTTCGCGTTCGTAACAATGAATTCAACCACGAAAACCTTCAAATCGGTATCGATGAAGCACATGCGCTTGGTAAAAAGTTGTATGTGGTATGCAATATTCAACCACATAACTCTAAGCTGAAAACCTTCATTCGCGACTTAAAACCGATTGTAGAAATGGGACCAGATGCTTTGATCATGTCTGATCCTGGTTTAATTATGATGGTTCGTGAAGCTTTTCCTGATATGGCTATTCATCTTTCTGTACAGGCGAACGCTGTGAACTGGGCGACCGTGAAGTTTTGGTCGACTCAAGGTATTGAGCGCGTGATTTTATCTCGTGAGCTCTCACTGGAAGAAATAGAAGAAATTCATGAACATTGCCCAGAAACTGAGCTGGAAATATTCGTTCATGGTGCATTGTGTATGGCCTATTCTGGTCGCTGTTTACTGTCTGGCTATATGAATAAACGCGATCCAAATCAAGGTACTTGTACTAATGCTTGTCGTTGGGAATACAATGTTGAAAAGGGCAAAGAAGATGAAACAGGTCAAATCATTTCAGCTGATCCTGCAAACAGCGTAGAACAGTTTGATCCGAATGCTGCAACTAGCATTGAAGTCCAAGAACAACGCCCGGATAACACGCTAGGTCTTGGCAAACCAACAGATGAAGTGGTTCTGCTTTCTGAATCGCATCGCCCTGAAGAAAAAATGGCAGCCTTTGAAGATGAGCATGGTACTTACATCATGAACTCGAAAGATCTTCGCGCAGTACAACACGTTGAACGCTTAACTCAAATGGGTGTTCACTCCCTGAAAATTGAAGGTCGTACTAAGTCTTTTTACTACTGTGCTCGTACTGCGCAGGTTTACCGAAAAGCCATTGATGATGCTGTCGCAGGTCGTCCTTTTGATGATAGCTTAATGGGCACTCTAGAGAGCCTTGCTCACCGTGGCTACACTGAAGGCTTTTTACGCCGCCATACTCATGACTCATACCAAAACTACGACTATGGTTACTCTGTTTCTGATTCACAACAATTCGTGGGTGAGTTTACCGGTAAAACTCGCGTATCAGAAAAACACGGTCACCTTGCAGAAGTCGAAGTGAAAAATAAATTTATGGTGGGTGATAGCATTGAAATGATGACGCCTCGTGGAAATATCATCTTCACGCTTGAAGCGATGGAAAACCGTAAATTCCAAGAAGTCGATGATGCTAAAGGTAATGGTCACTTTGTCTTTATTCCAGTGCCAGAAGATTTGGATCTCAGCTTTGGTTTGTTAATGCGTAATCTGTCTACAGGGCAAAATACACGTAACCCAAACCAAGCAGCTCAAACTGCGACTACAGAAGCATAATAGATGGCCTTATTAATTACCGATAAGTGCATAAATTGCGATATGTGTGACCCTGAATGCCCCAATGGTGCAATTTCAATGGGGGATGACATTTATGAAATCGATCATAATTTATGTACTGAGTGTAAAGGACATTACGATAAACCAACTTGCCAATCAGTGTGCCCGATCAATAACTGTATTATTATCGATCCAGAGCATGTTGAAACGGAAGATCAGTTGCTTGAAAAGTTTGTGGTGATTCAGAATCTCGCATAACTTATCAGGCTATGTATGAAGGGCTGGAAGCATACCTTACTTCCTGCCCTTTTTTATCATGAACCACATCTTAAACTTTCTATTGGTTTATTTGGTCGCTAAGCCTTTTGAATTCAAGTAGTCACGAATAAAAGGGCGCGATTCTTTACTCAAACGTTCACTAATATGATCCGACCAAGATCCCGCTTTTTGATTACTGCCACGGGTTTGATAATAATGACTGGTTTCATCATCATACTCAGCAATCGCTTCCTCTGATAATGCTTGATAACCATCTTGATGAACCATCACTTTTTTCGGCAAACGTGGTTTTATTTTCGGATCTTGATCTGGGTGACCTAAACACATACCAAACATAACTGCGCAATATTTAGGTAAACCTAGTAACTCATCCACAGCTTTAGGGTTGTTTCGAAGCCCACCAATATAAACACCACCTAACCCTAAAGACTCCGCTGCTAATAAAGTGTTTTGCGCCATAATTCCGGCATCAATAGCACCAATAAGAGTGAGTTCCGTGAATTCTGGCTTCACCTCTGGCGAAAGCTGAAAGTGCCTCTGATAGTCGATACAAAAAACAAGAAATTCAGCCGCAGTTTCTACGTATTGTTGCCCACCAGCACACTCAGCTAAAACGGTTCGTTTCTCTGGATCGGTAACGCGAATAATCGATGTTGTCTGTAAAAAACTTGATGATGATGCAGAGATCCCAGCAGATAAAATTGTGTCTAATTGCTCTGGAGTGATAGCCTCACGCGTAAACTTTCGAATTGAACGGTGGCTTAACATCGTATCGATAACTTGATTCATTCTATCTCCTAACGCTATAACAAGCTGATAATAAACACAGTAAAGCATGGATAGAGAAAAATAAAAACCAGAAGAAAAAGGGAGGGATAATAAAAATGGCCATAGCTTAAAACCAGCCATGGCCATTTATTTCACACAAGATCAGATTTAATTAACTTTCTTTCTTCTCATGTTGCTGAGCAAGTGGCGATTCATTTTCGCCCATTTTTAGCCAAGTCGTAAATAACTGGTACCAAATAGCTAAGATAACTGCACCTAAGAACAAACCAATAATGCCGGCAGCAAGCATACCACCAATCGCACCAATCAAAATAATAGGCATAGGAACATCAACTCCGCGTCCCATTAGTATTGGTTTTAGAAAGTTATCAGATAGTCCAGCTAACAAAGCCCATACAGTAAAAATCACTGCACCTGTTGTATCGTGCGTTGCAAACACATAGAAAATAGTCGGTGCGACAATAATTAATGCAGGCAACTGAGCGATAGCTAAAAACAACACACCTAATGATAATATCCCAGCACCTGGAATACCAAAAACAAATAAAGCTGAACCAACTAAAATAGATTGAATGAAAGCAACACCAACAACCCCAAGTAACACACTACGGATTGTCGCAGCTGTTAATTCAGTCCAGTCTTCACCATACTTACCAACAACGCGAACGGCAACTGTACGTAACATTTTGGCTGATGATTCTGCATGAGTCATAAAACCTGCAGCAATCAATAATGAAATGATACACATCAACAGAGTCACTAAACCACTACCCAATAAAGATGCGGTACCAGTTACTGCAGATTTAATCTGAGGTAAAAACTGAACCAAAGCACTTTTTAAGTTAGTTGCAAATAATTCCCAAGCATCATAAATCTTATGTCCTACTAATGGAATTTGTGCAATTCTCTCTGATGGTCCTGGAATAACAAAACTACCTGAATGCAGAGAGGTAACTAAATCAGTTATAAAAGAAAATAAAGATGACGATAAAATAAAGAATGGTACTACAATTAACAAGATCGCCACAATGGTCAATAGTGTCGCTGAAAGCCCACGCTTACCATTTAACAATTTTTCTAATTTCTGTGTAAGAGGCATCAAAGCAACAGCAATAACCACCCCCCATATCACCGGAATAATAAAAGGTTTGATAATGTCATATGTCCAAAATAACAGGACAAATAACAAACCAATTCTTATCGACGACTCGATCATGTTACTAATAAAAACTTTACTATTATGTGCTTCTAATTGCTTATCCATCATACTTACCTAATTAAAGTTACTTACCCTGATTACTGATACTTGAGCTCACTAAACTGGACACAACTATGGCCATGTAGAAAACCCCTGCTATTGCTTCCAAATATACAATTACTTCAGAAAAGGGAGTCAAAGGGCTGACATCACCGTAACCTAAAGTGGTTAATGTTACGAAACTAAAGTAAGCCATGTGCGAGAAGTTCTCTCCCCAAGGCACTGCATTTACACCCGTGAATGCATTCGGCATAAATTCTAAAATAATTAAATATGCTACCGTCCACATAAGCCCGAGTAACAAAAATAAAGAAATAGAACCAACGACCTTATTCATATCGACGTTACCAGTGAAGAGCACTTGCTTTGAAACCGCTTTAAACATGCCAAAAAAGAACATAAACATTAAAAAAAGCATGGCAATGTCCATCTCTTGTATTGAAAAAATACTCCCAATAGCAATCACAGAAATAAAGCCAACCACAATAAGGCCCAAAAACTGATTCCAACGTTTCCCAAACCTTAAACTGACTAAACAAACCAAAAAGGTTAGGACCGTCAAACCTTCCAACGTGTACTCTAAAAATCCAAAATCACTTGGTAGGGCTTGTGCTAAAGATGAAAAGACCAAAAACCCAACCAAGGCAAAAGTCATGTAATAAAAATTATTTGTTTTACTAATTTTGTTACGCATTATCTACTTACCTAATGTCTAATTAATTCGATGTTGCTTGTTGAGTGCTACTTTCATCTTCTTGATGAACCATGATCGATGCCGTTAATCCAAATCGTAAATGTATGTTTTCTGGAAGTTCATCAATCACTACTTTTACTGGGATACGTTGTGCTAAACGAATCCATTGAAAAACAGGGTTTACGTTAGGTAATAAGTTGTAACCAACCGTTCCATCCTTCGGGGCGATACCCCAACCGATAGATTCCACATGAGCTTTTAGCGGAGTATCTGGATGAGCCATTAATGTTACGGTCGCATCAGCGCCAGGTTGAATGCTTTCCAATTGATTTTCTCTAAAATACCCAAATACCCAAAAACTATTAATATCAACTAAAGCCAATAGTGGTTGGTTAGCAACCGCTTGTGTTCCAGTGCGAATATCAACATTAGAAACATACCCATCTACCGATGCATAGACTTTGGTGAATTGCAGGTTTAATTCAGCAGATTTAAGTTGCTCTTCAGCTGATTTAATTTGTAGTAAAGATTGTTTGTAAGCAATTTCTTTACGAATTAAATCTTTATGAGAAACAGAGCCTTTATCGCGATCCCGCATTTCTTGAACACGTTCAAATTCCACTTTTTTACCATAGGCGTTGTTCTTAGCTTGCTCTACAGATACTTTTGATTGATCAAGTGCGACTTGGTAAGTGCTAGGATCAATGGCAAAAAGTAAGTCACCTTGGTGAACAAATTGGTTGTCTTTTATGCTCACTTGCGTGATTGGCCCTGATACTCGAGGTGCGACTTTAATGACGTTAGCGCGTACTTGCCCATCGCGAGTCCAAGGGTTATTGAAATACTCTTCATATTTAGAATAGCCGAGATAAATCGCGCCACCCAAAATTACGAGGTTGATTAATATAATTGACAGTTTTTTTATCTTTTTCAAAACAACACCTAAAATTGTAGAAAAAATCGATCAATGATGACTAAATAAATAGTACAAAATGCAATGAACGTTAAAGAGGGATACGCAATAAATCGAGCGATCCTTGTTCTATTCAAAATCATCACTGTTATCCAAGTAAAGATTACTGATAAAACTAAAACCGATAAAATTGGCGAAAAATACACATCACCAATAGAAAGTTCATGAGGAGCCGACATTATTCAGACTCCTTTTTTTGTATAGATTCTGGTGAGCTTGTAGCAGAGTCAGGTAATGTTGGAGCATCATCTAAATAATCTCCCCAATCTGTTCTATCTTTCATTTGATCGATATTTTTCTGACTAACAAAAGGCATACCAGTTGTCGCCTGCCAGCCACCACCTAACGCTTTATACAGCGCAACAACTTGATTGGCTAAATTACCTTTAACTTGAGCGTAAGCATCTTCATTTTGAGTCATTCGAGTTACTGAATTTAATAATCGCTCAAAGGTTATTTGCCCATTTTGATATTGGATCATAGAGATATTAAAAGCACGAACAGCAGCTTCTACCGAATCAAAACGAAGTTTCTTTTGATCTTGATAAATCGAGTAAGATGACATAGCCGTACTCACTTCTTGAACCGCTTCTAAAACATCTTGATTATAGTTAACTAAAGCTTCTTGTAATTTTGCATCTTGTAAACGCACATTATTTTTTACACGACCATATTGAAAAACATTCCAACTGAATGAAGGTCCAGCACTTAACGTTAATGAATCACTAAAACTAAAGCTATCTCCAGCAGGTACCGTACTATTAATACCAATAGCGCCAAAGAGTGAAAAACTTGGATATAACTCCGTTTTAGCAGCTCCAATTTGAGCACTTTGAGCATGTGCTTGTAATTCTGCCACTTGCAGATCTGGTCTTCTCAAAACCAATGAAGCATCAACTGTAGCTGCTAATACTGGGGGTTTTGGAATCAAAGAGTCGTCATCATACCCCGCCGTTACCCGTGAACGATTAGCATTATAATCTGAGTTATATTTTGCGACTTTTTGCTGTATTTCTGATGAATTAAGCAACGGTGAAACTTGTTCAGGTAATAAACCTAACAATACTGCTAACGCATTCTTAGATTGCATCATGCCAATTTGCAATGCAGACAAAGACGCTTGAGTACTATAAAGCTGAGTCTTTGCTTGTTGCACATCGAGTTCGGTCACATCACCAGAATCGAACTGAGCTTGTGTTATACGCAAAACTCGCTTTTGTATCTCAATATTCCGCTCTGAAAGTAAAATACGCTCTTGGAATGTTCTGTAATTTAAGTAATTTCTTGCTACTTCGGCTGTAATGCTAACGGCAACATTTCGATAAGAAGCAATCATGGCATAATATGAAGCTTGTGCAGATTCCGTTCCTCTGGCGTATTTCCCCCACACATCCATTTCCCAACCAGCATCAAATGACAAATTGGATGAATTAAAAGAATGTTCATTGTTGTACGTTCGAGCTAAGTTACCAGAGACTTGTTGAACTTGAGGGTAACGAAGTGAATCACTGATCCCCAGCACCATTCTAGATTGCAAAATGCGCAACCCTGCTGCTTCTAAATTAAGGTTTTGCTTCGTAGCGGTATCAATTAAGCTATTTAAGCTAGGATCATTAAATTGTGTCCACCAACGTTCGGTTTCAACCTGAGCTTGCTGGGTGTCTTGTTTTGTCCAATGGCTTGGTAAAGCAACTGGTTCTGGCCCTTCAAAATCAGGGCCTAGCACTGTACAAGCAGTAAGACTTAATACTGACGTCATGATTAAAATTTTTTGTACATAGGGTGACAACATCATGTGGTTAAAACCTTTTTTCTTGTAGATGTTTCCAATCAATACCGTCATGCGCCACTTGGCACTGAAGAATCGACTTATAGATATTTTTTTGACTGTTCAAAAAAATGTAAAACTCAGCAACTTTCTTATCGCTATATTGAGTTAAATCAATCGATTCAAAGAATGCATTAAGCTTAGCTTCAATTGACTCATAAGGTTGAGAATATTTTTGAAAGTGCAAATTGGATGAATTTTCTTCACCTATTTTCAAAACAATAAGCTGTGCCATATTTAACTCTTGGAAATCTTTTTTAGCCAACCTTACTAATTCATTATCTTTAAATTGAGCTTCATAACTGACTAAGCTATTCATGTTATTTTTAAGAAGATCACATGAAGAGATAAATTCGTCATATCGACATTGCTCTGTCTTATTAAAGTATTTTTTATTCAGCTTACTTTCCCATAGGGTCAGTTTCTTCAAACTAACATTCATGGTTTCAATTGATATCTTTAATTTCAATTTACTGAGTAATGTCTCTGGAAAAGACATTTTTGTTAACTTTAATATTGATGATGAATGTCGAAAGAAACGTTCTTGTACAACACAAAACAAGTGCTCAGGCTTAGTCGAAAATGGTACGTAATAGAATATGAATATCATAGCTACTACAAGATAAAACAGCGTCATAGTAGAAAGTAAAATAGCAAAGTTTAAATGCATAGGACTAGATATCCCCATGACAAAAAATCCAAGCATAAATAATATAGTGATTGGTCGTTTAAAGACATAAAAGGCAATAAACGTATAAGCAAAGATAAATATTCCCAGCTCCATCCCTAATGTCAGGTGAGGTAATATGAATACATAAGATGGAATTGCGATCACAAAGCTAAAAGTAAATAAAGCAAGTAACATTATTGGATGCACAGGTAAAAATGAAAGTAACATCATGTACATAGTTGAGAAAATGACAAATGTGTACCCACCTGGCGGGTTAAAATTAATCCAAAGCATCCCAGAAAACCAGTACATGATGAAAACTTTAATTGCCGTCTTAAAGTTTTCCATATCCCACAATAAAAACTTAGATACTTTCTTAGGGACAAAATCAGAATAACTAATCGTTTCAGTAACCGAGTCGATACATTTAATGGTATTAGATAAACGGATTAACTTTTCCTGAAGTGTATTCATCGCGTTTGATAACATCACAGCAGACGCTTTGTCTAACGGTGAAATTGTCACCGTAGGTTGCTCAAACTCAACCTTTATTTCTTTCAATATCTCATCTGACTCTTCAAGCCAAGCCTTCTGTAGAGATTCAAATAAAGCAGTAACATTGAGAGTGGCTTGTTCATACTCAGGTAAATATGATGAAATCGATTCATTAGATAATTGTTTCTCATTCACCAATAGAACTAATTGTTCTGTGATTTTTTGACAGTAAAAGACAAGGTGATCCCACTCTTTTCGGTATGACGAAATATCACTGCATTCTTTACTTAAGTTATGGTAAGAAGTCTCCAGTAAAGTTTGAGCTTGTTGTAATTGCTTTACTTTTTTTGTTAAAGACCGACTTTTCTGTTCACTCTCTTCATTTTCACTTTTATCTGAAACATTAGCCGTTAGCAAAGAAAAGATATCGCTTTGTAATTGATTCAGCTTTACGACTGTTTGGTGAAGATTCTTTTCAGCTTGGAATGGAAAAATAAAGACACTGACCAAGGTATAAATAACCACTCCAAATGCAGTCATAAATGCTCGATCTATACCATATAAAAACGCCCCATCCGTATCACCGCCATTTGATGTCATTAAAATAACAACACCAATAAGCATAAATAATGTGGGATCCGCTCGATATGCTTTACGTAGATAAAAAATAAATGACACTATGATGGATACAGAAAGCATGTATGAAAAGCGGTCTTGTGCAAATAGACCAACTAAACACAAACCAATTGCAGCACCAATAAGTGTGCCGACCACCCTCATACTACCTTTAGATAAAGATTCTCTTCTTCCACCTGTAGAAGCAATAAGCATAACTGTTGTTGCAGCTGTTGAACCGTGCGGCCATCCCATAGACATGGGTATCAAATATGCTAACGATAGACTCAATGCAACTCGAAAAGCGAATTTAAATTTGTCACTTAAATGAAATGGAAAAAGCCAGTTAAACGAAGTCAGCATTGTAATTGGTCACTTTGGTTTTGTACCGAGAATAAACGTTATACTCATTAGGAACGCTTGGTTATTGTAATTTACAGTTCAATGGTTAAATTATGAGCGCATTATAACATATTGAAATGAAACAATTAAAATAGATTTGTCATTTAATTATCAATTTAATTCACGGTAAAAACAACTAAAGCCTAACCCATATTAGCCATGAATATTTCACTAATAAAAGAATAGTACATATTAATAATTAGTATCAGATTCTTTTTAATTTCATTTATACAAATCCAATTGTTTTTCTAAA
>NZ_AJYK02000018.1 GCF_000286955.2 Vibrio rumoiensis 1S-45
TCTACCAATTCCGCCACGACCGCATGTTCGTGATTGAAATAATATCTATCTCAATTTTCTCGATAAAAAAAGCAAGCTGATTGGTTAAGCTTGCTTGTCGAGATACATATCTTAATAAATAAGAAATGTTTTAAATAGTGGCTGGGTTACCTGAAATGATACAGGGAACTCTCTTGGTATAATCATCAAAAGCTAATGGCTAAACATTATACTAAGCAACACACTCTTTTTAAAAATTGGCTGGGCTACCTGGATTCGAAC
>NZ_AJYK02000019.1 GCF_000286955.2 Vibrio rumoiensis 1S-45
GCTCCACCATCTTTAAGTGTTTTCACTGAAAATATTTAAAAATGGTTTCGTAAGAAACTCTTGCTCTTTAACAATTTGGAAAGCTGACTGATAACAATAATTCAATTGTTGTTATCAAATAAAAGTTCTCAATGTTTATCTTAATCGATAAACACAACAACACACATTCAAGTGTCTTGTATTCAAATCAATTGCTTGCAATTGATTCTATTGAGTCCGGCAAACGTTCATCAAGGATTACCCTCCTTGTGAACAAAACTAAAACCTTATTTAGTTGAACATAC
>NZ_AJYK02000020.1 GCF_000286955.2 Vibrio rumoiensis 1S-45
GGCGGACTTGAACCGCCACGCCCGAAGGCAACGGATTTTGAATCCGTCGTGTATACCAATTTCACCATACCGCCAATTTATTTTCCTTAACAATATTTGAAACAACCTAATGGTTATTGCTCAGGAATGGTTGGAATTATACGGATGGAAGATGACTGTGCAAGTGTTAAATTTTCAAATTGGCTCAACCGCTGATAATTTCGCCATTAATCCCTATTTGATACACTTTAACCCTTTAAATGCAGCTAACAAATGGCTATTCTGCTTACAAATTTAGTGAACTAGAAGCCTTATGAATTCAACCAACTTAATTAAGCCTGCTGGGCTATTTCGCCGTTTCGCTGCAATTATCTATGATGCCTTAATAATCATAGCGGTAGAAATGATAGCGGTAGGTATTGTCGTTGCCACAATGGAAGCATTGCTTTCACAAGGGGCCATTAACTATGGCTCTTATGTTGATGCCAGTGACTTGCTCAATCACCACCCACTTTGGAGCATAATATTTCATGCTTATGTGGTATTCGTATGGGTTGGCTTTCTAAGCTACTTTTGGATGAAAGGTCAAACACTCGGTATGCGAGCTTGGAAATTAAGAGTACAAAATGAAGATGGGCGTAATATTTCTTTTGTTCAATCTTTGATTCGCATGGTGATGTCTTTATTTGGTTTAGGAAACTTAACCGTTCTCTTTGACCCTAAAAAACGAGCATTGCAAGACATGTGTGCCAAGTGTGAAGTCGTTCATTTGCCTCATGTTCAATGATTGTTCTATGCCAAGTGATTTCAAAATGTAGAAGTCATTAGGGATAGATACAGACCATAAAAAGGGATGCCAACGCATCCCTTTCTTCTTTATCTGCTTTCCACTCTACGGCTTACGCTTTTCTTCGCATCAACAATATAGCTATAACTAAGAAAATTAGGCTCGGTGCCAATGCGCCAACAATGGGGGGAATATTGTAAACTAAACTCATAGGGCCAAAGACTTCACTTGAGATGTAGAACGTAAAACCGGCAATAACCCCTGATAGAATCCTTGCCCCCATAGTAACGCTACGCAAAGGCCCAAATACGAATGACAGCGCCATCAACATCATGACTGCAATGGATAATGGCTGAAATACTTTACGCCAGAAAGCTAAATCGTAGCGAGAAGGATCTTGATCGGAATCTTTTAGATACTTCACATAACTGTACAAACCAGTAAGAGGAAGCTCCTCTGGCTTCACCGTCACGACCGCCAATTTGTCTGGGGTAAGCGTAGTTTTCCATTCATAATTATCGACTTGAGTTTTCGACAGCTGGATATCGTTATCCATTTTGGTAATTTGCACATCTTTCATCATCCAACGGTTGTCATTTTCATAACGAACGGTTTTGGATACTAGAATATCGTTGAGCTTCTTATCGTTATCAAACTGCCAAATACTGACGCCTTGTAGCTCATTCTCACCGCTTACACGACCAATATAGATGAAGTTATTTCCATCCCTTGCCCACACGCCATCACGGACAGACACAATATTGCCACCAGCAATCGCTAATGCTCGGGAGTCTCGTGCTAATTTTTGCGCTTGAGGCGAACCCCACTCCCCTAAAATCATCACCATTAACATCAATGGAATCGCTGTTTTTAATACCGACATACCAATGTTTAATTTTGAAAATCCAGCGGCTTGCATAACTACAAGCTCTGAACTTGCCGCTAACATACCCAGACCAATCAATGCCCCGAGTAATGCGGCCATCGGGAAAAACATTTCGATATCACGTGGAATACTTAATACAACAAAGTACAAAGCTTCCATTAGATCAAAAGTGCCTCGGCCAACTTTACGTAGTTGTTCCACATATTTAATGATGGCAGAGAGGCCAACTAAAGTTGCAAGACATAACGATGTAGTCGCAATAATGGTTCGGCCAATGTACCAATCAAGAATTTTAAACACGGCTCAACTTCCTTTTTCTTAATTTGTCCTTGAGACGACGAACGAACAAGCTGTCTAAACTATTTAAGAGAATGCCCGCCAACAATAAAGCGGCATTAATTGACCACATACCAAAGGCGGCAGGAACGGTTCCATCTTCAACTGCAGACTTCATTGCACTGATCGATAAAAAGTACGCTAAATAAATCAATACCGCAGGGCCTAACTTAGCAAAGCGACCTTGTCTAGGGTTCACTGACGACAGTGGCACGACAACTAAGGTGAGCAATGGAATACAAACAATGAGGGTTAATCGCCATTGCAGTTCTGCTTTGGCTTCAAGATCATTTTGTCCTATCAATTCTTTGGTTGGAATCGCTTCCCATTTACGTTTCTTTTTCTGCACATCACGCTGGCCAATTAATGCGGAATATTCGGCATAATTGGTATTTCTATAATCCAGAGAATTCGGTATACCTTCATAACGCACACCATCATTGAGTGTTAGGATTTGTCGGCCATCAGAAAACTCTTTTACCACACCAGAGTTGGCAAACATCACGCTTGGGCGAATTGAATCTCTTGGTTCGGCTTGAGCAACGAAAACATTGGTGAGCTTTTTATCCTTAATATCATCCACGAAAACAACAGCACTACCATCAGGAGAGGATTGAAATTGGCCTTTTTTCAATAAATCGATACTGCTCGTAGAGGCCACTTGTTCTAAGAGTTGAGTGACTTTTTCTTGGCTCCAAGGTGAGAGCCATAAAGAGTTGAACCCTGCGATCACCCCTGTAATTAAAGCGAGGTATAACGCGGCATGTACCAGAAATTTATTACCAATGCCGGTAGCGTTCATCACGGTAATTTCACTTTCTGCGTACAGACGACCAAACGTCAGTAGAATACCGATATAGATACTTAAAGGCAGCATGAGTAAGCCCATTGACGGCATATTCAAACCGACAATAGATAAGATCATGCTCGCGGGAATATCGCCATCGGAGGCTTCCGCAAGCACACTAATAAATTTTTGGCTCAAGAACACGAGAAAAAGCACAAAGAAGACGGCGAACTGGCTTTTGAGTGTCTCGCGGATCAAATATCTAACAATAATCACGCAGCATTACCTATACAAAACTTGTTTTTTTGGCGGAATCACTATAGTTTTCCGATGAGTCTATTATTTTTGATAATTTTTAACTATATTATTTTGTAAATATCGGGTGAGTTTTCACCAAAACTCGATTTTTCTTTTTGAAGACTAAATGTTGCTGGCTTAATTCTAGAACAGTTTACTAACTGATTGATAGAGAATATGCATTATCCAACATTTAGTCCTACTTGTCTTTAAGATGTAGGAGTACGCATGGAGTTCAGTGTAAAAAGTGGCAGCCCAGAAAAACAACGCAGCGCCTGTATTGTCGTTGGTGTGTTTGAGCCACGTCGCCTTTCTCCTGTCGCCGAGCAGCTAGATAAGATTAGCGACGGCTACATTAGTTCATTATTACGTCGAGGTGATCTCGAAGGTAAACCTGGTCAAATGTTACTGTTGCACCAAGTGCCGGGCATTTTATCAGAGCGTGTTCTACTTGTCGGTTGTGGCAAGGAACGTGAACTGGGTGAACGCCAATACAAAGATATCATCCAAAAAACCATTGGTACACTAAACGATACCGGTTCAATGGAGGCAGTATGCTTCTTAACCGAACTGCATGTCAAAGGTCGTGACACATATTGGAAAGTTCGCCAAGCAATTGAATCAACCAAAGATAGCTTATATACCTTTGATCAATTCAAAAGCAACAAACCTGAAACCCGTCGCCCACTGCGTAAATTAGTATTTAACGTACCTACTCGCCGTGAATTAAACCTTGGTGAAAAAGCGATTACTCATGGCTTGGCTATATCTTCAGGTGTGAAAGCATCGAAAGATCTTGGCAACATGCCACCAAACGTTGCTAACCCAGCTTACCTTGCGTCTCAAGCTCGTCGTCTTGCCGATGACTTTGAATCCATCACCACCAAAATCATTGGTGAAGAAGAGATGGAAAAGCTAGGCATGCATTCTTACTTAGCCGTTGGTCGTGGTTCACGCAATGAATCCATGATGTCCATCATCACCCATAAAGGTAACCCAGATCCAGAAGCCAAGCCGATTGTATTGGTTGGTAAAGGATTAACCTTCGATTCAGGTGGTATTTCATTAAAACCTGGCGAAGCTATGGATGAAATGAAATATGACATGTGTGGCGCAGCGTCTGTATTTGGTGCGATGAAAGCACTAGCAAAACTGAACCTACCAATTAACGTTGTGGGTATTTTGGCAGGTTGTGAAAATATGCCAGGTAGTAATGCTTACCGCCCTGGTGACATTCTAACGACGATGTCAGGCCAAACTGTTGAAGTATTAAATACTGATGCTGAAGGCCGTTTAGTATTATGTGATGCTTTAACGTATGTCGAGCGTTTCGACCCTGATTGTGTGGTTGATGTTGCGACTCTTACCGGTGCTTGTGTGATTGCATTAGGTCACCACATCAGCGGTGTGATAGCCAACCACAACCCTCTTGCACATGAAATCGTGAATGCTTCAGAGCAAGCTGGCGATCGCGCGTGGCGCTTACCGATGGCAGATGAATACCAAGAGCAACTGGCTAGTCCTTTTGCTGATATGGCAAACATTGGCGGTCGTCCGGGTGGCACTATTACAGCAGGCTGTTTCTTGTCTCGCTTTACTAAAAAGTACAACTGGGCACACCTTGATATCGCAGGTACTGCTTGGAAATCAGGCGCACAAAAAGGCTCAACTGGCCGCCCCGTTTCTTTGCTAGTCCAGTTCTTATTAAACCGCTCATCGGGTTCGCAAATCATCGAAGAGTAAATATTCTTCTTTCGATAGCATATTTAGCTACAATACAGGGGGCCTATTTGGCCCCTTTATTTTTTGTCTGCACCCAAATTTGGATAACCATTGTTGATGGCAATAGCAACCTTCTACATCATTGAACAAAACAGCACACAAGATCATATGCAAGGACATATCGATTATGTCATCTACCTTGCTGATTATTTTGCCTCACAAGGCGCAAAAGTGTATATCAATGCCCAAGATAGAAGCCAAGCAGAAGCTATCGATGAAAGCTTATGGCAAAGAGATCCTGAACAATTTCAAGCGCATAACTTAGTTGGAGAAGGCCCTCAATATGGTACACCGATTGAAATTGGCTTTAGTAAACTCAAGCCGCATCGCAATCGACAATTAGTCATCAACATGGCGAATGATGATACAAATTTTGCCGAGACCTTTACACAAGTGGTAGACTTCGTGCCTTGCGAAGAAAAAGCAAAGCAACTCGCCCGAGAAAGGTATAAAATCTACCGACAAAAAGGGTTTGAGATGCAGACGATAGACATAGAAAACGTTACTCGTAGCTCGAAAGAGCAAAGCACGTAAATCAAAAAACGTAGCGCCCTAGCCACGAGAAGCAAAGCGCTCAATAACCGTCAAACATTATAGTTAAAGCAACCTCTCTATTCTTTGTTGTTTTAACTATAACGTTTTACGTTTACAAACCATTATTTTTCACGCTCACAGTATCGATAAAAGAAGACTATGGAAAAGACATATAACCCAACATCAATCGAACAAGCTCTGTATCAGACTTGGGAAGAGAAAGGCTACTTTAAGCCACACGGTGACACTTCAAAAGAAGCTTATAGCATCATGATCCCGCCACCGAACGTCACGGGTAGCCTTCACATGGGCCATGCCTTCCAAGATACCATTATGGATACCTTGATCCGTTGCGAACGTATGAAGGGTAAAAACACCCTTTGGCAAGTCGGTACGGATCATGCGGGTATCGCGACTCAAATGGTGGTTGAGCGTAAGATCGCAGCAGAAGAGAACAAAACCAAGCACGATTACGGCCGTGAAGCCTTCATCGACAAGATTTGGGAATGGAAAGCTGAGTCTGGCGGTAACATTACCCAACAACTACGTCGCTTAGGTGCTTCCGTTGATTGGGATCGTGAACGCTTTACCATGGATGACGGCCTATCGGCCGCCACACAAGAAGTGTTTGTTCGTTTGTATGAAGAAGACTTAATTTACCGTGGCAAACGCCTCGTAAACTGGGATCCAAAACTGCACACGGCAATTTCAGATCTTGAAGTTGAAAACAAAGACAAAAAAGGCCACATGTGGCACTTTCGTTACCCATTAGCCGATGGCGCATTAACCGCGGATGGTAAAGATTACATTGTGGTGGCGACGACTCGTCCTGAAACCGTATTGGGTGATACTGGCGTTGCAGTCAACCCAGAAGATCCTCGTTATCAAGATCTAATCGGTAAAAATATCGTGCTTCCTATCGTTAATCGTTTGATCCCAATTGTGGGTGACGAACACGCCGATATGGAAAAAGGCACAGGTTGTGTGAAGATCACCCCTGCTCACGATTTCAATGACTATGAAGTGGGCAAACGTCATAGCCTACCAATGATCAACATCTTAACTTTTAACGGCGACATTCGTGACGCCGCGGAAGTGTTCACCACCAATGGTGAAATCAGTGATGTTTACAGCACGGATGTTCCGACTCAATACCAAGGTTTAGAGCGTTTTGCTGCGCGTAAAGCACTGGTCGCTGAAATGGAAACACTTGGTCTACTTGAAGAAGTCAAAGATCACGATCTCACCGTGCCTTACGGTGACCGTGGCGGCGTGGTGATTGAACCTATGCTAACTGACCAATGGTATGTCCGCACCGCTCCCCTAGCTGAACCTGCCGTAAAAGCGGTAGAAGATGGTCAGATTCAATTCGTACCTAAGCAATATGAAAACATGTACTTTGCTTGGATGCGTGATGTACAAGATTGGTGTATTTCTCGTCAACTTTGGTGGGGACACCGTATCCCTGCATGGTATGACAACGAAGGTAATGTTTATGTTGGCCGCACTGAAGAAGAAGTTCGCGCTAAACATAACCTCGCGCCTGTTGTGGTACTTCGCCAAGACGACGATGTATTGGATACTTGGTTCTCATCTGCGCTTTGGACGTTCGGCACACAAGGCTGGCCAGAGAATACCGATGCATTGAAAACCTTCCACCCATCAGAGGTGTTGGTATCAGGCTTTGATATTATTTTCTTCTGGGTTGCCCGCATGATCATGATGACCATGCACTTTGTTAAAGATGACGACGGCAAGCCACAAGTTCCATTTAAAACCGTTTACATGACAGGTCTTATCCGTGATGAAAATGGCGATAAAATGTCAAAATCTAAAGGTAACGTGCTTGATCCTATCGATATGATCGATGGTATTGACCTTGAATCTTTAGTTGAAAAACGTTGTGGCAATATGATGCAGCCTAAATTGGCGGCAAAAATTGAGAAAAACACACGTAAAACATTTGAAAACGGTATCGAACCTTACGGCACCGATGCACTTCGTTTCACCCTAGCAGCGATGGCTTCTACTGGCCGTGATATCAACTGGGATATGAAACGTCTTGAAGGTTACCGTAACTTCTGTAACAAGCTGTGGAATGCCAGCCGTTACGTGTTAATGAATACTGAAGATCAAGATTGTGGCTTTGCTACTGACGCAGAACTTGACTATTCACTGGCCGATAAATGGATTGAATCTCAGTTTGAAATCGCTGCGAAAGAATTCAACGCACATATCGAAAACTACCGTTTAGATATGGCTTCAAACACGCTATATGAATTCATCTGGAACCAATTCTGTGACTGGTACTTAGAGTTAACAAAACCGGTTCTTTGGAAAGGCAATGAAGCGCAACAACGTGCCACTCGTCGTACGCTTATTACCGTACTTGAGAAAACACTGCGTCTTGCTCATCCTGTGATCCCATACATCACAGAATCGATCTGGCAAAGCGTGAAACCTTTGGTGGATGGTGTGGAAGGTGAAACCATCATGACTCAAGCTCTGCCGCAATTTAATGCAGAGAATTTTGATGAGAAAGCACTCGCTGATATTGAGTGGGTAAAAGCCTTTATCACCAGTATCCGTAACCTGCGCGCAGAGTACGACATCGCTCCAAGCCAAGGCTTAGACGTAATATTTAAAGCCGCAGACGAAACGGATGTAGCTCGCCTTGAAGCGAATCTAAACGTACTTCAATCGCTTGCAAAACTAGATAGCGTTCAAGTGCTAAGCCAAGGACAAACCACCATTGATGGTCAAGAAATCCCAGCTTGTGCGACCTCACTGGTTCAAAAGTCTACCTTGATGATCCCAATGGCAGGCCTTATCGATAAAGATGCTGAACTGGCTCGTCTTGATAAAGAATACGCACGCATTCAAGGCGAAATCAAACGCATTGAAGGTAAGCTAAACAACCAAGGCTTTGTCGCAAAAGCGCCGGAAGCCGTGGTAGCTGCTGAGCGTGCTAAGCTTGAGGGCTACCAAGAGACCTTGGTTAAACTGGAAGAGCAGAAAGCAACGATTGCAGCGCTGTAAGAACCAGTATTCGTTACTGGTTGCTAGCCCCTAAATAGATGAAGAGATCGTAGTGAGAGCTGCGGTCTCTTTTTTTTCGTCTATCGTAACTGAAGATTCATACCTCGAAAAAGAAAAACGGTTTATCGATAATCCATAAGCAAAACGACCTAATCATCTTTCATCGTTTTTACCTATCAAACAAATAATCAAATCCGCCCTTTACGAAATGATAATTATTCGCAATACTGTACCTAAAGCAAACAGCCATTTCGGAGCTACTATGAAAAAGACATTCACATTCGCCATCTTACACTTCAGTGTTGCATTTACATTAGCGTATTTGTTAACAGGCGATATCATTCTTGGTAGTTTAATTGCTATGACGGAACCTATGGTGAACACCGTCGTCTTTTACTTTCATGAAAAAGCATGGCAGCAACTTAAATTCAACCGGATTGCATTGCTTTCACCAAGTAAAAAAACGGCAAGCTTTGCGATCTTCCACTTTAGCGTGGCTTTCTTAGTCACATACCTATTAACCGGTGATGCATTGATTGGTGGTTTAATGGCAACGATTGAACCTAGTATTAATACCGTCGTGTTTTATTTCCACGAACGTTTTTGGCAGCGTAATGAAAAAGCAAAGATCACGTTGCATTGTCACCACCACGACTTACATCAACATAGCCGTGAAATATCAGAATTACCTGAAGTGAATTCGCCAACTAAAGTGTATTAATCTCAACCCACATCATTGAAGATGTATAATCAAAAACTCCGAATCAAGGCTTTCCAAGCGCTCACTGTTACCCAGCGAGTGCTTTTCTTTTTTATAACCCAAGCTAGGGTTTTTCCCAATAAACACCCTATACATGTTGATACGAGTTAGGTATAAATAAAGCTTCATTTTTATTGGATTCATACTGTTATGACGCTTTATATTCGCCCAATCCAACCGCAAGATAACCCTCACATCGCTCAAGTAATCCGTGAAGTATCGGCAGAGTTTGGTTTAACGGCAGACAAAGGCTATAGCGTCGCTGATCCAACATTAGATAGTTTATTTGAAGTATACGACCATAAAAAATCGCAATATTGGGTACTGGTAGATGCGCAAGAAAATGTTGTCGGAGGTGCCGGAATTGCTCCCTTAGCAGGTAAACCCGAAGTATGTGAACTGCAGAAAATGTATCTTTCACCTCAAGCTCGTAACCAAGGCTACGCAGAAGAGTTACTCCATCTTTGTTTTGATAAAGCAAAAGTATTGGGATTCAATCAATGTTATTTAGAATCCACAGCGGAATTAAAAGCAGCACTCAGACTTTATGAAAAAATAGGTTTTATACACTTAGATGCACCTTGGGGAGATACAGGGCACAGTGATTGCGAAGTGATCATGGTGAGATCGCTATAACCAAGAAAGCCGATTATAGCGGGTAATGACTAACGCTTTGGCAATCAGACAGTGCAACATCAAAGTAAAAATGATAGCCGTCTAAATGAACATATAACTGAGTAGTCCCTTCTAACGCTTCTGTTGTTCCTTGCTTCATCACCGCTTGCTTTGGTGCTTCCATTTGGAAAATAGCGCTAACATAATCACTTCGTATGTCTAAAGGCACGGTGTACATCATCCCTTCGTATTTAATTTGCGTCGACACTAAGCCTGGTTTTAAGGTGGCATAATAGACATCGACTTTTAACTCACAACCACCACCGTGATGCCATATTTGCTCAGTCACCACATGATGCAAGCGAACATTACGCACCAAACGTAAGAACGGGGTTCGTGCAATCCCGATAGAGGTCGCTTCTTTTGTCTTACTAGGTTTTCCTAAATGACAAATCGTCGATTCATCCTCAATTAAAAAATCTTCATCTGGTTCTAAAAGTAATATCTCTATTCTATTTTTACCTAAATTCAAATATTCCTTAATATCTTTTTGATAACGATATTGGGAACCATCACAATCAAAAACCGCCCCCCCACCAACACGTACTTCGGCGTAATGGTTAATACCTTCAATAACCAGATCAATAGCGGCAAGTTCAAGCATGGCATCATCGACTTCAATATCGTGCATCAAATGCCATTCTTGCTCGGCAATATATTGCTCCGATAAATGATCGGGCAATACCGAACTAATCTTAGCCGGAAAAGCAATGTCATTTTGTGGGATAGATAAATCCGTAAGAGGAGATATTTGCCATAAGCCATCAAGAGGAAAGTGCATAAATGTCCGTAAAATACTCGTACTAGTCAGAAACCTCTAAGATAGCCAAGGCTGAAGTGCGGATTAAGGTAAAAATCACATATAAAAATACCAGCCGTTATGCTGGTATCTTTTATTGCTCAATAAAATGACTTATTCGTTTTCGTAATCGTCATTTTCTTCATCATAAATGGCATCTTCACCTTCATAGAAAGTGCCCCAGCCATCATAAATAATGTCGTATTTTTCCGCTAAGTTAACCAGTTTTTCAACTTGCTCGTCGATTAAAATTGGATCAAGTGCTGATTGCATAATCGCATCGCAACACAATACTTTGTCACCGTCTTCATCTTCCGTTTCTTCGGCTTCTAATACCTCAAAGCCCATTTTGAAAGCTTCAACAACGGCTTTTTCTAGTGTTTCGAAATCTTCTGCGAAAAGGTGGTGCTCGATATCATATAACGCTTCTGGATCACTGCCATCTTCGATCAATGCTGCGATGATGTCGCGAGTTTCTTCTTTTTGAAATTCAATCAGCTCTTCAACTGATAAGTAATCGTCTTGCATAGATTGATCATTGTTAGACATAATCAGTGCTCCAATGTGGGCTAAATTTTAGAAGGCGTATTTTGCCATGAAATCACAGTCTAAGTAAGAGCAAATCAGCCAGCTGATAATAAAAATAGACTAAGTACCGCAACACCGCATCAATTTCAGTTGATCTTAGTGATTTCACTTTAATTTAAAGCTCATAGCCTCATAATAAGAACTTAAAACCCATGTTGCATATCACGCACTAAAAAGTAGATAAAAATTCACTTTATTGGCATTTTTATGTATAACTGTTTTTTAAGTTTGTATAACAAGGATACCACTATGGCTTTCAATCTCCGTAATCGTAATTTTCTCAAGTTGCTTGATTTCACCCCGAAAGAAATTCAATTTCTATTGGAGTTATCCAACGATTTGAAGAAAGCCAAATATGCGGGTAGTGAAAAAAAGACCTTAGTCGGTAAGAACATTGCACTTATCTTTGAAAAGTCATCGACACGTACTCGTTGTGCATTCGAAGTCGCAGCTTTTGATCAAGGCGCGCAAGTTTCATATCTTGGCCCTTCTGGCTCTCAAATAGGCCATAAAGAATCCATGAAAGATACTGCCCGCGTTTTAGGGCGTATGTATGATGGCATTGAATATCGTGGCTATGGACAAGCGATTGTAGAAGAGCTCGGTGAGCATGCTGGTGTTCCTGTTTGGAATGGTTTAACCGACGAATTTCACCCAACTCAAATTCTTGCTGATTTCTTAACCATGCAAGAATACAGCCGTGGTAAACAATTGCATGAAATCACTTTCGCCTACCTTGGAGATGCTCGCAACAATATGGGGAACTCCTTAATGGTTGGCGCAGCAAAAATGGGCATGGACATTCGCTTAGTGGCTCCTAAGGCGTTCTGGCCAGAAGACGCATTAGTGGCTCAATGCCAAGAGATCGCTCAGCAAACGGGTGCCAATATAACGTTAACCGAAGATGTGAACGCTGGGGTTAAAGGTTGCGATTTCTTATATACCGATGTGTGGGTTTCGATGGGTGAAGCCGCCGAAGCTTGGGATGAGCGCGTTGCCTTGATGACACCTTACCAAATCAACATGAATGTGATTAAAGCGACCGAGAATTCACAAGTGAAATTTATGCACTGTTTGCCTGCATTCCACAATGATGAAACCACCGTAGGTAAAGAAGTAGCAGAAAAATATGGCATGAAAGGTTTAGAAGTGACAGACGATGTTTTTGAATCGGATTACTCGATTGTATTTGATCAAGCAGAAAACCGTATGCACACCATTAAAGCAGTTATGGTTGCGACGCTTGGCCATTAATTGATTTGCATATAATCTAGGTGAGAACAACGCAATCGCTTGCGCTCGTAATAATTGGGAGTATAATTTTCGCCAATTATCGAAAGGAGTGAGTAATGCGACAGTTGAGTCAAAACACCAAATTTTGCGTCAAGCAAATAGGCTTGTTTGATTCTGTTATTGCTTCCATTCCGTAACGATTTAGCCTCCTTTTTTAGGGAGGCTTTTTTGTACCTGTCCGTAATGAAATTGGCAGGTATTCATTGTCTTGTGTATGCGTAAATAAGGACAAATCATGGCGAACTCGCTCTATCAAAAGCATATTATTTCCATCCCTGAACTGTCTCGTGAAGAGCTTGAATTAATCATTCACACTGCCGCTCAAATAAAAGCGGAACCACAACCTGAGTTAATCAAAGGCAAAGTTGTCGCCAGCTGTTTCTTTGAGCCTTCTACTCGTACTCGCCTTTCTTTTGAAACGGCTATCCAACGTATTGGTGGCAGCGTGATCGGCTTTGATAACGCAGGCAATACATCTCACGCTAAAAAAGGGGAAACACTGGCCGATTCCATTCGTATTATTTCCTCTTATGTCGATGCGTTTGTTATGCGTCACCCACAAGAAGGCGCAGCAAGACTTGCGTCTGAATTTTCAAACGATACGCCTATCATCAATGCAGGTGACGGTTCTAACCAACATCCAACGCAAACTTTGCTCGATTTATACAGCATCTATGAAACACAAGGCACATTGGACAATATCCGTATCGCTTTTGTGGGGGATTTAAAATACGGACGTACTGTTCATTCATTAACCCAAGCTCTGGCTAAGTTTAATAATGTTCGCTTCTACTTTGTCGCGCCAGAAGCACTCGCCATGCCGGATTATATTTGTGAAGAATTAGACGATGCGGGCATTATCTACAGCCTGCATAGTGAAATAGAAGAAGTGATTCCAGAGCTAGATATCCTATACATGACACGCGTACAAAAAGAACGTTTTGATGAATCAGAATACGCTCATATCAAATCAGCCTTCGTGCTAACGGCCGCGTCATTAAAAGAAGCCAAAGATAACTTAAAGGTTCTGCACCCTCTTCCGCGTGTTGATGAAATCACGGTAGATGTCGATAAAACGCCATACGCCTATTATTTTGAGCAAGCAGAAAACGGTGTTTACGCGCGTACTGCATTGCTTGCTTTAGTTCTTAACCCTACCCTGTAATCACGGAGACCGAATCATGTCTAAACAAAATCAATTGCAAGTTGAAGCAATTAAAAACGGTACCGTGATCGACCATATTCCTGCGCATGTCGGTGTAAAAGTGCTGAAGTTATTTAAGATGGATAACTCGAATGAGCGCGTCACCATTGGTCTCAACCTACCTTCTTCTGCTTTAGGAGCAAAAGATCTACTTAAAATTGAGAACACCTTTATTTCAGAAGAGCAAGCACAAAAACTAGCGTTGTACGCCCCTCATGCTACGGTTAACCAAATTGAAAACTATACAGTGGTTAAAAAGATCGCGTTAACCCTGCCAAAACAAGTGACCGATGTATTTAACTGTGCGAACAGCAATTGCATTACTCACAATGAACCGGTCGCAAGCAGCTTTAGTGTCGTCGAAAAGAAAGGTGACATTCGTTTAAAATGCAAATACTGTGAAAAGAGTTTCTCACGAGAAATCATGACTGAGAAATAACGCGACTGAAGGTTTACAGCGCGTTAAAATTCGTTACTATCAATATCGGATGCAATATCAAGCGCAATAACATTCGAATATAACTTGAATAACCAATGGAATATTAATAATGACTAAAGTTCTTCATACAGAATCTGCTCCTGCTGCAATTGGCCCATACGTTCAAGGTGTTGATCTTGGTAGCATGGTTATGACTTCAGGTCAGATCCCAGTTAACCCAGTAACCGGTGAAGTACCTGCTGAAATTACAGCACAAGCACGTCAATCATTAGACAATGTGAAAGCGGTCGTTGAGTCTTCGGGGTTAACTGTTGGCGATATTGTTAAAATGACAGTTTTTGTAAAAGACCTGAATGACTTTGTTGCTGTGAATGAAGTCTACGGTGCATTCTTTGATGAGCATAATGTAGCAAATTACCCAGCTCGTTCATGTGTTGAAGTGGCACGTCTGCCTAAAGATGTTGGTATTGAAATCGAAGCCATTGCAGTTCGTAAGTAATACCTTTCAAGTGATATTCAAGTGGTGGGGAGATAACATTGTCTTTTAAAAGCCACTTGAGTATCAAATTGTCTTCTCAACCTCACCTATTAAGTAACCTTCCTCGTATACTTAAATCAAACAAGAGATAAATCACCGACCTCTTTAGTAAGCTGTATACTCAAGTAACTTGCGATGAAGTGTTAAGCCAGAAATATGAATACAAAATTAAACCTTTCAATGCTACTGATTGTGCTAAGTACCTTCTTCTCATTTTCAGCGTCGGCAAATTCAAGCATTCTTTTAACCTTAAGCGATGCCAATGGCTTTACGCGCACCTTTACCAAGCAAGATCTCGAAGCTCTTCCTCAAGAAACCATTACCACAACCACGCCTTGGACCAAAGGCAGTAATACCTATGAAGGCCCAAAACTGAGTGCTGTCGTCAACCTTGCGCCTAAACCGTTCGATTCCTTCACCACTTATGCTCTCAACGACTATTCTTATACCATCACAAAAGAAGACTTGAAGCATTATCAATTCATTTTGGCTATGAAAGAGAATGGCAAGGAAATGAATATTCGAAACAATGGTCCTTTGTGGATTTTAATCCCCTTCTCTGAACACCCTGGTATAAAAAGAGGGGACGAGATTTTAAATATGCTGGTTTGGCAACTCACAAGAATTGAGATTAATTAACCTCAGGTTTTCATAACAAGAGCAACTCAAACCTGAGGTTAAATTGTATTTTAATCTTTAATGCCCGCCGGCAGCAGCGGCAGATGTTCCAGCGCCAGACTTAATAAAAGGCCCTTTAGTAAACCAAATAAAGATAATCAAAATAAAGAATAACCAACCGAGCATATAGAAGTAATCGATAGTCGACATCATATACGACTGTGTAGTAATAATATGATCGACGGCTGCAAAATTAGCTTGAGTTTGCCCACCCATTTTTTGCAAATAATCGACCGATGCTGGTTCATAATTACTGACATGCTCTGTAAGCGTAGCATGATGAAAATCCGCACGACGACTCCAAATCCAAGTGGTCAGCGATGACGCAAAACTGCCGCCCAACACGCGAAGAAACGTCGTTAAACCAGAACCTTCTGCAATATCATGTCCATGTAAATTAGACATAAATATAGTAGTCAATGGCATAAACATGAAAGCAATGCCTATTCCCATAAACAATTGCACTTCAGCAACCGATGCAAAATCGACAAAAGTGTTAAAGTTTGCGCGCAAGAAACACGACGTGCCAATAACCACAAATGAAATACTAGCCAAAATACGCAAATCAAATTTACCTGCATATTTACCAATAAATGGCGTTAGCAATAAAGGTAATATCCCCATTGGCGCAGACGCTAGCCCTGCCCAAATCGAAGTGTATCCCATATAAATTTGTAGCCACTGAGGCAAGATAATATTAATAGCAAAGAAGGCTGAATAGCTCAGCACTAAAGCAATCGTACCAAAAGCGTAATTGCGATCTTTGAATAAATATAAATTAACGATCGGATGCTTTTCGGTCAGTTCCCAAATCACAAATGAAATTAATGCGACTACTGAAATAGAAGTCATCACGATGATATTGGTGGACTCAAACCAATCCGCATCATTACCTAAATCCAATACAACCTGTAGTAACCCAACCCCTAATACCAACAGTGCAATACCAATGTAATCAACCGGCACTTTGGCGGTTACATCCACTCGGCCTTTTAATTGCTGCCAAACCACAGTGCAACAAAAAATACCAATAGGAACATTAATAAAGAAAATCCATGGCCATGAATAATTATCAGTGATCCAACCACCGGTAATCGGTCCTACAATTGGCGCAACAACCGTAACCATTGAAATTAATGCTAATGCGGTACCACGTTTCACTGTGGGGAAAATGGCTAACAATAAAGTCTGACACATTGGAAACATCGGTCCTGCAAAAAAACCTTGCAGCGCACGAAATACAATCAGCTCCGGCATGCTAGTTGCAATACCACATAAAAAGGAAGCAAAGGTAAACAAAGCTACCGACAGAATGAATAATCTAAGCTGCCCAATTCGACGAGAAAACCACCCTGTCAACGGCAAGGCAATCGCATTACACACGGCAAACGATGTAATAACCCAAGTACTTTGCTCGGAACTCACCCCTAAATTACCGGCAATCGTTGGTAAGGCAACGTTAGCAATCGTACTATCAAGCACTTGCATAAAGGTTGCAAGTGCCAATGCGATCGTCGCTAACACCATACTCGGTGGCGTATAAGTTTGATCGTTCATGAGAGCCTCGTTATTGAGCAGAAACCGTTATGCCGACATTTTCATGCAAAATTTTTGTCACGAGTTTATCTGCTTCCGCTAAGCTACTTTGATAAACATCAGTATCATAACGAGCTACTTTGGTTGATTCTTTTGCTAAAACCTTGCCGCTTGTATCTTTAATATTCACATTAGCGAGCATCGACAAACCAATGCGCAGTGGATATTGATCTTGGTTTTGATCATCCAAACGGATCTTAACGGTTAAACGTTGAACGATCTTGATCCAGTTACCACTCGCATTTTGCGCGGGCAATAAAGAAAATGCACTACCGGTTCCTATACCTAAACTTTCAATGACACCCTTATATTCAACATCTTCGCCGTATAAATCAGAAGTCAAAGTAACAGGCTGCCCAATACGCATGTCTTTCATTTGGCTTTCTTTGAAGTTTGCATCAACCCACACTTGGTGAAGAGGCACAATCGCCATCAATTGGCTTCCCGGTTGCACTTGGCTACCTAATTGAACCGCACGCTTAGCAACATAGCCACTGACTGGCGATACAATTTTGGTGCGAAGATTATCCAAATAAGCTTGGCGTAAATTAGCAACGGCTGTTTTCACTTCAGGGTGAGTTTCTAATACCGTGTTATCGACTAAAGCAATCGTCATTTGCAAGGATTGCTCAGCCGCTTCTAGTTGGCTTTTAGCCGCTTCAAAAGTATCACGGTAATGAATCAAATCTTCTTTTGAAATCGCACCTGTTTTCACTAAGTTTTTACGACGGTTGTAGTCATTCAACGCTTGACGGTATTCAACCTTACTGGTTTCTACTTTTGCTTTAAAATTATCCGCAGATGCGTACATACTGCGAACTTCCCTGACTTTATTGGCAAGCTTAGCTTCTGCAACCTGCAAGGCAATCTGAGTGTTATTCGAATCAAGGGTCACTAATACTTGCCCCTTTTCAACATAATCCCCCTCATCTGGCACGACTTGACTAACGGTTCCTGAAATTTGCGGAGAAAGTGCCACCAAATTACCATTCACATAAGCATCATCCGTTTCTTCGTAATACTTAGAATACATTTCGTAATAAGTAAAAACACCACCAGCAGCAATCACCAGTAAGACAAATAAAATGAAGAATGAAAGTTTGCGCTTACTTTTTGGTTTTACCGATGTTTCAATATTTTTTTCTGTATTTTCCATGATTCAACCATTTGAACATTAAGATAGAAAGTCTATTTCCGTTATTGTTAAGCTGACAAAATTAAAACGACAGCCTATCAATAACAAAGGTGTATGGCAGTTTGATTAAGGCAATAGTCGCTTTAATAAACCAGTTAATTGATCCACTTCATCACTAGATAAATCACCAATTAACAGTGGAGAAACATGGTTATTAATGATTTCGAGACACTCTTCTAATAAAGATTGCCCTGTTGTTGTCAGGTGAAGCAGCACTCCACGTTTATCTTCTGGATTGGGTTGTTTTTCAATTAATGATTTCTTAACTAAACGCTCAATCATGCGAGTCATTGAACCACAATCAATAGACAGTAATTTACTGATCTCGGCAGGAGAATTCGCCCCATCAAACGCGATAGCAGCAAGGACTTTAAATTGTGCTGGCGTCATATCTAAAGGCATTAAATAGTGATGCAATAAGCGCTCTTTATGATGATTAACCAAACCAATAAGCTTTCCTAAAGGGATACCACATGGAAAGGCTTGAGATTCATTAGTCATACATATTCTCCACGTTATCATTAAGGGGTAATCGGAAATGGATTGCATTAGACTATTTGCCTAGGCAAGTAACTTATGGCAAATATTACTGCCTAGGCAAGTAGTGTGTCAATAAACATTTCAAAATGTAAGTAAATATTTTTATAACTTAAAAAGTCAGATACAAAAAAAGCCAATGTGATCGATAAGATCACATTGGCTTTTAAACTATTTCAAGAAGGTTTTCTATGGTGGAAGAAAAGCTTTAATTACGGCTTATTCAACCCAACAACTTCTTCATCAAGTTGCTCAAGCTTTGCTTTCATTTGATTACGACATTCTTTTAATAAATGGCGTACATCTTCTTTCGCATAACCTTCTACACTGATCGGAGGTAACATTTCAACAATAACGTGGCCATTATTCCAACGGTTTAACTTGATCTTATCAGTGCTACTACAAACGATCGGCACGATCGGAACTTGAGCGGCAATAGCAGCATGGAATGCCCCTGTTTTAAAAGGCAATAAGCCACGCCCACGAGAACGTGTTCCTTCTGGGAACATCCAAACCGATACTTTATTTTTCTTAATTTGATCAGCAACTTGGCTGATCGTATCCATCGCCTTGCTGCGATTAGCACGGTCAATCAAAATATTGCCAGTTAGCCAATACAATTGACCAAATAACGGTAACCATACTAAGCTTTTTTTGCCTACGGTTACGACATTAGGAGTCACTGCCGAAGATATCGTAAATAGGTCCCAATTATTTTGATGGTTACCTAAATAAATATGTTGCCCACGGTTGTAAGCATCATCAGGAATTCGAAGCGTCAGCTTTATCCCAAAGACTCTAGACATACGGCCAAACATACGACCAAAAGTGAAAACATGACGAGGGTTTCTTGGGCTAAATAAACAATAACCACACCCAAAAATAAACATGAATACAGCAAATATCGCGACAGCAATAATGCGCAGTAAAGCAATCATTCCAATTCTCCAATCACATACAGCGTAAATATAACAACCGCAGTACACAATAAAAAAGCCGAAACCACAAGGTTTCAGCTTCAGTATCAGCGTTAACCTTACCTAAAATTTAGGTAAATTATCGCTATTATTATTGAAAACGCTCAATATTAGCACCAAGTGCATTCAATTTGTTTTCAATACGATCATAACCACGATCGATATGGTAAATACGATCAACAATTGTCTCGCCTTTTGCGATGCAGCCAGCAATCACAAGGCTTGCCGATGCTCGAAGATCGGTTGCCATCACTTGTGCGCCAGTTAAGCCATTAGTATCACCACAAATGACGGTATTACCTTCAATCTCGGCTTTAGCACCCATTCGTAATAATTCAGGAACGTGCATAAAGCGATTTTCAAAGATAGTTTCAGTAATAACACCACTGCCTTTCGCCATCATATTCAACAAGGTGAATTGAGCTTGCATATCGGTTGGGAAACCTGGATGCGGTGCAGTGCGGATGTTAACCGATTTAAGTTCACGGCCTTCCATATCAAGGCTAATCCAGTCTTCACCAGATTCCACCTTAGCACCGGCTTCTTCAAGCTTAGCTAATACTGCTTCAAGTAACGATGCTTTCGTATTACGGCAAACAACTTTACCGCCAGAAACCGCAGCAGCAACTAAGAAAGTCCCCGTTTCAATGCGATCAGCCACAACCGTATGTTTACCACCAGCAAGGTGTTCAACACCTTCAATTGTAATTGTACCAGAACCTGCACCTGTAATTTTCGCACCAATGCTATTTAAGAAAGCAGCCGTATCTTCAATCTCAGGTTCGCGTGCCGCATTTTCTAACACGGTTTTGCCTTCTGCTAATGTGGCAGCGCACATAACAGTGATCGTGGCGCCAACAGAAACTTTATCCATCACGATATGAGCGCCTTTTAAGCGGCCATCCACTTCGGCTTTAACATAACCATCTTCTAATGTGATGGTGGCACCTAATTGCTCAAGACCATGAATATGAAGGTCAACCGGTCGAGCACCAATCGCACAACCGCCTGGTAAAGAAACTTGTCCTTTACCAAAACGTGCGACTAATGGGCCAAGTGCCCAAATGGATGCACGCATAGTTTTTACTAAATCATACGGTGCGCAATATTCATGAATAGGGCCGGAATTAACATGAATGCTATCATCTTCACGAGACACTTCTGCACCAAGACGCTTAAGTAATTCCATTGATGTATCGATATCACGCAATGCTGGAACATTTGCCACTTCTACCGGACCTTCAGATAAAATTGCAGCAAATAAAATTGGTAAGGCTGCATTTTTCGCACCAGAGATGGTCACTTCGCCTTTCAGTGGGCCGGAGCCGTGTACTTTAAACTTTTCCATTAAAAACCTTGCTTTAACTAAGCTCTTATTCTTTGATAAAAGCTACAACGACATTAATTTTTTATCACGCGCCCATTCTTCAGGCGTGTACGCTTTTATTGATACTGCATGAATATCATTTCTTTGGATATATTCCATCAGAGGAGCGTAAATTAATTGTTGTTTCTTTACTCGGCTCATACCATCAAAAGCAGAATCAACCGCAACTACTTCGTAGTGGCTACCTTCGCCTTTAACATGAATTTCTTGTAATGACAGTGCGTCATCTAATATTTGTTTTACTTGGATAATGTCCACGTAACCCTCTATATCTCAGTAGGTTGAATATGATCGAGAAAAATCTCATCAATATTGCTGAGCTTAAATAATGTTTGAAGTTGATCTGGCATAAAGGTCAGCATTATATGGCAATTCATATTTTTTGCATGCTGTAATAAATGAATCAGCATCACCATACCAGCCGAATCAACGCGTTCAAGCTGTTTTAAGCATACTTCAAATTCAGTTGTTTTGGGCTGCCAATCTTGTAATTGACGCCAAAGGGCAGGTACAGTATCACGAGTTAAATACCCAATGATAGAGGCAAGATGCTCAGAGCCCTCTTGCCACGTAACTTGTGCCATTACTTATTTCCTTCAAATACAATGTCTTTTTTCGCCAAGACTTTCAATTCTTGAGTCACCGCAGGTATACCATCTTGACGAATTTTTGTATTCCACTCTGATTGCTTACTTGATAACAAGCTAATACCTTCCGCTACCATATCGTAAGCTTTCCATTCCCCTGTTTTGTTATTTTTTAACAAGGTGAAATCCAATTTAATATTAGGTCTATCGTTATCAATAATTTCAACTGGAATAGAAATCACTCGGCGATCATCTGGAATCGCTTTTTCTTGTGAAAATTGAATTTTTTGATCTGTGTATTGAGTTAACACTTGAGCGTAAGACGTAATTAAGTAAGCACGAAATTCATCAATAAAGGCCGCGACTTCTTTCTTATCGGCCCCACGTAAATTTGGTCCCAATAATTTTAATGCGGTGTATTGATAATTCACATACGGCATCATTTCTTCATCAACGATGGTTTTTAAATAATTTGGATCACTCTGAACTTTAGGTTGTTCCGCCTTCAAACGATTAAAAGTTTGATCAGCAACCGAATGCATCATTTTATATGGATTAGTGCTATCAATTTCATCGGCTTGAACAGTAAAAACCACACCAATAAGCACAATCAGCATTGCTATTTTTTTAAACCACAACATACCCTACTCCTTCACTGAAGATGTGTCTGAACCTGAATCTTTACTGCTATATAAGAACTGCCCAATTAAATCTTCTAACACTAAGGCAGATTTGGTGTCTTCAATGTAATCACCGTTATCAAGCATAGCAATACCATCCATAACAAAACCTGGAACTAAACTGATGTATTGCTCACCAATCAAACCAGACGTTAAGATTTGAGCGCTAGACGTATCTGGATACTCGCCAAATTGACGACCAATCGCCATGCTCACAACCGGAACATAATCTTGAGTATCAAGATGAATCCCAGTCACCTGACCAACCACCACTCCTCCTACTTTGACTGGAGAGCGAACTTTAAGGTTCCCGATATTATCAAAGCGTGCTTTGAGGGTGTAATTATCACTTGGCCCAATGCTTGTCACATTGGCGACTTTAAACATCATGATAAAAATGGCAACCACACCTACGAGCACAAAACTGCCTACCATAAACTCTAAACGACGATTTTTTTGCATGATTTAATTTCCAAAAATAGTATTCAATTTAATGTTGGAAGCGAGTACTCGACTAATTACCAAACATTAAAGCGGTAAGAATAAAGTCAATTCCCAGCACAGCTAACGAAGAATGCACTACTGTTCTGGTAGTCGCTTGGCTAATACCTTCTGAAGTCGGAACACAGTCGTAACCATTAAATAAGGCAATCCAAATAATGGTAATAGCAAATACCAAACTTTTGATGACACTATTACCAATGTCATAACCCAAACTCACTGAAGACTGCATTGCGGACCAATAACTGCCTGCATCAATGCCTTTCCATTCCACGCCAACAATTTGCCCACCCCAAATACCAACCGCCATAAAGATCATGGCAAGTAATGGCATGGAAATAACGCCAGCCCAAAAACGAGGTGCAATGACTCGACGTAACGGATCGATTGCCATCATTTCTAAACTCGATAGCTGCTCAGTGGCTTTCATTAAACCAATTTCAGCAGTTAAAGCCGAACCTGCACGTCCTGCGAATAATAATGCGGTTACAACAGGGCCTAGCTCTCTTAATAACGATAACGCCACCATTTGCCCTAAGCTGCCTTCTGCGCCGTAATCGACCAAAATGATGTAACCTTGCAAGCTTAACACCATGCCGATAAATAACCCCGACACCACGATAATCGCCAGTGATTGAACCCCAACGGTATACAATTGCTTTATCAGTAAAGGAAAGTTTTTTCGAAATTGTGGCTTACCGATAAGAGCGCCAAACAACATAAGGGAAGCGCGTCCCCATGCTTCACAAAGCGTAATGGTTCGTGAACCTATTTTTGCGATCCATTCAAATTTGGATTTCGATGCCTGATGTTGATCATTCACAACCAAATAAATCCTTTTCTAATGATGACGCTGGAAAATGAAATGGTACTGGGCCATCTTCTTTTCCGGTTAAGAATTGTTGAACCCTTTCATCTTTCATTTGTTCTAATTCAGCGGGGGTTCCTTGGCCAATGACTTTGCCATCAGAAAGCAAATAAACATAATCAGCAATGCTCATCACTTCTGGCACATCATGTGATACCACAACAGAGGTGACCCCAAGTGCATGGTTTAAATTTTTAATCAACTTCACTAAGACCCCCATTGTAATAGGATCTTGCCCAACAAAAGGCTCGTCATACATGATGAGTTCAGGATCTAAAGCAATCGCACGAGCAAGCGCTGCACGACGAGCCATGCCGCCAGATAATTCACTTGGCATCAATGTTGTCGCGCCACGAAGCCCTACTGCTTCCAGTTTTAGCTTTACTAATGTCTCAATGAAAGACTCGCTCAAGTCAGTATGCTCTCGTAATGGGAATGCCACGTTATCGAACACATTCATATCGGTAAAGAGCGCACCAGATTGAAACAACATGCTCATCTTTTTTCTAACTTGGTACAGTTTTTTACGACTTAAAGCTGGAACATTATCCCCGTCAAACCAAATCTCACCACTTTCAGGAGGAATCTGTCCTCCGATCAAACGAAGTAATGTGGTTTTCCCTATCCCTGAAGGCCCCATAATGGCGGTGATCTTGCCTTTCGGGATAGACAAATCAATATCATCGAAAATCATTCTTTGATTACGACGAAAAGTCAGTGATTTAATCAATATCAAATCCGATGACATAAAGCCTCTTTATAGGTAATAACAAAACCGAAATACACAAGCATGATAAGCACAATAACTCTAGAGTTCAAAATAATGTGTGCAATAATACTTTTTGATTGTATTTTTTCCATGTATATCAGGTTAATAACGATAAATTATTAATAAATATGTACAAGCGCTTCCATTTTAGAATTTGAAGCGTCAAAATTGCCTCCGCTTACCCAAACCATTATGCTGAACAATAAGCCCCATTATTTAAAATACAATCATTAATAACAGCTTGGTTTGGCTTATTTAATCGATTATTAATTTCATACAGGAATGCTCATGTTACTCGCCGTTGTTTTACTTGTTGTTGGTCTCGCTTTACTCGTTTGGAGTGCAGATAAGCTTGTATATGGCTCAGCAGCTGTAGCAAAGAATATGGGTATTTCACCATTAGTCATCGGTATGACGATACTTGCTATGGGATCTTCTGCGCCTGAAATGATGGTTTCTGCAACCGCAGCATTAGATGGAAAGACCGACACTGCGATAGGAAATGTCTTAGGTTCTAACATCGCCAACATTGCTTTGATTTTAGGTATCACCGCTTTAATCAAACCACTGTCTATTGGTTCTACTATTCTGCGCCGTGAACTCCCACTGATGCTCCTTGTCACATTAGTGGCAGGAGGCATACTTTGGGATAATTACCTTGGTTTTGCTGAAGGCTTACTGCTCATCGCTTTATTTGCAATTTTTATTATTGTGATGCTCAAGATTAGCCAACAAGAAAAAAATAACCAAGATGTATTACTCGATCAACAAGAGTCAGACATCCCCGTTGGCGTGAGTAATAAAAACGCAATATTTTGGGTTGTTGTAGGCTTAATTTTACTGCCAATCTCGGCCAATTTACTGGTGAACAATGCGGTCATTATTGCTAAATACTTTGGCATGAGTGACCTTGTTATAGGCTTAACCATTATTGCTATTGGAACCAGCCTACCCGAACTCGCCGCTTCACTTGCCGGAGTGTTAAAAGGTGAAGATGATATGGCAGTGGGTAATATCATTGGTTCGAACATTTTCAATATATTAGCGGTAATGGGGATCCCAGCATTGTTACATCCTTCCGTATTAAGTGAAGAGGCGATGGGGCGTGACTTTTGGGTCATGCTCGGTTTATCACTCTTATTGGTGGTGATGGCGCTCGGTAAGTCTCGCAGTATCAACCGCATTGAAGGCGGCATATTATTCCTATGTTTCTTATCTTATATCGGTTATCTGTTTTATAATATCAGTGCGTAATAGAAAACTGATGATCATTTTATAGCCTGAACAACTTCAAGATGCAGAAGTCGTAGGCATAATTAGGGTGACAATGATGTCGCCCTTTTGCTTTAATATTCATATCACTTTTGTCTTAAACCATTAGGAATACCATTGATGTCTACTTCATTTGATTACTGCGCTGCTGCAAAAGATGTGCTTGCTATTGAAATGCAAGGGCTACAACAACTCGCGCAATATTTTGATGACAGCTTCACTCAAGCTTGTGAATTAGTACTGAACAACCAAGGAAAAGTGGTTGTTATGGGAATGGGTAAATCCGGACACATTGGTAAAAAAATTGCGGCAACGCTTGCTAGCACAGGTACTTCGGCATTTTTTGTACACCCTGGCGAAGCAAGCCATGGCGATCTTGGTATGGTTGAATCCGGTGATATTGTTTTAGCCATTTCAAATTCTGGCGAGTCATCAGAAATATTATCGCTTTACCCTGTATTAAAACGCCGTAACATTCGCATCATCGGCATGACTGGCAAGCCTGAATCAAACATGGCAAAACTGGCAGATATCCACCTACAGATCACCGTTCCAGAAGAAGCTTGTCCGCTTGATCTCGCTCCAACATCAAGCACCACTGCAACATTAGTCATGGGTGATGCTTTTGCAGTAGCGTTAATGAAAGCACGCGGATTTACCGCTGAAGATTTTGCCCTATCTCATCCGGGTGGTGCATTAGGTCGTAAATTACTGTTGAAACTGTCTGATATTATGCATTCAGGCGCTGCGCTGCCAACGGTTCCTCAAGATGCTTTGATTCGTGATGCTCTATTAGAAGTATCACAAAAAGGTCTAGGCATGACCGCTGTTGTCGATAACGATATGACGCTGCTAGGCATCTTCACCGATGGTGATTTACGCCGCTTACTGGATCAACGAATTGATGTTCATACCACACCGATCAACCAAGTGATGACCAAAAACCCAACGGTTGCCAATCCTAATCTATTGGCTGTTGAAGGGTTAAATATCATGCAAGAAAAAAGTATCAATGGCTTAATGCTATGCCAAGATGGTAAATTAGTTGGCGCACTGAATATGCACGACTTATTAAAAGCTGGAGTAATGTAATGAGCCGAATGACACCAACCCCCTACGGACAAGCCCCAACGGCTATTTTAAAAATAGCGAAAAACATCAAACTATTAATTTGTGATGTCGATGGCGTGTTTTCTGATGGATTGGTGTACATGGGTAATCAAGGTGAAGAATTAAAGACCTTCCATACTCGTGATGGCTATGGCGTGAAATCGTTAATGCAAGCAGGCATTGAAATTGCGATCATTACCGGTCGTCAATCCAAAATAGTCGAAAACCGGATGAAAGCGTTGGGTATTAATTTAATTTACCAAGGTCAAGACAATAAATTGATCGCCTACCAAGATATTTTGAATAAACTAAAAATATCCCCCGAACAAGTCGGTTATATTGGTGATGATCTCATTGATTGGCCTGTTATGGAAAAAGTCGCACTTAAAGTGAGCGTAGCAGATGGGCACCCTCTTTTGGTTCAACGTGCCAATTACGTCACTCACATTAAAGGTGGTCATGGCGCAGTACGTGAAGTTTGTGATTTGATATTACAAGCCAGAGATGAGCTTGAGGCTTACCAAGGTTTAAGTATATGAGCCTATCCAAACTCACGTATCTCGTACTTTTTTTTATCGCTTCATGGTCGGCGTATTATTTATACGAAAAATCAGCAACCGATGTTGATCAAGTCGCCCCGAGCACAGAAGCGCCAATGTTCACAGGTAGTGACTTATACAATACCAGTTATGATATTAATGGATTAAGAAACTATAAAATCCATTCAACATCACTTGAACATTACGCCCAAACAGGCAAGACTACTTTTTATCAACCTAGGCTCATCGTCTATCGTGAAGGTACAATTGATGAGTGGGTCGTTACTTCCGACACAGGCGTGCTAGATAAAGAAAATGTATTAACGCTCAATGGTAATGTTGTGGCAAGAAACACGCTACCGGATTCAAGTTTTGATAAACTTACCACCGATACCATGCAGCTAAACCTTAAGACCAAAGATTTCTCAAGTGACACGAAAGTCACCATGACAGGTCCACAATTTATTAATATAGGGAACGCGATGAAAGGCAACTTCGACGCCAATGTCGCCACTCTGTTTAACCAAGTTCAAGGTAAATATGAAACTCTCACACCTTAGTCTATTTCTTTGTTTACTTGCCCCTTCTGCATCTTGGGCTTTAACGAGCGATCGTGAACAACCGATTTATATCGACTCTGATCAGCAAAATATCGATATGAAAAGCAATAAAGTAACTTTCACTGGTAATGTGACTTTAAAGCAAGGCAGCATTCATATTACCGCTGATACCCTAATTGTCTTTCGCGATGCCAAGACAGGAGAACTAACTGAGCTTCAAGGTTATGGTGAACCTTCTCACTTTTCGCAAAAGACCGATGATGGCAAAACACTGAAAGGCCAAGCTAATACTTTAGTGTACAAGGTCAAAGACGATAAATTAGTCATGACCACCAATGCAGAACTGCATCAAGATGATAGTGTTATTCGTGGTAAAGTCATCACCTACCACATTTCAAGCCAGAATTTAAAGGCTGATGGTGGTGGTAAAAGTGGCGAGCGAGTATCAACCGTTATACAGCCTTCTCAATTGGAACAAAAATAATATGGCAACGCTAAAAGCAGAAAAACTTGCCAAAACCTACGGCACTCGAAAAGTCGTCAGTGATGTTGGCTTAGAAGTAAAATCAGGGCAAATCGTTGGGTTGCTTGGGCCAAATGGAGCTGGTAAAACTACCTCATTCTATATGATCGTGGGGTTAGTTAGCCGCGATGAAGGCACAATCAGCATTGATGACGAAGACATTAGTATTCTTCCAATGCATCAGCGTTCTCGTATGGGAATTGGCTATTTACCTCAGGAAGCCTCAATTTTCCGTAAACTCTCAGTTGAAGACAACATCATGGCAGTACTGCAAACCCGTGATGAACTAACCAAAATGGATAAGCAAGATCGCTTAGAAGAATTGCTTGATGAATTTCATATTCAGCATATTCGTAAAAGTAACGGAATGGCATTATCCGGTGGTGAACGTCGCCGAGTAGAAATAGCCCGAGCGCTTGCTGCCAATCCTAAATTTATTTTACTTGATGAACCCTTTGCTGGGGTTGACCCAATTTCGGTTATCGATATCAAGAAAATCATTGAACACTTACGTGATCGTGGCTTAGGAGTGTTAATTACCGACCATAACGTACGTGAAACGCTAGACGTATGTGAACATGCTTACATCGTAAGCCAAGGTCATTTAATTGCCAACGGCACGCCTGAAGAAGTGCTCAATAATGAACAAGTGAAGAAAGTCTATTTAGGTGAACAATTCCGCTTATAGCTCGTTTTAGCCAGTTTAATTCTAGCTGATGAAGGATTCATCAATCGCTAGTTTAAAGCAGTATGGATAGGGATATTACAAGGCATGAGTATTGCATGAAGTCATCATTACAACTTAAGTTTGGTCAACACCTTTCAATGACCCCACAATTGCAACAGGCCATTCGCCTTTTGCAACTGTCTACCTTGGATTTACAACAAGAAATTCAAGAAGCGCTCGATTCCAATCCGCTTTTAGAGCTCGATGAATCGGTCGATGAAGTCACCGCACAAGAAAGTAATGGCTCGCCGAAAGTTGAGTCAGAAGAGCCTTCTTTACCTGAGCAATCTGAACATGACATGGCCGATAGCTCTGAGCATATCGAACAGTCAACCATCAGCGATGATCTTTCTATTGATGCCAGTTGGGAGGATGTCTATAGCTCAAATACCGGTAGTACAGGTATTAGCCAAGATGCTGAACTACCAGTTTATCAAGGTGAAACAACAGAAACACTGCAAGATTACCTCGAATGGCAGCTCGAACTTACGCCTTTTTCCGATACCGACAGAACCATCGCTAGAGCCATTTTAGATGCGCTTGATCAACACGGTTACCTCACCGAAACATTAGAAGATATTCGTCAAAGCACAGGCAATGATGAAATAGAAATTGATGAAGTAGAAGCGGTATTAAAACGTATTCAGCAGTTTGATCCTCTTGGTGTCGCCTCAAGAAATCTACAAGAGTGCTTGTTATTACAATTAGCCATTTACCCTAAAGATACTCCATGGCTCACTGAAGCTAAAATGGTGTTACAAAATCATATTGACCAACTAGGCAATCGTGATTACAAGCTAATTTGTAAAGAAGCTAAGTTAAAAGAAGACGAGTTGAAGCAGGTTTTATCGTTAATTCAACAACTTGATCCGCGCCCAGGAAACAATGTCAATGTCGATGAAATTGAATACATTGTGCCTGATGTCTCGGTATTTAAAGATAAAGGCAAATGGACAGTTGCCATAAATCCCGACAGTGTGCCACGCTTAAAAGTGAATCAACAATACGCCGCTTTTAGCAAAGGCAATAGCGCTGACAGTCAATACATTCGCACCCATGTCCAAGAAGCCAAATGGTTAATCAAAAGCCTTGAAAGCAGAAATGAGACATTGCTCAAAGTTGCTCGATGCATAGTTGAACATCAGCAAGGTTTCTTTGAACATGGTGAAGAAGCGATGAAGCCGATGGTATTAAATGACATCGCCCTTGATGTCGATATGCATGAATCAACCATTTCACGAGTCACTACTCAGAAATACATGCACACGCCAAGAGGGATTTTTGAGTTGAAATATTTCTTCTCAAGTCATGTGAATACCGATGCTGGTGGAGAATGCTCTTCCACCGCTATTCGGGCTCTAATTAAAAAACTCGTGGCTGCTGAAGACAGTAAAAAACCACTGAGTGATAGTAAGATTGCAGCGCTTTTAGTTGATCAAGGAATACAAGTTGCCAGACGCACGATAGCCAAATATCGAGAGTCACTTGGCATCGCCCCTTCTAGTCAACGTAAACGCTTACTCTAAGGAGTAGCGACAACCAAAGAGGAAAGTCTATGCAAATGAATATTACTGGACATCATGTAGAGCTTACTGATGCACTTAACGACTACGTTAATACCAAATTCCAAAAGCTAGAACGTTTCTTCGAGCACATAAACAATACTCATGTCGTCTTGCGAGTTGAAAAATTACAGCAAATTGCCGAAGCAACACTACATGTAAATCACGGGGAAATACACGCTTCCTCGCAAAATGAGAATATGTATGCTTCAATTGATGACTTGGTCGATAAACTCGCCCGTCAATTAAGTAAACACAAAGAAAAATTAAGTAGCCATTAACCATGCATTTAAATGAAGTATTATCACTGGACTGCACCAAAACGGCAGTCCAGTGTACAAGTAAAAAACGTGCACTAGAAATCATTAGTGAAATCGCAGCCGAGCACAGTGGCATCAATTCAAATAAGCTTTTTGAATGCATGCTCAACCGTGAAAAAGTCGGTACGACTGGCATCGGTAATGGCATCGCCATTCCACATGGCCGTATGATGGAAAGCGATAAAGCGATTGCGGTATTACTTCAATGCGAACAACCCGTTGATTTTGATGCCATCGATAGCCGCCCAGTGGATATTATGTTCGCCCTTTTTGTGCCTGATGAGCAATGTAAACTGCATTTAAAAACCCTGTCATTGATGGCAGAAAAGCTCAATGACAAAGCAACACTCAAACAACTTCGTCATGCGGGATCCGATCAAGAACTTTACGACATCATGGTTAATAACTAATGACACCGTCCGATCCAAATAAATTGCGCATTATTGTCGTCAGTGGCCAATCAGGCGCTGGAAAAAGTGTTGCATTACGAGTGTTGGAAGATTTAGGTTATTACTGTGTTGATAACTTACCGGTTAATCTCCTAGATGATTTTGTTTCCTCTGTTCGTACTAGTAAACAAAATGTCGCCGTTAGCATTGATATTAGAAATCTCCCTCAAGATCCAACAGCCATTTCCACTACGCTGCAAAACTTGAAGCAAATCTACGATGTTAACGTATTGTTTTTAGATGCTGACGAAACCACATTACTGAAACGTTATAGTGAAACTCGTCGTATCCATCCCCTTTCGATGCTAAAAGAAAAGCTTTCTTTAGATCAAGCTATTGAACTTGAGAAAAACCTCTTGCTGAACCTAAAAGAAGAAGCGGATCTTGTCCTAGACAGCAGTAATTTATCTTTGCATGAATTAAGCGAAACCGTACGAATTCGAGTACAAGGCAGAGAATCAAAAAATCTCGTGATGGTATTTGAATCTTTCGGCTTCAAATATGGCCTGCCTAATGATGCAGATTACGTCTTCGATGTTCGCTTTTTACCTAACCCTCACTGGGTACCAGAACTTCGTCCACTAACCGGACTTGATCAGCTTATCGTTGATTTTCTGGATGCTCAAGACGATGTCATCGAACTTAATCACAGCATTGAAGCATTTATTGAAAAATGGTTGCCATTACTTGAAAAAAATAACCGCAGCTATTTAACCGTTGCGATTGGTTGCACTGGTGGTAAACATCGTTCAGTCTATCTCACTCAAAAATTAGGTGATCATTTCAAAGAAAAAGGTCATCAAGTCCAAATCCGTCATACTAGCTTAGAGAAAAACTTATAATGGATCAGTGCCAACAAACCGTTTTAATACAAAATCGATTAGGTTTACATGCGCGTGCTGCCATTAAATTAGTCGAATTAGCCCAAAGTTTTGATGCCACTTTAACCATCAGTAATGGCGAAAAAGAAGTGACTGCCGACAGTGTGATGGGATTATTATTGCTTGAATCATCTCAAGGTCAAAATATTGATATCAGTGCAAAAGGCGCTCAAGCGCAACAAGCGTTATCTGCAGTTTGTGCATTAATTGAACAGAAATTCGACGAAGAAGAATAATCCCCATACTTTTCATAGAAATTTCTTTTTACACTCCTAGTAAACGAATGACAATTTGCCTTAAATTAGGCTAAGATTCATGCCTCAATATTAATGGCTCATTTAGGAGGAGAGTATGGCTGAACAATTAGAGTTTGAACTCACCCATCAGACCCTCCAAGAAGTCAGTGACGCAATTGAAAATGGTCGTTTTGTCCATGTCCGCAGACAACTGCAAGACATGGAACCTGAAGATATTGCACACCTTTTAGAAGCATCCCCCCATCGAAGCCGTGATGTTCTATGGCAACTTACCGATCCTGAAGATTATGGTGAAATCCTTGATGAGCTTTCCGAAGACATCAAAGATAGCATCGTCTCTAAAATGGCTCCGGAAAAGCTGGCAGAAGCCACCGAAGGCATGGACACCGATGATGTCGCTTATGTCTTGCGTAGCTTACCGGACGATGTATCTCGTGAAGTTCTGGATCAAATGGATTCAGAAGATCGTGAACGTGTCGAGATCGCACTTTCTTATTCAGAGGATAGTGCCGGTGGTTTGATGAACACCGATGTGATCACCATTCGTAGTGATGTAGATGTCGATGTGGTTCTACGTTACCTGCGCATGAAGGGTGAATTACCTGAAGCAACCGATGCTTTGTATGTAATTGATAGCGACGATAAGCTAATTGGACACTTATCTTTAACCAGTTTAATCACCGCCCAAACCGATGTATCGATTACAGAGTTAATGGATGATGCCGATGAGGCGATTTCTGTCGATGCCAGTGCCACTGATGTCGCCAGCTTATTCGAACGTCGTAACTGGGTATCTGCACCTGTCGTTAACCATGAAAATCAACTGGTTGGTCGTATTACCATCGATGATGTGGTTGACGTTATTCGTGAAGATGCCGAACACTCAATGATGAGTATGGCTGGTCTAGACGATGACGCCGATACTTTTGCACCCGTCATCAAGTCGGTGCGCCGTCGTAGTATTTGGTTAGGCGCTAACGTATTAGCGGCTTTAGCTGCCGCCTCCGTTTCTAACATGTTTGAAGGCACTTTAGCGCAAATGGCATCTGTGGCCGTTTTAATGACCATTGTTCCATCTATGGGTGGCGTCGCTGGTAATCAAACCGTTGCACTGGTTATTCGTGGTTTAGCACTTGGGCATATCGGTAATACCAACCAACGATCGCTACTATTAAAAGAAGCCTCCATCGGCTTATTAAACGGTATTCTGTGGGCAATCATTATTGGTGGCATTGTAGTAATTTGGAAAGACAGTTTGATCTTGGGCATGATCATGTCGGCTGCCATGTTAGCTAACTTACTGGCCGCTGGTATTGCTGGGGTGACCATTCCAATCATGCTGAAAAAAATGAACATCGATCCAGCATTAGCTGGAGGAATGGCACTGACAACCGTGACCGATATGGTGGGCTTGTCGGCATTTTTAGGTCTCGCAACCTTAATGATTAATTTGAACTTGATCTAACCGAACTATCTTTAAGCGCTGTTCAAATATTGTGTAATGGGCACTCGAATCTAATTCAAGTGCCCATATTTTTTACTCGCCCGCGATTTTCATACCATCAATTAAAATAGAGCCCGTTTGAATTTGTGAGCGTGTTTCTGTATCCGTACCCACTGCAGAAATATGGTTAAACATGTCTTTTAAATTTCCAGCAATCGTAATTTCAGAAACCGGATACTGAATCACACCGTTTTCAACCCAAAAACCGGCTGCGCCACGAGAGTAATCCCCTGTCACCATATTCACGCCTTGACCCATTAATTCGGTAACAATCAGGCCTGTGCCCATGTCTTTAACTAGTTGAGAAAAATCTTGTCCGGTTGATCCAACAAACCAGTTATGTATACCACCAGCATGCCCGGTTGGTGTCATGGCCATTTTACGGGCTGCATAACTGGTCAAAAGGTAAGTGGAAAGCACACCATCAGTAATGATCTGTGTATCTTTGGTGAATACCCCTTCGCTATCAAACGCCCCCGAAGCTAAACCACGTAGTACATGAGGTTTCTCAGACACGTTAAACCAGCTAGGGAGAACCTGTGTATTCAATCGATCCAACAAGAATGATGACTTACGATATAAATTACCGCCGCTGATCGCCATCACTAAATGACCTAATAAACCAGTAGCCACATCGGCTTGGAACAACACAGGGTACTGACCTGTTTTGACTTGGCGAGCATCAAGGCGATCAATGGTTTTCTTCGCAGCTTGCAAGCCAACGGTTTCTGGCGTCCACATATCATCTTTATGACGAGCAATGGTATAGCTGTAATCACGCTCCATTTCACCTGTTTTGCCCGCGCCAATCACGCTACAACTCAAGCTATGACGACTCGAAGCATTACTCACGAGTAAGCCATGGCTATTCCCATAAACTTTAATACCATAATGGCTATCGTAACTCGCACCATCACTTTGCTTAATTTTATCGCTATATTCTAATGCTGCTTGTTCTGCTCGAATGGCCATTTCAGAAGCGTAATCTGGGTTTGGCTCATCGGGATGAAACAGATCCAAGTCTGGGATCTCTTTCACCATCAATTCTTTTGGTGCTGGCCCTGCATACGGATCGGGTGACGTATATTTGGCAATATCCAATGCCGCAGCGACTGCTTTTTGGATAGCTTTATCACTTAAATCTGAAGTAGAAGCACTGCCTTTACATTGACCGCGGTAAACGGTGATCCCTAAAGCTCCATCACTATTGAATTCAACATTCTCAACTTCGCAATCATGTGTAGTCACACTGATGCCTGTTGTTTTGGTGATGGCGACTTCAACAGCGTCCGCACTGACACTCGCAGTCTCCAAAGCTTTCGCTACGGCTGCTTCAAGTTCGATTTTTTGCTGAGCAATTTGCTGTTTTGCGTCCATATCTACTCTTAATTTGGTTTATTTCAACGATATTGCACTTAGGATAACAAGAATTTCGCTTTCTCCCCATAATTCTTGCTAAAATAGGGCAATAACATTCTCAGATTAAGAATAAGTAGACATTATGGCTCGTAAAAATCAAAAAGCGCCTTGGGAAGAAGAAGAGGAAATCATCTGGGTAAGTAAAACCGAGATGAAAGAAGACATGACTGCCTTGCAGGAACTGGGTGAAGAACTCGTCGGATTAAAGCCTTCATCATTGGATAAGTTCCCAATCAGTGATGACTTACGTCAAGCAATTGATAACGCACAGCGCTTTAAGAACGAAGCGAAACGTCGTCAATTACAATACATAGGTAAGTTGATGCGTCACATCGATCCTGCGCCTATTCAGGCTGAATTGGATAAGTTACGTAACAAGCACTCACAAGCAACGGCAGAGCTGCATAAGCTTGAAGAAATGCGTGATCGTATCGTAACTGAGATTGATCCAGCAATTGAAGACGTGATGGAGACTTACCCTGAAGCTGACCGTCAACGCTTACGTCAATTAGCCCGTCAAGCTCAAAAAGAGAAAGGCGGCAATAAGCCACCTAAAGCATCACGTGAAATTTTTCAAATATTGAAAGAACTGAAAGAATCTAAAGAAGATTAATCTCAGTCGTTAAGCGAGGCGATCCCACTTAGAAACTAGCAATAGGTACTAAGTGGGATCGTTTTTTCTTTTCTGGTACTACTGCGTTCCACCAACCGTAATTGCATCAAGTTTTAAGCTTGGCTGACCAACCCCAACAGGGACACTTTGACCCGCCTTACCACACACACCAACGCCTTTATCAATGGATAAATCATTACCAACCATCGACACTTGTTGCATAGCTTCAATACCAGAACCAACTAATGTCGCACCTTTCACTGGTCGCGTAATTTTACCATCTTCAATCAGGTAAGCTTCTGAGGCTGAAAACACAAATTTCCCAGATGTAATATCCACTTGTCCACCACCAAAGTTAGGCGCGTATAAGCCTTTCTTAATGGTTGAAATAATTTCTTCTGGCGTATGTTCACCCGGCAACATGTAAGTATTGGTCATACGTGGCATTGGCAAGTGAGCATACGATTCACGACGACCATTACCGGTTGGCGCAACACCCATTAAGCTAGCATTGTGCTTATCTTGCATATACCCCTTAAGAATACCGTTCTCAATTAAGGTATTGTATTGACCTTCCACACCTTCATCATCAATATTCAATGAACCGCGTAAATCTTTTAGCGTACCGTCATCAACAATAGTACAAAGATCAGAAGTCACCTTTTGACCAAGCTTGCCAGAGAAAACCGACGACTCTTTACGGTTAAAGTCCCCTTCTAAACCATGGCCTACGGCTTCATGTAATAGTACGCCCGGCCAACCAGAACCAAGCACAACCGGCATAGTCCCAGCGGGTGCTTCATCCGCATCTAAATTAACTAAAGCTTGACGAATGGCTTCATCAGCAAAATGAAATGCTTGGGTTTTTCCGTCGTCTGCTGTTTGCAAAAACGCTTGGTAACCATAACGACCACCACCACCTGCACTACCACGCTCACGGCGATCGCCACGTTGCACTAACACGCTTATAGACAAACGTACTAATGGGCGCACATCGCCCGCATACGTCCCATCGGTCGCCGCCACAAGCACTTGTTCATAAACGCCACTAATACTGACCGAGACTTCTTGAATTAAAGGCTCTTTACTACGAATGTAAGCATCGATTTGTTTCAGCAATTCAATTTTTTGCTGCTTATCTAAGCTTTCTAATGGGTTCACTGCTTGGTAAGTTTGTGGCGTCACTTTACGAGTAAAGGCTTTTACGCTGGCATTTTGCCCTTGCTGAGCAATACCTCGCGCTGCAATAGCACTTTGTTGCAAGCCATTAAGATCGATTTGATCAGAATAAGCAAAACCGGTTTTCTCCCCGGCAATAGCTCGAATACCAACACCACGGTCAATATTAAAAGAGCCATCTTTGATAATGCTATCTTCTAATACTAATGACTCATGCCAACTCGATTGAAAGTAGATGTCGGCGTAATCGATGTGTCTGGTAGCAATACTTGCAAGGGTGTTTTGAATATCGCTATCGGTTAGGCCCGATGCGGTTAATAGCTCTTTTTCTACCGTACTAAGTGTCATAGGTACTCTATCAATAATTAGGATTTTAACTGACTGGAAAAACGAGCATGTTGCATCACTGGCATCTTAACTCGGATCTCTCGGTTAATATTGGTATCAATGGTAACGATTAAGTGACCTGCTGTCTCGGATAAACTGTCAATGATTCGCCCCCAAGGGTCAATCACCATTGAATGCCCCCAAGTTTGACGGCCACATGGGTGAGTTCCGGTTTGCCCCACCGCCACAATCCAACATTGTGTTTCTATTGCGCGAGAACGTAATAAGGTTTCCCAATGAGCTTCACCTGTCACATAAGTAAAGGCCGCTGGAACGGTGATGATATCTGCGCCAAGTTGACGTAATTGAGAAAAAAGCGCAGGAAAACGAACATCGTAACAAATAGACAATCCAATTTTCGCCAATGGCGTATCAGCCACTACCACTCTGTTACCCGCAAGGAAAGTATCCGATTCTCGATAACTTTTATGACTATCGCTGACTTCAACATCAAACATGTGCAATTTATCGTAATCAGCACACAATTGACCTTGATCAGAGAAAACCAGGCAGGTTGTGGTCACGTTATCGCCATTTTTAATCGGGAAAGATCCAACTACGAGCCACACTTGAAAGCGACGTGCCATTTCAGCTAAAGCCGACTGTAATCGCCCTTGATTCAATATTTCAGCATGTTGGTGATAATCACTGCGCTTGCCAAAAATAATCGCATTTTCAGGTAATATTACCCAGTCAACGCCTTTTCCTTGCATCGCACCCAGTTGTTGCTCTATATACGCTAAGTTATCTTCAGGATCAGCTCCTGATGTCATTTGAATCAATCCAACTTTCGACATCATCACTCCTTAATGAATATCGCCCGGTTATATGCTTCATGTAAGTGGTGGGTAGTGACAAACGCCGAGCTTATTCGCTATCGTTCAGTTTGTACTCACCTTTACTACGAGAAATTTCTTTTACCGCTGGTGAATCAAGTGGGCCTTTTATCTCGTACTGAATTTTAGTAAATACATCCACAACTGGAGATAATACCTTGGTAATAGCAAACACGGCGAGTGCAGTTTGTGGCGTAACGGCAAAAGCGGCAACCAATGGAATGCTCGAGGTTAAATCAGGTGTAAAGGTAACTTCAGCATCCACTAAACGGCTATTTAAATCAGCTTTCCCTCGGAGACTTAAATCACCAGCCGAACCATCCATATCTAAGTCATTGGTAATAAACACACCTTTATCAATTTTTCCAGTTCCTTTAATTGAGCTAAAGGTCATTCCATCATCAAACACACCAGTAAAGTCGAGTTTCATTTTTCGAATAATGGAGTCTAAACTGAACAAACCTAATAAACGAGCCGCACCATTGACATCGGTAATCACCCCATCTTTAAACTCGGTTTTAACATCACCATTTAATGTATTTGTTTTCAAAGACCAAGGCGAACCATCCCAATTAGCATTAATACCAATATCAAAGGCTGCTTTTTGAATCCCAGAGTTCACTCCAAATCGTTCCATCACTTCCGAGTTATTCTTTCCAGTTAAGCTAAGATTAAAATCAGAATGGCTCTTCTCTCCAGATAACTCCCACCAGCCAGAGGCCTTTAAATGATTGGAACCAGCTTGAAAATCCAAATTTCTCCAAACCAGTTTATCTTGCTCTCGTTGAAGTTGCATATCCACCGTACCGACTTTATAACCCTGTAACCATAAATCATCGATTTTCAATGCTAAGTTGGGCATATTTTGGTGAAATTCACGATCAAACTCGCTAATTAAAGGCGCTTCTTTATCATTACCTTTAATGAGCTTGCCATCTTTGTTCTTTTCCCATTGAGGAACAAAAATATGCGCACTTTTCAGGTTTAATTCTAAATCATTTTGATTACGGAAATGGCCATCCCCAACAATTTCACTACTCGATACCTTCATTTGCCAGTCATTAGGCTTATGAATTGCATTAAATTTCACTTGATGCCACTTTAAATCACACAACAACAAGGCTTGAGTATTAATATCGATCACATCCGGCATGGGGATCACAGGAAAATTAAACACGATATCAGTAGCTTGTTTTGCGGCACTTTCGGTGTCTGTTTCGACTTTTATAGCTTCGTTATTATCAGTAACGTTTAAGGTGTTTTCATGGCTAAAAATAAACTCAATCCATTTATCGGCATCAAATTTGGGGCGATTAATCGATGCAAAATTCCCACCTATTGGGCTTACTTTGAAGTCTCCCCGACCGACAATAAGGTTGGTTGCGGTTAAAACAGGTGTCAATGGGCGTATATCGATATCCGCTTGATATTTCACATTAGGTAAAGTCACTCGCGCATTAACCATTTCTTGGTTACCTGCGGCTTGCAAGCGAGCTTCTGCTTTTATCCCCAGCGCCTTACCTAAGGGCTCAGGGTAGCTGCTGGTTAAAAATTCCAGATCTGCATCGCCATCAAGTTGATAGGTGAAACCAACATCATTTAATTGTAAATCGACATTAAGATTCCAAGGCGCACTACCCGCCAATGGGTCTAACCAAGGCGATGGGACTTCTTGCCTTAACGTTGCCATATCAGCATTGCCTAACACATCAATATTAACCGCATAGCCTTTACTTTGATTTTGCCCACTAAAATCCAGTGATATAGGCTGTTTAAGCAAGTTTGCTTTAATACTACTGCCCTTCACTACATCATCATTAAAAGTAATTTTACCGCTTGCATCCTCAAGGTGAATCGGCGGGCTTTGCACTTCAATCGGATTATTTTTTAATGTCGCGTCCCCCGAAACCTGTGGATCATCGCCATTAAAAGGCACAGTAACGGTAAATTCAGATTCTACAGGCCCAGATATTTTCACCGCAGTTAACGCAGCTCCAACAGAATCAACAAGAGGTGTTGCCATCATATAGTCTCGTATGGCGGAGCCTTCTGCTTGAGCTTTAGCAGTAATTTCGATATCACCACCGGAAGAGAGGCTTAATATTTTGCCTGAGACATGCTGAGCTTTTACATTCATTAACGTGGCTGAACGTGAATCCAAATACATGGAGTCATTATCGAACAACAAATTGAGTTGCAGATCGGTGATGGTTGGCCAAGCGCTATCAAAGCTGAAACGGCCATTCTCAATCCCAACTTTCACTTGAAACACACCTTTATGGTTATGGTATGGAAAGTCTTCAAGTGAACCATACCAAAGTACTTGAGCGTTTTTAGCACTGCCGCCTTGTATCGCAGAGGATAAGTAATCGGTTAAATCTCGTCCTAATGCTAAAGTAGGCAAATAGCGCCACGTTTCACCTGCATTTTTCGCATCGGCCTCAGCGTACATAGATAAAAATGGGGACTGATCTTTAGGAAAATCGAGTCTAAATTCACCTGTGGCATTTAGATCTGGTGTTTTGACATAAATTTTATCAGCCCAAATACGCCAGCCTTTATCATCTCTTTGCCATACCAAGTTCACTTTGCCATCATCAATCACTAAAGGTGCTTGGAATACATCACCATAAGGCAATTCATCGTTATTTAAGCTCGCTTTAATCGATGCGGTATTTAAGTTCCCAGTAATATTGGCCGATAACTTATGTACTCCCGGTAAGAGCTTCCATTGCTTCAGTCCACCATCAACCAAAGAAGCCGAATAGGTTAATTGTTCAATCTTCTTAGGAAGCTCAACCCTAATATCCTTAATTGAACCAGTTGGCTCTATATTCCGTAAAGCATCAATCACGGAATCATCTTTAGAGGCTAAACTCACCAAAGGCGTTAAGTTTTTCAGTTGTAATTGAGAAATATTAATGATTTGACGATCAGGTTGGTGATCGATTGAGAAGCGAAATTGAGGCCACTTTACTTGGTTGGTTTCAATATCAAATTGTTGTCCCTGAATAACCCAACCTTTACCTTTCGGTTTTAGCTTAATGACACCACGTTGAATATTCAGTTGATGAGGATCGCTCTCTTCCCCCCATACCAAATGTGACGATGATAATTCAACTAAGGCATCGGTTGGTTTTCCTTGCTTTAAACTAAACCAGCCATTTAAGCTCACTCTTCCTGAGAGAATTGACGTTGCTTCTTTCACATATTGTGTCATCCAAGGCGTAACACGTATATTTTGCCCTGAAATAAAGAAATCACCATCCATAAAGCGCAAGTTGCCTTTTTCTCGGAAGTTTGCGATAACAGAGACTTTATTCAGATTCGCTCCAGCAATACTGACCACGCCTTCCGCTTTATGGATATGTCCATCATTTTTCCAACGAAGACGATCGATTTCTAATAAACGAATTTCACCATTCGGCGCCAAGTATTGAACACTAGAATCCGTCAGTGAGAATTCACCTAATTGCTTCAAGAAAATATTTTGAATATTTTTTAAGGTATCGGAAGCATCCGAATCAATCGTTTCAAGCTCTGATTGTTCATCATTTGGGATCAAAGGCCAACGACTAATATCCGAATGTAAATCTTGAATTTTTACATTCGCCAATTTTGGCTTTAAATGTATTAAAGAAGAAAACAAATCCAACTCAGCATCAACTCGGCTGACGGTCACTATTGGAGTGTTCTCGTTAGGTAAGAGAACTTGTAAGCTTTTTAGGGATAATGAAGGACTAATATTCCCCCAATAGCCTTTTATCTCCTGAACTTTAAAATGCACACCCGTGGTTTGAAGCAACTGAGCTTCAATATCACCACGGTATTGATTTAAGTTAGGCAGAAATAGTCGTAATACGGTTACCGTAATTGCCAACAACACCGCTGCGGTTAATACCGTCCATAATAAAAGTCGCCCAAGGCGTGTGGCAAAGGTCACCGTTTACTCCATTACATCATCACAACATCAAAGTGCTCTTGCACATACAAGGCTTCGGCGTGAATTTTCACTTGCTTACCAATAAACAGTTCTAATTCAGCTAAAGCATGAGATTCTTCACCTTGCAGTGCTTCCGCCACAGCAACAGAGGCATAAACGACAAATTTGTCGGCATCATAAGCTCGATTTACTCGGGTAATTTCACGCAAAATTTCATAGCATACTGTCTCAACCGTTTTCACTGAGCCTCGACCTTCACAAGTAGGACAACCAGAACACAATACATGTTCAATACTTTCGCGCGTTCGTTTACGAGTCATCTCAATTAGACCTAATTGAGTAAAGCCGTTAATATTGGTTTTAACACGATCATTAGCTAACGCTATCTCTAAAGATTGAATAACGCGACGACGGTGTTCTTCTTCTAACATATCGATAAAATCAATAATGATAATGCCGCCTAAATTTCTTAAGCGTAGCTGGCGAGCAATGGCTTGAGTTGCTTCAATATTGGTATTAAAAATCGTTTCTTCTAGATTACGGCGGCCAACAAAAGCACCGGTATTGATATCCACCGTGGTCATGGCTTCAGTTTGATCAATAATCAAATAACCGCCAGACTTTAATTCCACTTTACGATCGAGAGAGCGTTGAATTTCATTCTCGGTATCGTACATATCAAAAATAGGCTTATCGCCATGATAGAGCTCTAAACGCTCAGTCAATTCTGGTACAAATTCAGAAGTAAATTCTAATAAAGTTTCAAATGCCAAACGCGAATCGACTTGAATACGGCTGATCTCAGTGCCAACAAAGTCACGTAAAATACGCTGCGCCAAACCAATTTCGCCATAGAGCATTGATTTGGTTTTATATTTACCACGACGCTCATTAATTTTATTCCATAAACGTTTTAAGAAAGCGGCATCTTGAGCCAACTCAACACTGTCGGCACCTTCTGCAGCGGTTCGAATAATAAAACCACCATTTTCATCACAATATGGCAGCACTGTTTGCTTCAAACGTTCACGTTCGGATTCATCATCAATACGCTGAGACACCCCAACATGAGCTGCCCCTGGCATGAAAACCAAGTAACGAGATGGCAAAGTAATGTCGGTGGTAAGGCGAGCGCCTTTTGTTCCTAGCGGATCTTTCACCACTTGCACCACGATATCTTGTCCTTGACGCACCAATTCTGCAATATCACGAACTTGAAACTGTTGCTTTTCATTTTCAGCCACACACTCCGTATGAGGAACGATATCGGATGCATGTAAGAAAGCAGCTTTATCTAAGCCAATATCCACAAATGCCGCTTGCATTCCTGGTAACACTCGGCTGACTTTACCTTTATAAATATTCCCAACAATGCCGCGTCGAGCTTCACGTTCGATATGAATTTCTTGCAGTAAACCTGCTTCGATCATAGCGACACGAGTTTCACTCGGTGTAACATTAATTAATAACTCTGCACTCATGGTTGTGCCTCTTAAATTTTGTCTATTTATGCACAACTACCGCATTCACGATGGTTGACCTAAGAAATCATTTAGCAACAAATCAGTCTCCATTAAGGGTAGACCCATAACGGCATGGAAACTGCCTTCAATTTTAGAAACAAAGCGCCCGCCAATACCTTGAATACCATAACTGCCCGCTTTATCACAGGGTTCACCTGTTCGCCAATAGGCTTCTATTTCTTGTTCTGTTAACGGCTTAAACCACACATCAGTTATCACGGTTTTGGTTTGATATTCAGTCGATGTTGTCACAGTAACTGATGTCATGACTTGATGCTTTCTGTTTGATAATAACTGCAACATACGTTTGCAATCAGTGTAATTGATTGGTTTTTCTAATACTTCTTGGTTTATCACAACGATAGTGTCAGAGCCTAATACTGGAAGTGATAGTTCTGGAAATTGTGTTTGGGCTAACTGTAATCCGGCTTGCGCTTTTTCTCGTGACAGGCGAGCAACATAATCTTGTGGCGATTCACCCAATAGTTGTTGCTCTTCTATATCCGGAATAATGATATGAAATTGATAGCCTAGTTGGGTGAGGAGTTCTTTGCGACGAGGAGAGCCTGATGCGAGAAAAAATGAAGGTTGCATAATAAGGCCTCTATTGAGCAATAGTGATTATTGAAGAATTAAGCTACGGAAGCATTTTCACAACTTCCGTAGCGATAACTTTACGATGCAAATAGTTGAAGCTTAGATCTGATTTTATCAACTAGCGCATGTGCCAGTGACGTCTAACTTTTCTTAGTAGCAAAAAGATCCAAGGCCATAATATGCAGTTTACGACACCAGCCCAAAGCAGGTGTGGATTGAATTCAATATCTTTTATCATGAACTCTCCACAAAACTCTAAGAATTCACCCAAGACACTGATCAAGCCAATTAACACAGCTTGTTGCCAAAGGGCCATATTACGAAGCACCTGAAAGTTAAGACCCACAATATAGGCCACAACCGACATCACGATGCCGTGAATCCCTAACGTGGTTCCAATCACTAAGTCCCACATTAAACCCAGAATCAATGCTGACCCTACGTTCACTCGGTGAGGAAGGGCTAAAATCCAATAACAGCAGATTAAGATAATCCAAGATGGACGCATCATTTCTAATGGCCCCGGCCAAGGAACCGCTTGTAAAATCAAAGCAATAGCAAAGGATACCCAGATAACAAATTTGGTACGAAATAAATTATTTCTCATGGCTGAACCGCCTGCTTCTGCTCTGCTTCTTCTACTGTTTGTGCTTGTTTTTGTCTTTCTTGATCCGGCCACACCAATAATAAATATCGTAAACGTTCAAATTCAACAACAGGTTTAGCTGCAATCACGGCAAAGGGACGACGGTTATCATTCTTGACACTAGTAACATAAGCAACTGGGTAACCTTCAGGGTAACGGCCACCCAAACCAGATGTCACCAATAAATCGCCAGTGCGGATATCGGTGCTAGTCGGTATGTGTTCTAGTTGAATTGAATCAATATCCCCATTACCAGCAGCAATCACACGAATGTCATTACGCAATACTTGAACTGGGATAGAGTTGTTACTGTCAGTTAAAAGAAGAACACGACTATTATGCGCAGAGACATTAACGACCTGCCCGACAATGCCTTTTTCATTAATAACCGGTTGCCCTTCATAAACGCCATCGGTATGACCTTTATCGATCACCACTTCATGGCGATAAGGAGAAGAGTCGACGGCCATCACTTCTGTGACGACTTTACGTTCATCTCGAATATAAGGAGAACCTAATAATTGGCGAAGTCGGTTATTTTCTTCTTTATATTGATCAAGCAGCAATAAATCGCTTTTTAGACCCAACACTTCATTTTTTAACGTGTTGTTATCGCCGACTAGGGTTTTCATACCATTAAGACGCTCGTACATGCCATCAAACATACTACGAGGTAAATTGGCAGCATATTGCAAAGGTGCAACCGTGCTGTTGAGCAAGTATCGAACGCTTGAAAATGTATCTAAACGACTATCAGCCAGCATTAAGCTGGCTGATACGATCAAAGCGAAAAATAAACGCAGTTGTAACGATGGCCCTCGGCCAAAAATCAATTTCATGCAAACAAACCGTTATCTTTCGTATGATGAAGATTACTCTTCACTGAAAAGATCACCACCATGCATATCAATCATTTCTAATGCTTTACCACCACCAAGCGCAACACACGTTAACGGCTCATCAGCAACAACAACTGGAATGCCAGTTTCTTCGGTAAGAAGGCGATCGATATCTTTTAGTAATGCGCCACCGCCCGTTAATACCATACCATTTTCTGAAATATCAGAAGCTAACTCTGGTGGGCACTGCTCAAGCGCAACCATAACAGCAGAAACAATACCCGAAAGTGGCTCTTGCAGGGCTTCTAAAATTTCATTGGAATTTAACGTAAAGCTACGAGGTACACCTTCCGCAAGGTTACGACCACGAACTTCAATTTCCATCACTTCATCGCCAGGATAAGCAGAACCAATCTCGTGCTTGATTTTTTCAGCGGTCGCTTCACCAATTAGGCTGCCGTAGTTACGACGAACATAATTAATAATCGCTTCATCAAAACGGTCACCACCGATACGTACAGAAGAAGAATACACCACACCATTTAATGAAATAACAGCTACTTCTGTTGTACCACCACCAATATCAACAACCATTGAACCGGTTGGTTCAGAAACGCGAAGACCAGCACCAATAGCAGCAGCCATAGGCTCATCAATCAAATAAACTTCACGAGCACCAGCCCCTAAAGCAGACTCACGAATCGCTCGGCGTTCAACTTGAGTAGAACCACAAGGTACGCACACTAAGACTCGTGGGCTTGGTTTTAAAACGCTGTTGTCGTGCACTTGTTTGATAAAGTGCTGCAGCATTTTTTCTGTTACATAAAAATCAGCAATCACACCATCTTTCATTGGGCGAATAGCCGAAATATTACCAGGCGTACGACCTAGCATTTGTTTTGCCTCATGCCCAACGGCTGCGACACTTTTCGCCGAACTCGCGCGATCTTGTCGAATAGCGACAACAGAAGGCTCATCAAGAACAATGCCTTGGCCTTTAACATAAATAAGTGTGTTGGCTGTACCGAGATCTATTGAAAGATCGTTTGAAAACATGCCACGAAGTTTCTTAAACATATTCTTCGTTATCCTAAGAGAGATAGAAGGAAATAAAATTGTGCTAAATGTACCAATGCACCGCACTGTCGGCAAGCTTTAACCGCCAACCACTAAAGAATAGTGCGGATTCTTACAGAAAGTTAACTCAGCCGACAGTATATTTCATTATTGCTTTGTGATGAACCGCGCATTAGTCTGCCACCAAGTTAGGTTCACCGCGATAAATAATGCGATCATTCCCACGATAAGCCCCAAACATCACCACAGTAGAAGGGTCTTCATCGCCAAAATCTCGCCAATTAAATTGCAGCCAAGGTTGTGTACCATTTGACCAACCACAATTGGTTCCATCAGGTTGAGTGATCCCTTGTCGTAAGAATAAACGAACCGTCTCACGCTGCGCTGTGATTTGAGCGGCGCGAACAATATCCGATTTACCTGAACTCACGGTTTGTTTGGCATTAGTATCGACTGTGTCCGTCAAATACGCATCACTGCCGCTAATATTACTTAAACGACAATATTCTTGGGTCATAAATTGACTGCCGCTATCGTCAGAATTAGGAATGTAACTTTCACCATCCCAAAACTCAGTGCGAAGAGGAACTTGCACCGGCCCACCAATAGAACCACTAACACTATCTAATGTCATTCGACCGTAACGAAAATCTGGCTGAAGCGCAAATGCCAACCCAGTATCAACCGTTCCATTACCATCAGCATCTAAAGTGATTTTGTCGTTAGAGTCCACATCGGTGAAATCAAAATCCAAATCATCCACCTTGTTGGTCACCGCGATACCAAATCTTGAATTATTGGAATCATAAGGGCCATCCGGAGTTGACGTGTATTCTGAATTATTCGGGTTACTGCCTAGCTTTTTCAAAAACTCAAAATCATCATAATTAACTACATATTGAGCGTTGCGTTGCGTTGTTTCACCGCTGGTTAATAAGTCACTCCAACCATTTGTAGATTGATTGGTATAGATCAAGCGACTTAACAAGCTTTGACCATTATCGTTATTGATTGCCGTTAAGGCGAGTTCATCTTGTAAACTTGAATCAAATAGACCGTAGTTCCAGGTGGCTGAATTGTCTTCACTTTGCGCTTCAAGCGTATAATCCATGCCTATCGGTTGATTCATGTAAGCAAAGCCGTTATGACCAGACGCATAGTCCCAATCATTAGATACTCGCACTAGGTGGTGCGGATAAAAACGACCAATATCACGATAACCAAGGTTGATATTCATATCTAAGTAATTGGCTAATGTATCCGCCGTTACTTTAATGCTGCCTACTTCTTGCCATTTTAAACTGTTATAGCTGTAATATTTATCACCACTATTGGCAACATTATCATGTTCTCGATCGTTGCCATCATCCGATGTTAACCCAGAACCTAAACGGCCATTTTCTGGCGTGGCTAATTCACTACCTACTTCAACCGTTGCCGTCGGCGCCTCTGTAATGAAGAAGTTTTGTGTCACCGCTGCATTACAATAATTACTCACATCAATGTCATCAGTTTCATCCACCGAGCCTCCGGCTTGCCAGATTATCGGCTTCACTTGTAAAGCGAATGCTTCACCTGCTGGCATAAACCCAACACCACCGTTTGAATCTCCACTCATATCACGATCATTTGGCTCACAAATAGCAAACGTCCACGGACGCACATCCACATTCGCGATGCCTTGTAACGTTGTGACGTTTTCTGTAAAACCATCGTCATTGGTTACTTCACAACCGTCATAATCATCAGGACAAACAAAATTAGGATCGCTCAGTAAGAAATTTAACGAGCCCGATTCAGCATACTTTAAGTATCCGCTTGATTTCGCGTCATCACTAAAGTTCAGTTTGACTTGGCTAGTGCTATATACGCCATTTTCATCATTACTGACTTGCAAAGTGCCATCTACCGCACCTTCTCCAATCGTCGGTTTGGTTAAATTCACATTAGAAACCGTTAAATCTTTTTCTCCACTATAGCCTTTAACTGGCGTCACTTTATCGTCTTTACATGCCAAGACTTGTACATTAAATACTCTCGGATGTGCAGCCACCGCTTTGACTGGATCGATATCAAATTTATAAGGACCAAATAACACATTACCGGAATCATTTGCTTCAGAATCATCGGTTAATTCAGCCTTTACGGTGTACTCACCAAGCGTATCAGAGGAAACAGGCACAGTGACGACACCTTGGTTTGGTGTATAAACATAATCACTATTTTTCGTTCCAACACTTGGATCGGCTGGCGTTAATTTTTCAGGATAGCTTGCCGTGATCGTGCCATCATAATCCGTCGCTACCGAACCATCATCGTTATAAACTGTATAAGTCATTTCAGGCGCTTGGCAGAGCAATGCAAACTGATAATCTGGGGTAACTTTTAGAGTGTATGAATCATCAGGGCTAGGGCTAAAACATTTTCCTGATGAAATAATATGTGAGTCAGCGGTATCCATCTGAAGTTTGTTTGCAGAAACTGCACCATAAATAGTTATGTTATTACTTAAAATAAGGTTTTTTGCCAATATATAACCATAAAATGCCATATTAGGATTTGTAATGGTAATTGTTGCTTCAGGGCCATATAGCAAACTACTTTGGGCACCACTAGCATAACTAAATGCAACACTATTATTTAACTGCCAACTGCTTTGTATTTTTATTTGAACATTATCTTCAAAAGTAATACTTGGAGCTTGTGTAAATGTAGCTGTATCAACTGTAGTAACACTGTTAGCTTTAAAAATAACTTCCACATTATTTGAATTCACATCAAGGGTTTTAATCGTATGCTCACCATCGATGACTATTGTGTAATGCTCACCATTATTACTAGCCACTGATAACTTACTGATATCACCCTCAATTGTTACAGTGGTGCCAGTACTATCGGTTGTACGAGTACACAAATCAGAGGTATCACACATTTCATACCCCTGCCCTGGGCTATATGGCGGGCTAATATCCACATCGGCACTGCCATCCGCAGGAAACGTGGCATTTAATAACGGTGGTGGTGCTATCTTTCTAGTATCCACATCAGCTCCGCCAGTATCACATGGTGCTGTATCACAGGTTCCAGGAGCATGTAAATTACTATTATCCGTAGTGGTATCAAACCCGACTTTTAGCACATCAATTGTGCCGTACTCACCATCGGTGTAACCATCTTTGATGAAATTAGCGTCAATATACCCAGCAGTCCAACCTACAATATCTTGCCCACTCTTGCCGTTGCTCATGATAAGCTGGCTTGCAGGGTAGCTTGAATAGTCACTACTTCCCACTGTCACCCAACTTTGTGCTGGCTCTGGAAAATATTCACAAAAATCATCTGGTGTCGGATCTGGATCAGGTGGAGTAGGGTCGTCACCACACCCACCAGCGCCATTAATTACATTGTTTCGACCCGAAATGGAGATGGCATTACCAGAAAAACCACCATTGAGCGAGTTATTCTCCCCACCTAAGCTCAATCCTTGCGATGTTGCGTTATCAACATAAAAGTGTGCATAAGCAGTAATGGATGCAGTATTATCATTGGTCGTAATACTGGCTGTAGAACCATGTCCAATAAAAAGTAAATCCTGACTATCACCACCATCATTGATGTGAATTTTATCTCCTGCTTTTGTTGCAGATAAATCGAATATTTTATAGTGAATAACAACAGTACCATCTATGGATAATTTACTGCCATTACCAAATTTAATACTGTCATACCAATATTCGCCAGAGGATAACGTTTGAGTAGTGCCCGCCGTGATATTAAGTGAATCGCCAATAAACTTATCTTGTAAATGTAGAGGATAACCTTCGGTGTGTAAGGTGCTATCAAGCTTACATTTTTGAGGTCCTGTCGTTGAAGGGTAATAACAATAATCTGCTCCGGCGGTAAAAAATGACATTAATGAATCATCTTTTGGCAAGATAACTTTATTCTCTTCTCCAGTATGAGCGATGGCTATTGATAAATTACCGTATGGAGTGCCCTCATCACCATTGGTGAAATAGTTAGTCTGCAAAGTATTCGGTACATAGGTACAAATATCCGGTATGGGCGTTGGCTCAACAGGGGTATCAGGCACACCATCTTGACAATCTAGAGTCCCATAACTAAAGCTGACCTCAGTGTTATCCCCTGAATGAAAAGTAGAGGTTTGCACGCTCACTAACACCCAATAAGAATCATCTTCAAATTTACGGTAGTAGCTTAATTGTCCTATGACATCATTACCGCTTTTGCTGGTCATCTCAAAATTAAAGCGTAAATCGTAGTTTTTCCCAGCCTCTAAAGTCGAATCGACAATATAAGCAGAGTTGTCTCTATTCGACCACATTAAAATATTTTGATTCGCCTTTTTAGCATAAATATTATACGTTTCAGATGAATCATAATTTTCAATGTTTGCTGACACGCTAAAATCACCAGAAGGGTTCACTTCACATTGTTCTGCTGCATAAGCTCCCAACGAAATCAACAATGTGACCATGGTAAAAAAAGCCCGAACAAACTTCATCACTTAACCCCTTTCACAACGACTTGTTGCGCTCGTTCTACCTGAAACAAACCATCACCACCACAACTTGCAATCGATTCAACCGTGTAATAACGGTATTTTTCATATTCATCTGGAATGTTTTGATACGAACACGTTACCGAGGTAATTTTGCAACTGCCATGATCCGAAAAAGTAGCCACCGCAGCAGATGGCCATTCATTCTTAATATCATCACAACGGGGTTTAATGTTGGCGCTGGCACCAGACTCATTTAAAGGAAATAATTCCGTCAATGCCCATTCGTTAGCAGAATGCGCCATAAACCACGCTTGTGTTCCTAATAATTCACGGCTTTGCGCATCTTGATTTGACCATTCTAGACGTGCCATTACACCGGCAAGCATTCCCATGACGACCACTACCAAAATCACGACGATCAGTACACTGCCCGATTGTTTGGCTTTAACAGGCGCATAGCCATAAGTGTTGAGGTTTCCTTGATTCATCTTACGCTTCATTTTTTCACTCAAACTTAGGGCACGTTAAGCACTTGAACATCATCATCATATTGACTTTGCTCATCGCCACGTTGGAATAAAAATGACATATGCACTAATCCACTACGAGAAAGCGAAGCACTGCCACTGTCAGTACCATCATTAAAAGAGCCAGAGGCAACATCTTGTCCAATCTGAGCAGGATTTCCATTATCTTCTTGGCGGGTAATGATCGGGCCGGAAATGCAATACTGAACTTTTTCTTTGTAAATATATAAGCGGTTACCCACTGAATTCGTTACATTGCCGGCATCAAAATCTGACTCTGTTTCTGTGCTGTAAATGGGCGTCTCGTTACCAGAGCTGTCGTTTAATTTCACCACACCACTTAAAGGTATGCTTTTGCTATTTGCTGTATCTAAGTCATCAGGCGCGCTTGGATTAATCACTAAGTTTAACCCATTTAAACTTCCGACTGTCGGTTCTGCGCTCACAGTGACAAAACGAAATGGATCGCCACCAGAAACAGGAAGCACCACATAAGCACCCGCATATTTAATAGGGTAAAACGATACGCAATGGCCATCATCACTGACGGTAAAGCTATTAGGGACAGAATGTCGAATCTCTCTGGTCATTCTTTCAACCACAAACCTCGCTTGGTTTTGCAGTGCTTGTCTATCGACAGTATCTGCGTAGCCTTTCGTACCTAATTCAATAAACCCAGCAATCCCCATCACCATAATCCCCATAACGACCATGGTGACAACCAGCTCGATAAGAGTAAAACCTTGATGTTTACGGTTTAACCTGCTCATTAGTAGTTGCCTCTATAAGCAGTTAACTTGAATGCTTCAAATTTACTCGCCGCCACTTTTAATTGAATTTCACGCATCACATGAGGTGCGGCACTTTGCATATTCGTCACAGTGACATCAACAGCAAAGTTTGGATATTGGTCTGCAATATCTTGGCCCAATATATCGGTTAACGTCCCCACCGGATCCGATTGGCATAAAGTTTTACTAAATTCACTGGTGTACCAACAGCCAATATAATCATCGACATCATTAAAAAAGCTGGCATCAGTTTCGCCTTTATCCGTCTCTGCGCCTAATTTGGTCGTACACGGATTAGGTTTATTATTCACATCATTTTCATCACAGCGATAAATTCCACCACTAGGATCGCTATTATCATCAAAGCCACGAGACAATATCGTATTCATCATACTTTGCCCCAAAGCAGAAGCTCGAACTTGGTATTGAGGTAAACCGGAATTTTCTACTCGAGGAAAAAATAAAGAAAAAAGAACGGTCATGGCGATCCCCATCACCACCATCGCCACAATGCTTTCGATTAAGGTGAAACCGTTTGAACGGGCAAAAGGTTTTGATACTGTTCGATTACTTATCACAAATATCACTCCCGACATCCGGTTGATAAACGAAGCCTTGAGAGTTAATGCACACGTAAGTGCTCTCTACTGTATTGGTAACATCTTTGATGGTGATCTTATATTGACCCGCGCAGTGGCTGCCATCGGCATCACAAAGCCCTTCAGGCCGACCAAAAAGATCAAAGGTAATATTAGATAAATCGGCAGAAGCCGGTGCTTCCACTTGAAATTGCATTTGCTGATTATCAAACGCCACCTTACTACTCAGTCCAATACCGGGATCAGCTTGATCGTCACAAGCGGGCTTAGAGCCTAAGCAATGATTGTTAACCGTTAAAGTATAGTTGGTATTGGTTGCGCCAGATTGGATATTAGATTGCATACGTGCAAGTTGGATTTGACGAATGATAGAGATTGATTGTGCTTGCGCAGCATAAGGCGAAAAAGAAGACGGGCCTTGAAAACGGCTTGCCGCATACACCGACAAGATACCTAGAATAACAATAACGATGGTGAGCTCAACTAGAGTAAATCCACGCTGACCTTTAAACTTATGAGCCATACACTAACCTTAAAAATATAACCGCTACATCGTATATAGAGGATAATATCTCGTATTATTTATTCATCAATCCACTGATGGTAGGAAGCTACAATTATCAATAGCAATACCATATTTAGTGTCATTTTCGATAGTTACAATCGCTGGCTGATTTTCTGTCGCTTGACTGTATTTTACAACACAAGCAAAGTTAATATATCCATATGTCACAGTGCCGGAGCTCTCAAAAAGGCCAAAAACTTCTTCTACTCCTGAATCGAGCATAACCCAATCAGAACTTAACCCATCCACTACTGCTTCCAAATCCGATGGTGTAGCAGCTGGATACCCATAGACCACATTGACGCTAGTACCGCCAGCCATAGAAACACTTGCTTTTTCTAGCGATTCCACTCCAGCTATCGCAGATTTACCATAAGCAACACTTGCTGCCCCTTTAATAGCACCAGCTAAGCCTTTAACAGCACTGACTTTTGCATCATCTTGAAGGTTCAAAAATTTAGGTGCCGCTGTCACAGCAAGAATACCGAGGATGACAATCACAACAACTAATTCAATAAGGGTAAAACCATTTTTTGTGTTCATGATTGACCTACCTTAACAATATCAACTTGGCGATTAAAACTACTTATTTAAGAATAGACATAAGCTTATATATGTAAATACTTTTAATTTAAAAGCAAAAAAGGCCAGACTGGCTGGCCTTCATTTACAACCGTCGATAACTCAATGTATTAGTTACCTGTAGCTGTGCTTAAAGTACAGTTTTGAATATTATCATCAGTAGTGCTAACAGTTACAGTTGCTGGGCTATAAGCATCAGATGCTTCAGTATAAGTAGCAATACAACCAAAGCCTTCATAGCCATAAGAAATTGAATCATCGGCAGAAGAAACCTTAGTCCAGTCTGTATCTAAACCATCAACCACTTTTGCAATACCTTTTTCATCAGCAGTAGGATAGCCATAAATGATATCAACACCACCAGATACACTTGGGATAGACAGATTTGCTGATGAAACAGCATCTTTACCAGCTACCGCAGCTTTACCATAAGTAATACCAGCCGCGCCTTTCATTGCACCCGCAAGGCCTTTAACCGCACTTACTTTTGCATCATCTTGAAGGTTTAGGAATTTAGGTGCAGCTGTTACTGCCAAAATACCTAGAATAACAATTACAACCACTAATTCGATTAGGGTAAAACCGCCTTGTTTTTTCATAGTTTCGTCTCTCTATGTTTTAAAGTTAACAATACTGCAGCGTTACTGCTGTAAATTTACGGTCACACGACCAGTTTTTATTTCATAGGTAAAGGAGTGATTAGCGCCTTCCTGTTGAAAATAGACACAGGAATTAGATTGTGCTTTTGCTAAATAGCGCACATCCGGATTCTTGTCTTTTTCTGCTACATCCACACTTTGCGTGAGTGGTGGATTTTGTAGTAGATTCTCCATAAGGCGCACACAATCTTCATTGGATACTGAAGTTGTATACCCTTTTGAACCTGAGCTAACCGAAATCGGGTAGCCTTCAATGTATTGTTTAAAACCGCTCGCCGAACGATCTGTTAACCATAATTGCGAGCCATCTAACTCTATATGATTATAGTAATATTTTCCCGATAGTTGCTTAGGGCGACGAGCAACTTCCCATTGAGAACGTGCCGAAATGACCGCGGCGCTATAACCAGCAGCAACGCCCTCAACACTGCTTTTTTTCGCTTCTTCAACAATATGAATGTATTTAGGTAATGCAATAATTGCAATCAAACTAATAACGACAATCACAATGATCAATTCTAGCAAAGAGAACCCACATTGTTTTTTCATTATGTTCTGCCTATACCTTTGCATTAATCGACTAGATATTATACATAGTTTGTTTATTATTTGTTGCAAAAAATCAAAAGAAAACGGATAGTTAAGGATAATTCACCTCAGCACCGAATGCCATGTTAATTAGATGTAAATCTAACACAACACCTCCGGTAAAAATATATTCACACGATGTTAATTTAGAATCATCACGCATATCAATTACGCTATATTTCTTTCCAAATACGTTTTCATCTGGCCACAATAAAGATAACCATTTAGCACAGTCAATGCGGTCATTTTTCAACATCACTGGCCAACCTTGTTTGGTAAATTGAATATCAACACCATCGACACCCATCATCGAAGGTTGTTTGTTAAGCAACCAATTTTGTCGGTAAGTATTAGCACTGTTTAATATTTGGCGCTTAGCTACAACAAAAGCGGCTCGTTCAGAAGCTGGCTCTGTTTTTTCTTTCCACACATACAACCAACTGGCCATAATAATGAAAACTACCGTACACCATATAAAGAAACGTAACCGCTTACGGGTATCCATTCTTATGCAGCGCCTTTAATTACATCAAGCATGTTCCACATTGGTAGGAAGATACCAAGAGCCAGTATTAATACCATGCCAGCAACAATTACCAATAAAATAGGCTCTATGCGTGCAGTCAGTGTTTTCAGATCATAATCGACTTCACGCTCATAAAAATCAGCCACTTCAATCAACAGTTCATCAATTCGACCCGTCTCTTCACCAACTGCGATCATTTGAATCACTAGTGGGGTAAAAACATCACTACTGATCGCAGCATTAGAAATACTTCCGCCCGCTTCAATCGCCGCTTTCATTTCTAATAATCGAACTTCTAAAAACCGGTTACCTAAAGCTTCTGCTGACAAAGCTAGGGATTGGTTAATTGGCACACCGGCTCTAAGCATTAAAGCAAAGGTGCGAGAAAAACGTGCCATTTGCGCTCGGTTAACAATACTGCCAACTAATGGCATGCGAAGGCGAAACTTATCCCACTTTTCACGACCGGCGGCACGACTCACCCAAGCTTTAAACGCAAAGATAAGCGCAAAGACAATGGCGATCAATAACGCCCAATAATCCACAAAGAAATTCGATGTCGCGATCAACATGCGAGTGGGTAGAGGAAGATCCACACCAAAACGCGCAAACATAGAAGCAAACTTAGGGATTACCATGGTGTTTAAGATCACCATAGCCACACTAATAAACCCAATAACAAACATTGGGTAACGCATCGCTTCTTTAATACGCTTGCGAGTTTCTAGTTCTTTTTCATAATAATGCGCAAGTTGCAGCAAGGCTTCGTCTAAACGCCCCGTATTCTCACCTACGTTTATCATCGACACAAATAACGGGCTAAAAACATTAGGATACAACTGCAATGAAGCCGATAAACTCCGGCCATTGGTCAGCTCTGCGCTTACATCTTCCAACGCTTGTTTTAACTGTTTATTGGTGCAATTTTGAATCAAACCTTTAATGGCTCTTAATAACGGCACGCCTGCTTTGGTTAAGCTATATAATTGACGACAAAAAATCACCAAAACTTCCAATGGCACTGCCGGTGTAAACCAGTCAGACAGATCAAACTCTTTGGTATTCTTACTTGAACCTTTCGTAATTGAAGTCGGTATAACGCCTTTTGAAAAAAGAGATTCCGCCGCCAGTTCTTCGGTTGGTGCATCCACCTTACCGCTGACTTGGCTTCCTTGAGCGTTTCTACCTTGATATTGATAAGTCGGCATTTACTATCCCTTATATCAAGATCGGTTCAACGTTAGAGGATAAATCCCCTTCGCCTAACGCCATGACTTCATCAAGACTCACCATGCCAGACAGAGCAAGCTCCATTGCAGAGGCTAGAAGAGGCTTATAACCTTCCGCTTGTCGTGCTTTAGTCGAAAAACCAACCGCATCGTTACAACGAAGTGCATCCATCATTGGTTGGTTTAACTCTAAAAATTCAAACACACCCACACGCCCACGATAGCCTGTTAAGTTACAGTTTTGGCAACCTAGGCCTTTGTTAAATTGTGCATTTACTTGATTAGGAAAGCGGCTTACGAGCCATTGTTTAGCTGAATCATCAAGATGGTGCTCATCACCACAGTCGGGGCATATTTTACGTATTAATCGTTGAGCAAGCACCGCTCGAACAGCACTCGCCACCAGGTAACCCGGCGCCCCCATGTCCATCATACGCAGAGCACTATCGACCGCATCATTTGTATGTAAGGTAGATAACACAAGGTGACCGGTTAAGGCTGCACGCAACCCAATTTCAACGGTTTCTTGATCACGCATTTCCCCGACTAAAATAATATCGGGGTCTTGTCGTAAGAAGGTTCTTAAAATCGTTGAAAATTCTAAATTAATTTTTGAATTTACTTGAACCTGATTCACTCGTGGCAAACGATATTCAACCGGATCTTCGGCAGTAATGATTTTTTTGCCAGGTTCATTCAGTTCAGATAATGCGCCGTACAATGTCGTTGTTTTACCTGAACCAGTCGGCCCTGTGACTAAGATCATGCCATGCGGGCGATGTAACTGTTTACGAAAGCGTGCTAATAATTCGGGTGACAAGCCAGACTCGTCTAACGATTGAATGCCGTTTGACTGGTTTAACAAACGCATCACCACCGATTCACCATGTTGAACTGGCATGGTTGAAATACGTACATCGATGGAGCTGCCACGAATTCGAACGTTAAAACGACCATCTTGTGGTAAACGTTTCTCTGAGATGTCCATATTCGACATCAATTTCAAACGCAACACTAATGCTGAGGCAACATTAACTTCGTTAAGTAAAGTTTCATGTAGCACGCCATCAATACGTTGACGTAAACGCAACACGTCTGAATCAGGTTCAATGTGAATATCCGAAGCGCCGACTTGAATAGCATCTTCAAATAAAGAATTGATCAGCTTAACAACCGTAACTTCATCGCTGTCTTCTTCTTGAAAAGCAAAATCAAACGCATTCGTGCCTTGGTGTTCAGCATGCAACTGCTCAGCAAAAGTGGCGATTTCTTTGGTTCGGCGATAAAAACGGTCAAAGCAACTGATTAACTGTTTTTCAGATGCAACCACAAACTCTAAGCTGTAATTGTTCAATTGAGTCAGTAATGATTCTTGCGCAGCAAGATCTGCAGGATCACTCATCGCTACACGTAACGTATTACCATTACGACCAATCACCAGAGCCCGTAAACGTCTTGCGTGCACTTCTGGTAGCACTTGAACCGCTTCTACATCAATTTGCGCACGGCTCAGATCGATGAGTGGTAAACCAAGTTGCTGTGACAAGAAGGTCAGCATCTTTTGCTCAGTCAAAAAGCCTAAGCGAATTAATGTGTCACCTAATTTTCGACCGGTCGACTTTTGATTTTCTAACGCAGTATCGAGTTGTTCTTGAGATATCACACTCTCTTCAACTAACAAGTCGCCTAGGCGTTTGCGTAACTTAACTTGCGCCATATTTACTTCGCTCCTTGCTCAAGAGATGCCAACAACGTAATACGATCACGAATGAAAGATTGGGATTGGGATGACAGCCCAACCATAGTTAACGCTTTGTTGTACGAATTAAGTGCATCGCTAGTTTGAGCTAACCGCTCTTGTTGAATACCAAGCCCTAACCACCAGCGGCCATTTTCAGGATCTCGCTTAGTAAGCATTTGATAACTTTGTAGAGACACTTGGTTATTTTTCACTTGCTGAGCTAAAGCTGCGCGCATGGCTAAATACTTATCTGACACCTGATCAGGCAGATACCCCAACGCGCTCAACGCTGCTTCTGGTTGATCTTCTTTTATTAAAATTGTCGCTAAAGACATGCGAAGTTCATTACTGTTTTTATCGATTTTAATACCGGCTTCTAATAACTCAGCAGACTTACGAACTTCACGATTCCCATAATACAATGCCGCTAATTTTCGACGCGTGGTTTCATCTTGAGGCACATAACGTAACGCATTTTGATATTCCATCGTGGCGGTATCAAAGTCATTGGCTTCTAATGCTTTACTGGCTCGATCAATCGCTTGATCCGCCATTTGTCGATGTGTTAACTCCACATGCTGAACATTCATTGAGGAGCCAGTGGCGGTATTATTGCTGGTGGCTGCCAAATTAATCGGTTGATAGACAGGTTTGGCCGTTTGAACCTGGGCCACTGTTGTTGAGTGATTCACGGCTGTTTTTTGCTGTGCATTTTGAGTTTGGTTACTTTCTTTTCTAGAGCTAACCTGAGCTTTATTTGTAGCAACAGAGGCAATATTCGTAGATTGAACTTGTGGTGCTTTCACCTTAGGTGCGTCGTAAATCATTGCATTGGATTGATGAACAATTTTACTGGTGTTACTTGGTGAGGCCGGTTGCAACGATGTGGCATGTAAAGGCGCATCTGCTGCTGGCGTTAAATCAACAATCGATGTTTGTATTGGATTTGGCGTGCTCGTCACAGCCCACGCACCAATACCTAAACTTAATGTAAAACCACCAATCGCCCACACTAAACGAGATGATTTCACTGGAGTAATATTCGCTCGCACTAATTTTTCTTGCGCATCAGCGGTTGATGATTGCTGTTCCGCTAATTTTGATAAAGCGTTATTAATCGTACTCATTTCAACTCCAACCCCATAAATATGGCGTCTTATATTTAGGTTTTTTAACATCAAACGTATCATGCAATGCGCTGAACAAATGCTGTGTTTGTACTTGTTTTTGTTGCCCCATAAATGCCATTAGCAATGACTTATGACACACTTGATTAATCATTCTGGGAATACCTTGTGTCGCTTTCCATATCGACTTTTTTAAACGCAAACTGAAAATAGCAGTATCACCACCACTCTTTTCAATTCGATGATCAATATAAGCAACCGTTTCAGCTAAGGTTAATGGACGTAGTTTGGCACTAAATGTAATGCGTTGACGAAACTGTCTTAAGCTATGTTGCGCCAATCTTTCATCTAATTCGGGTTGCCCAAGAATCACCATTTGTAATAGTTTTCGATGCTCGGTCTCCAAATTGCCAAATAAACGCAACGTCTCTACCGCTTCATCACTTAACGCTTGAGCCTCATCAATCAAAGCGACCACTGTTTTGCCACTTTGATGTATTTCCAACAAACGAGTGTGGATAGCATCGACCAAACTCACTGAGTCCAATGAGGAAGCTAACGACAATTCATGAGCCACGGCTTGCTTTAATTCCACACCATTTAAAATAGGGTTAGGCAAATACACCAAATGAACTTTATCTTTTAAGTGATTAATCAGCATTCGGCACACCAGTGTTTTGCCTGTGCCGACTTCACCTGTCACTTTGATAATACCCTCCCCCATATCAATCGCACTTAGCACTGTTTGAATCGCCTCAAAATGAGGTTCAAGGCCATGAAAGAGTGCGGTTGTCGGAGTCAGGCTAAAAGGTGCCTGACTCAAACCAAAGTAAGATTGATAAACCATTACTTAGAATCAGGGAACCATTCTTGCAAGAGATCGCGAGATTTCTCGACTTCTTGTGACCACGTATTCACCCCAACCACGGTTGGTTTAAGCAAAATAACCAACTCGGTTTTTCTCGTTAGCTTATTGGTATTTCTAAATAGATGTCCAATTCCAGGAATATCTCCCAACAAAGGAACCTTAGTGGTTTGATCAACCGTGCTGCTGCTCATCAAGCCACCAATAACCACTACGTCACCATCTCTCGCACGTACGACAGAATCAGACTCACGAATTGAACTTTTCGCTAATGGCAAGTCAAGCACGCCACCAGTTTCCCCAAGGTCAATCACACGATTGTCAGTCGATACTTCAATAACTGCAGGGTGAACATGCAACAGCACATTACCTTTATCATCAATTTGCGGAGTGACATCCAATGAAATACCAGAGAAAAATGGCGTTAATTCAACATTTTGAGCTACATTGGCGTTATCACCACTGCCGACCTCACCATCAACACCAGTAACAAAATACTGATCTTCACCAACTTTAATCACTGCTTTTTGGTTATTCGCAGCGGTCACGCGTGGGCTAGAAAGCACATTCAAGTCACCTTGTGTTGCCATGAAGTTCAACACAGCACTAAAGTTACCATCACTAATAACCATGTTAGTGCCACCACCAAGCAAGTCACCAATAGGATTTAACCCTGAAATAATGCCACCACCAGATGTGCCACCAGTAATCGTCGTACCACCAATAGAGCCACTTAAATTCGACCAATTGATACCTTGTTGGTAACCATCACTAAGAGTTACTTCCATGATTTTAGCTTCCAGTACCACTTGGCGGTGTAAGCGTTTCTCTGAAATACCTAAAAAGGTTTTAATTTCACGAAGCTCATTAGGGTAAGCGCGAACTGTAATAACCCCGGCTTGTGGTGAAACAATCACACTACGGCCATTGCCTTTACCTACCATAGCGCTCACCGCTTTTTGTAGCTGCGGCCAAAAGTCACTCTTATTGGTTGTTTCTATACGTGTGCCACCGGTAGCGGTTGTTTCGCTTGAGGTTGAATCGCCACTATCATCACTCCCTGAATTACTACTGCTGCTACTGCTACTACTATCATTGTCATTATCGTATTCAGAAGTAATTGAACCTGTTGTAATCGTCGTTAAAGACAAACCTTGACGCTTAAATTGTAAGTAATCGACAGGTATCGTCTCTGTTCTTAACCCTGCTGGATACACTTGAATTACTTTGCCTGTTTTGACAATGTCGTAGCCATAAATATCGCTCACCGAATCAAGTACCTGTTCTAAAGTGACATCAGAAAGGTTTAAGGTAACTTGCCCTGCAACATCTGGGTGTACAATCACACTGTAATCGGTGCCTTGAACTAAGCTGGCAAAAAACACTTTAGCGTTCACCGCCTGTGCTTGAACTCGAAAGCGCTTCACTGAAGATTCACTGCCGCTTTTCGCCCCTTCGACATCAGGCATTAAATCCGCTTGAACAGAATCAGGTAAATCATCAATAGAACTATTGGCGTTATCGTTCGCCGCTTCATTTAAAGCTCGCTTCATTTCAACAGGATCACGATGTCCCATTGAGCAACCCATTAATGAGGCAATCATGATACTTAATATTATTTTGCGCATATTAACCTTGAAACCTTAGTTTTTTTTCACTTGAGAAAAGAGCTCTAAATTCCACGTTTTAGAACCTCGAGTTAAGGCGACATGTTGACTGTTAATATCAGTCACTTTATAGCCGCTTACTACCTGCCCTTTACTCACTATTTTATTATCCACTACGGCATGGCAATCAGTACCAGCGTCACATACTATGCTCTGCAAAGTGGGCACTTTATAATAAACTTGTTTGCTTGGTTTAGCAGATTGACCCGTCATCCAATCTAATGGAGCCGTTGGATCTTTTTCTGCAAATACACTACTCGAAACCATCACGAGAAGGCTGAACAATAACGCTCTATCCACCGATAAACTCCTCTTTTGCTCCAAGTGTATATACAATCAATACCAACTTAGCTTGAGGGTATTCTTCTACTTCATAATTAAAACTACGCCAATAATATTTCACCGACATTTGTTCTAATTGCGATAAGTATTCTTCTATATCGAAATAATTACCGGTCAGCACAATTTTTACTGGGTGTATGTAATAACCAATGTTGTCTGATGAATTTTCCAGCGTAATTGGTTCACTCGGCATCGACACTAACGAAACCAATTTCAGTTTATGGGTTTGATCTAATACTTTCTCCAATAACGCCGCCATTGCCGTTGGCGTGACTAAACTGTCTACGACATTGGATAAACGCTGGGATAAATCTTGGCTCGTTTGTAATAACGCTTTATATTCTTTATCGATTTCAGCATTAGGATCTTGCTTCAGCTTGCGGTTCATCTCGGCAATTTGCCCATGCAACTCACCAACTTGACCTTGCAGAGAGGCAAGACGTACTTTTTGTGTATTATTTTCCAGTTGAGCAGGCTCAATAACAAAACTAAATAGTAAGAAAATAACCGCTATCCATCCGGCAATAGTGGTTAGCCATTTCTCTCTTTCTGATAATTGAGCAAACCTGTCACACAATATTGTCCAATTTCTTTTTAGACCATCCATTACTTATCTCCTGAATGGGAACGTAGAGAGAAAATAACCACGTCATCTTCATTACGCCCAATGGACAAGCTTTCAAATGTTCGTCCAACTAAGTTCATTTCAGTTTTAAAGTGTTGCACCCATTTAGGCACAACTGCTGGTGACTTGGCGAGACCTTGAACATTCATTCTGTCGTTATCAATTTGAATACTGGTGAGAGAGATATCGTTGCGCCCAATAGTCGAAAGCCCATGCATAATACCGGAGTAACCCACTTGTTGCTTGGCATCAAAACTATTGATCACTTTCAAGGAATCTTGCTTGGTTTTAACATCGGCTTTCAATCGCTCAACAGAAGCCACTTTTGCAGGCGAAGGTTGATGGGCTGATAGTTTTGTCTGCAGCGATTTCACTTGTACAGACAGTTGCTGCGCTTGCTTTTTCTGCTCTGCCACTTGTTTATCTAAGGTGTAATTCTTATAGTTGTAAAAGCCATAAATACCAAGCATAAACACTGCAATCACAAGCCAACTTATTGCCACTAAACCCAAGTTAAATGCTTCTTTTTTAGGCTTAAGGTGTGCAGGGTAAAGGTTAACCCCTTGTAACTGGCGTCGATAAGCTTCCAGCGCTAAAATATTGCCACTCTTTTGTGGTAAAACGCCAAGCAATAAAGGTTCAACCGAAACATTTAACCGTTCTTGTAAGGCGGCTTGTAATTCATGTTCTTGCTCACCATCACAACACAAGAAGAGCTTATTAATCTGAACCTGTTTTAATTGTGAAGATAAATAGTCCATCGAGCGCTGCAGTTCCAGCGCTAAACCATCTAGCTGTATGGTATTAGAATATTCACCAGTGATCGGTGAGTGAATACCTCGAACGGTTCTTTGAAAGACTGAACTTTCTTCAACAAAAGCGCCAATCTTAAATTCACTACTCGCCGAGCGATGTAACAACATAAACGCCGAAGTATCGGTGCGTGTTTGTGACCACACTTCATCTTCAGGTAAAATTTGTAGTAGCTGGATCTGGTGACGTTCTAATACTTCTTTTAATTGTTCAATCAAACGTTTAGTTAGAACATACGCTTGAATTTTTGAGCTATGAGGAACCGCAATACCATCGGCGACAATTTCGGTCACCCGATCAGTAATAAGATCTTTCAGCAAAAATGGTAAGGCTACTGACCACTCATCTTCAGGTATAGCGGGTTTGTCTATCTGATAGCTCTGATAAAAATGAGAACCAAAAGTGACCGTTGCATTCAGATTAGTGCACGATTCAGCCTCTAATGCCGTATCAAGTACAAAGTCCCAACTACTTTCTTTTAATTCGTGATACGTGGTAGCCTGTATTCCTGATTCGCTCTCAACTTTGGACAAATACACACCATCACTCAGCACGACAATACTAAGAGAAGATTGAGTTGGAGCTTTTGAGGTCAGCCTCTGTATTAATGAGTTCATACTCATAAAGTGAATTCTTTCCTTTATTTACGCCAGCGATTTCTGCGACCAGGCTTTATTGATGCCGTTATTTCAATATTCGGTAATAATTGTTTTTCTTCTTCAAAATAACGCCCTTGCCCACCGCTTAACCCTAAATGAGCCAGAATATCCCATTCATTTTTTGTTTCTACACCAACTGCAATCACTGCAGTACCACTATCCACACATGAACCCAAGAGACTACGTATAAATAGCTGATTTTCATTCCGTCGATCAATCTGTTTCACCAAACTACGATGGAGTTTCAAAAATGTTATCGGCAAATCTTTTATATAGTGAGTGCTAACAATCGTTCTACCAACTTGATTCACAATAATGGTACAACCTAAACCAGATAGCATTTTTATTATTGGCCTCATCACGTCAAGATCATTAATTAAGCTACCTTCAACGAATTCAAAACTAAGCTGTTGTCTTAATGCTTTAGGCAATTGTAAGAGTTCATTACGGAACCAGCGCAAGTACTCTTTCTTTTTAAACGGCACAGTAAATAAGTTAATTGAATAATTCCGCTGAGGCTGATTACGCTTTAAATGATCAAAAACCATTTTAAGTGTGGTTTGATCCATCTTACGTTCGTAGCCTACTTGTTGTATCGCGGTTAAAAAACGTGACGCTTTAACGACGATACCACTCTCTTCTTGGATTCGGCTAAACAATTCAAAATGCACAATTTTCTCAGTAATACTATCTATTAAATAACAAGGCTGCTCATAAATAAACAGATTCTTATCATTGAGTCTCAAATCAAATAAATTACGCCAACGAACTCCACCGCGATATTCGATTCTATTATCCACTTTCTTTTTATATTTAGCCCAATTATTCACTCGTTCTAATTTTGCGGTTTTAAGCGCTGATTCCGTTTCATCAATAATACGAATCAACCCTTCACCTTGCGAAAAAATACTGACGCCTAAATGACACCAATTATCGATATCAAGCGGCTTGGGTGGTTCAAGTTTTTCTAATTGATTAATACATTGGTGACAAAATTGAGATATTTCTTTTTCCGATTGGTGTGGGATCATTAAGGCAAATTGTGAATCATAATAACGAGCAAAGACCGCATTGGGGTATTTTTGAGTTAGATTATTTAAAACTTGCCCAACTGAAACCAAAAACGATTCATAGACATTTTTGCTGACTTCTTCAGTTAATGTATCCCAACCATTAATATCAACCAGAAGCACTCCTCCCGAAGCCCCTGTTTCTTGTAATACTGATTCTAGCCTACTATCAAACAAAACTCGGTTCGCTGCACCAGTCAGTTGGTCTAGGAAAGTATGAGTTCGAATAAAAGTATCAAAGCGGCTTCGCTCTTGCCTTGCATCGTTAAGCTCTATGATCAATCGATTTAACGCTTCACTTGCCGTATAAGGCCACTCTCTTTCATCACCTTTGGCATATTTCTCCACTTGGCCCGCAAGGATCATTCTCCCTCGCTCTTCCAGTAATTCAGAACCGTATAGCTGCAATCTAAGCCAATGCAGGCCTTTCATTAAGCAAAATACAACCAATAGAACGGCAAGCGTTAACGAGAAGAAAGCTTCAAAAGAATAACTATTATTGGTATATGGAGGCACAGCTTGAAATTCAGCGAAATAGTCAACATTCCTCTGCAGTGGATACGTTTTTTTATACAGTAAAAGTTTATCTTGCTGCTGTTGCTTTAATGCATCGTCTTTAAATAAATAAACCACACCGGCGGGTGAGGTTAATTGCAATTCAACAACATTACTCGATTGTAATAATTTCGGTAACCAACGTCGTATCTCATCGAAGTCTTGCGGGGTCGCTAATTCGTTATCAATGATTTCAGTTATACGCTCAAGGTTTTGATCAACGTATTGCCCACCCATTTTTTTAAACGTAAATACACCACCAACAAAAAGAATAAACATGGCGCTGACGACAATCATTGTGACAAAAGAAACCAGTCGAGTGCTAAGTTTAAGGGTTGGGGTATATCTCATGTAAACTAAATTCCGTTTAGTTACTTGCTATTTTTAAAAGCAATGCTCATTTAGAGCAGACTCAAATAACACCAAAGAGGCTTCTGGCAGCATATTTGTATAATTAACAGGCATTATAACAGCAAAAAGCCGCAATAATCATGCGACTTTCAAGGTTAATCTGACAAAACACCAAGGCTTTTACTGACTCTCGTCACCTTTTTGCTTTCTAGAACGGAATGTCGTCATCAAAATCCATTGGTGGCTCATTGTATTGTGGTGCTTGCTGTTGCGGCGCCTGCTGTTGAGGAGCTTGCTGCTGTGGTGCACGAGGAGCCGATTGTTGCGCTTGAGGTTGCTGAGGCTGTCCCCAATTTCCACCTTGGTTGCCTGCAGGAGCTTGAGCTCCGCCTTGAGCGCGACCACCTAGCATTTGCATCACGCCATTAAAGCCTTGAACAACCACTTCTGTAGTAAAGCGGTCTTGACCACTTTGATCTTGCCACTTACGCGTTTGTAATTGACCCTCAACATAAACTTGAGAACCTTTACGTAAATACTCACCAGCCACTTCAGCTAACTTGCCAAACAAAGACACACGATGCCATTCTGTTTTTTCACGTTGCTCACCAGTGGCTTTGTCTCTCCAAGATTCAGAGGTTGCAATGGTAATGTTTGCGACAGCACCACCGCTCGGTAGGTAACGGATTTCAGGATCATTACCAAGATTTCCAACTAATATTACTTTATTTATTCCGCGGCTAGCCATGCTCTGCTCCGTCTCTATGCATTTATAAATAGCGCTTGATGATATCATGTTTTCTTACGAGATAGGAATCCATGTTCGATAGCAAAGCTCTTATTTGTCACTCATTTTGTTAAAAAATTACAATCCACAATTCATTATCTCCTGCACACTATGAAGTTATTCTCAACCCTAAGAATCGTTTAAACAACCATCATTAAGAAGCTATCTGAATCACCAAAAAACCAATAAAGTCATATAATTAAAACAAAAGGCCACCCTGTTATTTTTCAATCAATCGTTTGAAAAGTTCAGCTAACTATTATTTATTCAGGATTAAAGGGTATGAGAAGCACGCATCAAAGAGTCATGGTTTATTTTTTGTCGCCTTTACTCTCTGAGCAAGATCCCCTCATATCTCATTTACAAAGTCATCTCGGAATCAGCGTAAAACCGTTAAACATTGCAACCATTGCTTTTATTCGACAATCCCCACACCCTTATTTAGTGTTAGTTGATGCTCAGTTTTCTGAGAATGAATTATTTGAATTACAAACTCACCCTTTACTAAAGCAATCTCGCGCGACCGCTTTATTTAATGCCCCTGCTATCCCAAATTTAATGTTGCTATCACAGTGGTACCATTTAGCTGGGTACTTTTATCAAGACGATACTATGGATAAAGTCCTTCTTGATACAAAAGCTATGATCAGTGGGAAAAATCGCCTCCCAAGAGCTTTACTCATCGAACTGTTTGAACATTGGCAAACCATTAGTCGTCAAAGTCATAATACGGTCATGAAGGCAAAATTATCATTAACGCGCAGAGAGTTAGAAATTCTGGAGCATTTACAAATCGGTCATTCTAACTTAGACATTGCCGATAATTTATTTGTCAGTGAGCACACAATCAAGTCACACCTTTATCGTATATTTAGAAAAATTAGCGTCAACAATAGAAGACAAGCCATCAATTGGGCGCAGCTTTATCTTTAATCGTTATTTGAAAAATATTCAGATCAAATGACGGTCAAGAGTTTGATATTTAAAAGCTGTGATATTTGTTTTTCTCTTATAAAAAGTGCTATTTTATCAATATCAACTATTTAATTATCCAATTAGGTTTTAGCCATGATCAAGAAATGTCTCTTCCCAGCTGCAGGTTACGGTACACGTTTTCTACCTGCGACGAAGTCTATGCCAAAAGAAATGATGCCCGTTGTTAACAAGCCTTTAATTGAATACGGTGTTGAAGAAGCGATTCAAGCAGGCATGACTGGCATGTGTATTGTTACGGGTCGTGGAAAGCACTCGTTAACGGATCACTTTGATAAAAACTACGAACTTGAACACCAAATCAGCGGGACGAATAAAGAAGACTTATTAGTTAATATTCGTGACACCATTGATAGCGCTCATTTTACTTATATTCGTCAACGTGAGATGAAAGGCTTAGGACACGCAATCTTAACCGGCCGTGAACTAGTGGGTGATGAACCTTTTGCCGTAGTATTAGCCGATGACTTATGCGTCAATCCAGACCAAGGCGTATTATCTCAAATGGTTGCTTTGTACAAGCAATTCCGTTGTTCTATCGTTGCCGTTCAAGAAGTTCCTCGTGAAGACGTTCATAAATATGGTGTGATTGCTGGGGAAATGATTAAAGATGATCTTTATCGCGTTGATGACATGGTAGAAAAACCAGAACCGGGCACCGAGCCAAGTAACCTAGCCATCATCGGACGCTACATCTTAACGCCTGATATTTTCGAGCTTATTGAAAATACAGAACCGGGTAAAGGTGGCGAAATCCAGATTACTGATGCACTACTAAAACAAGCGAAAGCTGGTTGTGTATTAGCTTATAAATTTAAAGGTAAGCGCTTTGACTGTGGTAGCGTTGAAGGCTATATAGAAGCCACAAACTATTGTTATGAAAATCTTTACTTAAAGTCAGATGACACCAAAACAAGTAAAAAATGATTCAATCACAACGATAACCAAACCTAAGCCGCAATAAGTCTATTTATTGCGGCTTTTCTTTTTTTTCTTTGACTGTTTTTTTATACAGTAATCTATTTTCACTTTTTATTACGTGTGTAATACTTAGCTTTTGCTTACCTTTGGTCGTGGAAAAAACACCACAAGCAAACAAACTCTATCCCCTTCTTAACTATGAGAGCGTGAAGCATGGAAACCATCGAAGTTCGCGGAGCCAGAACCCATAACCTAAAAAACATCAATCTCACTATTCCTCGAGACAAATTAATTGTCATCACCGGGTTATCAGGTTCAGGCAAATCCTCATTGGCTTTTGATACGCTCTATGCCGAAGGGCAACGCCGTTATGTTGAATCATTATCAGCTTATGCGCGCCAGTTTTTATCCTTAATGGAAAAACCTGACGTTGACCATATTGAAGGATTATCACCAGCGATTTCCATTGAGCAAAAGTCTACTTCACACAACCCTCGCTCAACCGTGGGAACCATTACAGAAATCTACGATTACTTACGCTTGTTATACGCTCGCGTGGGCGAGCCTCGTTGCCCGGATCACAACACGCCTTTGGCAGCACAAACCATTTCTCAAATGGTCGATAAAGTCTTAGAGATGCCGGAAAATAGCAAGCTCATGTTACTTGCCCCTATCATCAAAGAGCGCAAAGGTGAGCATGTAAAGACTCTGCAAAACTTAGCGGCTCAAGGGTTTATTCGCGCTCGAATTGACGGTGAAACTTGTGATCTCTCCGATCCACCAACATTAGAGCTTCATAAAAAGCACACCATTGAAGTGGTGGTGGATCGCTTTAAAGTCCGTGATGGAATTCAGCAACGTTTAGCCGAATCATTTGAAACCGCTTTAGAGCTTTCGGGCGGTACGGCAACCATTACTTGGATGGATGATGCCTCCCAAGACGACATTATTTTCTCTGCCAACTTTGCTTGTTCTCATTGTGGCTACAGTGTTCGGGAACTTGAGCCTAGGTTATTCTCATTTAATAACCCGGCTGGAGCCTGTGAAACCTGTGATGGCTTGGGTGTACAGCAATTTTTCGATGCGGAACGTGTGATCCAAGATGAAAGCTTAAGCCTTGCTAATGGCGCGATTCGAGGCTGGGATAAAAAGAACTTCTATTACTTTCAAATGCTCACAGCATTAGCAGACCATTACAATTTCGACTTACAACTGCCTTTCAATAAGTTACCGAAAAAGGTTCGCGATATTGTACTTAATGGATCGAAACGCGAGGAAATTGAGTTTAAATACGTCAATGACCGTGGTGACATGCGAGTAAAACGCCACGCATTTGAAGGCATTTTGAATAACCTCAACCGCCGTTACCATGAAACCGATTCAAACTCTGTTCGTGAAGAGCTTTCTAAATACATTTCAAATAAGTGTTGTTCAAGTTGTGGTGGCGCTCGTCTGAAAACCGAAGCGCGTCATGTCTTCATCAACGATACTTCTTTACCCGAGATTGTCGAAATGAGTATTTTTGGTTCAATGGAGTTTTTCCAATCATTGAACCTGACCGGTCAACGCGCGCAAATTGCTGAGAAAATATTAAAAGAAATCGGTGACCGATTAAATTTCTTAATCAACGTGGGGTTAAATTACTTAAACCTTTCACGCAGCGCAGAGACTTTATCAGGTGGTGAGGCTCAACGTATTCGCCTTGCTAGCCAAATTGGCGCCGGTCTTGTGGGCGTGATGTATGTTCTCGATGAACCTTCTATCGGCTTGCACCAACGCGATAATGAACGCTTACTTAAAACCTTAGTGCATCTACGTGACCTTGGTAATACCGTGATTGTGGTTGAACATGATGAAGATGCCATCCGCGCGGCTGATTATGTCATTGATATCGGCCCAGGCGCTGGTGTGCATGGCGGTAATATTATTGCCGAAGGCACAATGGAAGACATCCTTGCCAACCCAGATTCACTCACAGGGCAATACCTGAGCGGCGCGAAACAAATTGCCATTCCCGAAAAGCGCACTCCTGTTGATAAAAAGAAAACCGTCGAACTGATTGGGGCAACCAGCAATAACTTACAAAATGTAAATCTCTCGATTCCGGTCGGCTTATTCACTTGTGTGACCGGTGTTTCTGGCTCTGGTAAATCGACCTTAATTAACGATACTTTCTTTAAGATCGCCCATGCTCGATTAAATGGCGCGACCACAGCAGAAGCAGCGCCATACAAAAAGATTGTCGGTCTAGAGCATTTCGATAAAGTCATCGATATCAACCAAAGCCCGATTGGCCGAACTCCTCGTTCAAACCCTGCCACTTACACCGGGATCTTTACCCCGATTCGTGAATTATTTGCCGGTACTCAAGAGTCGCGTTCTCGTGGTTATAAGCCTGGACGATTCAGCTTTAACGTTCGCGGTGGTCGTTGTGAAGCTTGCCAAGGAGATGGTGTCATCAAAGTTGAAATGCACTTTTTGCCTGATGTCTATGTACCTTGTGATGCGTGTAAAGGTAAACGCTACAACCGTGAAACTTTAGATGTTCGCTATAAAGGCAAGAGCATTGATGAAGTATTGGACATGACGGTAGAAGATGCGCACCAATTCTTTGAACCAGTTCCGGTAATTGCTCGTAAATTGAAAACCTTAATGGATGTTGGTTTATCCTACATTCGCTTAGGACAAGCGGCGACCACGTTATCGGGTGGCGAGGCTCAACGAGTGAAACTGGCGAAAGAGCTATCTAAACGTGATACCGGTAAGACATTGTATATTTTGGATGAGCCGACGACTGGTCTTCATTTCCATGACATTCAACAATTGCTCAATGTGTTGCATCGCTTGCGTGATCATGGCAATACCGTGGTGGTGATTGAACACAATTTAGATGTCATTAAAACAGCCGATTGGATTGTTGATCTTGGCCCTGAAGGTGGCAGTGGCGGGGGTGAAATCATTGCTTGTGGCACACCAGAACAGGTAGCAAAAGTAAAAGGATCGCATACTGCCCATTTCCTAAAGCCACTATTAAAGTAATTGATTTTGAAAAAGGTATCCGTTAAGTTTCTGGCTTTCGGTGCCTTTATATCATTTAACAAGGATGTCTCGTTCACATGGCAATATTACACACCCAAGGCACACAGCTTGAAGATGCACCAGAGCCTAGCTCACTTACCAAGCCTTTTTTATGGTCTTTTGGGGTGGTTTTTCTCATTGCCATGCACTTTTTTCAAGCCAATCCCGGTGGGGCTGGTTTATCACTTTCTTTTAATTCAACAACTTGGCTAGCCTTAAGCTTTACACTTGGATTAGGGCTTTACGCCACCGCCAATCGCCATACTTTACGCTTTTCTAGCTTAACCCTTACATTACTGCTTGCCTGCGTAATTTTAACGATTCCGGTCTTTTACCATGACTCCAATCTAGAAGATTCCTGGCTACGCTTAATTGGTTTGTGGGGCGGATGGCTATTGCTGCTGGTATTACAACAATATAACTTCACCATAAAACAAAAACAGACCTTATTGTGGTTCATCATTGGTGCTGTCTTAATCGAGGTCATTCTTGGTTACGTTCAATACTTAATACTGCAACCGGGCAATATTTTAGGCTACAACACAGCGCAAAATCGCCCATACGGCATTTTTCAACAACCGAATGTCATGGCCAGTTTTCTTGCTACCGGATTAGTAGTTGCAGCTTATTTACTGGCAAGGCAAAAGCAAACTAATGTCCAACATCACCCAATAATGACCAAGGCTTTATACCTTGTTCCAATTTTAGTGATCCCTTTGCTTTGGGTGTTGGCTTCGCGTACTGGTTGGTTAGGTGCCGCTGTCGCTAGCGTTTTGATCTTGCCTTATCTAAAAACCTTTCTCTCTAAACGTTCATTTTATCTATGGTGCTTGGCGCTGATTATTGGCTTAGGTGGCGGCTATACGTTAGCCTCTAGCACTGGTGGTAATCAATTAATTACAGAAAAATCAAATTTAGAAAGCCCTCGCCGCTACACCTTTCCGCAAACTTTAGATATGGTGATTGAAAAGCCATGGTCTGGTTATGGCTATGGTCGCTTTGAACCCGCTTATATTGTTTATACTGCAAGGCAGCATCAATTAAACCCAAGCTACCATGCAGGATTGGCTTCCATGGATCACCCACATAATGAAATATTATATTGGGCGGTGGAAGGCGGTATTGTTCCTTTGTTAGGGCTGCTACTCGCCGCTTTAGTTGTGCTGCGTAAGATCCTAAAAGCCCAGTCTGGAACGCGATTGGCGTTATCTGCATTATTCTTCCCGATAGTGTTACATACTCAGCTGGAATACCCTTTTTATCACTCTTCAATTCACTGGGTGATTTTTATTGTTTTCATTTATTGGATCGATCAGCTTACGTCGCAGTATCAAACCGTCTCATTTAGCCACATATCAAAAAGTCTGCTCAGTGTGCTTTCATTAGTGATGCCTATTATCACTGCATTTTTTATGATCACAGCCTTACATACCAACTCTGTGCTTAGCCGTTTTGAATATCAGCGCCCAATGAATCCAGAATTACTCAATAAAGTGACCAACCCAAGTGTATGGAAAGATAGGTTTGACTGGGATGTGTACAGCACTCAACTCAATATTGGTCTACACATGAATAAGCCTGAATACATACAACCTTACATTGATTGGGCCACCAGCATCATAAAACGAAAACCAAGGCCTGCATTTTATTCAAGCTTGATCGTCGCCTATCAAGGAATAGGCAAAATGGAAAAAGCCGAAGACATTAGAAAAGAAGCGAGCTTCTTATTCCCAGATCAAGATTTTTCAAAAGTACGTTTTATTTCGCCAGAAGAAAGGGCGTCTAAAGCACTATCATCCGCTCAGGCAAGTAGTGCAGCAGTTACAAAATAACGTTTCATTGATCCTCACATAAACGGAATGAGAAACAACCAAAAAACAAAGGCGACCACTTGGTCGCCTTTATCCATATCTAATCAAAGCTGTTATTAAATCTGATTTGCTATCAAGTCAGATTTTTTACTTAAACAATCAACGCTTAATCGTTTCTTCTAAGGCTTTTAAGCACAAAGCCACATTTTCAGATTTCGCACTGTAGCCCATAAGCCCAATACGCCAAACCTTACCCGCAAGTGCGCCTAAACCGCCACCTACTTCCAAGTTATATTCATTCAATAAGTGCTGACGTGTGGCTGCATCATCAACACCTTCCGGTAAATAAACAGAGTTCAGTTGTGGTAAACGATAAGCTTCATCCACTACATACTTAAAGCCCATCCCTTCTAGACCTACTTTTAGTTTCTGATGCATATCAGCATGGCGTTTCCACGCGTTTTCTAGCCCTTCTTCATAAAGTGCCAGAAGCGCTTCATGCAAAGCATATAAACTGTTTACTGGTGCGGTATGGTGATAGCTACGCTTACCTTCACCGCTCCAGTAGCCAAGCACTAAACTTTGATCAAGGAACCAACTTTGGATCGGAGATTGACGCGCTTGGATCTTTTCAATGGCTTTCGCAGAGAACGTCACGGGTGATAAACCCGGTACACAAGATAAGCATTTTTGGCTACCGGAATAAACCGCGTCCAATTTCCACTCATCCACTTTAAGTGGTACGCCACCTAATGAGGTCACGGCATCGACAATCGTTAACGCATCATATTGCTTGGCGATTTTTGATAACGCTTCAGCATCGCTCAATGCACCGGTTGAGGTTTCAGCGTGCACAAAAGCTAAAATTTTAGCATCTGGGTTGGCTTTAAAGGCAGCTTCGACTTTAGAAACACTCACCGGTTGCCCCCATTCGTCATCCACCAGCACCACTTCAGCGCCGCTGCGTATTGCATTTTCACGCATACGTTCGCCAAAAACACCGTTGCGACACACTATAACTTTATCACCGGCTTCAATCAGATTAACAAAACAGGCTTCCATACCGGCGCTTCCCGGAGCAGAAATCGGGATGGTAAATTCATTTTCGGTTTGAAAAGCATATTTAAGCAACGCTTTTACTTCATCCATCATGCCAATAAAAAGAGGGTCTAAATGACCGATGGTTGGACGGCTTAATGCCTGTAAAACATCCGATGAGATATCAGAAGGCCCTGGCCCCATTAAAATTCGACGAGGTGGGAAAAAACGTTGTATTTTCATATCAATCCTTAACTATGAACAATAATGTATACATTTAATTAATTACACTCTAATCAAATTGTCGCTTTTCAGCAATCGACCTTAGAGTCAAGAATCAAAGCTGTGAACTCCCTCACCAAAAGCTATCGGGTTCTATTCAGCACAGAAATAATAGATTCAGCTCGTAAATAATAGATTAGTTATAACAAGTTTAAAAAAGTTATTCATTGAGGTACTTAGTGTTATTGACTTTTCTATAACAAAAACGTTCAATGTGACCTCTGCGTTGGTTTGTTTTCGTGCTCAATATCATATTCAACATGCCATTGAACCATCAAACCTTCGCATTTAAGAAGAGGAGCATAACCCAGGTAGATTATTCGTGGATCCCGTAATCCAAAACGAATGATTCAGGGGGAGTTATGCCGAGATGGGTAAGTTTCCGGGAATTTATCACATCGGTTGTTATATCAATGCTGAGCACTGATATTAGGTTGAATCCTAACAACTGTCATTAAAGCCTGATGGTATTAATGAAGAGCTTCTAAGGTTTGCATGGTTACGCTATTCAGCGGTAACCTTCATGTATTGCCCTGCTCTAAGAAATCTCTCTTCAACAATGGACGTTTGTTTATCATTTGATAAACCTTATATGAAAGTATTATGGGAGACTGTGCCGTGAGCGCATTTAATGTAGCAAAGTTTGGTGGAACCAGTGTGGCTGATTTTGAAGCCATGAGCCGTTGTGCCGCCATCATTGAAAACAATCCATCAACAAAATTAGTTGTGAGCAGTGCTTGTTCTGGTGTAACCAACCTTTTAGTTGATCTTGCGCTTGGCGTACAAAACCCCAATGATCGTGATGCCATTCTAGATGATTTACGTGTCATTCATTACCGCATTATTGAACAATTTGCTGAACAAGAAAAAACTAAACAAGCTGTTGATAGCATCTTAGATACGTTATCTAGCATGGCTGAAGCTGCTTCATTCCAGTCCAGTGATAAATTAACGGATCACATCGTTGCGTGTGGTGAGTTGATGTCGACACATATTTTAACTCAACTGATGATTGAGCGCAGAATTAATGCGGTACGTTTTGATATTCGTGAAGTACTACGTACCAGTTCTGAGTTTGGCCAAGCTGAACCGAATGTGGAAAAAATAGCTCAATTAGCCGAGCAAAAACTGGCACCGCTTTGCCAAGATTTTGTGGTGATAACCCAAGGTTTTATTGGCAGTGATGATGAAGGTAACACCACAACACTTGGTCGTGGTGGTAGTGATTATAGCGCTGCATTGATTGCTGAATCAGTAAAAGCCAGTGGGCTTGAGATCTGGACCGATGTTCCTGGCATTTATACCACCGATCCTCGCATTGCACCAAAAGCCACTCCGATCCCAGAAATCAGTTTCAGCGAAGCCTCGGAAATGGCCAACTTTGGCGCAAAAATCCTGCACCCTTCCACTTTGCTTCCCGCTTTACGTCATCAGATCCCGGTATTTGTTGGTTCATCAAAAGCACCTGAACTCGGTGGCACTTGGATAAGAAAACAAGTGGAGAGCGCGCCGCTTTATCGCGCTTTAGCACTGCGTGGCAACCAAACCATGGTGACACTGCGTAGCCCGAACATGTTCCAAGCTTACGGTTTCTTAGCACAAGTCTTTGCTATTTTAGCCAAGCACCAAATTTCGGTCGATTTAATCACGACTTCGGAAGTCAGTGTGTCGTTAACGCTTGATCAAACCAACACATCAGGCAAAGCACCAGAGCTTCCATTAGATGCTCGTATAGAGCTTGAAGAGTTATGTATCGTAGAAGTAGAACACAACCTAAGCTTGGTCGCGCTTATCGGTAATAAGATGAGTGCTAAGAAAGGCTATGCAAAACAAGTTTTCAGCGCATTAGAAGATTTCAACTTACGCATGATCTGTTACGGTGCAAGCCCACACAACCTATGCTTTTTAGTGGACTCCGATGAAGCAAAACGAGCGATTCAAGTATTGCATCAAGAGTTGTTTGAATAAAGCTGAAACTCGATAACTGCATTTCTCGTAACTCGAACATAAAAAAGTGCTAGCAGAGTGAAGTCTGATAGCGCTTTTCTTTTTCTTATAACATTTTTTGTATAACGAGGGCAGAGCGCTCTAGAAGCAAAGCGCTCGAAAACCGATGATCAACTCAAATTCGGTCCTAGCCATTTCTCCATTTCCACTTCATCCCAACCTTTACGTTTTGCGTATTCTTCCGCTTGATCTTGTTGGATCTGAGCAATTGCAAAATATTTAGATTCTGGATGTGAGAAATACCATCCCGACACCGATGCGCCCGGCCACATTGCATAGCTGGTGGTGAGTGACATGCCGATGGTCTCTTCCACTTTTAGAAGCTCCCATAAGCTGCCTTTTTCAGTATGCTCAGGACAAGCTGGGTAACCCGGTGCTGGGCGTGTACCTTGATATTTTTCGCGAATAAGATCATTGTTGGTTAGGTTTTCTTCTGGCGCATAACCCCAGATTTCCTTACGCACTTTCTCATGCATGTATTCCGCAAACGCTTCGGCTAAGCGATCAGCCACCGCTTGGATCATAATCGCATTGTAATCATCACCCGCTGCTTTATAAGCATCAGCTAAATCGCGCTCACCAATACCACCAGTGACCGCAAATCCACCAATCCAGTCTGCTTTACCACTGTCTTTCGGTGCAATGTAATCCGATAGGCAGTAATTTGGCCCTTTCGGCTTATCGGTTTGTTGGCGTAAATTATGCAGTACCTTAATCACTTCACTGCGTGATTCATCGGCGTACACTTCAATGTCATCCCCAACGCTGTTGGCTGGGAACATAGCACACATGCCGCTGGCTTTTAAAATGCCTTCTTGTTCCACTTTTTCAAGCAAAGCAATCGCATCATCAAAAATACGTTTCGCTTCTTCACCCACTTCTTCATGTTCAAAGATGGAAGGGTATTTACCCATCAAGCCCCAAGTTAAGAAGAATGGTGTCCAATCAATGTAGTTACGCAGCAGTGAGACATCAATATCTTCAAAAACCTGTACGCCCGACATGACTGGTGCCGGTGGAGTGTAGGCTTGCCAATCAATCGCCACTTTATTGGCGCGAGCCGCTTCTAAAGTAATTGGTTTGGTTCGCGGACGCTTACGAGCATGTTGATCGCGGGTGCGATCATAATCTAAATTCAGTTTTTCAACAAAAGCAGGCTTCAACTCATCAGAAAGCAACGCTGAACACACCCCTACCGCACGTGAGGCATTATTTACATATACCACAGGTTGGTTGTAGTTTTGTTCAATCTTAACCGCAGTATGCGCTTTAGATGTAGTTGCACCACCAATCAATAACGGTATATCAAATCCTTGACGCTCCATCTCTTTGGCAACATAGACCATTTCATCAAGCGATGGTGTAATAAGCCCTGACAAGCCAATGATGTCGACGTTTTCTTCACGCGCAACTTTAAAAATGGTATCACATGACACCATCACACCTAGGTCAATAATGTCGTAGTTATTGCATTGCAGTACCACACCCACAATATTTTTACCGATATCGTGTACATCGCCTTTCACGGTCGCCAGCAATATCTTACCGTTACTTCTTTGCCCTTCTTCTTTTAAGGCATTAATGAAAGGTTCAAGATAAGCTACCGCTTGCTTCATCACCCGAGCAGATTTCACCACTTGCGGCAGGAACATTTTACCTTCACCGAATAAGTCACCCACCACGTTCATGCCGTCCATCAATGGACCTTCAATCACATCAATCGGCTTCTCGAATTTCGTGCGAGCTTCTTCGGTATCTTCAATAATGAATTCAGTAATACCTTTCACTAAGGCGTGTTCAATACGTTTTTCAACTTCCCAAGTCCGCCAAATTAACGCATTGGGATCTTCAACTTTACCCACACCGTTAGAACGATACTCTTCGGCCAATTCCAGTAAATTTTCTGTCGCGTCTGAATGACGGTTTAGCACCACATCTTCAACCGCATCACGCAGTTTTTCGGGAATGTTATCGTAAATCTCAAGCTGGCCGGCGTTGACAATCCCCATGTCCATACCACGCTTAAAGCAGTGATATAAGAACACCGCATGAATCGCTTCACGCACATAGTTGTTACCACGAAATGAGAATGACACGTTCGATACACCACCAGAGATCATGGCATACGGTAATGTTTCTTTAATTTCGCCCACCGCTTCAATGAAATCGACTGCATAGTTATTATGCTCATCAATCCCCGTGGCAATCGCAAAAATGTTCGGATCAAAAATGACATCTTCTGGTGGGAAGCCAAGCTCATCAACCAAGATATGATAAGCCTTGGTACAGATCTCTACTTTACGCTCACGCGTATCGGCTTGGCCTTGTTCATCAAACGCCATAACGATAACCGCCGCGCCATAACGACGAATCAATTTAGCTTGCTCAATAAAAGGCTCAAGACCTTCTTTCATTGAGATGGAGTTAACGATGCCTTTACCTTGAATACATTTTAAGCCCGCTTCAATCACATCCCATTTAGAGGAATCGACCATGATTGGCACTTTAGAGATTTCAGGCTCAGAGGCACACAACTTTAGGAATCGCTCCATGCATGCTTTGGCATCGAGCATGCCTTCATCCATGTTGATATCGATAATCTGAGCGCCGTTCTCGACTTGCTCACGCGCGACATCTAATGCTTCATCGTATAATTCATCGACAATTAAACGCTTGAACTTCGCAGAACCGGTTACGTTTGTACGCTCACCCACATTGACAAATAACGAGTCTGTATCAATGGTAACGGGCTCTAAGCCAGATAGACGACAGGCTTTTGGAATATCAGGCAGTTGTCGAGGTTTCACCCCTTCGACCACTCGCGCCATTTGGCGAATATGCTCAGGCGTTGTACCACAGCAGCCGCCGACTAAGTTTAAAAAGCCACTTTGCGCCCATTCTTGAATATGGCCTGCCATTTCACGAGGCTCAAGATCGTATTCACCAAAAGCATTCGGTAAACCAGCATTGGGGTGAGCCGAAACAAAGGTTTCAGAAACACGGGAAAGTTCAGCCACATATTGGCGAAGCTCATCAGGGCCTAAGGCACAGTTCAAACCAAACGAAATTGGCTCAATATGGCGCATCGCATTATAAAATGCTTCGGTAGTTTGGCCTGAGAGAGTACGGCCAGAGGCATCGGTAATCGTGCCTGAAATCATAACGGGTAATTTGAAACCAAGCTCATCAAAGACACTCAATACTGCAAACGCACAAGCTTTGGCATTTAAGGTATCAAAGATGGTTTCAATCATAATGATGTCTGCACCACCATCGATTAACGCTTTGGTTGATTCGGAGTAAGCAGTCACTAACTCATCAAAGCTGACGTTACGAAAGCCAGGGTCGTTCACATCAGGAGAGATAGAACAAGTGCGGTTGGTTGGGCCTAATACACCAGCCACAAAACGAGGCTTATCTGGGGTTTTCGCCGTCCACTCATCCGCCGCTTCACGCGCCAATTTCGCAGCAGCAAAGTTAATCTCAGCACTTAAGCTTTCCATGTCGTAATCGGCCATGGCAATCGTGGTGGCATTGAAGGTGTTGGTTTCTAAAATATCTGCGCCCGCTGCCAGATAATCAGAATGAATCTTTTTAATCAGCTGAGGCTTGGTCAGAACTAATAAGTCGTTATTACCTTTAAGGTCACTGTGCCAGTCGGCAAAACGCTCACCACGGTAGTCCGCTTCTTCTAACTGATAAGATTGGATCATGGTGCCCATGCCACCATCAATCAATAAAATGCGCTCTTGGAGCAACGCTTCAATATTATGTTTTTGTTTATTTAAAGTGCTTCCAGCCACAATGCAACCTCTTTCCATACTGTTTTACACATCCTACCATAGAAATCTAGACGTCTAAAATAAGTTTTATTTCTGATTTATGCCTATTTTACTGACAATTTACTCTATCATTAGCCATACGCTTCAATCGCTTTAAATCACATGAGAAAACTCATTTCATCATGATATGTCCCAAACATAAAAAATAACCTCTCATAATATATAAAAAGTGTTGATCTTTAACCGCAGGGACATGAAAATCACTGCATTACAATTTGTTACATTAGCCAAGGTTTAATTATGTCGGTTTATAATACCCTGTGTTTCCTATCGTTTGCCGCGATGGTCATTGCTTTAATCAATAGTAAGTTTGGTCGCATGCAAACCACTATTGCAATTACCGCCGGTGCTATGGTGCTGTCACTGTTTATTTTAATTGCAGGCCATAGTGGTTGGTTTAACTTAGTGGATATCGCCTCTAAGACAATGGCTGAAATCAATTTCGAAAGCTTTTTATTAAATGGTATTTTAGGCTTCTTATTATTTGCTGGTGGACTCGGAATTAAACTTCCACATTTTGCTGATCAAAAATGGGAAATTACGATATTAGCCCTTGGCTCCACACTGTTTTCTACCTTCTTTATTGGCTTTGCTCTTTACGGCATCTGTGACCTTATCAATATCCGTATCGACCTCGTTTTCTGTTTATTATTTGGCGCATTAATCTCCCCAACCGATCCTATCGCTGTACTGGCTATCGTTAAGAAGCTTCACGCCCCTCAACGTATCTCAACCCAAATTGAAGGTGAGTCATTGTTTAATGATGGCTTTGGCTTAGTAATTTTCGTCACCATATTCACCGTCGCATTTAGCGGTCATGCTCCAACCGTTGGTGGTGTTATCACCCTCTTCTTGCAAGAAGCCGTTGGCGGTATTGCTTATGGTTTTGTTTTAGGATTAATATTCCATTACCTCATCAGCTCCACCAATGATCATTCAATGGAACTACTTTTGATGATCTGTATTCCAACCGCAGGTTATGCTTTTGCTGAAACACTCGAAGTTTCTGGTCCTCTTGCGATGGTGGTATCGAGTATTATGATTGGTAACTGGACCCGTTATGTTGGCTTTTCAAAAGAAAGTACCGAGCACATGGATCACTTTTGGGAGCTGGTCGATGAATTCTTAAATGGTATTTTGTTCTTACTCATCGGCCTTTCTATGTTGTTATTCCAATTCCACTCAGAAGATTGGATTATGATGGCAATTGCGGTTCCATTAGTATTACTAAGCCGTTTCTTAAGTGTTTGGATACCTTATGTTGGGTTTAAGCGTTATAGAAAGTATAACCCTTGGTCTGTTAAGATCTTAACTTGGGGCGGATTACGTGGTGGCTTGGCTTTAGCGATGGCATTATCGATCCCACAAGGCCAATACTTCGTTACAGACTTAAATATTGATGTAAAAGAAATCATCATGGTGATGACTTATGCTGTAGTGGTGTTCTCCATTTTAGTACAAGGCTCCACGATTACACCAATGATCAATAAAGCCAAAGTTGTTCAAACTCAGATGGAAGAAGCTGAAAAATTACAGGCTCAAGTGAAAGTTTCCGAAGAGACTACAAATAAAGAAGCGTAATACTTAGCTACGCTAAAATCTAAAAAAGCAGCGAAGTTTGAAATTCGCTGCTTTTTTTGTATCTGCTACATACCACTTTCTAATCAATCATCTTTGGTAAAATTATCGACAGAAAAATGCTCCAGATCGTATGGCGTTTGTTGGTAAACACAATAATTTAACCAGTTAGCAAACAACAAATGCCCATGACTTCTCCAACTGGCAATCGGTGGATTGTCTGGATTGTCATTCGGATAATAGTTTACTGGAATCGTTGGATCCATCCCTTCCGCCAGATCCCTTACATATTCATTGTGTAAGGTGTGTGCATCGTATTCAGGGTGCCCGGTGACAAATACATTCCGTTTATCTTTGGTACTCGCGAGATAAACACCGGCATCATCAGAAACTGCCAGAATATCCAAGTCTGTATGTTGATTTAAGTACTCGGCTGTAAAATCAGCATAACGAGAATGAGGCGCAAGAAAGCTGTCATCAAACCCTCTCATTACCGGATGAAACTCACTCATTACTTTATGGTAATACACACCAGACAACTTTTCTTTGCGTGTACGCTTAGGTAGGTTATACAGCAGTTTTAATCCTGCTTGAGCAGCCCAACAAACATAAAGAGTGGAAGTAACATGATCTTTCGCCCATTCCATGATGGTTTGTAAATGATCCCAGTAGGCAACATCTTCAAACTGTACTAACCCCAATGGTGCTCCGGTAATAATCAGACCATCAAAATTTCGATTTTTCACCATATCAAATTGGCGATAGAAATTATTTAAATGCTCTTCAGGCGTGTTTTTACTTGGTCTGTCATCAATGCGTAATAGTTCAATATCCACTTGCAGTGGGCTATTAGAAAGCAATCGAAGGAATTGAGTTTCAGTTTCAATCTTCTTAGGCATCAAATTAAGGATTAACACTTTGAGAGGACGAATCATCTGAGTTGTCGCCCGGCTTTCCGACATAATAAAGATACGCTCCTGACTTAAAATGTCGGAGGCTGGTAGCTGATCGGGAATCTTAATAGGCATTGCGCTCTCTCCATAAGCAATCTAGACGTCTAAACACCTATGAGTATATCAATCAAAAAACGAAAGTCGAGAAAGAATATTCGTATATTCTCGGCGTAGGATAGGATTTTTACACAAAAAAAAGCAGCGCATTGATAGCGCTGCTTATTTACTGTTATGGATTCGTTATTTAACGATCTTAAGACTAGGACGACCTTTTGGCTTCGCTTCTTCAGAAGATGCTTTTGCTGAAACATCTTCCGTTTCTTGTGTATCGACACTTGCTAAAGAAGATATTTGTTCTTCTTCCATGTTCGCTTCCATATCGGCAGCGTAACCGTCTTCAGGTTCAAACATTGTCCCTGCGCCATTTTCACGCGCATAAATAGCTTGTACAGCATACATTGGAACAATAACTGAATGTGGACGACCACTAAAACGAGCATTGAACATAATGGTGTCATTACTGATTTCCAAATTACCCACTGCACGTGGTGCAACATTTAAAATAATTTGGCCATCTTGTACAAACTCTAACGGGACACGTACACCTGGAAGATTAGCTTCAACCACAAGATGAGGCGTCAATTCGTTATCGACTAACCATTCATAAAAAGCACGTACCAAATAGGGACGCCTTGGTGTCATCTTATCTATATCCATTTCTATCGAACCAATCGCATTTCTCGTTCTGCTTCAGTTAAAGAAGCAAGGAATGAATCACGCTCAAATACACGGCTCATGTAGATTTTCAATTCTTTTGAACCTTGGCCTGACAATTCAATGCCAAGTGCAGGTAAACGCCACAATAATGGAGCTAAGTAGCAATCGATTAAGCTAAATTCTTCACTCATGAAGTGCTCATATTCAGCAAAAATAGGCGCAAGTGTCAGTAAGTCATTACGTAATTTATTACGTGCTGCTTCTGCTTCTTCAGGAGAACCTTTAACGATCTTCTCAGCTTGTGAATACCAATTACGCTCAATACGATACATCATCAAACGGCTGTTACCACGGGCAACCGGGTAAACAGGCATTAATGGTGGATGAGGGAAACGCTCATCAAGGTATTCCATAATGATGTTTGAATTGTAAAGAGCAAGCTCACGATCAATCAACGTTGGGACAGACTTGTATGGGTTCAGTTCGATCAATTCAGCAGGTAAGTTATCTTCATCGACAAGTTCAACTTCAACACTTACGCCTTTTTCAGCTAAAACAATACGCACCTGATGGCTATACATGTCTGAAGCACTTGAAAATAGAGTCATCACAGAACGTTTATTGGCAGCTACAGCCATTGAGAAGCCCTCCAGCATACTTTAAATAAAAAAGAATGGAGGCTAATGCCTCCATTACACAAAAATTAGCAAGAAATTTTACCACAACTGTTCACATTCAGGCTAATTTTTATTCTTAGCCCGATTAATGAACGTCGCGCCAGTATTCTTTCTTCAGCAATACCACGATAACAGTGAAGATTGCTAAGAATGCCATAACCCACCAACCAAGCGAATGACGCTCTAATTTAACTGGGTCACCAGAGTACTCTAAGAAGTTAACAAGGTCGCGAACCGTATTGTCATACTCTTCTGCTGTTAACTCTCCAAGCTTCTCAACTTTGGTACTTGTCACGGCTTGGTGTTCTTTACCATCAACAGTCGTGGTGGTGTACACAGGTTGAGGAATACCTTGTAATCCTTCTAACACATGCGGCATACCAACGTTAGGGAAAGTAACGTTATTCACACCAAATGGACGTGAAGGATCCGCATAGAAAGAACGAAGATAAGTATATAACCAATCAACACCACGAACTCGAGCCACCAAAGTTAAATCAGGTGGTGGAGCACCAAACCATTTTGCAGCACTATCGGCTGGGATCGCATTTGTCATGAGATCACCAATTTTTGCTTTAGGATCAAACATCAGATTTTCTTTCATCAAATCATCTGGAATGCCTAAGTCTGTTGCAACACGCTGATAACGCTGGTACTGGGTTGAGTGACAAGCTGAACAGTAGTTCATAAAAGTCTTTGCACCACGTTGCAAAGACGCTTGATCCGTTAAGTCATTATTGGCTTTATCAAGGTGAACGTTACCACCTGCTGCCATTACAGATAACGGCAGCATGAAACTAAAAAGTCCTACAATCCACTTTTTCATTTGAATGTTACCCTCTCTGGTAATGGTTTCGTTGCTTCATTTTTACTGTAGAAAAACAGCAAAATAAAGAACATGAAATAACCTAAGCTGAAAATCTGTGCCAACAATGTGTAGAGCGCAGTTGCAGGTAAGGTACCCAGTACACCAAGAGCAATAAAGCAAATTACAAACTGAATAATATTCACTAAGTGCCACTTGCTACGGTAACGATATGAACGAACTTTACAACGGTCAAACCAAGGTAATAGGAACAAGAACACGATAGATGCGCCCATTGCTGCCACGCCCAATAGCTTATCAGGAACCGCACGCAAGATGGCGTAAAACGGTGTGAAGTACCATACCGGAGCAATATGCTCAGGAGTTTTCAGCGGGTTTGCAGCTTCAAAGTTAGGCGGCTCAAGGAAGTACCCACCCATCTCAGGGTTAAAGAACAGCACATAACAGAAAAGGATTAAGAAACCAGCAACACCCACCATATCTTTGACGGTTCCGTATGGATGGAACGGTACTGAGTCTTGGATGTTGTACTTCGTTGTAAATTGCTTGTGGAATGCAAACTGCGTTTTATGTTCGCCGTTATCATCCGGTTTTTTTGGTATTTTAGTTTCAATACCATCTGGGTTATTTGAGCCCACTTCATGCAAGGCCAGTACATGCAGTACCACTAATAGTAATAATACGATAGGTAATGCTATGACGTGCAAAGCAAAGAAACGGTTTAACGTTGCGCCAGAGATAACATAGTCACCACGAATCCACAAAGTTAGATCATCACCAATAACTGGAATAGCGCCAAACAGTGAGATAATTACCTGTGCACCCCAGTAAGACATTTGCCCCCAAGGTAATAAGTAACCCATGAAAGCTTCAGCCATCAACACTAAGAAGATAAGCATGCCGAAGATCCACAGTAGTTCACGTGGCTTTTGGTATGAACCGTAGATCAATCCACGGAACATATGTAAATACACCACAACAAAGAATGCAGAAGCACCAGTTGAATGCATATAACGTAATAACCAGCCGTATTCCACATCACGCATGATGTATTCTACAGAGGCAAATGCACCATCACCAGATGGTACGTAATTCATAGTTAACCAGATCCCAGTTAAGATCTGATTCACCAATACCAACATAGCTAAAGAACCAAAAAGGTACCAAAAGTTGAAGTTCTTAGGCATAGGGTATTCAGAAAGATGCTTTTTATAAGCATCCATCACAGGTAGACGTTTTTCTACCCAATCAAGTAAGGCTTGCATCAGGCTTCCCCTCCACGGCTCTCACCAATGATAATACGCGTATCCGTCAGATATCCGTGCTCTGGCACAACAAGGTTCAGAGGTGCTGGTACGCCTTGGAAAACGCGACCGGCTAAATCAAATTTAGAACCGTGACATGGACAGAAGAAACCGGATTGCACACCTTGTACTTGTTCACTAAAAGTGTCTGGTAAGTAGGTTGGTGAACAACCAAGGTGAGTACAAATACCAACAGCAACAAAATATTCAGGTTTTATCGAACGATAAACATTATGAGCATATTCTGGTTGCTGCTCTTGTTCTGATTGAGGATCTCGTAATTTATCAGCTAAAGAGTCCAATTCAGCTAAAGTAGATTTAGAACGACGAACGACCCACACTGGTTTACCACGCCATTCAACGCGAACCAGTTGGCCCTCTTCTAACTTACTAATATCCACTTCTACAGGTGCACCAGCAGCTTTCGCTCTTTCACTTGGATTCCAAGATTTAATAAAAGGCACGGCTACTGCCACTGCTCCAATCCCACCAACAACTGCTGTTGTGGCAGTCAAAAAGCGCCGACGGCC
>NZ_AJYK02000021.1 GCF_000286955.2 Vibrio rumoiensis 1S-45
TTACGGAGCAAAGCCTTTCGGCTTTGTCCTTGCTGCCAACATGAAATGTCATGTGTAGGGTTCAGTCGAACGAGTTAGCCGTAAGGCTAAAATATAAGGATAATGGCGACTACTAAACAAAGGAGAATCAATCAAAGAATGAAGAACGAAAAATAGACACCAACCAGTTGATAATATTATATTTTAATTTTGTCATGGTTAAGTTCGTCTAAAGAAAAGAAGAATCCAATACCTACCGCAAACT
>NZ_AJYK02000022.1 GCF_000286955.2 Vibrio rumoiensis 1S-45
CCGCGTAGCGGCTTCGTTCAACAAGGCATTTAAACGGAACAAAAACAGTGGGTTACGTTTCGCTTCGCTACACATTTTAACCCACTACTTTTGTCCGCTTAATGCGGCGTTAGGTATCAACGGAGTGCAAATATGAAGTGGCGATTTCTAGGTTCTCTGGCTGAGGCTCGAAAATCGGGATGTAGTGGTGTTTACCTCATTGTTCATCAAGGAGTTTTTGAGCGTGTAGTGTATGTTGGTGTTAGTAACAATGTCGGTAGAAGAATCAGCGAACACTATGAAGGTTACTTAAGAGGTAATCGAACTATTTATAATGCTGGTCATAATGATGACGTGTATAAATTTATGTCAGCCTACAAAGTCCGCAATCATACAAAGCATTACCAAGAATTAGCTAATCAACACAAGATTTGGGCTTCCACAACGGTCGATTTAAACAGCGCTATAAACCTTCTCTCAGAGGAACAACAATTTGGTTTTCAATGGGAAGACATATTATTAAACAAATATCTTCCTCAGTTAGTAGTTTGGGCGCTTCCATTCGCTGACTATACTTACGAAAAGGCAACAGTAATTGAGAGTGTCATTCAAACTAAGCTCGTAAAAGCTTTTGATCTAAGGGGCTTTTTCAATCTTAAGCAAATAAGTATTTTAGGAAAAATTGAACAGCCTGATTTAACAAAAATATCTCAATGTATTGATTCTCCCAAACTTGATTTGGCATCTCAGGTTATTTTTAACAACTTGCATACAGCGGGTGTACCAATAGAGGCTTACCGAATATTTTCTGTGCAGCTAGATAAAGAGATTAGCCAAAGAGAAAAAGAGAAAGAAGCTAGATTAGCACTGATGCAAAAGAAAATTTTGCGACATAAAAACTATGGGAAGCCTTGGACGCATGAGGATCAAGAAAAATTACGAGTAATGTTGGTTGATTTTGAAATGAAGCCATCACAGATGGCTTTTTACTTGGGTAGAGACCCTCGCTCTATTGCTAAACGCATCAGTAACAATGACAAACTCTCTCAGAGGAAGTGGAGAGAAGACTTAAAGTGGTTGTAAATACCTAACAAGGGGCTATGGTGTCAATAGTTAATTTTTAATTCTATTTTCATCCCACATAACACCATCTCTAAGCATTGAGTTTAAGGTGATCACCATCTTTCGAACACACGCAATAATGGCGACTTTTTTGGGCTTTCCTTGTTTAAGAAGTCGCTGATAATTTTCTTTAAAAATAGGGTTGCATTGCATAGCTGACATCATTGCCATATAGAGTACTGTTCTAACTTGAGCACGACCGCCTTGAATGCTTCTTTTCCCTTTAAATTGGCCGCTTTCTTTGGTTATTGGCGCAACGCCAATAAGCGAGGCAGCTTGTTTATTAGTGATATATCCTAGCTCAGGTACATTGCTGATAATTGATGCAGCGACGACTTTTCCAACCCCAGGCATACTTTGAAGTATCATATTTTTAGCTTGGTATTCTGGGCATTCATTAATCATTCTTTCTATCTTTAATTCAATTTTGGTTATCTGATTCTTGAACGCTGTTAATATTGGTTTAATTGTTGAAGCTAGTGATTTTGGTAGTATCTGAAGTCTATTTTTTTCCATTGTTTGCATCGTTAACAATTGACTTCTCCTTGCAACTAAATCACTCATTATCCTCATATTTTCAGGTTTTAACTGAGTCAATGTCGGTTTAATCGCCTCAGCATAGTGAGCAATAAGCTCTGCATCTAACCTATCATTTTTTGCTCGTCGACCAATCGCACCTGCAAAGCGTTTTACATGTATTGGATTGGCTATAACGAATGGAAGATTGACTTCAGCACAAGCAATGATAAATGGCATCTCTAATCGTCCAGTCGCTTCTATAACAACTCGTTCTGGCGAATGCTTTTTTATCTTTTTAATGGCTTCTTTGATGCCTTTATCGTCATTAGAAACTGAGAAAAAAATATTTATAGGTCGGATATAAATATCTAATTGTGACTTGCCAGTATCAACACCGACATTAATG
>NZ_AJYK02000023.1 GCF_000286955.2 Vibrio rumoiensis 1S-45
CGAGTCCCGTCCACTCCGCCACTTTTTTTAAATTTATGAAAAAGACAATTTACTTTATAAGCCAACAAAAGTAATATAAACAAAGTTTTAGGGGTGTAGCTCCAATTGGCAGAGCAGCGGATTCCAAATCCGCGTGTTGGGAGTTCGAATCTCTCCACCCCTGCCATATTAAAGGCTCTAGCAGAAATGCTAGAGCCTTTTTTGTTCTGAAGATGAGTGGATCTCTATTTATGCTCAAAATTAGAGCCAATTATATTCTGAAACTACCGACTACCATTTCCTCTATAGCGATAAAATTTATTATT
>NZ_AJYK02000024.1 GCF_000286955.2 Vibrio rumoiensis 1S-45
TTTAAATTGTTAAAGAGCTTTCTTCGCTGTTATCTACTTGAGATAACTCGGTCACCGTTTTGGCTTTCCGTTGAAGAGGTGCGCATTATAGGGCAGCTCAGTTCATTAGCAAGCATTTATTTTAATAATTTTAAAAAAAGACATCAAACGCTTATTTTTCACTCAAAAACGCACTATTTGTTTACTTTTTAAACTAAAAATCATCGTTAATATACGTTTTTCATCTAACTCGAGACAGGAGATTCTTGTCATTAACGATAAAAATAGATTCTAGTCAGCTAATAACTATATTCCTTGGTTTTTCTAGTTTGAGAAACCATTGTCATTTTCTTTTTAAAGCTTGCTTCCAAGTTTTGTAGAAAACCAGAATTCAACAATGGGTGAACTTTTGCTGAAACCGATAAAACAATATCGACATTCGGTAATGAAGGCATGTCTTCAATAATTCTCAGACCATCACCAACACTTAACCTCCCCATCGCCCCAACTGCTAAGCCATGTTTAACCAACGCTCTTTGAGCAGAAGCCGTATTACAACATGCTAACAGTTGGAAATTTACTCCTCGCTTGGTTAAACCATCGATGGCAGCAGCGTGGTATTTACAGTCAGTTTGAAATAAGGCAAGTGGTAGCGGCTCATATTTGGGTATTTGATAACTTGGCGCTGCAATCCAAACGCCTTGATCGCAAGTTAGCCAATAGCCTTCCTCAGAATTAGGCTGACGAGTTAAAATAGCGGCATCAATTTTACCTTCATCTAGCCATTTCCTTAACGTCATACTGGTTTCACTGTAAATATGAATAGAACAACGTGGATCAGCTTCTTTAATTATCGAAACAATAATGGGTAAAATAATGTCGTTATAATCTTCAGGGCAACCTAAGCGTAATGAACGTTTACCTTGATTCTGCTTCAATTGGTTAAGAGTATTATCATGTAACGTAATAAGCTGCTTTGCTTGGCCACTCAGTTGTAACCCAGCCTCACTTAGTATGAGGTTTCGTCCATCCTTCTCAAACAACCCAGCACCGGTTTCCTCTTCAAGCTTTTTCATCTGCGCACTGAATGCCGATTGAGTACGGCATATTTGCTTCGCTGCTCTCGTAAAACTGCCCGTTTCAACAAAAGCTAAAAAACTTCTTAGTGCATCAATATCCATTTGATTTACTCATTACTTTTATCCATCACAATTTTTGATATCTGGTATTAAAACTATCCGTTAGTCACAAAACAAGCAATCCCCTAAACTCCAATTAACGGATTAAAATTTTTCATACTCAATAAGGATATCAATATGCATCTATATATAGGAAATCAAAACTACTCAAGTTGGTCGCTTCGTGGCTGGTTGATTTTCGCTCAATACAATCTAGACGTTGAAATTACAAAGTTAAAACTGTTCACTGATGAGTTCTATCAAACCTTAGAAAACATCACCCCTAGCGCAAAAGTGCCGGCTTTAGTTGACGAAAGGGCAACGGTATGGGATTCGCTAGCGATTTTAGAATACGTCAATGAAACGCATCTAAATGGTAAAGCATGGCCGGTGGATCCTATTGAACGTGCAAAAGCTCGCGCCCTTGCTTGTGAAATGCATTCTGGGTTTAGTTCAGTGCGTAATGAAATGCCAATGAACTGCCGTGCAATTCGTCGAGTTCACTTATCCAATTCAGCTCAAAAGGACGTAGCACGCATTGATGAAATTTGGTCACAACAAATGACCTTACACCCTGCTTCCTTTTTATTTGGCGAATGGTCGATTGCCGATGCCATGTACGCGCCTATCGCACTGCGATTTCAAACCTATCAGATCCCTATGTCGGATAAAGCACGAGAATATCAGTTGAAGATCCTCAATAGCCCAGCAATTCAACGTTGGTTAAGCGAAGCCAGTTTAGAAACCGATATCGTTATGGAAGACGAGGCTGGAGAGGAAGTGTTAATTATCCCTCAACATCAACCCCAATGATAACGGCATCCAGTCGCTAATATTCCAATTCGCAATCCATCAATTCTCCGTCTTGTTTGTAATTAGTTCAGCTGATTTTCAAGATGGGTGCCCTTCGACTAAACCTAATGTTTTGGCGGTGAATTTGTCAGGAGATGGGGCGATCTTACCCAGAGTATATTTCTGCACCATTAGCGGCTAAAATAAAAAGCCACCAGTTACTTGGTAATATCATTCGATACCAAGTAACTATAGAGAACAGCCATGATTGCGAACTAACCGTCGATTTATTGAATCGCTCTTCAGAACGCTTATTGGCAAATGGCCAGCAACTTAACTTACGCTTTAATCTTAATGAAATTCAACCAGTGAGAGCTTAACCATGACCAATCCATTGTATGTCTTTGACATGGATGAAACCTTAATTAATGCTGATTGCGCCATGTTGTGGCATGAATTCTTGGTTGAGCAAGGCATTGTAACTACCTCCGATTTTCTTGAGCAAGATAAAGCCCTAATGGCGCTATACGCTAAGGGGGAAATGGATATGCAAGATTATCTTAATTTCTCTATTGCGCCATTATCTCAACTCAACATCACACAAGTTGCTGATTTAGCCGATCAATGTGTGGAAGAGAAGATCCTACCTAAACTATTTCCGCAAGCCAAAATGTTAATTGAAGCGCTACACCAACAAAAAGTCACCATGTTAATCATTTCCGCATCGGTTTCATTTTTGGTTACAGCGGTCGCGAAACGTATTGGCATTCAGCATGCCATTGGTATTGATTTAGTCGAACGCAATTGCGGCTACACGCCAAACATATTAGGCACACCAAGTTATCAAGAAGGAAAAGTGGTTCGGCTACAACAGTGGAACAACAATCAATCTGAATCATTTTCAGAGATCCACTTTTATACCGATTCAATTAATGATCTCGCGTTATGTGAACACGCTGATTTTGCCTATTTGGTCAATCCATGTGAACGTTTAGTAAAACAAGCTCAAGGAACACCGTGGCAAATATTGAGCTGGGGCTAAAGTGGTAAACAAGCAGCATAAAGTTCTTCTACCCATTATGCTACTTTGTGCTTATTCTTATAGTAAGAAGAACAATCATTAAGTAAGGACGAACTATGCCACCGATTAAGCACTTAGCTTTACCTGCTGTTCTCACCACACTTCTTGCCGCTTGTGCTAGCACTCAACCTTTAGAAGACCAGTCAGGCACTAACCTAGTTGATACAACTCAACCAATTTATACATTGGTTAATTTGCATCCAGACCAACAACGTAAGCGTTTATACACGGTCAACTATCAACAAGATGGCTTGATCCCTCGTTGTACTCAAGTTGACTTACAAGATTACAGCAATAAATCGATCACCTTTAAAGAAACCAAAACTGACACTGTATATACCTTAATTCGTCATAAATCATCACCAGATTTTGCTAAATACTTACAAGGCTATTTTGGTACAGAATGCACCGCAACTAACAATCTCACACTAAGCAGTCTTGATAAAAAAGGCATAGGTCAAGGCAAAGCATTAACGGGCATGACCAAAGAAGGTGTTACGCTTGCGATTGGCTTTCCACCAGAACATACAACACCATCACTCAAAAATAACGAATGGATGTATTGGTCAAACCGCTGGAATAAATTCATTGTGATCTTCAATGACAAGGGTTTAGTTGAACGTATTCAAGATTAAATAAGAAGCATAAAAAAGGCCAAGCACATAACGTCTTGGCCTCCGCTTTCATCCTGAATGAATATTAACTATTTAACACCACACTCAGCTTTAATCACAGTGACTAAACGATCAACCGCTTCTGCTAGTTCTTCAACCGTTGCGTTGGTGAAGTTAAGTCGTAAAGCTGGAGTGATTTTTTCACCTTGTTGATAAAACACAGTGCTTGGAACGACCGCCACTTTATTTTTTAATGCGGCTTTGGCTAAAGCAAAATCATCACACTCAGGGACTGTAACCCAAATAAACATACCGCCTTCTACTTCATTAAACGCGCAGCCTTGTGGTAATTTAGCGCGAAGTTGTTCGGCAAGGCATTGGTAACGTTCTTGATAAATAGAGCGAAGCGTCGCAATGTGTTGGTCAAAATGTGGATGCCGCAGAAGATCCAATAGCACGGCTTGCATTGGCACACTTGAGTGTAAATCTGCACACTGTTTTACTTTGATAAGTGGCGCAATCCATTCATCTTTACCTGTCACCACACCCATACGCATACCCGGTGCAGCAATTTTAGAATACGAACGCAGTACCAAAGCTTGATCTGGGCAAAAGCTTGACACCAAAGGCAGCATTTCACCTTTAAAACGTAATTCACGATAAGGCACATCTTCTACTAAGGTTACGCCATATTGCTGACATAATTGCGCAACTTTATGACGAACCGCTAAAGACCAAGACACGCCTGTTGGGTTATGAAAATCTGGCACTGCGTAGAATAACTTTGGTGCTTGATTGGCAAAACATGCTTCTAATTCTTCAAGGTTTGGACCATCAGCTTGTTGTGACACACTGATCACATTCGCTTGAGCTAAACCAAAGACTTGCAGTGCACCTAAATAACTTGGTGCTTCCATTACCACTTTATCGCCTGGATTGACAAAGGCGCGAGCGATCAGATCCAACCCTTGTTGAGATCCGGTACACACTAAAGCTTGATGATTTTCAAGTAATTGGTATTGCTCACGAAAGTAATCTAAAAGCGGAGCGAAACCAGCCGTATGACCATATTGAAACAAGGCTGGACGTTCTGGAAGTGATTTTAGAGATTGTTCCATTAACGCAATTGGGAAAGTATTACCATCTGGCAAACCACCCGCTAAAGAAATGACGCCCTCAGCTTGAGCATCACTTAAGATTTCACGAATATAAGAAGGTTGAATTTGTTGCAATGCTTGGGTGAGTTCCATTTTCCAGCTCTGATTATAATTAGATTGCCGCTATTGTACGCCATCTTTCGTTATCGACAATATTAGAGGCTATATTTAGACAACAAAATGATAAATAGCTCACTACCTACCACGCCTTCCTCTACGTAATAGTAAGTTGTGATCATGCTTGAAATCGACATCTTGAAGTGACTTGGGTATACATACTCATCATGAATATGTTAGAAAAGATCCAATATGGACTCTTACCTTGTTAGATCGTTATGGAATCACAGCATCTGGCTATCAATCTTCGTCTTTTGTGCAGCTATGTAGGCAGCGTTGCAGAGTGTTGCCGAAAAATTGGTATCAATCGCCAGCAGTTCTCCAAATACCTTAATGGTAATACCCACCCATCGCTACAGAGCATCAACTCGCGTCACTATTTTGATCGTGCGTGAAAAATCATAAGCAACGAAAGTATTCTAACATTGCTACAGATCTCATTTTTTAATTGTCGTATTTTTCAGCACTTGAACATTAGCATTATTGTAATACAATAAGATTATATTGAATGCTAAAGATAAAGATCGTCTTTAGTAAAGGCTGACTAACCAAAGAGAACATCACACATGTCTAATAAAATTGCTTTTATTTCTGGTGCAACAGGTGGTATCGGTTTCCAAGTAGCGAAACGTCTTGGGCAAGATGGTTACACTGTTGTTCTTAACGGTATTGAAAACGACAAAGGTGCCGCTTGCGTAGCTGAGCTAAAAGAAGCTGGTATCGAAGCTGAGTATTACGGTTTTGACGTTACCGATGATAAGGCAGTGACTGAAAACATCACGGCTATCGGTGAGAAATACGGTAAAATTGACGTTGTCGTGAATAATGCCGGTGGCCTTGGTGGCCGTAGCCCAATGGAAGAAATGACAACGGAATTCTACCGCTTTGTTATGGCGTTAAACCTTGATAGCGCATTTTTTGTTTCTCGCGCTGCAATCCCATATTTAAAGAAAGCAGAAGGTGCTTCTATCATCAACTTTACTTCAAATGCGGGTTGGAATGCTGGTGGCCCAGGTGCAGGTATCTACGGTGTGTCTAAAGGCGCTGTTCATACTTTAACTCGCGCATTAGCAAAAGAACTAGCCCCTGCAGGAATTCGTGTTAACGCTGTATCTCCAGGTACTATCGATACTCCGTTCCACGCTCAAATTAAAGCAACCAAGCCTGAAGTATTTGCAACATGGAAAGACAGCATCATGTTAGGTCGCCTCGGTGAGCCAGAGGAAGTTGCATCGGTTATTTCTTTCTTAGCCAGCAAAGATGCATCGTTCATTACAGCAGAAACCATTCAAATTGGTGGCGGTCAAGCTTTAGGTATCTAATATCCAGGTCACTGCTAGCTTAGGAGTACATACTCAGCAAATTAAACAAGCCACTCCATTTTGAGTGGCTCTTTAAATATCGATCTTTAATGTGCATTATTCACACACTGCATCTAGCACCCATCACACAAAACCTACCATCAAAAATAGCACTTCGACTCCGCCTTACGTTAAACTAAGCATCCCAAATAAAATAGGTGGCATCAAATAAATGGATATGAGTGTCGGACAAGTCGCTAAGCGCGCGGGGATCAGTGTTGCCACCTTGCACTTTTATGAACAGAAAGGGTTAATTTACAGCAGTCGCAATGCCGGAAATCAACGTCGTTACCCTCAACAGATCCTGCGTCGTATTGCCGTGATTAAAGCTGCACAAAATGTTGGTTTAAGTTTGCAAGAAATTGCACAACAGTTATCTCACCTACCTAAACACCGAGCGCCTAAAAAGGAAGAATGGGAAGAATTAGCCCAAAGCTGGCAGCATCAATTAGACCAAAAAATTCAAAGCTTGAAAGCACTTCAAACACAGTTAGGCAGCTGTATCAATTGTGGGTGCTTATCATTAGAAAGTTGTGCTTTATACAACCCTGAAGATAGAAAGGCTATTTTACAACCCGGAGCTAAACTTTCTGCTGTCTCATCTTAAATACCATCCATAAAAAAGCCCCGCTATCTTTGCGAGGCTGTATTGTCAGGCATCATCTAAGTTGATGAGACAGTAATCAAACTGAGCGCCATAATAAATAAGGCGTGAATTATTTTTAAATAACTGACAACTCAATAGCGATATTACCACGAGTTGCATTTGAATACGGACAAACTTCGTGAGCTTTGTTTACCAATTCTTGAGCCGTTGCTTTATCAAGATCGCCAACATTCACTTCCAATTTCACTGCAATACCAAAACCGCCTTCGATTGGACCAATAGACACTTCAGAGTTGATGTGCGTATCTTTTGGTAAAGCAACTTTTGCTTGCCCAGCAACCAATTTTAATGCGCCAATAAAGCAAGCTGCATAACCTGCAGCAAATAACTGCTCTGGGTTAGTTCCTTGACCGTCATCACCGCCTAAACCTTTCGGAGTAGAAAGAGCAACATCTAAACGTCCATCATCAGATTTTGCACTACCTTCACGTCCACCAGTTGCCGTCGCTTTAGCGGTATAAGCTACACTTTGTAATGTTTTCATTTTGAATTCCTAATTGGGTTATAAAATACTTTGCATGCAAAATACTAGATCGAGATAAGATTAATTGCAAATATTTTGCATGCAAATTAAAATCAACTTCATCACGGCAATGGCGTGATTCAATATTACATAAACGAACATTACGTTATTTATTCAATGAGAATAGTCATGAAACATCCACAACTCAAACTCGACAACCAAATCTGTCATCGCTTATACATGGCATCGAATGGATTAATAAGAACTTATCGCGAGGCTTTATCAGAACTCGGTCTCACGTATCCACAATACGTGGTGATGATGGCTCTTTGGGAAAACGATAAGATCAGCATTACTGAGCTATTAGAAAAAACCGCTATTGATGGCAGCGCTATGACTCAAATATTAAAAAAAATGAGTGATAAAGGCTTATTGAATATTGTGAAATATGAGCATGACAAACGTAAAAGAACAGTAGAATTACAACCTTATGGTCATGACATGCAATCAAAAGCCGCTACCATTCCTCATACGATTCGCTGCCAGTTTCCAAGTTTAAGTGATGACGAGGCGCAACAAATGATTACCTTATTAGATAAAATCATTACCGATGTGAGATAACCAACGCTTAAAATATCACTATTTATGAAGCTTGCTCACTATTCATTATAGAGTGATTCGCTTCTTGAGAACTGATAGCAAAAGCAAAGTTATTTTTACCAGCTCTCTTAACCCCATACATTGCCTGATCAGCTAGTTGAATCAATTCATGTGGGTCTTTAGAATGAATAGGATATTGAGCAATACCGACACTCACGCTCACATTGACTCTAGAATCATATACATCAAACAATTCTGACGTCGCTTGAATCATTCTCTCGGTAATAACCGTAATAACATGGTTGTCGGTAATGTGGGTAAGCACAATTAAAAATTCATCCCCTCCAATACGAGCAACAGTATCGGTATCACGAACACAAACACACAGTTTCTCGCTAATTAATTTAAGTAATTCATCCCCTGTCGCATGTCCAAAAGTATCATTTACCGCTTTAAAACCATCAATATCAATAAACAGAACCGCCACTTGACAGTGATTTGATTGAGCCTTCAAAAGTGCAGACTCCAATCTTTCCATCATCAATGCTCTGGTAGGTAAACCCGTTAAATTATCGTGATGCGCAAGATGTTGAATTTTCTTTTTCGCTTCTGTGAGTGCGGTAATATCTTCTTTAACGGCAACAAAATGGCTGATATCACCATTCGTTTGTTTTACCGGCGCAATGGAAACTAACTCCCAAAACTCTTCTCCCGATTTTTTGCGGTTCAATAGTTGCCCACGCCATGCTTTACCACTATTAAGCTGTTTTGAAAGCTCAGCGTATTCTTCTGGAGATGGTATATTTGCGCGAAAAGTTGAGGTATGTTTACCTATGACTTCTTCTTTTTGATAGCCCATTTTCTCTAATGCTGCTGGGTTGATATATTCAATACGGCCATCGTTATCAGTAATCACTATCGACGATGCAGATTGGTCAACCGCCAACGACACCGTTCTTAATTTCGACGCTAGCATTGAATAGGTTTGCAAAACCAAGGTAATCGCTACCCCGCCGACAAAGAAAATACCGCTGAGATATAATAAGGTCGTAGTAAGACTATCTTGAATAACTGACTCTTGCGAAGGCAACATTAATGCCATAAAGCCGCGCATAAAATTGAGAAAAGCAAATAAACCAAAGATCGTTGCAACTGAAAGCCCTGCCGAACGTTTCGCTTTATTCTTATCGGTCAATAATGCTACGACAATACTGGTACACACCACGACGACAACAGCAGAAAACACAACAATCCGAATACTTTGGCTCTCTTCTATGTATTTAAAATAGTAAAAAAGGTAGCCCGCAATGGGGATAAGAGAGAAGTCTAGAAACAATAAAGGGGGGCGTTCACTAAAAACACGAATACCACGTAAAATAAAAAGGAAGCCGACTACATACAGTAAATTAGCCACCATCAATGAAACAAAATCAGGGACAAGATCACGTAAAGAAACCAGTATTGATGCCAGAGCGATACTCGACATACCAGCAGCCCAATAACCAACACCATTACGTTGCGTTTGAGATCGCCAAAGAAAAGCTAATGTAATGGCTGCTCCTGTGGCAATAATACCAATTACAACCAATAGAGTTCGATTATCAAGAATAAGCATAGGGTTCCAGGTGAATTATATTTTTCATCTCGGATGGTGTCCCAAACGACACCCACACATAAGTCATGGGAATGTCAATGATAAATACATTCAGCTTAAAAATCACTCTATATCTCTATTAGCGCCTAACTATCTCGCTATCTTTACTCAGCTTTACCGAGTTTCTATTGATTTCTTACTTTTCATATATATAGTAATCGCAATAATAATGATTATCATTAAGGAGTGGATATATATGAAACGTTTTATTCTTTTGGGATTAGCTGCAGCAACTCTAGCCAGCGCTTTTCCTCTTACCGCTAAAACCATCACGGTTGATCACATTATGGGATCAACCACAATAGAAACCTCACCACAGCGTGTTGTGGTCATTGGGGTTGGGGCATTAGATGCCATCGATGCGTTAGGCATAAAACCCGTAGCAGTTTCTAAAGGTGTGGTTTTTCCTTCATATCTTACTCAATATGATGATAAAAGCTTTGCTTCTGCAGGCACTATTTTTGAACCTGACTTTGAAGCCATTTATTCCCAAAAACCCGATTTGATCATTGTTGGACCGCGTAGCTCTAAACATTTCAAAGAACTCTCTAAAATTGCCCCAACTTTTGTGTTTGCTGTCGAAAATGGCACCGACTACTGGAAACACACCCAAGCAATTTGGCATGATCTTGGTGATATCTTTGATAAAGAAACCTTGGTAGACCAGACAATTGAAACGTTAAATCAACGTTTTACCGCGATTAAAAACTACAATCAAAGCCATAATTTGGATGCACTCATGTTGATGAGCTCTGGTGGCAACGTGACCTCTTTTGGGGAAGGCTCTCGCTTCTCAATCCTATATCAAGACTTTGGTTTTAAACCAACCATTGATGTAAGTGACAAAAAATCGGACAAAACTGGCGGCCATGGTCAACTTGTCTCTTACGAGCTAGTCAGCCAAGAAAACCCATCGACATTGTTGATTTTAGATCGTGATAAGCTTGTCAACAAAGGCAAAAGCACCACTCGCCAAGATTTTGATAATGAGTTAGTTAAATCAACCGATGCGTATAAAAATCATCGTATGGTGTATCTGGATATTCCAGCATGGTACGTGGCAAGCTCTGGCATTACCGCAACACAAACCATGATTGAAGACATTGAATCTTTAACCAAAACTCAATAATCAGACCTAGAGGTTGTTGTGACTAAATTGTTGTTTGTTTTAGTCTGCCTAAGTCTGTCTTCGCTGTTTGTTGGGGTGGGTAATGTCTCTATTGCCCACCTTATTAGCGGTGATGCCAATGCTTGGCAATTATTTGTCACCAGTCGAGTACCACGCTTGCTGTCCATTTTACTGGCAGGTAGCGGGTTGAGTATTGCTGGACTTATCATGCAGCAAATCAGTCAAAACCGGTTTGCAGCCCCGTCGACCTCAGGCACCATTGAATGCGCGATGCTCGGCTTTGTTCTTAGCTTAGTGATATTTGGCAACGGTGATCAACTGTGGCTTATTTTTGCTACTGCAATGCTAGGCACACTTTTCTTCGTTCATTTAATCCAACGCATCCAGTTTAAAAATGCCGTCTTCGTTCCGTTGATTGGCATTATTTTCGGCAATATCATCGCTTCAATGGCAACCTTTATTGCTTATAAATACGATGCCCTGCAAAACCTATCCGGCTGGGCGGTCGCCAACTTTGCCAATATTCTAGCCGGTAATTACGAACTGCTTTATATCGCTCTACCAGTCGCCATTTTTAGTTATTTATATGCTGCTCGAATTTCTGCAGTGGGCATGGGCAAAGATTTTGCAGTAAACCTTGGCTTGAATTATCAACAAGTGATGGTGATTGGTGTGGCATTAGTATCGATCATGTCGGCATCGGTAGTGATGATCGTCGGCCAACTGCCGTTTTTAGGTTTAATTGTCCCCAACCTCGTCAATCGCTTTTATGGTGATAACTTGCGCAAGAATATTCCTCGTACTGCTCTCTTAGGCGCAATTTTAGTACTTGCGTGTGATTTAGTTGGGCGTGTGATCATCTTCCCTTATGAAATTCCAATTTCTATGGTAATAAGCCTTCTTGGCGGCAGTGTGTTTATTTTCCTAGTGTTAAAAGGAATGAGACATGAACGCTAACTCAATGATCAAAAAACAAAAAATAAAAAAATCGATAACCGATAAACAAAAAATGATGGCCATGTTCATTCTCAGTGTGGTGATGGCTTCATTATTTATTGGCTATGGATTAACGGCCGATAATTATGAATACTTTTTATCTCGTCGTATCCCGAAGGTACTCGCCATTATCATTGCAGGATTTTCTATTGGCATTGCATCATTTTGTTTTCAAACCATTACCAATAACCGGATCTTAACGCCAAGTATTATGGGGTTTGATTCTTTATATTTATTAATCCAAGTCCTCGTGGTCAGCCTTTTTGGTGGCTTAAGCATCATGATGACCAACCCGGTGATCAACTTTTCTATCTCCGTAGTATTGATGATGTGCTTCTCTTTATTGTTGTTTTTGCTGTATTTCCGCTATTCAGCCAGCAACATCATCTCATTGCTATTATTAGGTGTGATTTTTGGACAACTGTTTGGCAGCGGCTCATCGTTTTTAACCATGCTGATGGACCCTGATGAATTCGCCACAGTACAAGCCAACATGTTTGCTAGCTTTAATAATATTCATGTTGAATTAGTCTATTGGACACTACCCATTTTGTTATCGGTCACCTTCTGGTTGTTTAGAATACATCGCACCCTTGATGTGTACTTACTCGATCAAGATAATGCCACCAGCTTAGGGGTTGATATTGCACGTACCACACGCACAGTGCTGTTGCTGTCTTCAATTTTGATTGCAATTTCGACCGCCTTAATTGGCCCTATCATGTTCTTTGGTTTGCTCATTACCAACCTCACACGTGAATGGCTAAAAACTTACCAACATAAGTACTTACTTACCGCTTGTGGCTTAATGTCCGTCGCAACATTATTAACTGGCCAATGGGTAATAGAGAAAGCATTTGGCTTTGAAACCACATTAAGCGTCATCATTAACTTTGTCGGTGGCATTTATTTCTTGTTCCTTTTATTACGTAATAAAGTGGTGTAACACTGATGATTGAATTAAAACAACTAACCAAATATTTTGGCGAACACCCTGTCGTACAAAATGCCAGTGCAGAATTTGAAAAAGGAAAAGTCACCGCAATTATTGGCCCTAATGGCGCTGGGAAAAGCACACTACTTTCCATGGCAGGCCGTTTATTAAAGCGCGATCAAGGCGAAGTCTGGATTGATGGACAAGAACTCGTTGATTGGGATACCAAAGCACTGTCAAAACGCTTATCCATTCTAAGACAAGCCAATACTGTGTCGTTACGTTTTACGGTACGTGAACTGATTTCATTTGGTCGCTTTCCTTACTGCCAAGGTAACTTGAAAGCAGAAGATAATGAAGTGATCGACAAAGCGATTGAATATGTTGATTTAGGGGCAATCCAATATAAATATTTAGATGAGTTGAGTGGAGGACAGCGGCAATTGGCATTCATCGCCATGGTAATAGCACAAGATACTGACTATGTGTTCCTCGATGAACCTTTAAACAACCTTGATATTAAACACTCTTTGCAAATCATGAGCACTATACGTCGCCTCGCTCATGAACTGAATAAAGCCGTAGTGATTGTGATCCACGATATCAACTTTGCTTCTTGTTATTCCGATACCATTCTTGCGTTAAAAAAAGGCGAGATCGTAGCAAAAGGCAGCGTGGAGCAAGTGATCGATTCACACGTTCTTGCGGATATCTATGAAACCCCATTTAACGTAATTGAAGTGGATGGCAACCGAATGTGTCTGTATTTCTCATAACCGGTTTTACCAGCATTAAGTCATCAAAAAATGCTTGCCATGGTACTCAAACACACTGTGCCATGGTAGCAATACTTTCTTTATATGTATGAAAAGGGGATGCCTTGGTATTCCACTCTTTAGGCGCGTTTTCTTGTAGTGTTTTGATCAAGGTTTGCACTCGTAATGGCAGCACGCCATTGCCAAAATAACAAATGATGGGCTTCGGTTGCCCAAGCCAGTGAGGTAAACAACGAACAATTTTTCCCGGATGCGCACTAGAATAATTATTCGCAATCCAAGTAGGCAATAAACCAATTCCGTATCCATTGGCCATAGAGTCAATTTGTAACAATAAATTATCACTGGTGAGCCGACTGATTTGCGGCATCACCATGTAATGCTCTTGAGCATGAGATAAATAAATGCTGCTCTTTTGATCATGATCAAAGGGCAACCATTGATGTGTATTTAGCTCTTGTGGATGAGTAAGTTTAGGCTGTCGGGCTAAATATTCAGCACTTGCATACAAGCCAAACTGCCAATACCCGAGCACCTGTTTACGCCACGTCCCGGGTAACTGGGTCTCACCCACTGACAGTATAATATCAGGCTCTTGATGAAAATATTCTTCTCGTGATTCCGTGAACAGACGGATATTCACCTGTGAATGGGCATCAAGGAATTGATTTAACTCTGAACGCAACCAACCTCGCACTAAGCTAGGCGGGGCTAATACGGTCAATTCTCCGCTAATATTTTGCTTTAAAGACTGCAGCGCATTTTGAGACTCTTCAGCCACCGTAATTAAGCGCTCACAATATTGAGCAAACACCTCCCCCGCTCGCGTTAGCATTAAACGAGAACCTTGTTTAATAAACAACGTTTGTCCAAGCTCTGCTTCTAATTGAGCTAAACGTCGGCTAACGGTTGATTTTGGTTGATTTAATGCTTTTGCCGCCGCAGTCACACTATGATGACGATTTAATGCGTCAAACGCACGTATCCCTTGTAGTTCTGTTTTCATCTCAATCCCATTTTTGGAACAGCCTGTTTCATCTATTGATCTAGTCAATAAGACAAAACCTATGAATAATCGCAAATGAATTTAAGAATCATTATCATTTAAAGGAATTGTAATGTCTAGGTACCATTTACCGCTTTCGACTTTAGCGGGCGCTATTTTATTAGCAACGAATGCACAAGCGGCTGAAAAGAGCACCACAGAGACAATGGTGGTCACAGCATCCGGTTATGAACAATCAGAAATTACCGCGCCAGCCAGTATCAGCGTGGTCACTCGTGAAGAACTTGATAATCGTTATTATCGTGATGTCACCGATGCGCTTCGTAATGTTCCAGGGGTAACCATTACTGGTGGTGGTGATAAAACCGATATTAGTATTCGTGGAATGGGATCGGCATATACATTGATCTTAGTGGATGGTAAGCGCCAGTCATCAAGACAAACAAGGCCAAACAGTGACGGCCCTGGTATCGAACAAGGTTGGTTGCCACCAATTGAAGCCATTGAACGTATTGAAGTGATTCGTGGTCCTATGTCGACCTTGTATGGCTCGGATGCGATTGGCGGCGTGATCAACGTCATTACACGTAAAGATACGCAACATTGGACTGGGAATGTTCAAATAGGAACCACAATTCAAGAAAACCGTAAATCCGGTGATGAGCGTAGCGCTAATTTTTATCTCACCGGTCCAATCTCTGACAAACTGACTTTACAAGTTAACGGACAAACCACCGTAAGAGACGAAGATCAAATTCTAAATGGTTATGAAGATAAATCTCTGAACAGCATTGACTCCACGTTAACTTACCAAGCAAATGATGATCACCAAATCGCTTTTGAAGCTGGTATATCAGAACAAGACCGTGAAGGAACCGCTGGCAACACACTCGCAGATGGCTCTGACCCAGAACTTGATGAGTACAACCGCCAACATTACTCCATTAGCCATCAGGGTAACTGGGGGAAAGTGGGTCGCTCTAACACCTATCTTCAATATGAAGACTCGGAAAATACAACCCGAGAAATGGAGAGCATGAACACCGTATTCAACACCAGTCTTGTCACCCCAATTTATTCTCATACTTTGACAACTGGTTTTGAATTCCAATATGAAAAATTAGAAGATTACACTTCAAATCAAGCTTCCGATCTTAGCGAGCTCGATAACAATCGATTCGCGGTTTTCCTAGAAGATGAATGGGCAATTGTCGATTCATTTAGTTTAACACTAGGCGCACGTTTGGATGATGATGAACGCTACGGAACCCATATCAGCCCAAGAGCTTATGGCGTATGGAGCATGACTTCAAATTGGGTATTAAAAGGTGGTGTATCAACCGGCTATCGTGCTCCAAGCCTTCGAGAAATTACTCCAGGTTGGGCTCAAGTGAGTCGAGGCGGTAATATCTACGGTAATGAAAATTTAACCCCTGAAACCTCCGTTAATACAGAAATCAGTTTAAATTACCAAAACGATTATGGTGTGTCATCAAGTGTGACTTTGTTTAATAACGACTTTAAAGATAAAATCTCACGCGTGAGCTGTACAAGTTGTGGCCCTGTCAATGATTGGGGCAGCGATTCAACACAACGTGTGAATATCGATAAAGCGGTCACAAGAGGTGTCGAAGTCACGTTATCAACACCTCTATCAGAAAGTGTTTATTGGAATAATAGCTACACCTTTACACACTCTGAGCAAAAATCTGGAGACTACGCAGGTCAACCTCTTGTTCAGTTGCCAAAACATTTATTCAGTACCGATCTTTCTTGGCAGGCCACTGCAGATTTAGAAACATGGGCTCAAGTCACTTACCATGGTGAAGAGATGGAACCTATCACAGGGCCATCATCGAGCAGCTTAGAAGCACCGTCATACACCTTTGTTGACATGGGCATGAGCTACCAATTAACAAGCAGCGTATCGCTTAATGCCGCTATTTATAATCTATTAGATGAAGAAGTCACTTATGACGAGTACGGCTATGTAGAAGATGGTCGTCGTTATTGGGTAGGCATGAACGTTGGGTTTTAAATCAGTAAATAAAACCATTTTATAACTCTAAATAGAGCACCATAATGCTCATTAAATCGCGCTAATCAATCACATTGATTGGCGCTTTTTTTCAGAATTTTATTTGGAAGGGGTACTTTCCGTTTCTTGTTCTTCCTTGTGGATTAGAGTTGTTTGAGCAATGAAGATTGGAACTGACTTATGAGCAGACATCAGTTTATCCTCCTCCGTCACCCAACCACCGTTCTCCTCCCCTCTTTGTTCTATTTTTTCTGCAAAATAACCTTACATCCGTAATAATTTTTAATTCCTCAAAACTTGCCACTTCACTTTATTCAACTGATAAATAACATATTTATATAAAACCCAACCAAAACCTAACAATAAAACCCAGAATATTCATTTGAGGTCTAAACATTTTATGTGTAGCATTATTGTTAATTAACCGTTCAATAAAAAATAAATGGGTTCGAAATATGCCAAAAATTGGAATGCCTGACATTAGAAAACCGCAACTTGTAAAAGCCACGATGGCTGTGATTGAAAGAGTCGGTCTGCACAGTGCAAGCATCTCGTTGATCAGCAAAGAAGCGGGGGTTTCTACAGGTATTATCAATCACTACTTTGGCGGCAAGCATGGTTTACTCGAAGAAACCATGAGAGCCATTTTGCGAGACCTTTCTGGCACGGTACAAGCGCAACTCAAGCACTTGCCAAAAGACAATCATCAGTCACGAATTAACGCCATCATCAATGCCAACGTTGAAGGCTTTCAAGCCGAAAACAAAGTGGCTAAAACTTGGCTGGCATTTTGGTCTTATTCCATGCATGACGTCCAGTTAAAAAGGCTGCAACGCGTGAATGAACAACGTTTGCTTTCCCATTTAAAAATAGAGTTAAAAGCGCTACTTCCTGTCGAACAAGCCAACTTGGTTGCGCATGGCATCGCTTCATTAATTGACGGTATTTGGCTACGTGGCACATTAAACCCAGATGGTATTGATGCCGATAAAGCGCGTGAAATTATTAACGATTATCTCGACAAACAACTGACGTTTTACGCCCAATCATCACTTTAAATTTTCCAATTAATAGGCTTTCACATGACAACTCAAACACTTTATATCGATGGTCAATTAACCTCTGCAACATCAGGTGAAACCTTCACCAGCTACAACCCTGCAACGGGTGAAGCCATTGCAGAAATTGGTCAAGCCTCTCAAGGCGACTTAGATAAAGCGATAGCCTCTGCCAAACAAGGTTTTCAAATTTGGTCGAAAATGAGCGCAGTTGAACGCAGTCGAATTCTTTTAAAAGCAGTTGAAATACTTAGAGTACGAAACGATGAGCTTGCCGCATTAGAAGTGGCAGATACAGGAAAGCCGCTTCAAGAAGCATTGGAAGTTGATATTGTGACGGGCGCAGATGTCATCGAATACTTCGCAAATCTAGTACCAAGCTTACAAGGCGAGCAACAACCGTTAAGTGAAGATCAGTTCTTTTATACACGTCGTGAGCCTCTTGGTATTTGTGCTGGTATTGGTGCATGGAACTATCCGATCCAAATCGCAATGTGGAAATCAGCCCCTGCGCTTGCTGCCGGTAATGCCATGATTTTCAAACCATCGGAAGAAACGCCATTGTCGGTACTGAAATTGGCAGAAATCTTTACGGAAGCAGGCGTTCCGGATGGCGTATTTAATGTGCTTCAAGGCGACTATCGTGTTGGTCAAATGCTTACCGCTCACCCTGAGATAGCAAAAGTTTCTTTCACTGGGGAGTCTGGTACTGGTAAAGCCGTCATGGGTGACAGCGCCAAAACACTTAAATCCGTCACGATGGAATTAGGTGGGAAATCACCTTTGATTATTTTTGACGACGCCAAACTAGACCAAGCGGTTTCTGCGGCTATGGTGGCAAACTTTTATACACAAGGTGAAGTGTGTACCCACGGAACACGCGTCTTTGTTCATGAAGCTATGTATGACGATTTCATTACTCAATTAAAAACGCGCACTGAAAAAATGATTGTTGGCGATCCTATGGACATCAACACTCAAGTGGGTGCCCTGATTTCCAAAGAGCATTTAGGCAAAGTCCTAAACGCAATTGAAGCGGCAAAACAAAGTGGTGCAACATTACTCACCGGTGGCTATCAGGTCACGGATAAAGGTTTAGAAAAGGGTAACTTTGTCGCGCCAACCATCTTTATCGATTGTGATGACAACATGGCTCATGTTCAACAAGAAATCTTTGGCCCTGTCATGTCTGTGCTTAAGTTCAATGATGAAGATGAAGTCATCCAACGTGCCAATGCAACCGAGTTTGGCCTTGCTGCCGGTATCTTCACTCAAAATTTATCGCGTGCACACCGCGTTATTCATCAGATGCAAGCGGGTATTTGTTGGATCAACACTTGGGGCGACTCCCCTGCTGAAATGCCAGTAGGTGGTTACAAACACTCGGGTATTGGCCGCGAAAATGGTACTGAAACATTACACCATTACACCCAAACCAAAAGTGTGTTTGTTCACTTAGGCGACTTCGAAAGTCCTTATGCTTAACACGCCTTATCACCTAGAAATGAATCTATTTGTCGGTGCTTAACCTCACCGACTTTCTAATCGATACTCTCTAACAGAGAGCGGAGACAATTCTTATGCAACAACGCTACGATTATATTATCGTCGGCGCGGGTTCGGCCGGCTGTGTACTTGCCGACAGACTCAGCGAATCAGGCGAACATAATGTTCTGCTATTAGAAGCCGGTGGCAGTGATAAAAGCATTTTCATTCAAATGCCAACCGCACTTTCATATCCAATGAACAGCGAAAAATACGCTTGGCAATTTGAAAGCAAGAAAGAAGCAGGGCTTGATGGCCGCCAACTACATTGTCCTCGCGGTAAAGTACTGGGTGGAAGCTCTTCAATTAACGGCATGGTTTATGTACGCGGTCATGCTTGCGATTTCGACCAGTGGGAGGAGTCTGGCGCTTCAGGTTGGAATTATCAAAACTGTTTACCTTACTTCCGAAAAGCTGAAAGTTGGATGGATGGTAGCAACGGCTACCGAGGTGGCAACGGCCCAGTAGGTACTTGTAACGGCAATGACATGAAACGTAACCCGTTATACCAAGCTTTTATCGATGCTGGTAAAGAAGCCGGTTACCCAGAAACCGAGGATTACAACGCTTATCAACAGGAAGGCTTTGGTCCAATGCACATGACGGTCGATGGTGGTGTGCGCGCTTCAACCTCTAATGCTTATTTAAAACGCGCACTCAAACGCACAAACCTTACCGTTTTAAAAGGAATCGTTGCACATAAAGTTATTATTAAAGGTAAAACGGCCTGTGGAATTGAATACGAAAAGTCAGGTAAAGCACACAAGGTTTATGCTGAAAAAGAAGTAATCTCAAGTGCAGGTTCCATTGGTTCAGTGCAATTGCTGCAATTATCAGGTATTGGCGCGCGCGAAACGCTCAAAAAAGCCAATGTAGAAGTGAAGCACGAACTTCCAGGTGTTGGGGAAAACCTACAAGATCACCTAGAAGTGTATTTTCAATATGAATGTAAAGAACCGATCACACTCAACAGCAAACTGGATTTAGTCAGCAAAGGCTTAATTGGCGCTGAGTGGATTTTAAAACGCACCGGATTAGGGGCAACCAATCATTTTGAATCGTGTGCCTTTATTCGTTCTCGCAAGGGCTTGAAATGGCCAAATATTCAATACCACTTTTTGCCAGCTGCCATGCGATACGACGGTCAAGCCGCTTTTGATGGCCATGGATTCCAAGTTCACGTAGGCCCAAACAAACCACAAAGCCGTGGCCGTGTCGCCATAGAATCTAGCGATCCACATGCGAAACCAAGCATTCAATTTAACTACATTTCAACCGATCAAGATCGTCAAGATTGGCGTGATTGCATTCGCTTAACTCGTGAGATTTTAGCGCAACCAGCCATGGACACATTCCGTGGCACAGAAATTCAACCGGGTATTGATATTGAATCGGATAACGCCATTGATCAATGGGTTAAACAAAATGTGGAAAGTGCATACCACCCTTCTTGTACCTGCAAAATGGGCGCAAACAATGACCCAATGGCGGTAGTCGATGAAGCGTGTCGCGTACTTGGTATTGAAAACCTACGTGTGGTTGATTCTTCTATTTTCCCAATTATTCCTAATGGCAACTTGAACGCACCGACCATCATGGTCGCGGAACGTGCTGCCGATATGATTTTAGGTAAACGCCTACTCGAACCCAATGACGTGCCGGTATGGATAGCTCCTAACTGGCAAGAAACACAGCGTAATAACGCTCCAATACGAAATTTAACGACTGAAAAATAAAAAGTAAGTTACTCATCATAAGGATTGATTATGTTACTGAAAAATAAAACATTAATAACTCTAGGCTTTACTTCATTAGCTGCTTTTAATGCTCAAGCTGCCAATCAATGTGAAACTGTCCGCTTCTCAGACGTAGGTTGGACCGACATTACCGCAACAACTGCGGTGACCTCTGAGTTATTGAAAGGCATGGGTTACCAAACCGAAACTGAATTGTTGTCGGTTCCTGTTACTTACTCCTCGATGGCCAATAACGATATTGATGTATTCCTTGGTAACTGGATGCCAACCATGGAAAACGATATTAAAAAATACCGTGAAGCTGGCACAGTAGAAAGCGTTCGTGCCAACCTTGAAGGTGCAAAATATACCCTTGCTGTTCCTAAATACGTTTATGACGCGGGTGTGAAAACCTTTGCAGATATCGCTAAAAATGCCGACAAATTTAACGACCGCATCTACGGTATTGAGCCCGGTAATGATGGTAACCGCTTACTGCAAAGCATGATCGATGACAACGCTTTCGATTTAAAAGGCTTCCGTTTAGTGGAATCGAGCGAAGCTGGCATGGTGTCACAAGTTACACGTGCTGTACGTCGTAACCAATGGATCGTTTACTTGGGTTGGGCACCTCACCCAATGAACAGCAAAGTAGAGATGGAATATCTGGACGGTGGCGATGACTACTTTGGCCCTAACTATGGCGGTGCAAGCGTTCATACTAACGTTCGTCAAGGTTACTTAGCGCAATGTCCAAATGTCGGTAGTTTATTAAAAGATCTGCAATTTATTCTTGAGATGGAAAACCAGATCATGAATTCCATTTTGAACGAAAATCAGAAACCAGCTATCGCAGCTCGTGAATGGTTAGCAAAAAATCCTGAGCAAGTTAAAACTTGGCTGAAAAATGTCAAAACCTTAGATGGTAAGCCTGCAGCTCCTGCGGTGATTCAATATCTAACCATGTAATCCCAGAGGATCAGCCATGCGGGCCTCTGAAAATTCTCAACACAAGTAATAGGACTGGCGGGTATAAGCTCGCCAGATAAGGCAATACATTGAACTTTATAACGGATCATAAAATCCCACTCGGACATTGGATGGAAATTGTTGTTGATTGGCTCACGGTGAATGCTGCCAGTCTCTTCGATGCTATTTCCATTTTCCTTGAAACCATCATCACCTGTTTAGTGGATGTTTTTCAATGGATGCCACCAGCGGCTCCAATCGCTATTACCGCCGCATTAGCTTGGTATTTACACCGTAAATTATCCTTGGTGATATTCATCATTGCAGCATTACTGCTCATTTTAAACTTAGGGTATTGGCAAGAAATGCTGGAAACCTTTGTTCTCGTCTTTGCGGCGACAACGATTTCCGTATTAATTGGCGTTCCTCTTGGGATCATGGCGGCACACCGTCCTTGGTTATATACCGTGATGCGCCCTATTTTAGATTTGATGCAAACCGTACCTACGTTTGTTTATTTAATCCCAACCTTAGTTTTATTTGGCTTAGGTATTGTTCCAGGCCTAATTTCAACCATTATTTTCGCCATTGCTGCGCCCATCCGTTTAACCTATTTGGGTATTATTAAAGTGCCTGAAGAACTCGTAGAAGCAGGTAAAGCCTTTGGTGCAAGCCGTATGAAATTGCTGTTTAAAGTTGAACTACCTGCCGCGCTACCAAGCATTATGGCAGGAGTAACCCAGTGTATTATGTTGTCATTATCCATGGTGGTTGTCGCAGCATTGGTTGGCGCCGATGGTCTCGGTAAACCAGTTATCCGAGCATTGAATACCGTGAACATTTCTCAAGGTTTTGAAGCAGGTTTAGCGATTGTATTAGTCGCCATCATTTTGGATCGCCTATGTAAAACACCTAACCAAGCCAAGGAGGGATAATCATGAACTCAATTAACATTAAAAATCTTGATGTGGTATTTGGTAATAACCCAATTCAAGCACTCGACTTACTCGATCAAGGGCAATCACGCCAAGATATTATTGACCAAACTAGCCAAGTAGTTGGTGTAGATGATGTCAGTATCAGCGTAAAAGAAGGCGAGATCTGCGTATTAATGGGCCTTTCAGGTTCAGGAAAATCGAGTTTATTACGTGCAGTAAATGGCCTCAACCCTATCTCTCGTGGCTCATTAGAAATTAAAGATGGTGACAGCCATGTTGACCTAGCCAACTGTGATAAAGCGACCTTACGCCATTTGCGTACTCATCGCGTATCAATGGTGTTTCAAAAATTCGCTTTAATGCCGTGGTTAAGCGTATTGGACAACGTCGCTTTTGGCCTTGAAATGAAAGGCATGGGCAAGACAGAGAGACGTAAAAAAGCGCGTGAACAGATTGAAATGGTCGGACTAGCAGAGTGGGCAGATAAGCTCCCACATGAACTGTCAGGCGGCATGCAGCAACGTGTTGGCCTAGCCCGCGCCTTTGCAATGGATACCGATATCTTGTTGATGGATGAACCTTTTTCCGCGCTTGATCCCTTGATCCGTGCTCAGCTTCAAGATGAGTTACTCGAGCTGCAAACGAAGCTCAATAAAACCATTTTGTTTGTGAGTCATGATTTGGATGAAGCGTTAAAAATTGGTAATAATATTGCCATCATGGAATCAGGACGTTTAATTCAACACGGCACACCAGAAGAAATCGTGCTGGCACCTAAAACACAATACGTGAAAGATTTTGTTGCCCACACTAATCCATTGAATGTGCTTAAAGGCAGTTCATTAATGATGCCAGTGAGTGATTTGGAATTTTCAGATAATGAAATCCAGATTTGCCCACATTCGAATATTCGCTTGAAAAAAACCAGTGCTTCACTTTCGATGGAGTCACTTCAAATGATCAGTGAGAAACCACTGACATTAGTGAACTGGCAACCCTCTAGCATGTCGCTTGAAGATATTGATGACAGCATGTTAATTACTGCCAACCCAGAAATCAGTATGCGTGATGCCATTGAGCTAAAAAACCGCACGGCTCACCCTGTCCTTATGGTCGACAATAATCACCTTGTCGGAATGTTAAGTGACAGTGAATTCTACAATGCTTTATTAGGTAATTATCAAGCGTTAGAACAAGCATCAGATGAAACAATAGAGCCAAAACCGAACGCTGCCTAATAGCTTCAAGTCATTAAAGTATAAATTTTATGTTTAAGTCTCCCTCATCAGTGGGAGGCTTTTTTTATGCTAACGTTCAAATACACACTTCCATCCATGTTAATTCTACTTAAAAGCAATTAAACGCAAAAATTAACATCACGATCAAAAAAATCAGGTCAATATAAGCTATTATTTCTTCAGAAATTATCCTTTAACATACAGGAATCACTGAACAATGCGTTTATCTCCTTTGGTTTACGGTGGGCTTATACTCACTAGCTTTCAAAGTATTGCCGGCGGTATTTATTTAAATGAAATCGGCACAGATGATGTGGGTTTAAGCGCCGCAGGGGTTGCCGCTCGCGCCCAAGATCCATCCGTTATGTATATGAACCCAGCAGGTCTCTCTCGCTTAGATGGCCGACATGCCACCGTGGCAGGTGAAGCCATTTATGGAAATGCGAATTATGATTTAGACGCACCGGGTGCCGGTGACACCGGTAATGCGATTGGCTTTGTACCTTCTGCTTCAGCTTTTTATAGCCAACAAATTAATGACCAATGGACTGTCGGACTCGGATTTTACGGCATGTTTGGCCTAGGTTTAGATTTTGGCAACTGGGCTGGAAGCAATGCGATACAAAGCGTTGACATGAAAGGGCTAACCTTACAACCAACTGCATCATACCGCCTCAACGATCAGTGGTCATTTGGTGCAGGTCTTGGGATTAATTACGGCATACTCAAAGTTGAACGTGCTGGTGAATCGGTTGATGATTCCGATGTCGCCTTAAATTACCACCTAGGTGTGTTGTATGAACTGGATAAAAACACCCGATTTGGTGTCGGATATACCAGTGAAACCAACTACGATTACGACATTAAAACCAATGTAACGGTACCAGTCCAACAAGGCCCTATTACTGTTAATGTCGATGCTGCTTTACCTTTATCGGGTACTGCCAACGCTCCACAACAACTTATTGCCAGTGCTTTCCACCAACTGAATGCCACTTGGGCGATCATGGGTAATTTAGGTTGGCAAGATTGGAGTAAATATGGCGATGCAGACCTAACCGTAGCAAGTCAGATAGGTGTCCCATCTAAAGACAGGCTTCAAGACACCTACAGTTTTGCGTTTGGGGTTCAGCACCAATATTCAGATAAGTTAACGTTAAACTCTGGGATTGGCTACGATACCAGTGTATACAAATCACAAGGTGACACCTCATTAACCATGCCTTCTGGCGGTGCACTAATGCTTGGTGTCGGTATGAAATACAAGTTAGAAGGCGGTCAATCCTTTGGTGTTGCGGTGCAATACATGGATCTTGAATCGTCCAGTGTTGAAGACGGCAGCCTTGGTTTAGGAGGAACATACCACGATCCTTCCATCTGGTTCTTAGCCTTTAACTACAACTGGGATAATTTCTAATCTCATGTCATTGGTCGCCATGCTCTATGGCGGCCAACCTCTTCTTATCGATCACTTCTCGGTTGATTTACTTGTGTTTAACTTTGCCACTTTACAGCAATAATCAATGATCACTTGGTTACCATCCACTTGAACATTTTGAATATCACCGTCAATGATAATTCGATTTTGTAAATACACCACAGCATTATCTGGCGAGACTTGTCGTTTTAATGACGGTAAAATGGTGTGCGGCTCAATATCCAACTGTTGAAAAAATCGAGTGACGAAACTCGTCGTCAATTGCCCTTTTCCACGGATCATTTCAGAGAATTCAACAATCCCAACGCCTAAGCGTTTAGCCATATCCATTTGCGTTAAATGACGCTTCGCTTTTTGTGACATCCACAGGTTATATAGTACTTCTCGGTCTTGTTCAGTAAATTCCATCTCTTCCATCCATTCATCAGAATAATCTTGCGTCCAAAATGACAAAGTATTGTGAATATCTTGTCATTCAAACGTCAGGTTTTGTTCAGAGAATTTAAAAAAACAAAAAACGGCCAGTAATAAAACAATACTGGCCGCTTAAGAAAGAATAATATTAAATTTAAGGTGTCACAGTGTGGTTTGTGGCAACGCGCCCTTCGACTGGCTTCTTGCTTGTAGCCATACACCACTGGCTTTCATTAAATAACCGAAAACACCACCAATTAATAAAGACGGGATCACTAATTGCCAATTTCCACTGGCCGCAAACGTGGCGCACGCACCAATAAAAGTCCCCGGAATAAAACTCAGCCATTGTTTTTTAGCTTGAATACACATAAAAAAGGACACCATTGCCGTTAACACATAACCAATTATTTCATTGCCAAACCATTGAGAACCATAAATGATCACTAACGCCCAACCTACCCCTGCTAAGTTAGTTAGCAGACTGATTCCAAGCCCTTTAACCCCTTGAGTGGGCGATGCAAAATAACTGGTGCAGCCTAGAAAGCCAGCCCAAGATAATAAGCCTAAAGACACTGCAACCCAGCCCCAAATGCCGGAAAGCAAGCCAGTGGTAAGAGAAATCGCCAGAAGTGTGGACATAATAAAGCCTCGCCGCAGTTGATTGCACTTACAAGCAATCAACTGATAGAAATCAAGCAAGGATACTAAAAGGAAAAGACGAAAAAATAGCAGGCTTAGATCACAAAAAATTTGAAATAAATATTCCAATTACACCAAAATGATAACGCAAGCGATTAACTTAATTCCTAGATAGATCTGATAGTGCAGAGGTAAGAAGCTTGGTTCATCGTGAATATTTACTGGAACCTATTTTCGCCTTTCCCATTGGGTAATAAACACTATCGATGCCATCATGATCGCCGCGCCAATCCATAAATTACCGGTTGGTATCCAACCAAAGACTACCCAACCTAAAAAAACGTTAAATGGCAATTTGGCAAGATCAAAAGGTTGCACAAACGAAGCATCAGCAACGGCATAGGCTTTTACTATCGCCCATTGCGCGAGAGCCGTCATGATCCCAGCCCCAATCAGCAGTATCCAAACTGTCCAACCAGTTGGTGTGGACCATTCTGGCAGCGCCAAAAACAAGTTAAATGGCGTTAATAATAATAGTAAATACACCACCATGGTCGAAGGTGAGTCATTTACCGACATCTTCTTCACCATTAAGGAATAACACGCCCAAAAGAAGGCTGCGCCAACAGGCAGTAAGGTTGCCCAACTAAAAGCATCCGACCACGGCTCTAAAATGATCATCGCACCACCAAAACCGGCTAAGGTTGCCATCCAACGGGCCCAACCGACGTTTTCTTTTAATAGAAGGCCAGAACCTACAGTGGCGAATAAAGGTGAAGTCATGAGTAATGCAATACCCTGCCAAATCGGTACAGGGTACGCTAGCGCCCAGAACCAAAGCTGAATGCCGATTACCGATAAAAAGACTCGGAAAGCATGCCACCAAAAATGTTGGGTATGCAAAGACTTACGAATGCCAAGCGTTTTTAAATACGGCAGAATTGCCACCAGCGCAATGGCGTATTGAAGCAAAGCCACAGTGGTAGAGGGGATGGAAAAGGTAATACTAATGTATTGCGCAATACTATTTACAACCGCAAAAGACAAACCTGCAATCAGCATCCACGATGCACCCAAAACGGGTGAATGGTTGGGCATAGTCAAACATCTCATTAACAAAAAAGTATGCCGATGATAAAGGCTGAGGAATAGGATTGCTATACCCAAAATAGAAACCGCCTATTGCTTGCACGGTTTCTATTTTAACTTGATGTATCGAATAACACTTGAATCAGTTATTTTAAAAAGAAGCGGTTGAATACCTTCAAAGCTAACTTTTTGTTCTTCATAATGAAATGATTACGAGGCAACCAGCTAGGCGTATGAAAAACCGTTTTGGCATGGCTAAAGGTGTGAAAGCCTTCAATGCCATGATAATGCCCAATCCCCGACTGGCCGACCCCTCCAAATGGTGCGTCTTCTGCTCCAACATGCAATACCGTGTCATTAATGGCAACGCCGCCACTATGGGTAGTGCTTGTGACCTTTTGAATAAGCTCTTTGTCTTCCGACATTAAATACAACGCTAAAGGACGCTCACCTCGGTTAATATAGCCAATCACATCATCAATATTTTGATAAGGCATAATAGGTAAAATAGGGCCAAAGATTTCTTCTTGCATTAATGCCATATCATCAGAAATTTCAGTCACCAAATGAGGCAACAAACATCTATCTTGTTGGCTAGTATCCCACTCGACTGTATGGATCTTTGCTCCTTTCTCTTTGGCATCAACAAGGTATTGCTCTAGTCTGTCAAATTGTCGCTGATTAATGATCTGGGTAAACTTGTTCAATTTTTTCTTTTGGGCGTAATACAATTTGAAACGATCTAAGAATAATTGTACAAAATTATCGACCAGATCTTGCGGTACAAAGGCGTAATCGGGTGATACGCAAATTTGACCAGCATTAAGGCATTTACCAAATAAAATGGCATCCACTGCTTTAACTAAATTAGCATCTTGCGCCACGATCACCGGTGATTTTCCACCCAACTCTAAGGTAATTGGCGTTAAAGTATCGGCTGCTGCTTTAGCAACAAAGCGCCCGACAGAAGTTGAACCGGTAAACAGTAAGTGATCAAATGGCAGTTGGCTAAACGCTTGAGCTGTGTCTGCCTCCCCTTCCACAACCTCAACATCGTGCGGTAATACTTTCAAAATATCAGTGATTACACGGTTGGTTTTAGGGGTAAATTCACTCAGTTTAAGCATCACTTTATTGCCAGCTGCAATTGCTGTCACCAAAGGAGCTAAACTTAAAATCACAGGAAAATTCCAAGGTGAAATAATGCCAACCACACCTAAAGGCTGATATTGCACTTTAATTTTAGACGGTGCAAAAACCAAACCAGCATGACGCTTACTCGGTTTCATCCATTGAGTAATATGCTTCAAGCTATAATTAATGTGCGTGACTGTCGGCATAATGTCCGCCATTACAGAATCAAATTCAGAGCGGTAACCAAAATCTTCACTCAAGGCACTGACCAAAGCTTCTCTATGTGACAACAATGATTTTTTAAGTGTGACTAACTTATCCTTTCTCACGTCTGCATTAGGAAAAGGACTGGCATTGAATTCTTTGCGTAATTGGATAAGTTGATTATTTAATGGATTGATATATTCAACCTCGGTCGCCACATTCATCATTATTTCTCCTTCAGCTGTAACTATACCTAAGTGACTTCAAGAGGCAGCGATGGAGTGAATGAACGTAGCCAAAAAACTGCAGCTTCAAGTAAGGAAGATATAACCATATTGTTAGTATTATCAGGAAACCTCAAGCTTTCACGGCAACTATTATTTCAAATTGCCGCAGATCCAACAGTATTGATACTTCACCAGCATATTATTGGTCATTAAACCAGCTCGGCACCATCACATTCAACGATCTTGGTTGAACTCGAATGGTCAACTTTTTGGTTTCATACAACTCACCATCAATCACATATTTAAACGGCTGATCGCTAAATACTTGCACTTCTTTCGCTTGTTTATGAATAAAACCAATCGGCTCTGCGGTAGGTAATAACCCAGATAAAGCCAATTCAGACAAGGACAACAAACGCCCAGTCACACTTTCATGGCTTGGCAGGTAAGTAATATCCATGATGCCGTCTTGTAAATCCGGCTCGCCACCACCTTGCGCTAAGAGCGTAGTAAATGGCGCAGCGTTGGCAATCACTAAACTACTAACTTCTAACGATTCAGGATCATGTTGATCTAATTTCATATTAATATGGAGTGTATCGTTATTGGCAATCGCGCCCCATAACCCCTTCAAATACGCCAGCTGACCGTCATTATTTTTTTCTTCACGCTCTGCATATTCGATCATTTGTTGCTCAAACCCAATTCCTGCCACCAACAACATCAGATCGTCATTACATAAAGCAGTATCAATTTGTGTAATTTCACCATTTAAGATCGCGCCACAAGCGGTTTCTACAGGAATGATTTTATTTTCAATACCATACAGAACATGACAAAGGGCATTGGCTGTTCCTAGAGGCAAAATACCTAACACGGTATCAGTATGAACGATCTGGCTCGCCACTTCTGTTACGGTTCCATCACCTCCACCAGCAATAATGAATGATGCATTGGCTTCCACCGCCTCTTTTGCCCATTGCGTTGCTGAAATATCCGGAGTGGTTTCTCTAAGTTCTACTTGGTATTTTTCTTTTACTTTTTGCAAGATTTCTTCTTTGTATATTCCCCATTTGCCACCACCTGATACTGGATTCACAATCATCCAAACTGTGTTAGTTTTTGAGAAACTAGGCTGATTTTCAATACTTGATTCTTTGGTGGTGTCATTTTTTTTCGTAAACGCTTTTTCTTTATTTAAGGTAGTTAACATGGCCATCTGTTCCTTATTCAAACTTGCTGTACTACGAATGGAGTGAATTTTTTCCATCACATCTTCAATGCTCAACTGTGGGTACCTACGTAACAAATACGCGGCTAAAACAAACACCGACCGCCCACGCCCTAATGCACAATGCACCACCACTTTTTTAGAATCGGCTAATTGCACATCCATCCAATCTAATGCTTTTAATAATTTACGTTTTGAAGGCACTTTGTGGTCTAAAACCGGTAAATTAAAATACTGAAATTCTCGAATCGCTTTGCCACTTTCAAGACCTCTGAATTCAGCTGTAATATCCAAAATGCTACCAATGCCTTGAGCATGTAATTCGTCTAAATCTTTATGAAGTAATCGCCTGGCTAAATAAAGTTGCGGATCAATGCGTTGAATAGGGGCGACTGAATCGTGTTTTCTTGCCCAATAATTATAATAATGCACACCGATAAGAAACGGCGCTAACACCAATTGAATGCCATTAGGGATCACCCCATTGGGACTTTTACGAAATAAATGAGGAAAATTACACCAATAAGCAATACTGACGACTGAAAGGGATAACGCAATCCATGCTAATGGAATCGATAACCAAAAGTTGGGGCAAAGTAATGCCAACACATAAAATAAAATACTTCCTGCAACGTAGTATTTTGTCACTATCATTGAGCCTCCTTCTTTATTCTTTCGATTAGCGGTTCCAACACGACAACATATCGACTGTGTGATACCTAGACTTCAACACCCACGGATCAGTTCTAACTAAGCTTAGGACATAAAATACGTTGGCATTCATAAGATCAACACTTTATTTTTTAATACGTTACACCTTGCCAGTTATTCATCATAACTATATCAATACAATGAAATATTCATGTAAAAACCACTCTACAATAAAAACTTTTTCTACAAAAAAAATTTATCGAAACCATAAATTTATTCTGATTTACTATTTGTATTTTCAATTTATTATCGCCTTGTTCTTCGCAAGAAAGTACCAGTTTAAGCACCGGCATTAGCCGAATTGTGCAAGCCTTCGTTGACGCAAGGTCAATAGGCGTAAGCTGCAAATCTACGAGTACGGGTGACTATTCCCTTCATGCACCCTACTCAGAAAACGTCATATTGAATCTTCAATTATTAAATTAATTTTTATTCAACCTGACTCAAATCAGTTAGACCCCGATGGCGACAATCAGAAGGAAGACTGGCCACAAGCTAGGTTGGTGGGCAATACATTTGGATCATTCGATCCACCATTTTGGACTTTAACATGTCTTTTAAAAATGCTGTGTTAGCTGCATCAATGACGGTGACTACTGTATTCACGTCTGCTGCATTATTTACATCCACAAAAACATTCGCTCAAGATGCGCAAGTGCTTCACGTTTATAACTGGAGTAGCTACATCGCTCCGAATACCATTTCTGATTTTGAAAAAGAAACCGGTATTAAAGTGGTTTATGACGTGTTTGATAGCAATGAAGTATTAGAAGCAAAACTATTAGCAGGTCGTTCTGGCTACGATGTGGTTGTACCTTCCAATAACTTTTTAGCTAAACAAATTCGCGCGGGCGTATTTCAAAAGTTAGATCGCACTCAACTGCCTAACTGGAATAACTTAAGCCCTGAATTGTTAAATGCATTGTCACCAAGTGACCCAGGTAATTTATACGCGATGCCGTATTTATGGGGCACCATTGGTTTTGCTTATAACGTAGATAAAGTGAAGAAGGTTTTAGGTGAAGACGCGCCAGTGAACTCATGGGATTTAGTGTTTAAACCTGAAAACATGGAAAAACTAAAATCGTGTGGCGTTTCATTCTTAGATTCACCCACTGAAATGTTACCAGCAGCGTTGAATTATTTGCAATTAGACACAGGCTCGCAAAAGCCTGATGACATTAAACAAGCCGAAGCGCTGTTCATGTCTATTCGTCCAAATGTGAGTTATTTCCACTCGTCTAAATACATTTCAGATTTAGCGAATGGGGATATTTGTGTGGCTGTGGGCTATTCAAACGATTTGTTTATTGCTCAAGCTCGCGCCAATGAAGCAAGCAATGGCAACAAGATTGAATACGTGATCCCGAAAGAAGGGGCTGGCAGCTATTTCGACATGATGGCTATTCCTGCCGATGCGAAAAATGTGAAAGCCGCACACACGTTTTTGAACTACCTGATGAAACCAGAAGTGATTGCCAATATCACCAATGAAGTCAGTGCAGCAAACGGTAACCATGCCGCGACACCATTTGTGAATGAAGACATTCGCAATAACTCAGGCATTTACCCTGATGACGCGACATTAAAGAATATTTATACGATTAGCGATCTTCCGGCCAAAGTACAACGTGTCATGACACGGACTTGGACCAAGATCAAAACCGGTCGATAAAGCCTAACTAAAGCGTGTACCCGTGATATTGGGTAGCAGCTGATAAGGCGTCCGACTATGGACGCCTTTTTTCTTGAATAAAAAGTAACAGGAATTTAATAGCATGGTTATTACCTCCAGTGCCTATAAAAAAGCGTTAGAGCGCCAATCGAAACCAAAAGAAGTACTGGTGAAGATTGATCGTGTCAGTAAGCAGTTTGACGACACCATTGCCGTCGATAACGTTTCACTTAGCATTAATAAAGGCGAGATCTTTGCTTTGCTTGGTGGCTCTGGATCGGGTAAATCCACCCTATTGCGTATGTTGGCTGGATTTGAAAAGCCAACCGAAGGTCGCATTATTTTGGACGGCGTCGATATTACCGATATGGCGCCTTATGATCGCCCAATTAATATGATGTTTCAGTCGTATGCATTATTCCCACACATGAGCGTGGAACAAAACATCGCGTTTGGCTTGAAGCAAGATTCACTGCCAAAAGAAGAAATAAAAGCACGCGTAGAGGAAATGCTGAAACTGGTGCACATGACGCAATATGCGAAACGTAAACCGCACCAGCTTTCTGGGGGTCAACGTCAGCGTGTGGCTTTGGCTCGCTCATTAGCCAAGCGCCCAAAATTGTTATTGCTCGACGAACCAATGGGCGCACTGGATAAAAAACTGCGCTCACAAATGCAATTAGAATTGGTCGAGATCATTGAACGTGTGGGCGTAACGTGCGTGATGGTAACCCATGATCAAGAAGAAGCGATGACCATGGCGCAACGTGTCGCCATCATGCATTTAGGGTGCATTGAGCAAATCGGTAGCCCGATGGACATTTACGAAACACCCGTCAACCGTTTGGTGTGTGAGTTCATTGGTAACGTGAACTTATTTGATGGCATGTTGGTAGAAGATGAACAAGATCACGCCACCATTGCGTGTGTGGATTTATCGCAACCGATTTATGTCGGGCATGGTATTAGCTCGCAAGCTGAGAACAAAAAAGTGACCTACGCATTGCGCCCTGAAAAGCTCTTGATGAGTACGTCTCTGCCGAATGATTTAGTTCACCCTGACTTCAACTGGACAACGGGCGTGGTGTACGACATTGCGTACTTAGGCGGGCATTCAGTGTATCACATTCAATTGCCGTCTGGAAAAATCGTGCAGGCCTTTATTGCCAACGCAGAACGTCATGGTAAACGCCCAACTTGGGAAGATAACGTGTACTTATTCTGGGAAGACGACAGCGGCGTGGTATTGCAATAACGCTTCATGCGCTCAAGGCATTAACCTAAGCAAAAAAGTCATTACATTAAAGGCATTACGATGAATACAAGCCTATTCAACAAATGGCAAATCGATAAAAAAATTGGCAGAAAGTTAGTCATTGGCATTCCGTTCTTTTGGCTATTTACTTTCTTTTTACTGCCGTTTGTTATCGTATTAAAGATAAGTTTTTCACAAGCAGACGTGGCGATACCGCCATACACAGAATTAGTCAGCTGGGCGGATGAACAAATCACCATCTTACTTAACATGGGTAACTACCTATTGTTGAGTGATGATGCGTTGTATTTAGCGGCTTATCTCAGCTCGCTAAAAATGGCGTTCATTAGCACCTTAGCTTGCTTATTAATTGGCTACCCAATGGCCTATGCGATTTCTAAAGCCAACAAAGAAACGCAGACCATTTTGTTACTTTTGATCATGATGCCAACGTGGACGGCGATTTTAATTCGTGTGTATGCGTGGATGGGGATTTTAAGCAATAACGGCTTATTAAATGGCTTCTTATTGCATTTAGGGGTGATTCACGAACCCTTGCAAATTCTCAATACGGATTTAGCGGTGTACATCGGGATCGTATATTCCTATTTGCCGTTTATGGTGTTGCCACTGTACGCCAACCTAGCAAAGCACGATCAAAGCTTGCTAGAAGCCGCATCGGACTTAGGTTGCCGTAATGTCTCGACTTTCTGGCAAATCACAGTGCCACTGTCGAAAAGCGGCATCATTGCAGGGTGTATGTTGGTGTTTATTCCGGTGGTGGGTGAATTTGTGATCCCAGAATTACTCGGTGGCCCAGATACCTTAATGATCGGTAAAGTGTTATGGCAAGAGTTCTTCAATAACCGTGATTGGCCTGTTGCTGCCGCATTAGCGGTGATCATGCTAGTGGTATTGATGATCCCAATTATTTTCTTTAATCGCACTCAAGCCAAAGCGCTCGAAGGTTAAAGCAAGCAACAATCGTTTTAAGGAAAAACTGAAATGAAACGTTTTGGCTTTGCAAATTTGATGCTGGTTCTAGGGTTAGTTTTCATTTACTTGCCACTGGTCATCATGGTGATTTACTCATTTAACGCTTCCAAACTGGTGACGGTGTGGGGGGGATGGTCAACCCAATGGTATGGCTCATTATGGCAAAACACTCAGTTAATGGGCTCGGTATTTCGTTCATTAGAGATCGCCTTTTACACCGCCATTTCTGCGGTGGCTTTAGGCACTATGGCGGCTTTTGTGTTAACGCGCATTCCACGCTTTCATGGTAAAACCTTATTTGGTGGCATGGTCACCGCGCCATTGGTGATGCCAGAAGTGATCACAGGTTTGTCTTTGTTGCTGCTATTTGTTGCGATGAACAACCTCATCGGTTGGCCAGTCGAGCGCGGTATGATGACCATTTGGATCGCTCACACTACTTTTACCAGTTCGTATGTGGCGATATTAGTGTCTTCCCGCTTGCGTGAGTTGGATATTTCCATGGAAGAAGCGGCAATGGATTTAGGAGCGAAACCTTGGAAGGTGTTCTTTCAAATCACCATACCAATGATCACGCCATCACTGGTTGCCGGTGGCATGATGGCGTTTGCCCTCTCACTGGATGATTTAGTGTTGGCAAGCTTTGTCTCTGGCCCTGGAGCCACCACCCTACCGATGGAGATCTTCTCTTCCGTTCGTCTTGGTGTGAAACCTGAGATCAATGCGATTGCCAGTATCATTTTGTTGTGTGTATCGCTTTTCACCTTCATAACTTGGTTTGTGATGGCAAGAGCTGAAAAACGCCGCAAGAAAGAGATTTACCAAAGCAAGAAGGCGTTTGTGGTCGCTCAATAAGCGCCAACACTCGCAAGCATCAACTAAAACAACCACCTTAAAGGGCATCCATGTGATGCCCTTTTTGCTTTCTTTTAATTTTCACTCCAATACTGCTCTATAAATGAAACCTATTCGATGTTGATCAGGTCTTATAAATGATGACAAACAAAAGAGGTGTTCCATGATCAAACAAGTGGCATTAAGTGGAAGTTGTTATTGGTGCATGGAGGCCATATTTCAGTCACTAAAAGGTATTACTCATGTGAACCAAGGTTGGATCGCTAAAAAAGACCCAACTATCACAGGTTCACATACTTCCAATGAACCGTCTTATCACGAACCTACTTATGAAGCTGTTTTGATCACATACGATCCAAGCATCATTCCGCTTGAGGTGATCATCGACATTCATATTCATACCCACAGCAGTACCCATCAACATGCACTGCGCAGTCGTTATCCAAGCGCGGTGTATGCGTATGACGCAGATGACTTGGTTATGATTGAAACGATACTTCACCAGTTCAAAAAAAGGTTTGAATCGACTCTGCTCACTCAAGCATTCATGGCGGGAAATTTCATACCTTCCAAGCAAAGCATGCAAGATTACTTTTATAGCAATCCTGATAAACCGTTTTGCCAAACGATCATCAGCCCTAAATTACGAAAGTTAATGTCGGAATATGCTTCTTGGGTCGATAACCGTAAAAAAGTTCAGCTAGAAACGTCAGAATTTTAGATATCACATAACAATAAATCAGAATTGTAACTAGACTTAAGATTACAACGAACCGCTTTGCCTAATACGCAAAAGTTTGATAGGTTGGAGGGGTAGTGTTTAGTGTTGATGAAACAAACTAAAGATTCAACAGTCTAAACATTAGGATATCAAATCCGAATTTCGCCTTGTTATTTAAGGCTTTTCAACAGAAGGTATTGTGTATGAAAATAAATATCCAAACGCATCATGTATCCATCAGCGACGACTCACGAGCTGAAATTGAAGGAAAATTCAATAAAATATCTTCTCATTTCCCCGACTTAATTAGCTGCGATATCATCATCACAAAACAGCACAACGAACATCACGTTGAAACCTTCACCAACTATGAAGGCGTTCGTATTTCAGCAAAATCTGAAGATAAAGTGATGTATCCAGCCATTGCCACGGCTGTGAAGAAACTCGAAACCGGGCTTAAAAACCGCAAAGGGCAACTGAAAGCAGAATTGCACGCGACCCCAACCAGCACCAAGCCAGAAATTGCTTCTGATATCATCCAAGAGATGAAACTCGTCGATTAATACCATAGCGACCATTTCACTATTTTATGATGGTATAAAAAAACCGAGCTCTGAATGCTCGGTTTTTTATTAGAGGTCACTTCCCCTGAAAATCAACTTCTTGTTATCATCAGTTTAACCCCTAACGCAATCATTGCTCCGCCCAATACGCGATCAATCCAATGCCCGCATTGCTTAAACTTCTGGTTGATTCTTGGCCGTGAAAGCAGTGTGACAACCAAAGCAAACCACGCAAACTGCAATACCATTATCCACGTACCATAAATGGCAATTTGATACATTGGCATATCAGCCGATAGCACCAAGGTAAAAAGAGACACAAAATAAATCGGGGCTTTTGGGTTCAAAGCATTACATAAAAACCCCAAACCAATCATTTTCTTAGCAGAATGCTTAACCGCTGGTGGCTTCGCTGATTCCTCAGAGCTGGACGCTTTCGCTTTTAACCCCTGCCAACCAAGATAAATTAAATAACTGCCACCGAGTACTTTGATCACCCAGAGCAAATTGGCAGAGTTGGCAATTATCGCCGCCAAACCAAACGCAGAATAAAGAATATGAATCGATAAACCTAGTGCAATACCGACACTACACAACAGACCTGCTTTTTTACCATTTGATATAGTTTGTTGCGAAACCAGTATAAAATCCGGCCCTGGCGAAGCGGCGGCCAGTAAGTGAATAGAGGTAATTAAAACTAATCCGTGCCACAAATCCATAGAAAACTCCTTTCCCATCAATATTTTGTATATAAAAACATCAAATAAACTTATATTCAATTGTTAATTTTTGCTTTTATTAGTCTCAGCTTGAACTGGCTTTACTTTTTGAAAACAATACACAGCGATCACCACCACGACAATACCAACCATAGTAATGCCACTCAACTGTTCACCAAAGATCAAATAATCAAACATAATGGCCAAAAGAGGTATGCAATAAAACAACACACTTACTTGACTGGCACTGCCACGCTTAAGCATATAAAGCAGCAACATCACAGCGCCAACGGAGACCACAATACTCATCCAAAATAATGAAATAAAGAGCTCATTTGTCCACTCAACTTGCCAGTCAGTACATAAGGCAACCACGCTAAATAGCAATAAAGTGAATAAGTTTTGGTAGACCACCATGCTTTCAATATTCATATTGATGCCTTTTTGCTTGATGGTGCCAAAGGTTAACGACATTAAAGCCAACAAAGCAAACAACAAACCTATCACATGTGAAGCATCGATCCCTTTTGCACCTAAAACCGCGATACATAAGCCGATAAAGCCAAGCGCTAACAGAGCATAACCTTGTTTCGACATACTTTCTTTCGCAAGAAATGGTGTAATAAGCGGCTGAAAGCCTAGTATCATGGTAATCAACCCTGGCGATATTCCGGCATCTATCGACAAAATATAAGTACTCAGGTAAGCAAACTGTAAAAAGAAACCTACTTTTAATACCGCAATAATCGACGCTTTATCATGGCGAAATAATTCAAACTTTAATTTGGGTTTAATCACCAGTAGTACAATGGTGGAAAATAGGAAAGTAGCCATTGCTCGTAGGAATAAAAATGTCCAAGGCGAGGCATCCATAAGACCCATTTTTACCATTACCGCCCCGCTACTCCACATTAATAAAAACAGCAAAGGTGCAGCCGTTTCAAAGCGAATAGGTGAGCGTAAATTTTCAATCCTTTGCATTTTTAACCTTCCGAATCCATAACTTTACCCAAGTGAGTTTTCAGTATAAGAATCATTGGTAGATAAAATGTGCTGATCAGACGGTCTTTATGACTAAAGTGATGATTATCGATATGATTTAGGAGACTGGCCAAAAAACTGGCTAAAACGACGAGTAAATGCAGATGGGTTGGAAAAACCGACTTTTTCTCCGATCAATTGCACAGGAAGATCGGTATGCGTTAATAGCGCTTTGGCTTTTTCCATTCGAAGCTGTAACACAAACTGTTGACTAGTTTGGCCTAAATTAGACTTAAATACGGTTTTAAATTGTGTCGGGCTTAAAAAAGACAACTTTGCTAGTCGTTCAACCGACCAGTTTTGACTAATATCTTGCTGTATTTCACTGACGACACTCACAATACGAGGATCGATTCTAAGCTGCGGTCCTTGCTGCTCTAACAGTTGCAATAGCATGCAACACATCACATTCTCTAATTGAGCATCGGTTTTGCTCATTAACTGCAACCCGCAAAACTGCACATAAGCGAGAATCGCTGGAGATAATAAAAACTTTGGAGTTAGACTACGGCACAAACTCGAAGGTAGTTGACTGAGATCTACCACTAAAAAACGTGCAGCTTCATTGGCAGAAAAAGCATGATTCAAACCAGCGTGAATAACGATGGCATCGCCAACACTGACTTTGCCATCAAACTCTCCGACTTGCATTTCAATCACGCCTTGCAATGGCAGTACAATTTGGTGATAGTCATGCTTATGTTGGCGCGATTGACTGATGTAAGAACGAATGGATAACCGATCTCTAATCATAATTGTTCATATTGATTACTTTTTCAGTAAATCTTTCAAGTTAGCAAAAGGATTATGCGTAGCAGCAACATGGTCGTCTTGCCCAGGGGTGATTTCAGCGCCATAGCGATCATGATCGGTGTATTTTGAATGTTCGTGATCGTGACAATAAAGACACAGTAATTCCCAATTACTACCATCTTCTGGATTATTCGTATGATCATGATCTTTATGATGCACGGTTAATTCACGTAGATTTGAATAGACAAATTCACGTGCGCAGTTACCACATATCCAAGGGTAAATTTTTAATGCTTTTTCACGATACCCACTTTCTTTACGTGCATAACCTGCACTGGTTCCATAAAAATCTGATGACATGCTATTTTCCTAATAAATAAATATTGGACCATAATAAAAGGTAGGCACATTAAAAACCATATTTGTTTCAAAATGAACCGATAAGTTCAAGTACAGAATGCCAAACTCTCATCCAATTTTTTAGACAAAAATATGTGTGCAGGAGTGTAGCCACCTTTCAAGCTACTAAGCTAAGAGTAACGATACATTAATCAGAAATGGATACCTTGATACCGCTGATATAACTATCCGTGATGAGTTCAAGTATTTATCATACTCAACCTCATGATTTACACTGTAAACTTAGATTTCAATGTTAATTTTTCATCAAATTTGCCTTTTTAGTATGCGTATGCGGAAAAATCAGGCGTATTATGCTCTAAGAGCAACGACTTCACTTAACTCATGCAATATTTGGGAATAGCAATGAACTCAAAAATTAATATGCCATTCATTTCCCCTGTTACCCTAAATATTATTATTATCTGTATCTTACTTTCGGCTAGCTCGTTTAACATTTGGAATCAGTCAAAAGTTGATGTTCAACAATTAATTTCCACAGTAAAAGAATCAGTCAATTTACTGGGCTCTCGAACCATTGAGAACAAAAATATCTTACAAGATATGCTCAATAATCCGCCAAAAACCTTTAACGATACTGAAGTTCCTATTCATTATTACCCTGAGCGCGACGAATACGGTTTTAACAATACTATCCATAAAGACATTTTATTAAATGGTACGCTTCTTGGTATGGGCAAGCCGCCACAATCATTATTAGAAAAAAACTACTTATTTCCATATTTAGACAGAGCTTGGAGCCGAAGTTCTCCGTTACTGCTCAGTACCGATCAATTTTATACAAGCTATGAATATCATTTCATATATGCGATGAAAAACCGCACCCAAGGAAGAACCAGCTCGCAAAGCTTAGATGTGATTAAACCAAGTCGATATTTTTCAAAAGCCGGTTCGCCAGATATTGCAAAGAAACAATTACAAACAAAGGGTTTTTACATCACCGACTTTTATGGAGATGCCATTGATAGCGCAAAAGTAATGTCTATCGTATCGCCGGTGTATCATAATGGATCACATGTCGGAGATATGGGAATTGATATCCCTAAAAATTATTTCTTAGCCTTAAATAATTTGCCCCCGCTTATTCAAAAGTACGCCAATGTCAGCATTCACTTTAATCAAGACTCTGATCCTCTTTACTTTACTCACAAAGAGCAAGCAAGTAGCGCTGTTTTATTTCGAAAAAAATTTCATGTGAGTAATCTGGCAACCATTTATTTATCCATTCCACCTGCCTTCATCTTACATAGCTTATGGGATAAATTACCGGTTATTGCTCTATTATTATTCTTGTTTAACCTGTTGTATTTCAATATCGCAAAAAGTAAAAAAGAAAAATATATCCTACACACGCAAACCATTACGGATGATTTAACCGGCATATTTAACCGAAGAATCATTGATCAAGTGTTATCTGAAATAGAATATTCCGAAAATAATAAAAACGCATTCACTTTGGTGGTGTTGGATGCGGATAAATTTAAAGATATTAATGATTATCATGGGCATCTCATTGGAGATGAAGCCCTCAAGCACATTGCCGATACCTTAAAGGACAATACCCGCAAGAATGACCTTTGCATACGAATGGGAGGCGATGAGTTTTGTGTCGTTTTATTTAATACCCCACAAGTAGATGCGGAAAAAGTCGCCCATAGCTTAAAAGATAAAATCGACAACACACCGATTAATCAAGATGGCATTATGGTAAAAATTTCTTATGGTATTAGCCAGCAACAAGGAAATGAGAGTTTTGATGAAACTTATAAGCGCGCAGATATGGCGCTTTATAAAAATAAAAAAGAGAATAATAGCGAGGACAACACCTAAACCTTGATTAATCTGGGACGGTAATGATGCCAAGGTTCTCTAGTAATTGTTCTTGTTGCCATTGACAAATCATGACACCTTTTAAGCTCACAGCCCGGATATCTAAACCATTTAACTCTACATGCGACAAGTTGCATTGCTGAAATCGAGCTTGCTGCCAGTGTTCTTCTGAAAATTCACCTCGGCTGAGATCAGAGCCTTCAAAAGTAACACCTTGCAAGTTTGCCCCTCGCCAGCGGTTTTCAAACAAATCACATTTTTCTAATTTTTGATTTTCTAAATTAGCATAAGACAAGTCGCAGTTGGTGATGAAAGCAGAGCAAAAATAAGTATTATGTGTAATGAAATTGGCAAACTGAGTACGAATGAAGCTCGCTCCTTTCAAGTGACAATGGCGCATTTCCATTCCAAAAGCAGTGGCTCCATCAAAATTAGCCATACTCAAATTACAGCCTTGAAAGCTGGCATCTTTCAACTTGGCATAACCAAAGTTACACCCCATCACATCTCCACTTTCAATAAAAACACAGTCGATAAATTTTGTATCTGTTAAATCACTTCGAGAAAAATCACATTGATAAAAATGGCAATTTTGAAAAACTTCCCCACTGAGATCTTGGTTAGAAAAATCATGACCGACATACTTATGTCTTGAGTTTTGGTTACTCATATTTCACTCTTAAACAAATTTTTGGCACAAAAAAGCCGCAACAGGTGCGGCTTTTTTTAATTCTTTATAAGTACTTAATTATAGTACTTCAACGTTTGCAGCTTGAGGGCCTTTTTGACCTTGCTCAACTTCAAACGCAACTTTTTGGCCTTCAGCTAGAGTGCGGAAACCTTCACCAGTGATAGCACGGAAGTGAACGAATACGTCTGCACCGCCATTCTCTTGAGTGATGAAACCGAAACCTTTCTCTTCGTTAAACCACTTAACTGTACCAGTTGTCTTAGACATGGGTAAATCCTATAAATATTTTCTACTAATCAATTACGCTTGTTGCGTGTTATAGCCGGAATAGAGTTACTTAAGTGAGGATACTTCTAAAGGAAACACTTCATGACACTTAACTGGTATAGCAGGTGTTGCGAAGACTTCTAAAGCAAATTTCAAATAAATAGGTCCATCTCAGGCCTGATTTAAAGATACTCGGGTTTTTCGCGGTTGTATAGGGATATTTTAAAAAACTTGATCTAAGTTGTTTAATTTATTTTCATAGGTTCAAACACTTTATCTAACTCTTTATTTTCAATAATAAAGTTCGAATTAGACGCCTATACGTAAAGGCCTCCACAAATGTGTGGAGGCCTTATTTCAGCTTATATTTACATCAAATTAATTAATCTAATTCAACTAATTGACGTTTGTATTTTTGGTGTTGTTTCGACAATTCATCACTCGCTCCACCAGTAAGCATACTTACCGCGACGATAGAAATGGTAGATAGAATGACCCCAGGTACAATTTCATAAATATCAAAAATACCACCGGTTAACTGCTTCCAAATCACAATAGTGATACCACCAACCAAAATACCGGCTAATGCACCATTACGGTTCATATTAGACCAATACAAGCTTAAGACGATTGCAGGACCAAACGCGGCACCAAAGCCAGCCCATGCGTATGATACTAGCCCTAATACTGAGCTTTCTGGATTCATCGCCAGCATTAAGGCCAGCATAGAAACACCCACGACCGCAATACGCCCAACAACAACCACTTGCTCCGGTGTTGCATCTTGCTTAAACACTTGCTTATAAAAGTCTTCTGCTAAAGCTGATGAAGAAACCAATAACTGAGAATCCGCAGTACTCATGATCGCCGCTAAAATAGCCGCCAGCAAAATACCAGCCATCACTGGGTGGAAAACCGCATTCACTAAAATCATGAAAATTTTCTCGCCATCAGTCACTTCAAGTGTTGGATGACCTGTGACGTAGATCAAACCGACTAAACCAACAAGAATGGCACCAGCCATTGATAAAGCCGTCCAAATCACTGCAATACGACGAGCAGCAGTCAAATCTTTATTGCTACGGGTTGCTTTAAAACGCGCCAAAATATGTGGTTGACCAAAATAACCTAAACCCCATGCCACTAACGAAATGATCGCAATAGCCGTCATAGGCTCACCTTTGGCATTGGTCCACATATTCATTAGTTCAGGATTAATATTAGTAATGTCGATATCCACTTGCGCAAAACCACCATTCATTGCAGCAATTGGCACAATAAGTAGCGCAGCTGACATCAACAAACCTTGCACTAAATCGGTCCATGCGACGGCAAGGAAGCCACCAAATATGGTATATGAAATAACGCAAACTGTTCCTATCACTACCGCAATTTTGTAATCAAGCCCGAATACAGTTTCAAATAATTTACCACCGGCAACCAAACCAGAACTGGTATAAAACAAGAAGAATAACAAAATGAAGAATGCTGAAATGGTCTGAATCAACTTAGATTTATCAAGAAATCGTTTTGCTAAGAAATCAGGAATAGTAATGGCATCGGTTGTAATACTGTATGTACGTAAACGTTTAGCACTCACTAGCCAGTTCAGCCAAGTACCGACTAAAAGACCGCCACAAATCCATGTTGCCTCTAAGCCCGCAGCGTAGGCATAACCTGGAACCCCAAGTAATAACCACCCACTCATATCAGAAGCCCCTGCCGATAAAGCAGCCGGCCATGGACCAAGTGTACGCCCCCCTAGAAAATAATCGGTAGAACTGGAAGGGCGTTTGTATGCGTAGTAGCCAATAGCAAGCATCAATACTAGGTACGCAATAAATGTGCTGGTAATAGCAAAGCTATTCTCAATCATAATAAGCCCTTTTTAATTATGACCCTCCTATCCCGGAGGGTTATTTTTGTTTCATTTGGTGTTAATTCTAAGTGTAGACATTCTGACTACGCCATCAAACACTTAGTGCTGATTACCTAATTCAAGTAACGTGGCATTGCCACCTACTGCGGTAATATTTATGGTACGAGTGCGTTCGGTGATAAACCTAAGTACCAAAGATGGGTCATGCGCTAAAGTAAGACCATACCCATCTAATGTTGAATCAAACGTTTCCGCCACAAAAGGCACAATGACGCCTTCCGTTTCCGCGAGTAAACGGTTAATTAACATTTGAGTTGTGTTGCTACCAACTAAAGCAGCAACACGAATATCGGATTTAATAACAGCCTGATAAGAATCATAAGCCACGATTTGCACTAAATGAGCAGGCAGAACCGTCGATATTGCCGATTCGATCACTCGACTTAAATCCAAGTCATCACAGCAAATCACCACACTATTACCTGCAATTAAGGCTGTCGTTAGCATGGCAAATACCGCTGTCCAAGGTGAGCCATTCTCTATGATCAATACGCAAACACCCCGGCCTGCGCAATACAACTCATTGGTTTCACCAGTAGGCCCCGGCATCAACCTTGGTTGTGCTAAGTAATCATCGGCTTGAAGTAAATGATACTTGATTACCGAACTTAATTCAGGTTGTTCCTGACTCAAATTGCGCCAAACGGATAGTAAACACTCACTTTTAAATGTGTATTCGGTTAAATTCCACTGCTCCCATGCCGTCATTGCATCAAAAACCGTCACTTCAGAAAAACGTGTAATAGGTTGCATACAATACCCTCCTAGGCTGTTGGCTGCGCTGCATGAGTAGCAGAAAGATTCACTTGAGAAAAACGATAGAGGTAATGTGGTCCACCTGCCTTTGGCCCGGTACCCGATAACCCTTGCCCACCAAATGGTTGAACACCAACCACAGCGCCTACTTGGTCACGGTTAATGTAACAATTACCAACCCGGGCTTGTTTCTCAATCCAACGATAAGTCGTTTCGTTACGGCTATGGATTCCCATCGTTAATCCAAAGCCTGTTTTATTGATGTCTTGAACGACTTTCGCTAACTCATTCGCTTTAAAACGGATAACGTGCAAAATAGGTCCAAACTTCTCTTCCTTCAACACACTGATATCATTAATTTCTATCGCTGTTGGTGGAACAAAGTCCCCAGCCTGACACTCAGCCTCTAAAGACAATTGATTAATGATTTTCTGCGATTTTTTCATCTCATCAATATGCGCCAGTAATTTTTCTTTTGCCGCTAAATCAATGACAGGGCCAACATCCGTTCGATGCAAATAAGGCAATCCAACTGAAAGCTCATTCATGCCGCCTTTGATTAATTCAATAATACGCTCAGCAATATCTTCTTGAACATACAGCACTCGAAGTGCAGAGCAACGCTGTCCCGCCGAAGCAAAAGCTGAGCGCAATACATCACGTACAACTTGTTCAGGCAACGCGGTACTATCAACAATCATGGCATTTTGACCACCCGTTTCGGCAATAAATGGTACCGGCTCGGCATCGCGTAGCGCCAATGTATGATTAATGCGTTGTGCAGTTGGTGTTGATCCTGTAAAGGCGACCCCCGCGATCGCAGGATGCGAGGTTAATGCTTGACCAATTAACGCACCATTACCTGTAAGTAATTGAATTGCGCCACTAGGAAAACCAGCCTCTAGCATGAGCTCTACAGCGCGAGCAGCAATAAGACTGGTTTGCTCAGCCGGTTTCGCAATCACAGTGTTACCACTGACAAGAGCGGCGGTAATTTGACCTAAGAATATCGCTAATGGGAAATTCCAAGGGCTGATGCACACAAACACCCCTCTCCCCTCTCGGCTAATCAACCGCTCAACACCATCAAACCCTAGCATTGATTTCACATCAAAAACTGAATCTTGCTTAGCGTAGAATCGACAAAAATCGACGGCTTCTCTCACTTCATCAATACTATCGTGAATCGTTTTACCCGCCTCTTTATGACAAAGCGCGACCAATTCCGCCAAATGATCTTCGAGAAGATCCGCCAAACGGTCTAATTTGCTGGCTCGAGCACTAAATTCAGCCCTGTTCCATTCATGGAAGCATGCTTGAGCCACCTCAATTGCCTCGGAAACATGATCAAGGGTTGAAAACACCACAGATCCAACTTGGATCTTCCTATCATAAGGGGCAGAGACGCGTTCGATGTGTGCATTACTCACAGAATCAGCCTTGATCATGCTTTCGTAAGAACGTTGACCATTAATAATTGGACCGGCTTGCCATGTTTTCGTAAGCCATTGATTCACTTTCTCTTCAAAAGGTTGATTTTCACTCTGAATATCCACATTGACCCCATAAGCATTCTTTCTTTCAGGAAATACTTGTGGAGGCAGTGGAATAGCGGTGTTATTGAAATGCGCTTGTGCCAATAACGTATCAACAGGGTGCTGATTTAAGGTTTCAATCGGACAACGTGCATCAACTAAGCGATGAACAAACGAACTGTTCGCACCATTTTCCAATAAACGACGCACGAGATAAGGTAATAAATCTTTATGGCTACCAACAGGTGCATAAATACGAACGGATTGACCAAACTTCACCATTGCATGTTCATACAATGAATCTCCCATGCCATGTAAACGTTGGAATTCATAATCCGTATGAGAAGCCATATTCGCAATAGAGGTCACCGTATGGGCGTTGTGGCTAGCAAATTGAGGGAATATATTGCCATGGACTTGATCGCTTAATAAAAAACGTGCACAAGCTAAATAAGCAACATCGGTAGATTCTTTGCGAGTATAAACTGGGTAATTCGAGTAACCCGCTTGCTGTGACCATTTAATTTCACTGTCCCAATACGCCCCTTTCACTAAACGTAGAGGAATAAGATCGCCTTGTTCTTTCGCTAGCGCATTTAGCCAAACCAAAACTGGCAACGCTCGTTTTGAATAGGCTTGGATCACTAAACCAAACTTGCCCCACCCTTTTACCGCTTCACTGCGATACAGCTTTTCAAATAGTTCTAACGACAGTTCTAACCGATCCGCTTCTTCTGCATCTATCGTTAACGCCACACCAACTTGTCTCGCTTGAGTGATAAGTTTCTCAACAGAAGCATATAGCTGTGTAAGGACTCGTTCTTTATTGGCGACTTCATATCGTGGATGCAAAGCTGAAAGCTTAATTGAGACCGATGGCGCCGGGCTAATAGAATGGTCAAAGTGATCATTCCCCACCGCAGTGATCGCCATTAAGTAATCATCAAAATACTTTTGCGCATCCTTAGTGGTTAATGCAGCTTCACCGAGCATGTCATAAGAATAGGTATAGCCTTTCTCGCGCATGCTTTTGCCATTCTTCTGAGCTTCTTTGATGCTTCGACCTAGCACAAATTGATGCCCCATTATTTTCATGGCTTGATGCATCGCCTTACGTATCACAGGCTCAGACATCTTATTAACTAAACGATTTAACCCTTGAGTTGGGCTTTGCGCTTGAGATTCTTTTAAGCCAACCACTTTACCGGTTAGCATTAATCCCCAAGTCGACGCATTCACAAAAACAGAATCTGAGTTCTTTAGGTGGGATTTCCAATCCGCCACGCTTAGCTTGTCACGAATCAATGCATCTGCGGTAGCAGAATCAGGAATACGCATTAAAGCTTCCGCTAAGCACATCAGCAAAATACCTTCATGTGTATCAAGACTGTATTCAAGTAATAAGGCATCAATCATTTGAACCGATTTTTTATCGGCACGAATGGCTTTAATTAAATCACTGGTTTGGTTCTCTATTGCCTGTTTTTCATCTTGGCTTGGCGTTGCCAGCGGCAATAGTTGTTTTAACCAAACGGATTCATCCACCATATACAAAGGTGAAATTAAAGACCAAAGCTGAGCCAAAGGCTGTTGATTAAATTCCGTACTCAACACATCTGTTGCTGTAAACATGCATCTTCCTCACATACAAATCGGAACAATAACGAATATTGTTTAAAGTGTAGTGGCAAATACATATTTATAATTGATAGAAACTCCGCTTCATTTGTTTAAAAATCGTTTTAATAACAAAAATCCAACATGATCACATATTATTAAAAGAATAAGAAAAGAAAAATTATTGGTGCTGCTTACGATATTGAGAGGGAGAAACCTCTACTAAACGGGTAAATGTATGCGTAAAAACACTTTGATCAGAAAAACCAATTAATTCAGAAATATGCCCTAAGCTATATTGGCCTTCTTTAATTAACGTCTTCGCCACTTCAATTCGCTTATTAAGGACATACTGATGAGGCGTCATATTCACTTGCGCTTTGAACACTAAATGAAATTGGCTTTCACCAAGAAAAACACAAGCAGCAAGATCCGATACAGTAATTTTACTGGCCAAATGTTGGTGAATGTAACGATCCAGTAAATCCATATTTAAACGGTTACCCTTTTTAAATACTTCAAACTTTTTAATATGTCGGTGTAGTAATGCGATAATCGTATCCTGACAAGCTCGACATAACAACAAATCATCAGGGCTTGACTTGATTTCTTGAACCAACATTTTAACTAGCTGTTGTATTTGAAAATCCAATTGAAAATAGACTTCTTCTGCAAGTAGCTCATCGAGTAAATGGGATACTTGAGAATCTTGTTCGCGCCAATTAAGAAAATTCAAAACCAAAATATCGGATGTGCCAATACCACCAAAACTGTGTTCGGATGACGCTCTTACGATACAGCCTTGCCCTGGGCCAATAAGATTCACCTCACCTTCTACGTCAAATTCAGCACGCCCCGTTAAACCGATGACGATTTGGGTATAGTCATGGTGATGCCTATTCATATAACTTGGCAAAGTAATGACTTGAGCAGGCTTAGGAGGATAGTGATGAAAGTCGACAGATTTAATCATAGGTTGGTTCACAGTCCTTTGGATATCTTTACTTAGATTATCAGTATAGACAACGTCGGTCACTTGATCATTCTTCCAGAACGATGATCAAGTAGTATTAAATTACGGAAGAAGTCATTTCAATAAAAGAAGAGTATAAAGAACTGAGTCAATAGAGGATTTGGCGAGTTACGAATAATTGACTATTGGTAGTAGTGATCGAATTAAATGGGGTGACATTAATATCAACACTAAGCCAATTATCCGTAACTCAGGTATTAGTTTAACTTTATTCAGCTACGGTGCTAGTCGGGAAATGTCCCAATCTTCCTCAGAATTTTCTGATTTAACGTATATAAAGCGATCGTGCAAACGATGCTCCCCACCCTGCCAAAATTCGATGCTTTCAACTTTGATACGATACCCACCCCAAAAAGTCGGTACTGGAATCTCACCTTCTGCAAACTTGGCTTTTAATTCCATATACTTTCCTTCCAAAATGCTACGAGCTGAGATGCGGTTACTTTGTTTGCTCGCCCAAGCAGCCAGTTGGCTTTCTTTAGGTCGTGAAGTGAAGTATTTCATATTTTCCATTGCCGATAATTTCTCGACCGTGCCGGTGACATGCACTTGTCGCTCTAAAGTGTGCCATGGGAAATGTAAACTGATTTTATTGTTGTGTTGTAAGTGTTGAGCTTTGCGGCTGCCAAGGTTGGTATAAAAAACAAAGCCACTATCATCCACATTTTTTAATAACACGATGCGTTGAAATGGTTGACCGTGCTCATCGACAGTAGCTACTGTCATAGCGGTAGGATCGGCTAAACCAGCTTGAATCGCTTGTTCTAACCATAGATTAAATTGCTCTATTGGGTTAGCGACAAGCTCTGAACGTTTAAGTCCATTTAATGAATATTCACGGCGAATATCTGAAAGTTTCATTCTACAATTCCCTAATTACGTTTCATTAATTTTGCGCTTATCCATTTCACAAGACAAGTCATATTCTTTTTTGGCTTAGATATTTTATGCTAGAGCCAATTTACACTGTAAATCTAACTGGCTTATAGCCAAATAACGTCAAGGTGTTATGTTCAGCACTCTGAAGTTACTTAGGTATATGGAGTAAAGAGAACCAATTTACAGTGTAAATCGATTATCTAATACCATCTAATTTAGAAAGTAAAAACTGACGAATATAAAGTTCCGTTTCTTTACGACCGTTCAAATTGTACTTATGCGAGACTTCATGCCAGCTTTTATTGAACAGAACCTTTTCTAAAACACAAGGAGTGTTCTCACTGATTTGAACATCTGCATGTATCAGCAGATTCCAAAGGTAAACATACAACGCCCCTAATACCGATTCATAGCTGTTACCGCCACGGGCATAGTGGGCAACTAAGATTGGCATCTCGACAGATTTATCGACATTATTAGCTCTATTTAAAGTTCGACATATCGACAATAAACATTGGCTGTCAAAATGAGGATAAAGGAAAGGTAAGGATATTTGTAAATTTGAAATGAAAGCATTCGAGGCTTGTTCAACCCATTCTGATGATACCTCGGACAACCCACACACCATAAAAACAGAATAGCAGCCACTGGCGGTATCACGCTTAGTGCCGAGACTGACTGTTTGGAACGCATCCCCCCAGAAATTAACGAGATCGGATGTAGCACCAAAGCTAACCGAAATAAAATCCACTTTTTTATTAAGATGCGCTTTTAATAAATGTAATGTCTTTGAGCCAATCCCCTGCCCTTGATAACTCGGAGAGATAGCAATTCGCATCACTCTGGCAGAGTGCTGCTGAGCAGGTTCAGATAAAGCTAAATGATTGGCTAAATAACTGGCAGCAAGTTGCCCTTTTGGTCTTCTTTTTCCAAGCTGAATATCCATGATGGTTTGATCATCTAACCCACCTTCAAAATTCAATAATAAACAACCAACCATAATGCCTTGAGACTGAATCTGAATGACATCAATCGTTTCGTCATCTAGTACTTGAGTTAGGTCATTCGGGGAGGTTTGATAATGAGCATTAACCAACAATCCAAAAATGTCGTGAAATAAATTAGGATTGGCGAGTAACTCATGCTTTTGTACAGAGACCAGTTCCACATCTTCAGGGTTCACCAAACAAGACAGACTCGCGACTTCCTTATCAGCATCTAACAAAAAGGTATTAAACAACCAAAGCTCTAATGGATCATGTTCATTCCAGCGAATAGGCTGCGTCAACTCAATTTGTTTCCAACCTGGTCGATGCTCGTCTAACCAAGCCATAAATTTGAGAGTAAATCCTCTACCACAGCCTTCATAACCATGGATCGTGGTACTAAAAACACAACGGTGATAAAGAGAAACCATCGCTTGCAAACTAGAAAGCGGTAATGCAGCGGCTTCATCGACCAACAATAAATCGGCATTTGGACGATTTAATAATAGATCGTCAGGTGCCATAAAAGAAAGAGTAGAGCCATTCGAAAGTTGCCAATCGGATTTATTTTGTTTAACCCAATGCAGTGATGAAGAAAGTTGAGGAAATTTCGACGCTATGTGAGTGAACATCGGCTCAATGGATTTTCGTGCTGGAGCGGTAACAATAATGTGACAGCGTTTTTCTACCATCAATTCAATGGCAGCCATACCAAGGGATGCCGTTTTGCCACGGCCACGATTAGCATTAATCACTAAAGGTCGTTTACGATGCCCAGACAAAACACGCTTAATCGAATTAATCGCATTTACTTGATCGTCAGTCGCCTCATCAAATGAAAAATGAGTGTCTGCTGAGAATTCGAACGCTGATAATATCTCGCATACAGAGTGAACATCATCAATTCGAGTCCATGATTGCAAGTGTTTATCTAGCCAAACTTTGCTATTTGAATCAGGTAAAGCTTCAAAGTTGATGATAAACACAAGGCCACCGCCAATTAAAGCCCCCAATGCGGCAGTAAAACTGTTGGCATCAAATCCATCATGGCAATCAACAACTAACATTGAAACTTCTCGTCCAAGAAGCTGCTGCCCTTGGTTGTAGTTCAACACAAGACCATTGTTCTTAAACTTAACCGTACTGCCTAAAGCAGCGACTTGTTGTGCGGTGAATTGTTGTGACTCTATATAACGGTCTAATAATAATGATTGCTCCTCTTCATTTAGATTAAGCACCACGCCAGAGCGATGGCGTATTGAAGAGAGTTTTTTAGTTAACTGATTTAAATAATCTAAAGCAGACATAGATAATTAGGCCGTTTGAAAATAATAAGCCAAGCATATCACAGGCACAAAAAAAGCCGCACATTGCTGGCGGCTTATACGTATAGCGTTATTGAAAAGTTGAGACAAACAACTATTCAGTAAATCAAGACTGCAGCTTAGTTTCTACAAATGCCAGAATCTCAGCCATTACTTCATCATCAATTTTCTTCAAAGAAAGCGATAAATTATTGCCTTTTCGGTTATAACTAACACGCCCTTTCACCAACTCAACCTTCTTACTTGCTGGTTCTTTTTGAGTCGGTGCTAACTCTTCAATCCAATCTTCTAGCTGGCTCGATACTTCTTTAGTTAAACGAGCAACGCCGTGAGATTGAGAGTTTTTCCACACGGCTCCATGTCCCGACTGACATTTATTCAATAACTGTTCTTGGGATTTTTGTGGCAATGAATGATAAAGCTTGTGCAGTTTCACAATCGTTGGTCGACCAACATCACTAACGTTAGGATACGCTTGTAATAATTCTAGAGGTAATGCAGCTGCTTTTAATGCCCCACTCACCAAAGCTTCACTGCATTGGAAGATCTGCGCTAAAGCTTTTTGATCGGCAGCCTCACCAGAATCTAATTTAAGCTGCATCTCACGCCCACGCTCATAAAGCGATAAAGGTTTGTGGGCATTAGCAACGTCGGATAAAAACTTAGCGTGTTCTGTCTCTATATTTTCCGCAACATATATTAAAAAATCTTTTTGCGCCAAAATACATGACATACGACGGCGGCTACCGTCTAACACTTCTATTTTTCCATTAACATTACGGCGACCAACAGCAGGGTATTGTTGACCACGTTCTTTTAATGTTACGAGAATATCAGACAGTGCATGCTCGTTAAGAAACGATTGTTCACGCGAGTTTTCGGCAAACACAACCGTTTGCTGCTCAATCTCGTTGGCAGGAACCGAGATTAGCTCAAAAGCGACTAAATCTTGCCCCGCTATCGCAAGCTCAATAACTTGCGCTTTATCTTTTGCTGCCGCTTGTGCTTCCACAGGTGAAGTTGCACGACGCTTATTTGCTTTACCAAACAATTTTGCGTTTAAGTCAGAAGTTTTGATCGCCATTAGTTACTCTCCTGATTAAGTGAAGCCCAATGGCTGTGCATCACACGTTCCAATTCTAGGGCACTTTTTTGTATTGCATCTTGCGCGACGGCTAATGTTTTTTTACCACCTTCGAAGTCACTTGCCGTTAAATCAAACACCGTGCTGTATGTGTCTGCACAAGTTTCAAATGCACGACTACGCGGGATGGTTGCCATCATCACTTGTTCAGCAAGTAAATAGTTCATTTCCGTTAATACCGACACTTGCTTCTTATTGTCATCTTCAAACATAGTTGGCATCAAACGGACAAATTCAAGCCCATGCCAGTCACCAGGAAACATATCGTAAACCGTTGGAAGGTGCTGAAAGAAGTTTACTGTCGAAGCCCAATCTAAACGTTTAGCTGCGCAAGGGATCAATAACGCATTTGATGCGTACATCGCATTCCAAACAAGCGGATCAACGTGTGGACCGGTATCCATCATAATAATGTCAAAGTCATCGGCAATTTTATCAATCAACTTCTCTTTTAATAGCTTAACGATATCTAAAGATTGATTTTGTGATAAATGTTGCCAAGCTTCTGCATTAAACATAGCATCTTCAGGAAAAGCAGAGATGGTTTTTAAATTAGGATATTGCGTAGGCAATAAAACATTATTACGTAAAAACTCGCTATCAATCTCGACATCTTCAGGAACGTTATCCAGCATTACGTCAACTGCAGAATAAATTTCTTCACGGTCTTCAGTGCTAATTTGTGGGTTCAAGAACAAACGTAGCGAACCTTGTGGATCTAAATCAATAAGGCAAATTCGGTAACGTTTATCTAGATTCAAAGCCAAACAAGCAGCAATATGCACCGCCGACATTGATTTTCCTGTACCACCCTTTTGGTTTTGTACATTAACAATCCAAGGCTTATTGCATTGATTTTTTTTACGTTGATAGAACATATCAACGCCAGCTGCATCCATTAATTGATGGGCTTCACTTAAAGTGATCGAATAATGGTTAGCGTTATTTTTAGTAAATTGGTGACCAGCCGCTTCCATTTTTGCAATCGCTTCATCAAGTTTACGTCGAGTTAAACCAGAACGAGTTTCCATTAATGCCTTCGACATTGGAGGGAAATGTTCTTCCCTACGTTCTTCTAATACAATCTCAATACGATCAGCTTGAACCTGTTTGGTTAATTCAGCTAAACGTTCCAGATTTTTAATCGTTTGTTCTCTTTTCATAAGTTCTTCCAATCAACTTAACTAATGTCAAACAGTGTACACCAAAAGACATTAAATACAATAATTTGCTGAACATATAATATAATGAGTATTTTAAAGCTAAATTGTCATTTATTGGCAATAACAATAAAAAAGTCTATTTATAGTCCATTTTTCTTAACTGATTTACCTTGTAAACTTAAAACTTTTAAAGTGTTACGGTGTCACCAATTTACAATGTAAATAGTCATAATCAACGGAACGATTACAAAACCCATAGAATTTACGGGCATTGTCATTTCAATACAAAAAACAAAGAATGACCATAAAAACATTTAGAAAAGAGGGAGGGGAGGAGGGTTTGGCAATATGATAAAGAGAATGCATGGAAAATTGATGCCATTAAAATACAACAAAATATATCTTATCGCTTAATCAGGTATAACCTTAGCTCAAAATATCACTCACCATCGTACGTTAAACATTGAACAGGTATAAATAGGCCCGTTATTCCTCTATATAAAGTGACTTAAGATAACCTCATAGCGTCACTAATCACCATAAATTTACTATATTCCAACATTCTTATCGAACAATACATCACAGTAAAGCAGCAATAATTATGAAAATTATAGATATTTTATACATATACCCTTGATCATGTTTCCAATGCAATGAATGACTTTAACTGGAAACATGATCAAGATAAGACTGTAAATATGCATAGGGATAACAGTTGGATCGAAATACGGATCAATGATCAAGAGAAATAACCCTCTGGAAGCATGGAATCCCTTGTCTAGATTACATCTGATGTCATTTGAATCGACACTGTTGAATACAAAAATACCTACATAATCATTCAATTTATGCCTAGCCCCTTGATCATGCTTCATAAATTGAATGTTTTGCTAAAAATACCAATATTAGTGATGAAAATAACCATCGAAATAGCTCATACTTGATCATCGTTCCAAGATAAATTTATATCAAAACAAAAATTAAAAATCAGATATCTGTGGATAACTTGTCAATAGATGATGATCATCGTTTCATATTTGAATGATCATGCTTCGATGAATTGATGATCATTCTTCTTTCTGAAATTGATCATGCTTTCATTCATACAATGATCATCGTTCAGATATTCTCTTGATCATGCTTTCAAAATGATAAAAAAAATAAACTTTATTATCATTAACTTAAAAGCAAATTCTCGTTCAGATCAATAGATCATATAACCATTTAAGATCAATTAAACAAAAAGATCAGTTATTTAAAGAAAAGTAATTTTTTCTTTCTTTTTTGATCTTTTTTATTTATTCTCTTGGAACTATGTGACATTTACAGCCAATGATAAATGGAATTGCTATGCCTAGCCTTGAAAAGATCTTAATTAAATTACCGAGGGACCACAAAGGGGGTCATTTATTTGAGATCTCAGAACATGCGATCGACTGGATCGAGCAATATCAACATTTCAAAGGCGTAACAAAAAGTATTATTGAGTTATTAAATCTCATATCGCTCAAAGGACTGTCCAGCAAAGATGGCTTAGTTTCAACCACTGAACTCATTGAAGCCACTGATGGGCAATTGACCAGAGCTGCCATTCAACAAAGATTACGAGCTGCGGTTTCCATTGGATTATTTAGCCAAACTCCGGTTAAATTTGAAGAAGGCTTAGCAGGAAAAACCATGCTTCACACCTTTGTGAATCCAAATCAATTAATTTCAATTCTAGGTTCAACAAGTTTAAAAACCGATAGTACTAGGCAAACAGAAAAACAAAAACGTTCGAAAGCTTTGGCACAAACTCAAGTTAACCGCCAACTTTTAACTGAACATGGTTTGTATACACCCCCCGCAATGCGTGATGAAGCAGATCAATTTGTAGTATCGCCAACCAATTGGGCAGGGATTATCGATCAAGCCTTAGCACCACCTAGAACCAGGAAAAGTTACCAAAAATCAATGGTTTCAATATCAGGTACTCGTGCGATAATTGAAACACGATCATCAAAAAACATCATGACGGTGGATGATCTAATGACATTGTTTGCGCTGTTTACGCTTACCGTTCAATACCACGAGCATCATCAAGATGACTACCACATGAACGCCAAGCAGATGCCAAATAAGACGCCATTATACATCACGGATATTTTATCTTTACGTGGCAAAAAAGACAGCGGACCTGCTCGCGACTCAATTCGTGACAGTATCGATCGCATTGAATTCACCGATTTCCAACTCCATGAATTAACCGGCCGTTGGTTAAGCGAAAATATGCCAGAAGGCTTTAAAAGTGATCGCTTCCGGTTTATTGCACGCACGATCACGGCATCAGACGAAGCGCCAACTGAAAGTGCAACCGGTGAAATTCGTATTAAGCCAAATTTATATATTTTAGTGTGGGAACCGTCTTTCTTTGAAGAATTGTTGACCAAAGATTACTTCTTTTTGTTCCCACCAGAGATCTTGAAACAGCATACCTTAGTATTCCAGTTATACACCTTCTTCAGAAGCCGTTTAGTACGTCGTTTAACGGAATCGATGCTACTTAGTGAGATCAACCAAAAGCTCGCTCGTAACATTGAATGGCGACGTTTCTCGATGGATCTGATCCGTGAGTTAAGAAAATTATCGGAAGGTAAAACAACAGAAGATCTTTTCGTCGTGAATTTATGGGGTTATCACCTCACGATCACTACCTTAATGGACAAAGGTAAAATCCAAGATTATCAAATTGATATCCGTTGTGATGCGGAAGAGGTATTGCGTTTTTCCCGTGCTCGTACCACCAATGCCGGCAAGCGCAATATGGCGCCAACGTTACCAAACCCATTACGTCACGAATTAGTTTCTAAGCAAAAGCTGCAAGAGTTATCCGAAATTATTGATGGTGAGTTTGAACCCATTCAACGTAAAGATCCGTCTCCACGAGGGCGTTTAGGCCGTCGAGTGAAGCAGAAAAAACACTTGGTCGAAATTAATGCCGATGAAATTACCATTACCTTATCCAAATATACCTCTCCAGAGGCTCTAGAACGCAGCATAACGGCTTTATCGGCAATGACTGGGCATCCATTTGCTTCAATTCAAGAAGAGTGCAGTGAGCTTGTTAGTAAGCTTGATTGGCTAAGAGTTGGTGAGCAAGTCGTGCCTTATGAGACGCTTAGCAAAACGATAGAACTATTTAATCAAGAAACCAAAGCAAAGCACCTATCCATTGAAAAGTTAATTGGTGGCTTAGCTGTTCGCCGTAAAGTGTGTAAGCAGGTTTTTGAAGGGCACATTGATGAAACCGTGATCCGTGCGTTGGATGAAATGGCGAACACAGCTTAATCGCTCCATTTCTAAGCGTATGACATTAATCTATGCGGCCCAGTTAAGGCCGCATTTTTTATATTTAAAACAGACGGTTTTGATACTTTATTGAAAGCATGATCAAGACACACTTGATCATGCTTTCATAGCCTTGATCATCGTTCCGAATTTTTTGATTGATCGGGTTGATGCATGTTGATCTCACCTAACTGGCTCATAAAAGCTACGTGTAATTCAATCACTTGATCACTGGCCTGCTGGCAATCGGATTGAGTTTGACAACATTCCAGCATCAAGATGGTTAATCGATCAAGCTTATTTGCCCCCCAGTAACGTAACTCTAAAGAAGAGTGTGGGTTAGCGGTGACGGATTGAATTCGAGCATAGGCCAGTTCAATATATTGATAAGCTAATTTTTCATGATCGAGATCTTGAAAGTATTGAAATATCTTCATGCAACCATCTAACCAAATCTCAATCGCTTTTACTTGGGCGTGGGAATGTTGGGGGCGCCATAAACTTTCTGGTGGTGAATGGATAAGGGAAACCAAATCTGAAATGGTATGAATGTTGCGCTGTTGATAGCATTTTTGCATCTGCTCTAACCAAGTTATGAGTTCCATAATGTGCCTCGTTTGCTTGATTGTTTTTTTCAGTGTAGTGGATTTTAAAAGGGGAGGGGCAAAGAAAAGGAGATTGTTACACCAAATAGCGCTAAATTTAGACGGTTGTTGCAGAGAAAAGAAAATTTAATCAAGTTGATCTTGCCAGCAAAAAAAAATTACCTAAAATGCGCAAATCTGCTATCTATTAGATAGGAGCGTCGGTCTTAATACTTTGTCGTATCCATGCTTGAAGTGGTAGCAAGGTTGGTTTGTCGCCTTCACGTGTTCCTTAGATAACGTTAAGTGCCACGAAAATTGAGTATCGATTTATGAGTGATAAGATCTTTGAAACTACACCCAGTTGCTAAGAAATAACAAGCCGTAAACGCACGAGATGAGGGCCATATTTCTGAACTCTGAGTTTGGTCACACTCTTTGTTTTATTTACTTAACAAGTGGATAATTTTTTGCTTAATATCCACATTGTTTCCGTATGGTTTTCTGGAGGTATTTATGTCGATTAATTCAATTGATCATGATGACATGACTGGAATTGCAACAAGTTGGGACGCCAAAGACGAGTCAAATGAAAAAGTGACGTCAAAGCAGGTAAAGAGTGCTGAAGCTCGACGCCGAATTGAAATGCTAAAAGAGATCCGTGAAAGCGGATTGACGCTAGAAGAAGCAAGAGAATTAGGCTTACTTCATTAATAAAGAATTATATAACTCGGTTACCATTACGATTGATGGTGAATTGTGGTTGTAAATAAATAGCAGGGTGACTGACGATTCAGTTCACCCTGTTTTTTTGTTTAACATTTCAACATTTCAGCCATAGTGATTGAGATGATGATATTTTGATGGCAATCTCATTACGAAAAAAAGAAATGCTAGGCTGGCATTAAATTGCAATTTACAGTGTAAACCTGTCAATATTTTTTATTATTTGCTGCCTGCTATGGTATATTTCGGTGTATTAAAACTCTTGAATAAAGGGCGGTAGAATGTCTATCAATTTATCTTTGCTGCCTTCAGCTGAGAAAAATAAGATCGAGTTAGATAAACAAGCTTCCTATGCCGTTTGGCAATTGAAGCAGGCCAAAGCTGGACCTGATTTATTGATCTCGGAAGCTGAAAAAATTCGAAACCAGGGTGAGCGCGATTTTTTCGAGCAAGCTATCCAAAAATACAAACGGATAATGGGTGTAGCATAAACGGCTAACCATCATCTGAAATCATAAGAGACATATCAACTACGCAAACTCTTATGGTGAATATTACGCGTTAAATAGAATCAGAGAGAAGTTTCCCATGGGAAGAAGTTTTGAAGTGCGCAAAGCCTCAATGGCCAAAACAGCAGGCGCAAAAATTAAAGTTTATTCAAAATATGGTAAAGAGATTTACGTTGCTGCGAAAAATGGCGGTTCAGACCCTGATATGAACCTTTCGCTTAAGCATCTTATTACCAAAGCAAAAAGAGATAACGTTCCTGCGCATGTTATCGAAAAAGCGCTTGATAAAGCGAACGGCGGTGGTGGTGAAGATTTCCAACCGGCACGTTATGAAGGTTTCTCTCCTGGTGGCGCAAGTGTGATCGTTGACTGTTTGACAGATAACGGTAACCGTACTTTCCAAGATGTTCGTCAATGTTTCGTGAAAACCGGCGCTAAAATTGGTAGCCCTGGTACAGTTGCGCACATGTTCGATCATCAAGCGGTTTTCCAATTTAAAGGTGAAGATGAAGAATCAGTATTAGAAGCATTAATGATGAAAGATGTTGATGTGACCGATATTGAACTTGAAGATGGTGTGATCACTGTTTTTGCACCACATACTGAATTCTTCAAAGCGAAAACCGCATTGAATGAAGAATATCCAGAGTTAGTGGTGGATGTGGAAGAAATTACTTTTGTTCCTCAAAACCATACTCCAGTCACAGGCGAAGATGTTGCCAAATTCCAGAAATTCTTAGATATGCTGGATGATTGTGATGATGTTCAGCAGGTTTATCACAACGCTGAACTAGAAGAAGAGTAACCTTAATTGGTTAAATGAATAGCCAAACACCGAGCCCAGCCGCTCGGTGTTTTTGTTTTTATCCTGGATTTATTTTGAAGGAGATGTCGGTATGAAAGTGAGCTTTATTGGTTTAGGCGTTATGGGATTCCCAATGGCGGGGCACTTAACAAAATACGGTTTTGATGTCACCGTATTTAACCGCACGCATACCAAAGCACAAGAATGGGCAACTCAATACCAAGGTAAAGCGGTGAGCACGGTAGAAGAGTGTGTAAAAGACGCTGACGTGGTTTTATTGTGTGTGGGCAATGATGATGATGTTCGCAGCATGACTACCAGTGAATTAGGCGCATTGCGCTTCATGAAAGCGGGGTCTGTTTTAGTTGATCACACGACAACATCAGCATCGTTATCTGAAGAGTTATCGCAAGCTGCTCAGCAAGTGCAAGTCGAGTTTATGGATGCACCGGTATCTGGTGGTCAAAGTGGCGCGGAAAATGGCGTATTAACCATTATGTGTGGTGGTTCTCAGCCACTCTTCAATAAACTTCAACCGGTTTTTAATGCTTATGGTAAGTCATCAGTATTAATGGGGGAAGTTGGACAAGGTCAACGCGCAAAAATGGTGAATCAGATTTGTATTGCTGGCGCTCTGCGTGGTTTATCTGAAGGGTTATTATTGGCGCAAGAGTCTGGCCTTGATATTGCCAACCTTGTCAATTGCTTGAAAAATGGCGCTGCGGGTTCATGGCAGATGGAAAACCGAGCAGTAACCATGTCTGAAAATGAATATGACTTTGGGTTTGCGATTGATTGGATGATTAAAGATTTAGGTTTTTGTTTAGATGAAGCCAGCAAACATGGTTTGAATTTGGCGCACACTAAGCAAACTTACGATGACTATGTCACTCTTGCTGCAGCAGGCGATAATCGCATGGATACATCGGTATTGCATAAAGCGGTTCAGAAGACAGCGAAGCAATAATCCTAGTTGTTTGGATCACACCGTTAAAAAGCGAATCGTAAGGTTCGCTTTTTTATTCAAAAAATTCTCCGCAAGGCGTGCCATCAGGATCTACTTCAAGTTTCTGATTAGGGCAATGTAGGTAAAAATAAGCGGCTTCTTTTTGTGAATCCATGTCGGAGCATCGTTGTCGCTCATCACACATAAAACCCTGTTGTGGAGAACGTTTTTTCGATGTAGAAGTATTACCCATATCAAAAAATGCGGCAATTTTGGGTTTTTGATCCGCTACAGTTTTAGGAGGGGGTTGGTAAAAAAACTGCCATAGTGCGAGGCTGACCAAGATAATAAAAGCGATTCTCTTCATGGTTCAATTAGTGTGTGGTTTGGTCAATTAATGAGCACACCATGAGGGATGAAAGTCACAGAGCCAAGTGTCGGCTTGATAATGGTGATGGTTTTGCGAGGAGTTTCTCGCTTTGACCTTAGCTTTACATTGTCTGTGATAGAAAACAATGGAGCTAAGGCCAAAGATATTCAAGGCGGCTTGGTTGTTTTACGCGGTTTGGATAGTGAGATTATTGAGCCATTTTTTCTTTAAGTAACGAGTAAAACACAGCGATAGCTTAACAATTTCTTCTGAAATCATTAATAAGTATACCCACGCGAAGCTCAATTCAGCCACAAATGCACCATATGCAGTTAATGGGATCCCAACCATCCACATCGCGATGAAATCCATGCGTAAACAAAAATGGTTTTCTCCACCAGCACGTAAAATGCCATTGATGATCAGCATATTTAACATGCGGATGATGATAGCAAAACTCATCACAACGAAAGCTGGATCAGCAATACCGCTGAAGTTTGGGCTATCAAGATCAAGAAACGCAATCACATTGTCGCGTTGTAACAACATCACGCCACAGGCGAGAACGCCCATTGCCACAATAAACTTAATGAAGAATTTTGACATTGCTTGCGCCTGTAAGTATTCATCGCGTCCTAGCGATTGTCCAAGCAATACGGAACAGGCCACTGAAATACCCATAAAGATGGCGTAACATAAGCCTTCAAAAGGACCTATCATGCTATAAATCGCCAGCTCAGTCGTACCCATGTGACCATAAATAGTTTGGTATGTTAACGTGCCGAATGCCCATAACACCGCATTTGCAGCATTGGGGATAGCAAGGCGCTTGTATGATTGCCATAAGCGAGGATTGTGCTTTTGATACTCACTGATAATCAGCCAGTGTTGCTTGGCTTTTAATGTGCCGTAAATCAAACCAACCTGTATCACTCGGGCAATGGTCGTTGAAAGTGCTGCGCCAGCCACTCCCATAGCAGGGATACCAAAACCGCCATGGATTAACCAAAAGTTAAGTCCAATATTAATCGCGATAGTGATGGCGGCTAAGATCAACGGCAAAACAGCGTTACCACTTGATCTTAAGCCTGCTTCTGCTGTGATAACCCAGTGGGTCAGCATTAAAAGTGGCAGGCTATATAATAAGTAATCGGCACCTTGTTGGATCACTTGTACGTCATCGGTTTGCAATCGCATGATCTGAGCGCCAAAGCCGACCATCAAAATGGTGACTGGGATCATGATCAACGAACCAAACTTCAACGACTGCATCGTCACCGTTTTGGCGGTGATCTTATCGTCTCGGCCCCAGTATTGAGAAACAAGAGTACCTGTTGCCGTCGCCAGCGCTGCCATGATCATAATCGCAACAAAGTGCCAGCGTGATGCGATACCTACCGCAGCCGTCGCTGTTTGGCCAAAATCGCTGACCATTAATACATCGGCTAATGCCAAAATAGCGACCAATGCACTTTGCAAAGCAACAGGAAATGCTAGCTTTGCCACTCGTGAAAATAGCCGAGGTGGTAAGTGAGACATCGGTGGATTGGTTTGAGTGCAAGAGTGTGGTTGAATGGACATAGGGCGCTCCTCAAGGTAAGTCGCAAATATAAAAGAGCTTTGGGTTAATCAACATGTTTGAAATCACGAAAAACCTGTGCAAATCCGTCATGGAACAAGAGTTGCTCAATCGTCATTGGCAAGATGAAGTGTATTTAGCGGACGCTTGTATGGAACGTTTCATTGTTTCTTCGGAAATACCGGAGCTTCTGGTTGAAGAAGTATCCATGGCGGGGCTAGGGGAGTTCTCACAAGGCTATTCTGTCGAAAGACGCGATCCGGAGATCCACACCATATTATTTACCCTAGATGGCGGAGGTTGTTTAACTACGCGTTATGGAGTTCAAGAGATATCACCTAATAGCGTGACAGTATTGCCTCAAGGTATGCCGTTTCGGTTTGAACTAGGAGATAAGCCTTATTGGAAGATGGCGTGGATTCTACTTCCACCGGTGCCCAAATGGCAGCAAGTTGAGGGCAGCTTACAACGTGTGGAACCCACTCATTTAAGTGAATCTGTGTGGTCGTTGTTAAATTTGATACATCAAGAAGTGCAGGGCAGAGCAACGTTTCGACAATTGTTGTTAAGTGAGCTTACGCGGATCATGTTAGGTTCGACAGATGTGCATCCTTCTAATGCCTCTATGCGGGTACAAAGTGTGTTTAACCTAGTGGAAGCACAGCTACACCTGCCGTGGACAGTCAAAGATATGGCTAAGCGGAGCTTTTTAAGTGAAGAGCAGCTCAATCGAATTTCAAAGCAGCTTTATGATCAAAGTCCAAGCCAACGTTTGATCCGATTGAGAATGGAAAAAGCGCTCGATCTTCTTCATCATAGAGATTGGAGTATCACCATGATCGCACATCGTTTAGGTTACCCTGACCCATATAACTTTACCCACCGTTTTCGCAAAGTATATGGCTGCTCGCCACGAGAGTATCGTAAAAAAGCGCTTTTATAGCCGATAAGAAAAAAGCCATGATCAGGCGATCACGGCTTCGAATATCGACTCGTTTTTATTAGTAATGATATGGAAATTTAGAGAAATCTTTCGGGCGTTTTTCTAGAAAAGAATCGCGACCTTCACGGGCTTCATCCGTACCATAAGCAAGACGAGTTGCTTCCCCAGCAAAGAGCTGTTGTCCTACCATGCCATCATCGGTCATGTTCAAACCATATTTCATCATGCGTAATGCGGTTGGCGATTTTTGGCAAATTATCTTACCCCACTCTAAGGCTTCTTTTTCCAAATCAGCGTGCGGGACAACTTTGTTTACCATGCCCATTTCAAATGCATCTTGCGCGCTGTAATCTAACCCTAAAAAGAAAATTTCACGTGCTTTTTTCTGACCCACCATTTTTGCTAAATAAGCGGAACCATAACCAGAGTCAAAACTTGCCACATCTAAATCGGTTTGCTTAAAGACTGCATGTTCTTTCGATGCTAGGGTTAAATCACACACAACATGCAAAGAATGCCCACCACCTGCAGCCCAACCCGGTACGACCGCAATTACTGCTTTTGGCATAAAGCGGATCAAACGTTGAACTTCAAGGATATGTAAACGACCAAGCGCGGCAGCATCCACCTGATCTTGAGGCATGCCTTCGTATTTGTAACCGTCTTTACCACGGATGCGTTGATCACCACCAGAGCAGAATGCCCAACCGCCATCACGCGAACTTGGCCCATTGCCTGTGATCAACACGCAACCAACATCACTTTGCATACGCGTGTGTTCAAGTGCGCCATAAAGCTCGTCGACTGTTTTAGGGCGAAAGGCATTACGACACTCTGGGCGATTGAATGCAATGCGCACCACACCTGCATCAACCGCACGGTGGTAAGTAATGTCTTCAAAAGAAAAGCCTTCCACTTCTTGCCAATCTTCAGGGTTAAAAATATCAGATACTTTATTCATGATTGCCGACCTTTGTTTTTTCTGGGCATGGGTTATGGGCTAAGAGTAAACCCCAATAGATTAATCGTGCTTGATCTCGGTCGCTAAAGTTTGCTTTTTTAGCGCAAAGAAGGTGATGATCATGGCGACCAATGCCATCACCGCCATTAATAAATAAATGGCATTAAAGCCAGTTGCTAACGCTTGTGGGCTGTAATTCGCAAGGCTGGTTTCTTTCGCTACGCCATTGTTCTTTAAGCTGAGTTGGAAAACGGTCGAGCATGCAGCCACGCCAATTGCACCCCCCAATTCTCGTCCAAAATTAAATAAAGACATGCCAATGCCTCTGTCTTTCGGGGGAAGTACATTTTGCACAACAACACCTAAAGCAGGCAAGGTGAAACCAATGCCAAGGCCAGATAACCCTAATGCCACCGCTTGAAATAGATGATGCTGGATCATGGCAAAGCTGACTGCCGCTAAGAAAAAACCAAATAAGGCATAACGTTTATACTCACCCGATTTATTGACTAATTTGCCACCGCAATAAGCACCTAGTGTAATGCTGATCATAAAGATCACCATGATTTCACCACTAGCAGAAGCCGACAGCCCTTTTTGCCACTGCATTTGCATCGGTAAATAGACTAAAATCGCAAACATTAATAATTGCGAGCAGAGAATCAGTAAGATACAAACTAAATAGCCGGGCAGTTTGGCAAGGCGGGCGGGTAGCATTGGATCCGACACTCGTCTTTCAACAACAATCAGCAGTAAAATAGAAGCGATGAAAGCGCCACCAGTCCAAGATATGGGTAACTCTGCTTCTGGTGATAATAATAGCAATAGGCTAGTGGAGCAGATCATCAGCATCATAGCGCCAAGCCAATCAAACTTAGAGTCTCGTTTTTTATTCAAATGAGATAAATTGCGACGAATGAGAAAAACCGCAATTAACCCAAGTGGAATGTTAATCCAAAATACCCAACGCCAAGAAAGGTGTTCAGCAAAGTAGCCACCTAATAAAGGCCCTGCAATACTGGAAACTGCGTACACCATCGAGATAAACCCTTGGTACTTGCCGACTTCTCGCGCAGGAATACAATCAGCAATGACAGTGAAAGCCAGCGCAATTAACCCGCCCCCACCAATACCTTGGATCACCCGGGCAATGATTAACGTTTGTAGATCTTGTGCAAAGCCACAAGCAATTGAGCCAATAATGAATAAAGTAATGCCGATATACAGCATTCTTACACGGCCTAGGATATCGCTGAGTTTACCGTAAACAGGTAACACCGCCGTCGCCGCCAAGAGATAGGCCGTCACAACCCAAGTCAGTGCATTCCCGGCATTTAATGCATCGCCAATCATAGGCAATGGTGTGGTGACAATACTTTTTTCTAAAGATCCGAGTGCAATGACCAGTGCGACACTCATAAATATTTTCTGTGGAGAAACGGCTTTCTGTTCAGTCACAATTTATCCTCAAACACCAATCTAATGGGAAAATGAATAAAAATAGAGCAGTGGTTAACCTGCTCTATTAAATACAAAATAACCAAACAGGCTTATCCCTGATTAGTTGAAGCTATTTGGCGTATATACCCAATAAGGGGATAGTCACTTACACTTAACCAATAAACGACAAATAGCCTTGGATAATAATTAAATTAACAATGTCGATGAAGAATGCGCCGACAATAGGTACAACCATAAAAGCTTGCGGAGAAGGGCCATAATGCGTCACTAATGATCCCATATTCATAACCGCAGTTGGGGTAGCCCCTAAACCAAAACCACAATGACCACCAGTAATGACCGCAGCATCGTAATTAGACCCCATGACTCTAAAGGTTACATTGTAGGCAAACACCGCCAAAATAAGTGTTTGAACACATAAAATAATCAACAGTGGAATCGCAAGCGAGAAGATTTCCCACAGCTTTAAACTCATTAATGCCATCGACAAAAATAATGAAAGCGAGACTGTACCCAGAATATCCACAGTGTCGGTATTGAGTTTGTACTTTCCCGACACTTCAAAAATGTTGGTGATGATCACACCAAGAAATAAAGCATAAACAAAATCAGGGATTTTCAACCAGCTGATGTTTAATGTTCCAACCCATTTTTCAATGTAAATCGCGCCGACCACACAAATGAGCATGGTAAATAAAGTTTCAATCACGCGATAAGCCGATACATGATCTTCTTCACGATCGTTATAAGTCACCACATCTGGGAAGTTGTCATGGTGTTTATCACCAGTGCCATATTCCGACATTAGATTGTGTTTTTGGATGCGTCTTTGTGCAATCGGCCCGCCAATAATACCGCCCATAATTAAACCAAAGGTGGCTGCTGCCATTGCAAATTCCAGGGTATTTAGCCCATATCTATCTTGGAAAGTGCTTGCCCACGCAGCGCCAGTACCATGCCCACCAGATAATGTAATCGAGCCAGCCACTAATCCAAGTAATGGGTTTAAGCCCAGCATTTCCGCTAAGCCAACCCCTACGGCATTTTGAATCACGATATAAATAGACGCGACTGCAAGAAAGATAAACACTTTTTTACCGCCTTTAATCAGCTGTGTGTAGCTGGCAGAAAGCCCCACTGTAGTAAAAAACAGTAGCATTAAGATGTGTTCTAACGGTAAGTCGAATTCTAAAGTGATGTTTTGAAAATGTAGAATAGTAATGATGACCGCAACAACAAGCCCCCCAACAATCGGTTCTGGGACTTTATATTTTGAAAGAAATGGGATTTTACTGTTAATGAAGTGCCCTAAAAGCAAAACGAAAATTGCCAGTAAAAAAGACTCGATAGAACCAACAGGATAAACCGTATTCATATACCGCCTCGAAAGTGAAATTTAATAGAAATGTTTTGGTTCAGATTTTTAGCATAGACAAAGAAAGGGTGATTCACTCGATTACAGCGAAGTATTTCTATTATAGGTGCCTATGGTGTCGTTGAAACCAAAAAATACTGAGTGGGTAATGCGAAAAAGGCAGACAAACTTTGAAATAGATTGAATTATTGACATTAATCTTTCAATTTTATGACGTGTTACATAGTTAATCATTTATCATGTGAATAATAAATTTCTATCTATATGTAAAACTGCTGGAGTCCACCTTGCCTGTTCTATTTTGCCACTCATGTTGTCGCAACACACAACATAAGGAAGTGTTACGCAAACGTGCTGAAGATGATTTCTCAATGAAAACCAAACTTCAAAAGTTTAGTGAGTTAGTCAATCAACTTTTCAGCGGCGTACATTACCACAAAATGGACCCTGTGTGCTTCTGCCGTGATTGTAATAATCAAAATCCCGAAAAAAATTCACCTTCAACACACTAATATTACAATGTTTTTGGTATGTCGCCAGTCGGCATGCCAATATTTTATCTTCAATAGCACTTTCTTGATTTCTCCCCCTTACTACCATTCTTAAACTCGAGTAGAGTATAAGCTTATCACTTGCATCCGCTGCCGGTTTAGATTCGGTCATCAATATGATCGGTCATACTAATGGCGTTACACAGAGGGAAAAGAATGGCTCGCTACTATCAACAGATCTTATCGGTTTGGAATTACTTTAAGCTTAATCAAACGCTTCAAAAAAGCGATGCTATTTTACTACTGGGCAGTTCAGATTTGCGGGTCGGTGAACGGGCGGCGGAGCTTTATCAGCAAGGTATCGCGCCTTTAGTGATCATCTCTGGCGGTAAAGGCCGGATGACAGATGGCGTATTTGAGTTATCAGAAGCGGAAACATTTGCCAAAGTCGTAATGGATTGTGGCGTTCCTCATCATGCAATCTTGTTGGAAGATAAGTCGACCAACACAGGGGAGAACTTCCAATTTACACAGCAGCTTTTAGACAAAAAAGGCATTACTTTGCAAAGTGTTACTTTAGTGCAAAAACCTTATATGGAAAGGCGAGCATTGGCCACCAGTGAAAAAGTTTGGCCGAAGGTTAAAGCGCAAGTCACGTCACCTCAATGTGATTTTCTAGATTATTGCAGTGTGTTGCATCCGTCTACCGAAGTGATCAATTTAATGGTTGGGGAGTTGCAGAGAATGAAGCATTACCCACCTCAAGGCTTTTTTGCTGAGCAACCTTGGTCACCAGAGCTTGATGAAGCCTTAGAATCATTACTTGCGATTGGTTATGACGAGCAGACGATTTTATAACGAACAAATTTATATTGAATTGGCCGTTTTTTACATTGTTACTAAAAGTACATTGTTCTAAAAGACGGAAGATAAAGGAACTATCAACATGCAAATGACAGTCACCACCACATCTTGGCCAATTAATGGATCATTTACCATTTCGCGTGGCTCGAAAACACATGCAGATGTCGTTATGGTTGAGCTGAGTCATAATGGCAACATAGGCCGTGGAGAATGTGTTCCGTATGCAAGGTATGGCGAATCGATAGAACAAGTATTACGAGATTTAAAACAGCTCCAATCACAACTCAATGCCAACACTACCCATCAAGATATTACACAGTTACTACCTGCAGGCGCGGCGCGTAATGCATTAGATTGCGCTTGGTGGGATTTACAGTGTAAACAGCAACACCAGTCGATTTGGCAACTGCTTGATATCAAACCAACAGCACTCACCACCGCGTTTACCTTATCGCTTGATACCCCTGAAAAAATGGGGCAGGCCGCCAAAGAAAATCAACAACGTCCGGTATTGAAATTAAAATTGGCTGGGAAAGGGGATATCGCAAGGGTTACTGCTGTGAGAGAAAACTCACCTAATGCCATGATCATTGTTGATGCCAATGAAGGTTGGGATATCGATTTATATCATCAAATGATCCCGCAATTGGTTGAGCTTAATGTCGCCATGATCGAACAACCTTTTCCATCCACCAAAGATCATTGGCTCGATGGACTTGTACGCCCGATCACCATTTGCGCCGATGAATCGTGTCACGGCATCGAAAGCCTCGCGACGCTGGAGGGTCGTTATGACATGATCAACATTAAGCTAGATAAGACTGGCGGATTAACTCAAGCACTCGCGTTAAAACAAGCCGCCATTGCACAAGGTATGCAAGTCATGGTTGGCTGCATGGTTGGCAGCTCCCTTGGCATGGCACCTGCCTTTGTGGTGGCGCAAGGCGCGGATATTGTGGATCTTGATGGGCCACTGCTGCTGGCTGAAGATGAAGAACATGGGTTTGAATTTGATGTTTCTAGCATGAAAGTAATGAGTAAAAGGTTGTGGGGGTAAAGGTAAATGCATGATTCATTCATTTGGTTTTGGGAAGAGGAATTAGATGAAATTTAAGTGTGATATAGATCCTTTAAAAACAAGAATCAAATGGCTTAATCTTGTTTTTTATACCTTCTTATTGGTGAGCTTATTAGTTTATTATTTCTACCCAAAGGTTTTTATCATAAGAGGGAGTTTAATCGGAGTGGTTATTTGTTTCGCAATCTGGCATGTTCTCGGAATGATCAAAGATCATTATAGAGGTAGTTTGGAAAAACATCGCTCGGAGATTATCGATATAAATGAATGGGGTATTGAATATCATCATGAGGCGAGTGGTTATCGATTTAAAAAAAGCAATGAGGAGATCCTCGCCGTTAAATTTACTCGATTTTTGGGCACGCCTAAGATAAAAGTACGCTTTACTCATAATGAAGTTTTTGATTTTTTTTGGTTCAAAGATTCGGATGTCCTTTATCGTCAGCTTAAACATAAGGAGAGTTTGAGATAAAAGCATAGAAGTTAAAACAGATAAACCGTTCCATCCTTTCAATGGCAGGTGAAAAATGCCAATCATGGTAATAGCATGAAAAAGATTCAGGAATGATAGATATTTTCACATTTCACCTTGGATCTGCTTAGAAAAAATATCAGTAATTATTTTCATAATGTCTCGAGTGTTTTTATCCGCATAAGAAGCATAAATGAGTACAGAAGAGGGTGGTATTGCCGGTAAATTGTATTTGTCGGTTATATCGATAAGGCCAGATGGCGCCGATCTTTTTGGATATATACCAATGGCAAGTCCGGCTGAAATGGCGCTAGTAATTGCTGTGATGTTATTCCCCACGAAGGATTCAACCCACTTGATTGAGGTCTTATTGAGTGTCTGTGCTGCGACATTTCTTAAGCCACAGTCTTCTTTCAGCACCGCAATCGGCAGTGGTTCGTGTCGATTAAAGGTAAAACTGGGAGTGGCATACCAACCAAAATGTTCAGGGCACAACGCTTCCCCATCAATGCGTCCATCGTCGCTACGGATAATGATGGCGTTCAGTAAGCCGCTGTTGCAGTTTTCTAATAATACTCGTGAACTATCAATGGATAATTCAACCTGTAATAAGGGCTCAATGGTGTTGAGTTCTGATAAAACCTTCTCTATTTCTGGCCCAAAAACATGGCAACCAACGCCAAGCTTAAATTGTTTTTTGGCAAGAACTAAGCTGGAAACGGCTTGATCATTCGCTTCAACAAGCTTAATCGCGTAGGGTAAAAAAGCCTCCCCAGTTGACGATAACTTAATTTTTCTAGGGGTTCGATCAAGAAGCTTCACGTTTAATTTATCTTCTAATCTTTTCAATTTCACACTGAGTGTGCCTTGGGTTGTTCCTAATTTATCTGCGGCAAGAGTAAAACTTTTTAGTTCATGGATGGCTAAAAAAGCTTTAACTGATTCAATATCTAAGCTGAGCATGAGGAGTCCCTTCTTGTATGTTGCCGTGTCTCGGCATTATTTATCCCTCTCATCTGTATATTAATTGTAAAACCACCTTGTTTATATAGCTCGTAGTCAATTGTTTCGATTGGAGTATTGGTTTTTGTCATTACAGAAATAGCGAAGAGCGTGTTCATCCCATACTTTGTTGATGTTACTTTTTTGAACGACCGAATATCACTTATTTTAGGTGATTTTTAAAATTGGAACGGACTTCTAATCTTGTTGAGGAAGTTTAAAGGAGTGTAATCGATTATGTTTTCCACAATATCATATAAAAATAAAATAGCGCTGGTGGCAGTGTGCCTATCTGCGGTGATGCTGGGGTTAGAAATTACCAGTATTCCTTCTATTTTACCTACGTTGAAATCCCTGTTACCTGCAGATTTTCAACAGCTTCAATGGATAATGAATGCTTATACCATTGCCATGTGCTCGGTGCTGGTTGCAACCGGCGCACTGGCCGATCGCTTTGGAAGAAAAAGGATATTTATCGCTGGAATTACTGTGTTTGCCATTGCATCACTTATTTGCGGCTTGGCAGGCAGTGCCACCGTATTAATTGCGGCAAGATTCTTACAAGGGTTAAGCGCCGCTGCCATGCTTTCTTGTCAGGTTGCGGTGTTATCTCACCAATTTCAAAATGGGAATGAACGTGGTGTTGCATTTGCAACTTGGGGGATTGTATTTGGGTTAGGGTTGGGTTTTGGCCCCATCGTTGGTGGAATTATCTTAGAGCTAGCAAGCTGGCAATGGGTGTTTTTAATTCATGTTGTGATTGCCGCGTTGACTTTATTATTGGCGAAAAAAGGCGTGACTGAATCCTCCAATCCTAATGCTGGAAGGATGGACTTTGGCGGCATGATAACGCTCTCACTATCGGTGTTTGGTCTCGTGTATTTAATTACGCAAGGACATGAGTCGGGTCTATCGAGTGATGTTGGGATGTTCATTTTAGTGGGTAGCATTGTGAGCTTATTACTCTTTATCGTGATAGAGAATAAAGTGAAACACCCAATGTTTGATTTTTCCGCTTTTAAAGTTCGTAATTTTTCTGGGGCTTTATTCGGTGCTAGCGGCATGAACTTTAGCTTCTGGCCATTTGTTATCTATTTCCCAATTTATTTGCAATCCGTACTTGGTTATAGCGCGATCATGTCAGGGCTTACGGTATTAGCACTCACGCTACCCACTATTATTGTGCCTCCTTATGCAGAACGCATGTTATTGAAAAAGGGAGCTGGGTTTGTTATCCCACTTGGCTTATTTACGATTTCAGCAGGCTTCGTGGCGATTTGGTTTGCGGTGACGATGCCAAGCACATCATGGCTAACTCTGTTACCAGGCTGCTTAATTGCGGGTGTAGGTTTAGGATTAACGAATACACCGGTAACCAATACGGCGACAGGTTCGTTACCTCCAGAGCGAGCTGGTATGGCATCGGGCATGGAGTTCAGTGCCAGAATGATATCGCTGGCGGTTAATATTGCCATTATGGGCTTGGTGTTAGTTCAAGGTGTTGCGGTGGGTCTAGCTGATACTTTACCGCTTTCCGGTGCACAGATAGAAGTACTTGCTGGCGCGATTGCTGCAGGCAATGTAACTGCAGCGCAATCTTTCGGGGTATCTTCAGATCTCGCTACGAATATACTAACGACAGGTTTTAGTTGGCTGGTGCTTTATGGAGCAATAAGTGCTTTGATTTTAGGATTAGCAGCAGCCGTTACCTGTGAACGTAAGCATCGCACTGAAATTGATAAGTCTATAAGTGTTACGGCTAAGTAGGCGGTGTTACTAATTTAGTCATCGTTATGCCATTGTCATGGATATCCAACAAGGAAAGTACAGCTTGTTGGATATCCATTCTGAAATTTTATACGGCTATAATAGGTAGCGTTAAATATTTTGAACATGAGCAGCTCGATACACTGGTTGAAGAATTAAAGTCTAAGGGGAGCGAATTTACCCAAGAGCCTACCGATAAAGATTACTTGTGGCGAGAAGCGATGTTAGCGGATCCTTCTGGTAATGGAATCAAACGGTATTGGACTGGTGAAAATAGACTTAACCCACCTTGGCGCATCAATGCCTAACCAAACACAATTAAAATGGGCAGTACGCCATATCAATACCATTAGTTGCTAAAAATCACAGTGGATGGCAGTTGCTATTTGGATATGAAGCTAACGAGGTGACGTAGTCAACAACGCCACCAGCACATCCAAATATTGATCAAAAGCGAGATCCGCAGAAATCGCTGGTAGCTCTATTGTTACGCACAGTAAGTCTCGTTCGCTGCACCAAGATCCAAATGAGCCCGGCGTGTCGTAACCTACATCATCGACCATTGGTAAATCCATGCGATCTGATAACCATTTAGCCAGTGATGAATGGCTAGGATCATCAATGCAGGCCAAAGGTTCATGGAGGGAAACCACCCAAGCGGGGCTTAACTTTTCAATCAATTGGCATAAGGCTTGGGTTTCAGGTTCTGAATTGCCACGTCCACCTGTGCCAATCAATACATCACGTTCAGGCTCTTCGGTACTCCAGCGATACACAGTGCCACCCGCTTGCCAATTCTGACTGGCAAAATTACGGTTAAGATCAACCCCATTGGCGTTGGAACGCGTACCGAATTGATTGCCATCTGGGTTCATGCTCAAAATCACATGATGACGAAGTAGCCCTTGTTCAATTGAACGTAGCGCACAAGAGAGGCTAATGATAGATGTCGTTTCATCCCCATGCGTACCCGCAATGATAAGCCCAGTATTCTCATCTTCAATTTGAGCTGGAAAATACACCAATGGGGCACCCAAAACAGAATGCCCATAAGTAATGGGTTTACGTTCAAATTGGCCACGTTGCTGTCGAGGGCGAAGGTTGATAGTCATGGGATTCCTAATCTATTGATAGCCATTCTTAATGGAAGTTTTTCTATCCTATTGATTGGAGTATTACTTAATCGAGCGCACAGATAAAGGTGTGATGGTAACAAATGTGCAAGAAATAATGGGTAGAAGCCTTGGTTAGCGTTATAGTTATTAAAGTGATATTTTTTATTTAAACCAAGGATCAACCATGCCTAAGTTTCCCCTTTCAATCATTGCTTTAGCACTCTCTACATCTTATGTTATGCCTACTTTTGCTGCTGAAGTTCCTGTTGGTGTTACCTTAGCGGATAAACAAGAATTAGTCCGCGGCAATGATGCCGAAGCGCCAACGCTTAACCCACTTAAAGCCGAAGGCATTCCAGAAATGCATATTTTGCGCGATTTATTCGAAGGCTTGGTGATTCAAAATCAAGATGGCAGTGTGGTGCCGGGTGTGGCAGAAAGCTGGGAAACGAAAGACAACCAAATCTATACATTCCATTTACGAAAAGAGGCTAAATGGTCAAATGGCGATCCAGTGACCGCGCAAGATTTCGTTTTTAGTTTACATACGGCGGTAGACCCTAAATTTGCCTCGCCAAATGCATGGTATTTAAAGCTTACAGGCATTCAAAACGCGGAAGCGATTATTGATGGTAAACAAGCGGTTGAATCTCTTGGGGTAAAAGCACTTGATGCCCATACGCTGCAATTTCAACTTGATAAACCAGTGCCTTATTTCGTTGCGATGACCGCGCATACCGTGATGATGCCAATCAACCAAAAAGTAGTAGAAAAGTTTGGTGATAATTGGACAAAACCCGAGAACATGGTTTCAAATGGGGCTTATAAACTACAAAAATGGGTGATTAACGAACGTTTGGAAATGGTGCGTAATCCAAACTATTGGGATGACAAAGATACCGTCATTAACAAGGTCACCTACATTCCATTTGAAAGCCAAACTGCTGCGATGAATCGCTATTTAACCGGTGAAGTGGATATTACCTCTGATGTGCCGGTTGCGATGGTCGATAAACTCAAACAAGATCACCCAGATGCTTATAAAATCACGCCTTTATTATGTACTTATTACTATGCATTAAACACCAAGCGAAAACCTTTTGATGATGCTCGTGTGCGTAAAGCCATCTCTTATTCCATCATGCGTGATGTGATTGCTAACGGTATTACGAAAGGTAACGTTCCTGCTTATACTTTCGCCCATCAAGATGTCGCCAATTTTAAAGCCACACAACCGGAATACAGCCAATGGACTCAGCAACAGCGTGATGCTGAAGCGCAAAAACTGCTAAAAGAAGCCGGTTATGATAAATCCAACCCACTGAAAGCCACATTGTTGTACAACACCAGTGAAAACCATAAAGCCATTGCGACCGCGATTGCCTCTATGTTGAAAAAGAATTTAGGCATGGAAATAACGCTCGATAATCAAGAATGGAAGTCTTACTTGGCTGCTCGTCAGCAGCGTAATTTTGATATTATGCGCGCATCTTGGTGTGGTGATTACAATGAAGCATCGACATTTTTAAGTTTGCTAACATCTGGAAATGATAAGAACTTCCCTTCTTATGCTAATCCCAAATACGATCAAGTATTAGAAAAAGCGCAAAGTGCAGTCGATTTAAAAGCGCGTAATCAGTTCTACGATCAAGCAGAACAAATGCTAGCGCAAGACATGCCTATCGCTCCAATTTACTACTTTATGCAATCACGTTTGGTGAATCCGAAGTTAGGTGGTTATCCAATGCACAATGCAGAAGGGCGTATTTACTCGAAAGATTTGTATTTTCATCAATAACCTCTGATTCATCAATTAAGCCATAACAAACCCGATCGGAGTATCGGGTTTGTTTCGTTTTAACCGCATATTATTGTAATTTTTGCCCAGAAACCGCAGGGTGATACAAAGGCTGAACAACATTGCTAGCAGGATCAGTGCAATGAAAACTGCGTGCACCATCACTGTGATCATGAGGGGTATCGAGTAGAGGGACGCCTTGTGATTGTAAAAAGTCATACCAATTTTGTAGATCTTGTTTGCTATCGACAATAAAACCAAAATGATCAAGGTTATGTTGCCCCGAATCCTGAGGATGATGAGCGCGAGATAAAGACAAATTATCGTTACCGCAGCTTAAATAAACTAAATTGTCATTCGCTCTGCGTAGTATCTCCATCCCCATGATTTCATGGTAAAAATGCAGGCATTCTTCAAATTGGTACACTTTTAAAGCAAGGTGTCGTAGCCCATTAAATGCTTTTGGTCGTTGCATATTAGCCTCCCTACGTGAATTTGTACTCATTATTGTATACAATGTTATCATATTTTGCGAATGACGGAGGAAATATGTTCTGTATTATTGTTAAAAATGAAGTAAAAGTAGGCTGTCGTGAGCAGTATTTATCCATAATGAAAGCGAACGCAAAAGCATCAGTTTTACATGAACCGGAATGCTTTGCTTTTGATGTTCTTGAAGATCAGAAAAATGATCATCATTTTTACCTTTATGAAATTTATGCCAATGAATCCGGCTTAGCACTGCATAAAGAGACTCACCATTATTTAGAAAGTCGTAAAGGTTTGGCGGATATTGTCGAAAATGTCACGGTGATCCGTTGCGATGTCATTGAAAGAAATTAACTATGTTTTATAGCTCAATCGCTGTGTCGGCAAGGGCTTATGTAAAATTGAATAAACAAGGAGGAAGATTATGAGTTGGAATGTCTATTTATCAGGTGAAATTCATACCGATTGGCGTGAGCAGATCATCCAAAGCTGTGAAGAAAAAGGGTTAGATATTCAATTTACCTCAGCAGTGACCGATCATGGAAGCAGTGATGCAGCAGGCGATGGGCTAGGAGAGGAAAGTCATTCTTTTTGGCGAGATCATAAATCGGCCAAAGTGAATGCAATTCGTACCCAAACGTTGATTAAGCAATGCGATCTTGCGGTGATTCGTTTCGGAGATAAATACAAACAATGGAACGCTGCGTTTGATGCGGGTTATTGCGCCGCACAAGATAAACCATTCATTACACTACACAGCGACGATATTATTCACCCACTTAAAGAAGTGGACGCTGCCGCGCAAGCTTGGGCAACCACAACCGATCAAGTTGTCGATATTTTAGAGTATTTGCTGACGATGAAATAAGCGTTGTTGGTTGTTTATGGGCGTCTTACTAAGAAAACGCCTTTACTGACATTTCAATAAAGGCGTTAGTTTGTAGCTTGTTATTCTAAGGCTTCAAGCTTAACGCTTTATCAATATCTTCAGCGCTGTGACGTTCTTCAATGGCTTCCCAAGGTTCACCCATCGGTTTATTCACAATGCGGCCACGTTGAACAGCAGGGCGATCAGCAAGTGCTTTTGCCCAGCGCTGTACGTGGGTATAGCTTTCTACATCTAAGAATTCAGCAGCATTATAAGCGTTGTTTAACACGAGGTTGCCATACCACGGCCAAATAGCCATATCAGCAATGCTGTACTCTTCCCCTGCAATATAAGTATTTTTTGCAAGCTGCTTATCTAAAACATCTAACTGGCGCTTAGCTTCCATAGAAAAACGGTTGATTGGGTATTCGTATTTCTCTGGTGCGTAGTGGTAAAAATGACCAAAACCACCGCCTAAATATGGTGCAGAACCTTGCAACCAGAATAACCAGTTCATCACTTTAGTGCGATCTTCGATAGCCGTTGGTAAAAATGCACCAAACTTTTCTGCTAAATAAAACAAGATCGAACCGGATTCAAAAACATTGATCGGAGTTTCGCTACTGCGATCCACCAATGCTGGGATTTTTGAATTAGGGTTTACATCCACAAAGCCTGATGAGAATTGATCGCCATCACCAATTTTAATCAAGAAGGCATCATATTCCGCTTCAGTAATGCCCTTTTCCAACAATTCTTCTAGCAAAATCGTGATCTTTTGGCCATTAGGCGTGCCCATTGAATACAACTGAATAGGGTGTTTGCCTACAGGTAATTCTTGTTCATGTCTTGCACCTGAATCCGGTCGGTTAATGCTGCCCCATGTGCCGCCTTGTTGCTCATTTGTCCAAACTTTTGGTGGTGTGAATTCGTTTGTCATCATCATTCCTTGTTTATTACTTACATAACTAGATATTAGGTTGTTTTACGAGATTAAAAGGATAGATAGGTTTTATTGTTACTTTTGTTCAGAACACTTAGTTATGAGGAAGATGGTTTTTATATTAAGTAGGTTATTTAACGGATGGGAACCTATGAGGTTTTATAACGCATTTGACGTTCACAATGTTGGAAATTCAATGGCTTAATAGATAGACGCCTCACATATTGCTCAAAATTTATGCCAGCATAAGGTAGCTAAGGGTATACACTAGAAAGCAGTTACATCATGGTTTTAAGGAATATCATGTTAAAAAGTAAAGGATTTACATTAATTGAATTGGTCGTGGTGATTGTGATTTTAGGTATTTTAGCGGTTACGGCTGCGCCTAAATTTTTAAACTTACAAGATGACGCGAGAGTATCCACATTAAAGGCATTGAGTGGCGCAATTAATTCGGCAACGGGTATCGTTTTTGGAAAGTCTGCAGTTGCAGGCATTGATAGCCAAGAGTCGGGATCGGTCGATGGTATTGCGGTCATTTATGGTTACCCAGAAGCAACGTTTGAAAATCTAACCAAGTTTGTTGATGGTGTTGAAGACGCGAATTGGCAAGTTTATCTTGAAGCTGCCGATTGTGGTGTAACAGGGTGCGTAATGCTCGGTTACCCAGGGCAAGATATTACAAAGCCTGAGTCCTTATGTGTGGTTGGCTACTTTAGTTCAGGATACACAGCACTGGGCAGTGATGTTTTTATGACAGCCCGAAGTTATTTTATTGGTGAAGAGTGTGGTGGAATGCCGATTTTCGAGGTTCCTTTCATTGGAGGGTGATCGCTCGGAATTCTGCATCATGATGTGATTTAGATATATTCTTGAAATAAAAAAGAAAGTGATACGGTCTGTAAGTATGGTTTGTTGCTTTACGCTAGCAGGATTTTCGCTCAAGGCGATTTGATTTGAATCTTGTATTGGTAATGCTAGGGTAGAGCAACATAAAATCTACACTCAGGAGTCAGTATGACGTATTCAGTAAAGTTAAAAGCTGGGGATGATTTTCCAGTATTGGAATCAACGCTATTCGATGGTTCAACCGTAACCCTTGGTAAACCGAATGGTGATGCCACATGGCAGGCTGTGGTGGTGTATCGTGGTAAGCATTGTCCTTTATGTACTAAGTACTTAAATGAGTTAGAAAGCCATAAACAAGCATTGGCTGATCTTGGTATTGATGTTGTTGCGGTATCTGCGGATTCAAAAGCGCAATTAGAAGAACATTTACAAAAGCTAGAAGTGAGCTTTCCAATTGCGTATGGCCTAACAGAAGATCAAATGAAAACATTAGGTCTGTATATTTCTAGCCCGCGCTCGGAACAAGAAACGGATCATAACTTTGCTGAACCGGGTTTATTTATTGTAAATGAAAAAGGGCAAGTTCAGGTTATTGATATCTCTAATATGCCATTTACTCGACCAGAATTGGGAACACTTTTACATGGCTTAGCCTTCATTCGTAACCCTGAAGCTAACTACCCAATCCGTGGCACTGTCGATTATTAATCAAACGAATTAGCCTAAATCATCTCTGCCCAAAATCCAGTTAGGATTCGGGCAGTTTTTCAGGTAAAAATCTGCTTCATTTGGGTCAACCACTCCCGGGTAATCGTTAAGGTATTCACCCATATCACGAATGATTTGAAAGTGCAGGTGAGAAGCCCAACCGCCATTTTCATTCACATCCCCAATAGTCGCGAAAACTGCCCCTTCTTTTATGGTTTTACCAATGTGTAATGCGTTTAATGATGAGGCCGCTAAGTGGCCATAAAGCGTATAAAAAATCACGTCTTCTAGCTCATGACTTTTTCTTACTCAGTTGAACCAGTGTTTCATGCCATGCTGTATTGCCATCTTTCTTGGTTAAATCATATTCAGTACAGAACTGAGATATCGTCATATTGTTGTCACCAGTTGCTAACTTTAACGCTAACTGGACTTGTTGAAGTTTGCTTTGAAGGCGCAGAATTTGTCCTGCATTAGGGTTCTTTTCTTTGGCGTATTTTAAGGCAGCATGTTTGCGCTCTGCAGCGCCCGCTCTACGGTCGGCTTCTCCCAGTAGAAATTTCAACTGAGCGACACTTTTTCCTTTTTTAAAAGCAGGTTCAAGTAATTCAACACACTCATCAAATGACGGGTTTACAACGTATTGATCAACTTTACGTGCTTGTTGGCGCATCCACTCTAGAGCGAGTTTTTCATCTGGCATAATGGGATCTTTACAAAAAATTAGCTTTATATGGTATCGCTCAATAGCAAACCGTTGCAATAAAAAGTTGAGTGTCTTTGTTGTTGGTGGCGATAGGTAAATTAGAGTAAGTAAATCTAATAGGGTTATGTACGTTCTAGATTGCCTCTCAGCAAAGCGATAAATTGAAAGCACGGACGCGTGAAATTACAGAATATTAGCGATAAAAAATGGCCAGCTGATGATTCAGTTGGCCATTATGCACTTTTGCTTTTGAAGATTAAGCTTTGCTAGATTGCGCTGCCGCTTGAGCTTCTTCTGCACGACAAACTGCTGCAGTAAACACCACGTCTGTTGAGCTGTTTAAGCCAGTTTCTGCTGAATCTTGGATGACACCAATAATAAAGCCTACTGCTACAACTTGCATTGCGATGTCGTTAGAAATACCAAACAAGCTACAAGCAAGTGGGATAAGAAGTAGAGAACCACCCGCCACACCAGATGCACCACACGCTGAAACAGCGGCCACTAGGCTAAGTAAAATAGCCGTTGGTAAATCCACTGGGATACCTAACGTATTGACTGCTGCTAGTGTTAATACGGTAATGGTGATCGCCGCGCCACCCATGTTGATGGTTGCACCCAGTGGGATAGAAACCGAATAAGTATCTTCATTTAGCTTTAGTTTTTCACACAAAGCCATGTTGACTGGAATGTTCGCAGCACTTGAACGAGTGAAGAACGCCGTTACGCCACTTTCACGTAGGCATTGGAATACCAACGGATATGGGTTTTGCTTTGTTTTAAGATATACCAACAGTGGGTTTACGATAAGTGCAATGATAGCCATTGAACCTAGTAGAACCGCTAACAGTTGTGCGTAACCTGCAATCGCGCTGAAACCTGTGGTTGCGAACGTGGTTGCCACAAGGCCAAAAATACCAAATGGAGCAAGACGAATAATAAAGCGAACAATACCAGAAACACCGTGGCTAAGGTCGCTAAACATGTCTTTTGTGGCTGTGTTTGCATGACGAAGTGCCAAACCTAAACCAACAGACCACGCCAAAATACCGATGTAGTTTGCATTAACAAGTGCATTGACTGGGTTATCAACAATTTTAAATAGCAGAGTATTTAATACTTCACCAATGCCTTCTGGCGGTGTTGTACCAGTTGCTGCATTCACAAGCGTTAAAGAAGTTGGGAAAGCAAAGCTCATTAGAACAGCGGTTAGAGCTGCTAAAAAAGTACCGACGAGATACATGATAATAACAGGACGCATGTTGCTGCTTGAATCTTTTTTCTGGCTGGCAATTGATGCTGCAACCAAAACAAAAACAAGGATAGGAGCAATAGCCTTTAACGCGCCAACGAACAAGTTACCAATAATGGCCATGCTCGTTGCGGTTGAAGGAGACACCATTGCAAGGGCGATACCTGCAATAATACCGACTAAAATTTGTAGCACCAAGTTGCCATTGGCAAATCGAGAAATGAACGAGTTGTTGTTTTGCATAATTAAGCCTGCTTTTATATTTTATTGTCAGTCAAAATCCAGTTTGACTCACCTAGTCGTATCTAGGTAGAGCCATAATAGCTTCTGTAGTGAATCTGTCTACTTTAAAGCGGATTTATCAGTACAAGAATTAACAACAAACACCATTTACCGTGTTTATATGTTGTTAAATAAATGTTGCGCAGGTTTATATCACAGAAAATTATTAAGGGAAAAAAATTTTTCTGATTCTGTGCGCGCACGAGATGATGTGAATGAGGTTGGAATATTCAAGCAAGAAATAGAAATTTGAATTGAGTTTTGATGAGGATAAAAAAAACCGAGCTGTGCAATTGCTTAACTCGGTATGTAGAACAATGAAGTTAATGAAATATTAAGGTTTAACCGATAAAAAATTTATACCCTAGAGATAACATTAAAAGGCTTAGTGAAAGAGATATTGTTCGTTGTATTAGTTTAGGGCCATACTTTAAAGCGGAAGTACTTCCAACGTGGTTGCCCCATAGGTTCATGATGACTAGAGGAATAGCCAACATGTACAAGACATTACCAGCAATGATGAATGCAATCAAAGCCCCAATGTTTGATGAGAAGTTAAACAGCTTTGACGTAGCAGAAGCCGATACTAAATCAAACTTTAGCAAATAGTGCAGTGCTAAAATTAAGAAGCTACCAGTGCCAGGGCCAAAGAAACCATCATAAAAACCAATGACAAAAACCGCTGCGGGCACTCCAAACCAAATCGTACCTTTACTGATTGTCTGCTCATTTGAAGTGGAGTGACTATTTTTAGGGATAAAGGACAACACGATACCAATTGGTAACATGGCAAAAATGATTTTTCCTATGGTGTCGGGGTCAAAATACAAAATGGCTTCTGCTCCAACATAGGCACCAGCAAGTCCTGTAGGAATACCTGTTGCAACGGCTGTCCATACTACTCGCTTATTTCGTATAAAATTTCGAATGGCTGCTATGGTGCCAAGTGTACTGACAATTTTCTCCTGACCAAGTGCAAGATGAGGAGGCAGCCCCGCCAGAATAAACGAGGGTACTAGAATTAATCCACCACCACCGGCCACACTGTCGATGAAACCGGCAGCAAATGCTGACACCATTAATGCAACGAGTATCCAAAATGTAATATCATTTCCTAACCAGTCCATTCGTCATATCCCTTATTGTTGCGCTGCGTCGTAGGCTTTGATCAGAGCAGAAGTATCCATGCGACCTAGCCCAAGTGACTGAAGGTTTTCATATTGCTTATAGGCGTTTGATGTTAATGGTAGGAGCAAATTATATTTCTCTGCTTCTTTTAAACAGATCTTCAGATCTTTATGCATCCAGTCGATAGCAAATCCAAAGTTGAATTTATTCTGCGACATCGTTATTGCTCGGTTTTCCATTTGCCATGATCCAGCAGCGCCATGTTTAAGTACGCTTACGACTTGCTCGATATTTAAGTCTGCTTGCTTGGCGAGTAAAAGTGCTTCACTTAGCCCTTTTAATATGCCTGCAATACATATTTGGTTGACCATTTTACAGCGCTGTCCTTGCCCATGCTCTCCTAGCAACGTTATTTGTTTTGCATAGTTATCAAGAATTGGGCGTACAGCTTCAAACGTACTTTGTTCACCACCGCACATGACGGTTAGTGCTCCATTTTCTGCTCCAGCTTGACCACCGGATACTGGAGCATCGATAAAGTGAATGTCTTGGGCTAAGCAAGCTTGTGCCAGTTCTACTGCCAATTCAGCGGAAGTGGTGGTGTGATCGATTAAAGTAGCTCCTGGTTTCATCGACGATAACACGCCATTTTTGCCATAAATAACGCTTCTTACATCGTCATCATTACCGACACATACAATCACGACTTCGGCATTTTGCGCTGCTAGACGTGGCGTTTTTTCATACTCACCAGAAAATTCAGCAACCCATTTTATCGACTTGGATTCTGTTCGATTATAAACCGTTGTATTGAATCCTGCTTTAGATAGGTGACCAGCTATTGGGTAGCCCATTACACCTAAGCCAATAAACGCGACACAATTATTTCTTTCCATGTGAATTGCTCTCTTTTAAATTAGTTTATATGTCAATTAGCGCTGGTTCTTAATGTAATTCAGATTAATGACATATGTCAATTTATTTTAATTGAAATAGGATATGTGTTTTAAAAAGACATGAAAGTGAATCAAGGTTTATACTTAGTGCTTGAATTGGGATAGGAGATAAGAGTGAGTAGCAGTAAATTCAGCAAAATTGCTCAGATTATTGAGGAGCGAATTGAGAATGGGGAATATTTACTTAATTCTAAGTTACCAACTCATAGAGTACTTGCGGATGAGTTGAATACGACGCCTGTTACGATTGCAAAAGCGTATAAACTTCTTTCGAATAAAGGAAAAATTGAATCTTTTGTGGGGAGAGGAAGCTTTGTCTGTGGGGAATCCAATTTAAACTCTGCAATTAAAGCTTCAGAAATGGAGGAAACGTTTAACTTTTCTATTCTTCAACCTTGTTTGTATAAAAATGTAGTGCCATTGCAAAAAGCGTATCAAGTCGCTAGTGAAAAGTTAACCGCAAGCCTTATTGGTTATACCGAACATACTGGCCATGAAAATCATCGTGAGGCAGGGGTTGCTTGGGCTAAATATTTTGGTTTAACTGGTGGGTCGGTTGATAACACTTTACTGACGAATGGGGCGCAGCATGCACTTTCACTCCTCATTCACGCTCTAACCAAACCGGGAGATACGATTGCAGTAGAGGAGAAGACTTACCCTGGAACATTGGCGATAGCGAGTTTATCGGGGCGTAAAGTGGTAAAAGTTTCAATGGATGAGCATGGAGTTTCACCTGAGGCGTTAGAGCTTGTGATCGATGAGTGGAAACCAAAGCTGGTTGTAATTGTCCCTTCGCATCAAAATCCCACCGGTATTACTATGCCTGAAGTGCGTCGCAGGAAAGTGGCGGAAGTCATAAAAAGAAAAGATATTTGGTTAGTTGAGGATGACATTTATTGCTTTCTGGATGAAAGGCCAATTCCTGCTATCAGTAATTTTATACCGGAGAAAGCTTTTCATATTTCCGCGTTGTCCAAAGCGCTTAGCCCTGCAATGAGATGTGGCTATATTAAGGCTCCAGAGAGCCACGTAGAATTGCTTAATGCTCATATTCGAGCAAATATTTGGCTTTCACCACCGATAAACTATATAGCCGCAACCTATTTAATTGAATCTGGTGAAGCTTTTAAAATTGCAGAGCAACAGCGTAAAACAGCATTTGAACGGCAAACGATCGCGCGTAAAATCTTGCCAACAATCCAATGTAGATCAACGGGCTACCACATATGGCTTCCTTTACCATTACATTGGACATCTGAGCGTTTTGTTGCAGAAGCAAAAAATCGTCATGTGATTATCAGTAGTGGTAGTTATTTTGATGCCACTGGACACGAATCTCGTCATGTTCGATTATCACTGATGTCAATTAGTAGCGAAGCTCAGTTAGAAGAAGGGCTGAGAATTTTGCAAAATTTATTAGAATCAAAAATCACTACTTTCCCTTTTTAAATATAAAAACGCCACTCTTATACCGCACTATTGAGGAGCTTTGATATAAACCCCAATAGTGCGACCATCTTTTATGGCATTCATTGTATTGCGCGCAAATAACAACATTGCTTTCGGTTATTTCTTGAACAATATGAAATCACTAACTAGCTTTATAAAAAGCCGTACCCGTTATGAACTTAGATGATGTGGTGCCAATTAAACCTGACACCATGACATACCTCATTATGGAGCTTCTTGCTCACTAGGTGTTTTGTGTGCTCCTCGCTCCGAATAACGATAAAAATCGGTAACCATTTTCCACGTTAAAACAAAGGCGTATCGCCATAATAAGTGGGAAATATTGAAGGACGAGGGGGAATCTTGGATAGATTGCGCAAAAACGCTATTGCGTTCACTCGAATGGTAGTGAGCTTAATGGTTTTGGTTCCAATGGTCGCAATACCAGCCGAAACCAAATTTAACTTAACTCAAGGGGTAACAGAAATTAGCGGGAAGGTGTATCACCTTCACATGTTGATTTTTTATATTTGTTGCGCCATCGCTGTCGTGGTGTTTGGTGTGATGTTTTATTCGATCGTTCGGCATCGAAAATCTCGCGGAGCAGTTGCTGCTCACTTCCATGAAAGCACTAAAGTAGAAATCCTTTGGACAGTTATACCCATTATTATCTTGGTGCTTATGGCGATCCCTGCGACCAAAACGTTAATTGCGATGGAAGATACCACGCAAGATGAATTAACGGTGACGGTCACTGGATCGCAATGGAAGTGGCATTATCGCTACTTTGATCAAGGCGTAGAATTCTACAGCTTCTTAACGACTTCTCAGAAACAAATCGAAGGTACAGAAGAAAAGGGTGCAAACTACTTATTGGAAGTGGATAACCCATTGGTGCTGCCAATTAACCGTAAAGTACGTTTTTTAATGACTTCTGATGATGTTATTCACTCTTGGTGGGTGCCAGATTTTGCGGTGAAGAAAGATGCGGTTCCGGGCTTTATTAATGAGGCATGGACCAAGATTGATAAACCGGGTATTTACCGTGGCCAATGTGCTGAGTTGTGTGGACGTAACCACGGCTTTATGCCCATTGTTGTTCAAGCCCTACCCGAAGATGAATTTGATTCTTGGTTGGTAGAGCAAAAACAAATTGCCGCCGCTAAAAAAGCGGAAGCTGAAAAAGCTTTAGGTAAGACGCGCAGTTTGGATGAGTTGATGGCGATGGGCGAAACCGTTTACAACGAGCGATGCGGTGTGTGTCATCAAGTGAATGGACAAGGTATTGCTAATGTATTCCCTGCATTAAAAGGCAGCCCAATCGCTTTAGGTGATAAAGCTGAACACATTAATATCGTGTTGCATGGTAAAGCGGGGACAGCAATGCAGGCATTTGCTAACCAGTTGAATGAGGAAGAAATTGCTGCCGTAGTGACTTATGAAAGAAACGCATGGGGTAATGATACAGGCGATAGTATTCAAGCCTCAGATGTGAAGCAAGTGCTTACTAATGGCGAGCTTACAGAGAGTTCAACCGACAGCAATTCAGCCAGTCATCAGCCTAAAAATGAGAGCTTAGAAGGCGAAGTTTTTAAGAGCAATAATTCTGAAAGCGATGTCGTTAAGAGTAATAGCCCTAACATGATGAGCTTTGCCAAAAACAACTCGGCACAAAATAGTCAAACGGAGGCACAATGAACCCTTCTCCTTCTATTGATACCACAGCCGAGACAAATAAGGCTGCCGATATCAACGCAACAGAACATGTGAATGCACAAGATCACGATCATCATGGCCCTGCTAAAGGCATTAAGCGTTGGATTTATTCCACCAACCATAAAGATATAGGTACCTTGTATTTATGGTTCAGCTTGATCATGTTTTTTACGGGTGGTGCCATGGCGATGGTGATCCGAGCTGAATTGTTTCAACCCGGTTTGCAATTAGTCGAGCCGCACTTCTTTAATCAAATGACGACAGTTCACGGCCTTATTATGGTGTTTGGCGCGGTTATGCCAGCCTTTACCGGGCTAGCGAACTGGATGATCCCGATGATGATTGGTGCGCCAGATATGGCTCTGCCACGCATGAATAACCTCAGTTTTTGGATACTTCCTTTTGCGTTCTTAATTTTACTGTCATCGTTGTTGATGCCCGGTGGTGGCCCTGCTTTTGGTTGGACATTCTACGCACCGTTATCGACGACATTTAGCTCTGACAGTACCGCGTTATTTGTGTTCTCTGTTCATATTATGGGGATCAGTTCGATTATGGGCGCGATCAACGTGATTGTGACCATAGTGAATATGCGTGCACCCGGTATGGATTGGATGAAGCTGCCAATGTTCGTATGGACATGGCTGATCACGGCTTTCTTATTGATTGCAGTAATGCCGGTATTGGCTGGCGCGGTGACCATGGTATTAACCGATAAATACTTCGGTACGAGCTTTTTTGATGCCGCGGGTGGGGGCGATCCGGTGATGTTCCAGCATATATTCTGGTTCTTTGGACACCCTGAAGTGTACATTATGATTTTGCCGTCATTTGGCATCATTTCAGCAATTATCCCAGCATTTAGCGGTAAAAGGCTCTTTGGTTATCATTCGATGGTGTACGCTACTTGTGCGATTGCTTTCCTTTCTTTCTTAGTGTGGGCGCACCATATGTTCACAACCGGAATGCCAGTTTTCGCTGAAATTTTCTTTATGTACTGCACTATGTTGATTTCCGTGCCGACAGGGGTGAAAGTATTTAACTGGGTCGCGACGATGTGGCGAGGCTCACTCACTTTTGAAACCCCAATGTTATTTGCGATAGCCTTTATTGTGTTGTTCACCATTGGGGGCTTTTCTGGCTTGATGCTAGCCATTGTGCCTGCTGACTTCCAATATCATGATACCTACTTTGTGGTGGCGCACTTTCATTATGTGTTGGTGACGGGGGCGGTGTTCTCGATCATGGCCGCTGCATATTATTGGCTGCCGAAGTGGACAGGAAATATGTATCACCAAACTCTTAGCTTATGGCATTTCTGGCTTTCGCTGATTTCCGTCAACGTCTTATTTTTCCCAATGCATTTCTTAGGTTTAGCCGGAATGCCAAGGCGTATTCCTGATTATGCGATTCAATTTGCCGATGTGAATCAGATCGTATCGCTGGGAGGTTTTGCCTTTGGGCTATCGCAATTGCTGTTCTTGGTGATTGTTGTGAAATGCGTAAAAGGCGGCGAGCCTGCACCAGCCAAACCTTGGGAGCGAGCTGAAGGGTTAGAATGGACCGTACCAAGCCCTGCGCCGCACCATACGTTTTCAACACCACCTAAGATCGAAGGTTAGTGATTAGTTTGTGAGAGAAGGTTGTCAAAACTGAGCCGAACGAAAGCGTCACCACCGCGCCCATACTGAAAGTTTAAGGTATGAAAATACAGGGCATAAAAGGATTCTGTTATGAATAAACCAGATCCGAATAATCAAATTGATAGTGAACAACCTGCCGACAGTAAGCCGGTTGAGAGTAAGCCAGTAAGCAATAAAAAGTTGATTGTTTACTTAATGTTAGGTGTGGTGGGAATGTTTGCGTTTGGGTTTGCGCTCGTGCCTTTGTACGACATTATGTGCGAAAAACTCGGTATTAATGGCAAAACCAACACGGTAGCGGCTTCTTCTCAAGGGATACAGGTGGATGAATCACGTTTAATTCGGGTGCAATTTATGGCGCAAGTCAGCCCGAATATGCCGTGGACATTTGAACCGGTTGAAGCGCAAATGGATGTGCACCCCGGACAGGTGATTCGCACTAGTTATCGCGCCGTTAACTTAGGGAACAGTGCGATGATTGGACAAGCGGTTCCGTCGATTGCCCCTGGATTAGCCGCCACACACTTTAATAAAATTGAATGCTTTTGCTTTAACCATCAGCCGCTTGAAGCAAAAACGGAAGCGGAACTGCCGGTCATTTTTTATGTTGATAATGACCTGCCAGCTTCGATTAACCGCTTAACCTTGTCATATACTTTATTTGATATAACTGAAAGCGGAGCCACAGGAAAAAGCACAGAAGAAGGCACTTCTGGCGTGAGTAATGCCAGCGTTACTAGGAGCAACACCAGTGCCACTATGAGCAAGGGGAGCGCCAAAGTCGTTCGCTCAAACTAAGAGACATCCAAGTTCGTTTCAAATGAATTGATTCGTTCTAAGGAGAGCCAAGATGAACAAAACCAATGAAGCGATCAACGCTTCTCATGCGAACTATTCAGGCAACCAACAGGCGACTTCAGCAACTCGTCAGCCGGAAGTGTATTACGTTCCCTCTGAAAGCAACTGGCCAATCGTAGGCGCGTTTGCATTATTTTTGATTGCGGTTGGCGCAGGGCTTTATCTTCAGCCAAAAGGCATTTTAAGTAATGTAGGCGGCTTTTCACTATTTGGTGGTTTTGTCATTCTTGTGATCATGCTGGTGGGCTGGTTTCGTAATGTGATCCAAGAATCAATGTCCGGTCTTTATTCTCATCAAATAGAGCGTTCGTTTCGCCAAGGCATGAGTTGGTTTATCTTTTCAGAGGTGATGTTCTTTGGCGCATTTTTCGGCGCTTTGTTCTATGCCCGAATGATTTCTGTGCCTTGGTTGGGTGGCGCATCCAATAATGCGATGACCAATGAGGTTTTATGGCCCGCTTTTGAAGCGATCTGGCCATTGGTAAGTACGCCAAGCGGTGTCACAACGGAAGCTATGCCGTGGCAAGGACTGCCATTAATGAACACCATTATCCTGTTAACCTCTTCTGTTACATTGCATTTCTCGCAGCTCAGTTTGGAAAAAAACCAACGTACAGCACTTATCGTATGGCTTGAAATTACCATTGTGCTGGCGATTGCCTTCTTATTTTATCAAGGTCAAGAATACGCACACGCCTACCAAGAAATGAATTTAACGCTACAATCTGGTGTGTATGGAAATACCTTCTTCTTACTGACTGGGTTTCATGGATTACACGTCACACTTGGAACGCTATTTTTAATTGTTCTATTGGGGCGTATTGCCTTTGATCACTTTACCCCGAAAGATCATTTTGCTTTCCAAGCCGGCAGTTGGTATTGGCACTTTGTCGATGTGGTGTGGTTGACCTTGTTTATTTTCGTCTATGTTTTGTAGTGAGTGCCTTAAATTAGCCTTGAGGTAAGGTTATAAAAAATGAATGGATAGAAAATAGAGTAATAGAGTGTTGGCTGAGTAAACAACAGCTTAATAAGGTCGAGGGTTCGGGGCGACTAGCCCGGTTGCCATCGCTAGAAGTAAAAGGATTATGACCAAGGCGGAGAAGATAAGCCGCTTGCCGAGAAAATGGCTCATAGGAACGGTATTTTGTTCATCTGGGTTTTGCTTCACCATTAAATACAAAGCTTTACCAAGGTTGAAAATGACGAACAATAGCAGCAGCACCAACAGTAGTTTGAATACGAAAATGATGGTCATGGAGCCTCCTATGGGTACAAAGATCAGCATCAAAAAGATTTTTCTGATTGTAGTAACTGTGGCTCTGTTTATGTTGATGGTCAAATTAGGTTTTTGGCAACTTGATCGTGGGCATCAAAAACTCGCAATGGAGCAAGCATTAGAGCAAAGAATGAGTGAACGCCCGATACCATTGACCGATTGGCAAGACGATAAAAGCCAACCTCAAACGGGAATAAAAGTTGAGTTAACCGTAACGCCATTTTTTCAACAAGCCGCACAGCAACTAGCCGAGCAACAAACTGACCAACAAAATAAGCAATCCAAAGTACAAGACGTAAGCTCAATGAATACGGTACCTAATTTGGTTTTTTTAGATAACCAAACCTATGAAGGAAAAGTGGGTTACTTGGTCTTTCAATTAATTGATGTGAGCGAGCTTAGTGATTATGCGGTTGCGTTATTGGAACTAGGATTTGTGCCGGGAAGCCGAGACAGAAGGGTGTTACCTCCTGTTGGATATGTGGTGACACCTCAACGGATTGAAGGGCGATTGTACCGCAGACAAGATAACCCGATGAGCCGAGGACTCATGGTTGAAAAAATGACTACCCAAGCGGGACAAGCGGTATTGAGAATTCAAAATTTATCGATGAATGCGCTTGAATCAAGATGGGATAAAACGCTTTTCCCTTATGCCATTCAGCCGCTGTCTTTAGTGAAAATGATGAATGTTGATGGCGAAGTTAGTAAGGACTTACCTCACCCTTGGAAACCAGTGTCTATGGCTTCAGACAAGCATATTGGTTACGCAATACAATGGTTTTCAATGGCGGCAGTATTGTTGATGTTAGCCTGTTGGTTTGGTTATAAGCTTTATCGGCAGTCACGCCATTCGGCTAAAATTTTAAAGTGAGGTCAATATGACTATCTCGGTGGTTAAGATGAAACAAGGGTATTCTGGCAAAAAAGTATTGTGGCTTATGTTGTTTGTATTTGCGCTACCCATAATCGCCGCAAAATTAATTTTATCTCAGCACTGGTATCAATCTGGCGTGACAAATAAAGGGATACTCATTACACCTACGATGCATTATGCCTCTATCGGAATGGAAAACCCCGCCCCACATTTATGGCAAGTCGCTTATGTGCTTCCTGAGCGTTGTACTCAAGTGTGCCAGCAACAACTTCATTTATTGCAACAATCGCACATTGCTTTAGGAAAAGATCAACCAAGAGTGGTCAGTGTGGTGATCGTTCAACCCAATAGCGATACATCGGCATTACTTGAAAGCACCGGTCAAAAAAAGGATTTTATTACGGTGTTGGCAAGCCAGCCGAGTGATGAAATTCAAGGCTTTAATTTTTTGGTTATTGATCCGCTTGGGCAATGGGTGATGCGTTACCCAAGTAGCCAACAAATCGAGAAGTTACCCGATGAAAGCAAAGATATATTAAGCGACTTGCGTAAGCTGCTTAAGCTGTCTCGAGTAGGGTAAGCATTGTGAATTGAGGTTTCAGGCAGAAAGCATGGTGGAGAGCGTATGAAAGCAGAATCGGCATTAGCTTGGTTAGTTAAAGTGAGTATAGGCTTAACGTTAATCGTGATTGTATTAGGCGCTTATACGAGAATATCGGATGCTGGTTTAGGTTGCCCTGATTGGCCGGGATGTTTTGGACAACTAACCGTACCGACGCAAAACCATGAAATCGTACGTGCCAACAGCTTATTCCCGCAGCATAGTGTCGAACCTTATAAAGCGTGGCTAGAAATGGTGCACCGGTATGTGGCCGGTACATTAGGCTTATTGATTGCCGCCATTCTAGTGTTGAGCTTTAAAGTACCAAGCGTGCCAAAAATGTGGCCTTGTGTGTTGTCGGTGCTGATTATCTTTCAAGCGGCCTTAGGAATGTGGACAGTAACGCTTAAGCTAATGCCGATTATCGTGATGCTTCATTTACTTGGTGGCTTTACTCTCTTGTGTCTATTGTTGGTTTTTTACTTGGTGATGAAACCGCATCCGTGGCTGAGTTCTATTTCTTCCTCTTTTCATACTCAGCATCTTCCTTCATTGCAACGGGCTGCTTGGTTTGGGATGGTGATCTTACTGATGCAAATCATGCTCGGAGGATGGACCTCATCCAATTATGCGGCTTTAGTGTGCACTTCTTTTCCTGTCTGCAACGGTAATTGGTGGCAATCATTGAATTTCAAAGGGGCATTCACCATCTTTCAACAACCTCTATTAATGAATAATGATAGCTACGAATATGGCGTGTTGGATTATTCCTCTCGAATGACCATTCATATCATGCATCGAATTGGCGCGGTATTAACCGCCATCACTTTGATCTGGTTAGCGTGTCGTGTGATCGCTCATAAGTTGAATTCTGCGTTTAAAGTGGCAGGAATAGCCTTGATCATGTTGGTATTTATACAAATTGGCTTAGGGATCACAAATGTTATGCTTCAATTGCCGGTTATTTTAGCGGTAGCCCACAATTTGGTCGCAGCCCTGCTATTGTTAAATGTAGTGTTTATTGGTGTCGCTTTCGGTTTATTGGCGAAACAGCAACGAGTTGCACCAAGAGAAAATCGCCAAGCAATGGCGGAAGCAAGAAGGGTATAAGTATCCACACTTTGAACCATTAGGAGGGTAGGGAAATGCCAAAGTCTAATGTGATTCCTTTTCCAGAAAGAGATAGCCGAAGCACTGAACATGCTCAAACGTCATCAAGGTTAGCATTACAGACTAACCCTTCTTTGCCACATCAAGCGAATTCCGAAAGCGGACAAACTGCCACACCTAAAGCGCCATCAACGGTATTCAGTAAAGCTTACTGGATGAAGCAATGCCGATTGTATTACTCCCTTACTAAGCCCAAAGTGGTGATGTTGATGCTATTAACCGCATTGGTGGGTATGTGCTTATCGACCGATGGAAAGTTGCCTTTGCAAGCGTTGGTGGTGGGGTTATGGGGAATTGGTTTAATGGCGGGTTCTGCTGCTGCGCTCAACCATTTAATTGATCGACGCATTGATGGCCTAATGGCGAGAACGAAAAAGCGCCCATTACCGTCAGGGGAAATGCAAAGTTGGAAAGTGCTCACTTTTGCGAGCGTTATTGGTGTTGTTGGCTTTGCTAGCCTGTATTTTTGGGTAAACGGATTAACCGCATGGCTCACGTTCGCCAGTTTAATTGGCTACGCGGTGATTTATACGCTCTACCTAAAACGTGCGACACCGCAAAACATTGTGATTGCAGGAATTGCAGGAGCGATGCCGCCACTGTTAGGTTGGACTGCGATCACCAATGATCTGCATGCTCATGCGTGGTTACTGGTAATGATTATCTTCATTTGGACACCGCCCCATTTTTGGGCATTGGCGATTCACCGTAAAGATGAATATGCCAAAGCAGATATCCCTATGCTCCCAGTCACTCATGGTGTGGAATTCACCAAAACCAGCGTCTTGTTATATACCGTGTTGTTGGCGTTAATTTGCTTCTTACCTGTGCTGGTTGGCATGAGTGGTACGGTATACGCAGTGATCAGCACCTTGCTTTCATTTGGGTTTATTTATAAAGCTTGTGAGTTGAAATATTTCCCTAAACCTAATAGCGCAATGGAAACATTTAAATTTTCGATCTATCACTTAATGGGATTATTTGTTGCTTTGCTGGTGGACCATTACGTTTTGATATGATGCGTGTGATTGGTATGGGTAAAGTGAATAAGTTTGAAATTTCAACAAGATGAGTTACTCTAAATTTATACCCAAAAACATTGAATACTGCACTTTGACGTTACTTGGGTATATAACACTTATTTTTATAACTTGGGAACACACATAACAATGAAGAGTTTTGGTTCAGGGTTTAATAATTTTTTTGTCGGCTTATTTAGTGGTTTATTATTGCCGATTGTCATCATCATGGTATTGCTGTTTTTAACCGTCGATAAAGTGACAAGCTTTGCTCAAGATGAAGCCATTGCTCCGTTATATCAACGTGGCGCAGAAACCTTAGACAAAGTAGATTCACTGATCACCACGTTAGATACTAAAGTAGATAATGCAAGTTTAGAGGACATTCACCTGCTTGCGCCTTTGAAAGATGCCAATCTTTTCCCCGAGTTAAAACAACTTGCGGGTTCCGTCGAGAAGCTTAGTAACGCCGCTTCTGATGTGGATAAACAAGCGGTTGTCGATAACTTAAAAGAGAATCTCAAAACATCGCTTTCTCAAAAATACCCTGTTGAGAAAGCCCAGCAGCTTGCAGATAATTTTGCAGGTATAGCGGAAGTGCTAGCCAGTAAAAAAGAACAAGTCGCGGATAACGTTACGGATAAGAAAGATGAATTGATGGATCAAAAAGATGAGTTAGTGGAAAAAGCACAAGATCCTAGCTAAATCATCATTCTTTGTTTCATTACTAAAATCGCAGCCCATATATTGGCTGCGATTTTTTGTTTTAGTGACGAACCTAATGCTAAATAAATGATTGGTTGAATATTGGCTATGGAAACCGCTAAGGTGGTGAAGCTGCATGTGGATAGGTTAACGTAACTAAGGGATTTAAAATGAAGAAAAAGGTCGTGCTGTATACGCGTATTCCAGAAGCTGAGTTTGAGAAGTTAAACCAAGACTTTGATTTGATTTATTTTGACGGTATCAGTGATACCAATCGTCAGCAATTTCTTGCTGAAATAGAGACCGCTCATGCATTAATTGGTGCCAGCGTAAAACTGGGATACGACGAACTAAAGCATACTCAGAATCTGCAAGTGGTTTCGACGATATCAACTGGTGTTGATGCCTTTGATATTGAATACCTTAACCAACGCAAGATTGCGTTAATGCACACCCCTGATGCAGTGACCAATACTACGGCAGATACTATCTTTGCCTTAATGATGTGCACGGCTCGTCGCACCACAGAATTGAATAACCTAGTCACAAGAGGAGATTGGAAAGGCAGCATTAAAGAGCAACATTTCGGCGTTGATCTTCATGGTAAAACGCTTGGAATACTTGGTATGGGGCGAATCGGTTATGCACTGGCCAAACGTGCTCATTGTGGCTTTGATATGAATATTAATTATTACAATCGTAGCCACAATATCAAAGCAGAAGAAAACCTTTCTGCGACTAAATTGAGTTTAGATGACCTGTTAGAACAATCTGATTTTGTATGTTCAATCTTACCGGCTAACGCTCAAACGGATTTATTGATTGGTCAAAGAGAATTCGAATTAATGAAGCCTTCTGCTATTTTTATTAATGGAGGAAGAGGGAATGTTGTGGATGAAGAGGCGTTGGTGAATGCTTTATCCATGGGATCAATTCGAGCGGCAGGTTTGGATGTGTATAAAGTAGAACCCTTGCCAACCAGTTCCCCATTAATGTTACTCGATAATGTGGTTTTACTGCCTCATGTTGGGTCAGCTACCGCTCAAACACGGCTGCTTATGGTTCAATGTGCGATAAGTAATGTGCATGCAGCGTTACAAGGCAATATTGTTGAAAATTGTGCGAATGCAGAGGCTTTTTGAGAACCCAAAGGCTGGATTGTAATCTAGCCATTTACCATTAAATTCGATCACCAGAGCTGCCAGAGCATGCAGAATGAAAGCCACTCCTTTCACTATTTTGGGTATATATCGGTTATCTCTATAAGGCGGTTCTGGTTGAATCACACAGCATGAAGATCCTATCTGTTTTAAGCAAGCTCACAAATCCCTAAAGACTTAAACGCATTTGTTTGACTTTACACCTGCTACGACCTAACAATGAAACAACCAATTTAAACGGCTGTTCAAATTTTATAAGAATAATGAATTTGAATGCGGTAATTCATTTGTGCAGCTAATGTGAAAACAAATATAAAGGTAAAACTACTATGATGAGTCTTGCTGCCGGTCTTCGACGGAATGCGATTTGTAAACCAAACAAAGTTGCGATTATTTGTGGTGATGTTGAAATCACTTATGCCCAGTTTGATGCGATTGCAGGAAAGATTGCGACCGCATTAGTGGATCAAGGGGTTCAGCCTGGCGATCGCGTGGCGTTAAGTTGTCCGAATCTTCCTTTCTTCCCATTGGTGTACTACGGAGCGCAAAAAGCGGGTGCTGTCGTTGTGCCGTTGAATGTGTTGCTAAAAAGCCGTGAAGTGAAATATCACTTAGAAGATTCTGGCGCAAAATTTTATTTTTGCTTTGAAGGCACACCAGATTTACCGATGGCCCACGAAGGCATCAAAGCATTTCATCAAGTAGATAGCTGTGAAAATATGGTCGTGATGTGTTTGGCTGAAAATCAGTTGGACTATGACGGTTTGCCAACCATGAGCGCCTTCATTAAAGATGCCGCGCCAATTCAAGATTATGTTGCGCGTGAAGCTGATGACAGCGCCGTTATTTTATATACCTCTGGCACGACAGGTTTAGCAAAAGGCGCAGAATTAACGCAAAGTAACATTATTACTAATGCATTGGTTGCTCAAAGTATTATTGGGTTGAATAGCCAAGATGTGAATATGGCGACGCTGCCGTTGTTCCATACGTTTGGCCAAACGGTCAACATGAATACCACCGTGTTGTGTGGTGGCACGATGTTATTAGTGCCTCGCTTTGAAGCTGCTTCAGTGTTGAGTTTGATTGAAAAGCATAAAGTCACTCTTTTTGCTGGCGTGCCAACGATGTACATCGCCATATTGCATGCCAAAGTGGATGCCGATATTAGCAGCTTAAAAGTGGGGATCAGTGGCGGGGCTTCTATGCCGGGCGAAGTGATCCGCAACTTTGAGAAGAAGTTTGGCGTACCAGTATTAGAAGGTTACGGCCTTTCTGAAACTAGCCCAATTGTTTGCTTTAACCATTTAGATGAAGAGCGCTTTGTTGGTTCTGTCGGTCAAGCGATTCAAGGTGTTGAAGTGCGCCTTGTGGATTTAGAAGGTAACCAAGTTGCGACTGGCGAAGAAGGTGAAATCATTGTTCGTGGTCATAATGTGATGAAAGGTTACATCAATCGCCCAGAAGAAACAGAAATCGCAATGAAAGATGGCTGGTTCTATACCGGTGATATTGCGCGTCAAGATGATAAAGGCAATATATTCATTGTCGATCGAGTTAAAGACATGATTATTCGTGGTGGCTTTAATGTCTACCCGCGTGAGATCGAAGAAGTCTTTATGACGCACCCTGCGGTTTCTATGGTGGCGGTTATCGGTGTTCCACACCAAGAATACGGTGAAGAAATTAAAGCTTACGTTGTGTTGAAAGAAGGCGAGTTCATTGAAGAAGATGAATTGCAATCTTGGGGTAAAGAGCAATGCGCCGCTTATAAATACCCACGTAAAGTTGAAATTCGTGCTGCTCTGCCAATCAGTGCAACCGGTAAGATTTTGAAGAAAGATCTCAAAGCGGAATTAGTTTCTTAAATTGCTTTTAGTCGAGGATAAGAGTACTCAGTCGAGTATTGTTAATTAAGTCTTTTGAGTCTTTGAATATAAAAGGAAGCCCAATTCGGCTTCCTTTTTATTTAGATATCCCCTTAAATTATTGTGGGTATAAACTTGGCGAATATGCTAACGACACGCTTCTAATACTTGCCACGATCCCCATGCATTGTCTTGTGGTTTTTCATTGTAAGACCACCATTTAGCCTGCCATTTAAACCCAGCGTAATGAATGGTTTGCCCGCTCATATAAGCCGTACCTGCTTTCCATTCTGATGTGTCACAGTGAGACGGCAACGCTTGCGGGGTTTCCATCCAATTGATCAGTTCGATATGGCTTACAATCCGCACATCAGACTTAGATAAAGCGTAATCTAAAAATGCCTCCAACGCTTGGCGACGTTCTGCCGCGGTCGATACCGTTGGTACCCATTGATCAAATTGATCATCATAGTGAGCGGAATGGGCAAGGAAAGTCATCGGCGCTTTATTGCCCGCAAGACGCCTATCCAAGTTGTATTTTAAAATGGCTAAGACTTCAGGCCCATTTAATCCTGCCATATAAAAGAGGTTGTAATCACCCGACTCAATCTTGCCTGATTGAGTATCAAACCAACTCATTTTTTCTGCTATTTTTGAACGCAGTGAGTAGTCAATGCCATATAGTTTCGCAGTGGTATTATCTGGCACCGTAAATGCGTAAACCGGCACTTCCCATAACCCTGTGTGTTGAGTGACAGGTGGTTTAATTCCCCAGATGGCGACAATATCCGCACCCGGGCTGCCGTTATCTAACGTGTAAGGCCAGTATTGATTGCCTGAGTGATGCGTTGGGTCATAACCTTCTGCAATACTGGCATCATATTTAAAGCCCGCTTGGTTTAGGTAGGTGAATAACGCATCGTTATATTCAAGATAAGGTGAACGAAACCCAACCGCTTTGGCATTAATGCCATCTTGATCGGAAGGAAATTCGGCATCTTGTTGGCTAAATGGCTTATTCATCGCTGTTTGGCAATCGTTGATCTGTTGCTGCCACTGTGCGTCAGTAAATTCCAAACCATGTAAATGATTGAGTGTATGGTTTCCCATTTCATGCCCCAATAAAGTGGCTTGAAACCAAGTTTCTTTTACATGACCAGAATTGGTCGCTTGTTCATTATCAGCAAGAATGGCTTCGCAAGTATTGAAAAAGGTGGTGTGGATGGACTGTCCATCGAAGGTGTTTACATTACCATTTCCTTGCGGGTTAGATCTTTTTCCCCATTGGTTTAATACCCAGTTCTGCCCGTCGACTAAAGTGTTGTCGTCAAACGCGATAGCCACAAATTGTGGAGCATTTTCTATCGCAATACCTGCTGGCGGTAGCTGAGATGGCGCAATATTGGCCGCGTAAGCGTTGAGTGACATAAAAGCCATGCTTAGACCAAAAGTGATTCCTTGTTTTAACATATTCGTCTCCAGTAAATGTTTAAACTGGAAATAAGGATAGATGTGATAACGAAGGAATGCGTAAGAAGGTAAGGAAATGGAATCGATAGAGCTGCTGGTTGTAAATGAGGAACGTGTTATTTACATCTGAATCTACGGGGATATTTGGCTTTAGATCATCCATTTTAAGTGCTTAATGTGTTTGTAGTACAAATTAAATGTAACTGTCATATTTGTCATTTACATTTCATTTTCTTTTTTGTTCTACATTTTGGATGTTATTTTGAAATCATTTCGAGCTTTTATTCCTCTTGCCATTTCTATGGCGTTATTCGGTTGTAATGAGGAAACGAAAACCGCGGAAAATCAAACCGAAGAAACAGAAAACAGCGATGCTAATGAGCCAGAACCAATCGCCTCTTCTCTGAAAGTTGCCTTTATGCCAGATATTCACTTTCATGATGTGTATGGTGATTTTGAAGATGGCTCATTTGACGGTTTACCCAACAGTAAAAGTGGCGACAATGCCACAATTCGCACCATGTTATCTCAGATGAATTCTACTCGTTTGTTTAATGAAAACTATTTTGCTTTATTGGCTGCACTTGATGATGTCGTCGCAAAAGGGATTAAATATGTCGCTCTGCCAGGGGATTTTAGTGACGATGGTCAGCCTGTGCATTTAAGAGGTCTGGCAAAAATATTTAAAAAATATGAAGAAGAGCATGGCTTAGTCTTCTTTGCTGCTCCCGGTAATCATGATCCAGTTCGCCCTTTTAATCAGCCAGGAGGCAAGTCCGATTTTCTTGGTGAGGGAGGGCAAAATCAGCGTATTTATAGTTTGGGTAAAAATGAATGCCAAGGGTATACCGAAGCCACCACCACCATCGACAATGCTTCCGGTTTAGCGACTATCTGTACTCAAGAAATTCAGCATTTAGGCTATGAGTCTGTCATGTCGATGATGGGAGATTTTGGTTTTTACCCTGATGAATCTTACCTCTACTATGAAACCCCATACAGCCAAAACAAAAGCGTCGATTCTTATTCTTACACCGAAGCAAAAACCGATGCAACGTACCAAAACCGCATGTATGAAATTTGCTACGAAGGAACAGGTGGCGATTATAAACAAGAAGGCTATACCAGTTGTTCTATGGTTCCTGATTCTACTTACTTAGTTGAGCCGGTAGAAGGGGTGTGGTTATTGGCTATTGATGCCAATGTTTATCGCCCAAAGAATAATTCAACGGGTGGCGAAGATAACCCAGATGGCTACGATGGTTCTAGCAGCGCCGGATATAACTTAATGCTAACCCATAAGCAGCAGGTGATTGAATGGATAGCCGATGTTGTTCAACGCGCTAAAGAACAAAATAAAGTTTTGTTATCGTTTAGCCATTTTCCAATGACTGATTTTTACAATGGTGCTTCAGAAGATATTGAAGATGTATTCGGCGAAGGTAACTTTCAGTTAAGCCGCATGCCACAAAATTCAACCAGTGAAGCATTAGCAGAAACCGGATTGACAGTGCACGTTGGTGGACACATGCACTTTAACGATACCGGTGTGAAGCAATACCAAAAAGAAGGTAAAACCTACACTTTATTTAATATTCAAGCGCCATCACTTGCAGGCTATGTACCGGCCTATAAAATCCTGTCATTAAAACCAAATTCACAAATTGAAGTCGAAACCGTGATCATTGGTGATGTTGCTAGATTTGATGAGCTTTTTGAACACTATCAAAAAGAGTATGACTACCTCGTTTCTTCAAAATCGGATTCACTATGGAATAAAGCGATCTTAAATTCAAAATCGTATTATGAATTGACGGATTGGCATATTCGAGAGTTGACGCGCTTGCGTTTTCTACCTAGTGAGTGGCCGGAAGATATGAAAACCATGATTTTTAATATGAATGGTAAAGAGATGCTTATTATGTCTCAAATAGAGACCACACTGACGTACTGTGAAATGAGTTATTTACTCGGTGATTCAACAGGTTGTAGTTTAACCGAAGAGCAAAACATACAGGCGAAAATAGAATGGGATGCCGCCACAGTGAACGCGCAAGCGAAGGCAGAAGAAGCCGGTTTAACGCTCGCTACATTTGAACAATGGACAGGAACCGAGCTCGCGACCGACTTCTATCGTTTGCGTAATGCCGATGAATTAGCATTTCGTGATATTGAAGAGCAACGCTTGTCGGAATATGAATTATTAAGCCTTGAACTTTCAAGCTTTAAAGGCGAGATAGTCATTGATGATTCAACGGATGTAAATAGCCTGAACGCTGGAGAGCTTTTCCGTTCACGTTTTGGTTCACTCTTTTATATTCTGGATAAATTTGCCAGTGGAGAGGCCAGTGATCACTTCATTATCGATACTGAATACGGCACGCTAGAAGATCTGGTTCAATCGCCAGCGCGCGAGCACTTTGCTCATTAAATTGGAATGCATAAGCTTTAAATGAATCCTAATGGGCACTGAACGTGAATATTCAGTGCCCATTTTTTGATGTAGTGACTACATCATCATCGGCGCAACCGAGGCAACCAATAACCCTGCCATTGAATAATTAAACCACTTTACTCGTAGAGGGCTGCTTAGCCATATTTGTAGCTTCTGCCCCGCATACGTCCACAAACTCACCGAAGGAATGTTTACTAAAGCAAACATCAATGAAACGAGCGCGACGCCTTGCCAATTTGCCGTAGTGTTATAAACGCTGACCGCCGTGATCGCCATTGTCCACGCTTTTGGATTCACCCATTGAAAATTTGCCGCGGCAATAAAGCTCATTGGTTGATAAATGGTGTCGCTATTGCTTGGCTGAGAACGCGCTATTTTCCATGCTAGGTAAAATAAGTAAGCAATACACACCACATTTAATCCTTGGTGCAAGGTTGGGTAAAGCGAAAATATATTCATTAAGCCAACGCCAACCAATATCACCATAAAACTAAAGCCGAACACGATCCCCAACATGTGAGGAATCGTACGCAAAAAGCCAATATTCGCCCCAGATGTCATTAACATAATATTATTCGGCCCCGGTGAAGCGGTAGAAACCAGTACAAAAGTAAAAAGTGCCAAGAGTTGTTGTAGTTCCATTTTAGGTTGTCCGTTATGTTTAATCTTCCTTGTATGTTATGACGCTTTTGGCTACATTTTATGTCTATTTGATGTGTTAAACAGACTGATTGAGCAATAAAAGTAAACTATGGATAGATTTGACGAAAGAATATTGCACGAACTACAAAGTGATGGCCGTTTATCGAATGTGGAGCTAGCAGAGCGTATTGGGCTGTCACCATCAGCCACTCTTCGCCGTGTGCAAGAATTAGAGCGAAGCGGTGTGATAAAAGGCTACCGAGCGGTGTTAGATGCTGAAAAACTCGGCGTTGGATTTGTGGCGTATGTGTCGATTGGCTTATCCGATCACAGCCAAAAATCCCAACGTGGTTTTGAAGAGCATGTTGCGCTAGCCAAAGAAGTCACAGAGTGTCATAACATTACCGGTGCTAACGAATATTTATTACGGGTAGAAACCCAAGATTTAAGCCGTTATAAGCGTTTTCATTCGGAAGTGTTAGGCGAGATCCCACAAGTTAATTCGATCACGACTTTGGTGGTGATGGATTCACCAAAAGATAATCGATAATCCCGTGCGTTTTTACATCACATAAATTCCGTTGTGCTAGGTCTTCTTTTGCAGATTCAAAGCAATTTGTAACTCATTTTTGAGCTAGGAACATGGCTTATTTA
>NZ_AJYK02000025.1 GCF_000286955.2 Vibrio rumoiensis 1S-45
CCGACTGAGCTATCCGGGCGACGGGGGGTATTAAACGGTTTTTCGAGGACAAGGTCAACACTAAAATATAAAAAAACGTTCGTTTGGACACTTTCTAGTCGCTATTGTGTGTTTATTCGCATCTTAACAATGAAAAGTCGCTCTTTTTGGGGGAGTTATAGCGAGGTTATTTATGTGCTGAAGTGAATGAAACAAAGGGGAAGGGTGCTTAAAAAAAACGTTTGGTGAAGATTGCTTACCTTATTTACAAAAAGATGAGTCTAACAGTAAACGAATCACTTGAAATAGGCTTCGCTAAAAGTAAAAAAGAGACAAAGCACACACTTTGTCTCTTGGGATATGCTAGCCATTAATATCTAAAAAATGATGGCTAAATTGAAAGGGTAAACTATTGCGCAGACCATGCCGCACTTTGATCTGGTTGTTCTCCCTTATTCCACCATTGCGCGCGATAACTCACACCTTGGAAGGTGACAAGGTCGCCAGAAGTATAGACAAGCCCCGCTTTCCATTCGGTATCACCTGTCGCTTGTGCGGCTTCCCACACATTCGATGAACCCGGTTGATCCCCTTGAGTCCACCATTTTGCTGTATACGTGATACCTGAAAAAATACCACTGTCTCCTGAGTTATAAGCAACATTACTTTGCCAAGTGGTTTCCCCTGTATTACCACCACCATTATCGTTACTTGCAGTAATCGATACAGAAATGGTGGTTTGAGTCGTAGAAATTGGATCGCCAACCGACACAGTAATGATATCGCTAGTATCGGATTGTGTTACTGCAGCTTGATAGTTAACGGTAATGCTGGTGTTGGTTGTGGCGATAATCGTGCCCTTATCAACACTAAAGACTAATGGATCGCCATCCACATCACTGGCTGATACATCAAAGGTAATGCTTTCACCACTTTTCACTGTTAAGTTTGCAGGGGCTGTAACGACTGGAGCGGTGTTACCGCTTTTGACTTCAAGTCGATAGGTATAATTACTATTGGTTAAGTAAACCAAGTTACTGTAAAGGTCTTGAGCTTGGTAATCGATAGACTCAGTCGCGGTACTTTTTAACCCAATTTGAACTTGCTGAGCGTATTTTTGGTTGACAATACTTGCGAGTTCTTGCGCCCAAATGCTTTCGCTGTCGTGACTAATCGAGAGCTTTTCAAATACGGTTTCATTACCATTTTCATCGAACACTCTGAACCATGCTGTATCACCACTTGCTGCATCTGTCGTTGAAGCAAGGTAGTTACCTGCGCTTATCCATTTATCCAGTGGGTTGTTTGGATCGCCGCCTGTGTCGTTACCACCAAAGGTAATATCACTACAGTTGTAAAAACCTTCGCCCGCTGGATCTTGACGTTGCCAACGGCTATAAATTACCGCATCCCCACTACGATCGGTTGGTAAGGTCACCTCCATTTGGTAGTACTTCTTACCATTAAGATCAACCGTTGGGATATTACCGAACTCAGCAATAAGCTCTAAATCATTCCAAGCGAGCGGCATAGTGGCGGAATCGTAACTTGGCTTGCTCAGGTATATTTTCCAAAAACTTGGGTTGTGAGGCGTGTTAGCGCGATATTGCAGGGTGATTTTTCCTTGATTAGTGAGATCCACTTTAGTTTTCTGCCAATCAGGAGATGGGGTGTTAATGCCTTGTTTGGCTGTATCTCCGGCTGAACATAATTGTCCGTCTGGCACAGCAGCTTCCACAGAGATTTGATTATTATAATTAGAAACAAGTGTGGCAAATTCTGGTTTTTGTATAAAAGGAGTCCAGCTTGATTCTAAGAAGGCCGCACGACAAGCTGCATTTGGTATTGTGCTGCCATCGGCTGAATCCCAATAACCACCGTCAATATCACATAACTGTTGCCTAGCGGGCGGATAGTCCATGTAACCATGAGCTTGAACACCGGTTGAAAGTAGAGCAAGACCAATGAGACTGCCTGCAGCGCCCAAAGGAAGAGTATAACGTTTCATCTTCACCTCCATTTAATAATGATAAACGGAGGGGAGTGTGGTCGGGTATTGAAAAAATGCAGAATTAAGATTTGTGAGTTTGAATGGTGATTCTAATTTTTAATTGCTTTGTTTCATGTTTGGAACTGAAATTGAGGAATTGATTCTAAATACATGTCGATTGACATAAAAATCACACAAAGTTTGAATGCCTAACTATGCACTTTTAAAATAAGTATACGGAAGATTTTATTAGGAAGAATACAGGGAGATTTAGATACAAAAAAGCCTCATCAAAT
>NZ_AJYK02000026.1:0-82154 GCF_000286955.2 Vibrio rumoiensis 1S-45
CCGACTGAGCTATCCGGGCAACGGAGCGCTATTAAACGGATTTTCAGCCTTACCGTCAACTGGTTTTTGTAAAAAAAGCGAAAAAAACTTTTGTTTGCTGTGAATTTGAGCAAAAAAAACAATTTCGCTGCTTTTTACTGCAATTTCTCTATATTTCTAGTGTTCAATTATGACGTTAAAAATTATTTGGCAGAATTAAATTCTCTTTGATAAGCCGTCACTTTTTCTAAATAACGTCTTGATTCTGCATTCGGATGCTTTTTAGTTAACGCCCAATAAACTTGATCTGGTGATAAATTATTCAAATCGCGCATCGCTTGGCTGCGGTTTGAATCGAAGGTATTCAGGACTCCTCCAGTGCCTCCGTTATACGCTGAAATCATACTGTATTCCAGAGACGTTGGATTTTGCACCGCTTTTAGGTAGCGTGTTTTTAGTAAGTGAAAATACGCCGTTCCGGTATCAATGTTATTGGCTGGGTTATATAGGTATTCCGGTGTTGGCATTCCAGAGCGACCTTTGACTAAATTAAATACATCATGCCCAGCCGTTTTTGGCACAATTTGCATCAAGCCATAAGCATTGGCCCAACTGACCGCGTAGGGGTTAAAGCTACTTTCAGTTTTAATAATGGAATAAATTAAATCTTCTGGAATATCGTATTTTTTTGAAGCATTACGAACGATATCAGCATATTGATAACTACGAAGCTGAGAGTGATTTTGTACCATAGGGATGGTGACGTAATACGATGTTTTAAAATCCACTTCTCGAGTTTGCAACTTGTTAGCAATTAAGTAATCGGCAAATTGATTGGCGCGCCAAGACCATTGTACTGATTGGCCATTTTGATCCACCACTTGATCGGATAAAAATGGTTTTCCGCCCATAGCAATCTCTTTGGAAGAAAAAAGATCAACATTAGCAGGATTGTCGGGAGTTAATAAGGTGGTGACAATGGCATGTTTTAAGTGGGCTTTCGGATCGGTTGAAGCGATCGTTTCAATGGTTACGGTGCCTTTATCAAAATCAATGTCAGCTCGGTTTAGATAACCATCCGTATATTTGACGTAGGTTTTCGCACCCGCCATTTTGATATTATCTTGACCCCACTTATCAGCAACTTGGCCTGAAAATTGATTCATTAAACTGTCAAGTGCATCAGTATCCTTGGCAAATTGCCCAGGCAGAGGGGCAAGGTTTTTTGCAAAACGGTTGGATGGGGTGTAATCAACATCATAAACGCTTTCAATAAATTCACGGCTACAACCGGAGAGTAGGATAACGCTAAGAATAAGTAGGAATTTATTTCTGTTCATTTTTTGAATTCATGTAGATAAAGGGCGAACGCAACGTGCTTATTGCTTAATTTGCCACAAAATAAAACAGGCATTGCTATTTTTACTTAGCAATGCCTGCCATAAAATTTATGTGGGTATTATACCCTTATTTATTCACTTGGTGGGGTGTAACCATCAATAACGATGTCTTTGCCTTCAAATAAGAAATTCACCATTTCAGTTTCAAGTAATTTACGATGCTCAGGATCCATCATGTTGAGTTTCTTTTCGTTGATCAGCATAGTTTGTTTGTGTTGCCACTGTCCCCAAGCTTCTTTACTGATGTTATCGAAAATACGCTTACCTAAGTCGCCAGGGTAAAGTTGAAAGTCTAAACCATCAGCATCTTTTTTTAAGAAAGAACAATATACGGTGCGGCTCATAGGAGCTCCTTGCGAGTTTTTAAATAATCTTTAAGTTCAAAGGGCAGGCTTTCTAGTAACTGCTTAACCGGTGCAGCTAAGCCGACTTCTTTAGGCTGGGACAAGTTATACCAAAGTCCCTTGCTTCCTTCCATCACCAAGTTAGGTTCTTGGGTTAATTTCACCAAGATTGGCGTAATGTCTAGGTGATAGTGGCTGAATGTATGCCTAAATGCATTTAAGACTTGCTTGCTTTGTACCATGTTGTCATGAATAGAGCGTAGATCAAGCTGATGCTCTATCTGATCGTTTTCATGTTGTGGAAAACAAAATAACCCACCCCAAATACCGCTTTGTGGGCGTTGTTCTAACCATACTTGGTTATCGTGATACAGCATGACAAACCACGTCTCTTTCACTGGCTTTTCTTTCTTTGGCTTTTTGCCGGGAAATTCTAACTGGCGCTGTTGAGCTTTGGCTTGGCAAAAATTACTCACAGGGCATAAATCGCATTTAGGCTTGCTGCGAGTACAAACAATCGCACCCATATCCATCATGGCTTGGTTGTATTTGTCGACATCGTGTTGAGGGGTGTGGGTTTCGGCAATCTCCCACAGTGTGTTTTCGACTGTTTTTTGTCCCGGCCAACCTTCGACGGCAAAACAGCGAGCTAAAGTGCGTTTTACATTACCGTCTAAAATCGCATGTGGCTGCTTATATACCGAAGATAAAATAGCCGCAGCGGTGGATCGACCAATTCCGGGAAGGGCATTCATTTGTTCAATATTGGTTGGAAATTCACCGTTAAATTCTTGCTGAACAATTTGCGCGGCTTTATGTAAGTTACGAGCACGAGCGTAATAGCCAAGCCCTGTCCATAAATGAAGGACTTCATCTTGATGGGCATTCGCCAGATCGGTCACGGTAGGAAAGCGTTCTAAAAAGCGATAAAAGTAAGGAATAACCGTGGTGACTTGAGTTTGTTGCAACATGATTTCAGATAACCAAACGGTGTAAGCGGTTTTATCTTGTTGCCACGGTAGCGTTTTACGCCCAAAGTTTTCATACCAATCTAAAATGGCATTTGAAAATGAAGTCACGGATTGCTCTTTATTTTAATTTTAGTTGAAGCGAATTGCATCATAGGCTCAAGGGTAAGTAAATAGAGGATAAAAATCGAAAGACAACAATTTCGTACAATACGCTTTTTTCTAGTGAAATATCATGGATGGTCAGTGAAATATTAAGGACGATTTATGACCATGTTTTTTGCAATGGCTATGTTTGCTTTTGTTACATCAATATCACCCGGGCCGGTTAATATTTTAGCAACGGTGACTGGTGCTAATTTCGGTTACTCGCGAACGGTGCCGCATATTTTAGGCGCTACAATAGGCTTTGTCTCAATATTGTTTTTATTGGGCCTCGGCTTTGCTCAGGTCATATCTAGCTCCCTTGTGATAACAAAAGCGTTAACTTATCTTGGTGGTGTTTTCTTGCTTTATTTAGCTTATAAAGTAGCGACAATCCATGAAATCAATGCTGATAACTCAGTGAGTGGCAGTGCCCCATCATTATCACAAGGCATTTTATGTCAGTGGTTAAACCCTAAAGCTTGGATTGTTTCTTTATCTGGGATCAGTGTCTTTTTTAATACTGGAGACGTTGTTTCAAGTGATCTAATGATTTTTTGCTTTATCTTTTTTATTGTTTGCTATGCTTCAATCTCGATATGGGCCATAGTCGGTTTAACGATTGGAACCACGTTGAAAAAATCCAAGCACTACAAGATTTTTAATATCACGATGGGAGGGCTGTTGGCATTGAGCGTTGTTTATGTTTTTTTTCTATCCCTCTAATAACAAGGGCCACTATTGATGTCTAAGCAGAAGTTTTTTAGATCATCCCATGTTCCTATTGAATTGCGTTATTCATCAGCAAGTCATGCTTGCTATAAAAAACATACTCATGATGAGTTTTCGATTGGCGTGGTTGATAGTGGTGTCAGTGAATACTTTAATCAAAATAACATCCACCTTATTCGAGCGGGGACCACTGTTATTGTGAACCCGAATGAGGTTCATTCATGTAACCCCAAAAAAGGAACGAGCTGGAGTTATAAAATGCTATATGTGTGCCCTAAGTGGTTAGCGCATGTGCAAGGTATGGTTCTTAATGAATCAAACCACGAGTTTATTCCTTTTCAACAAAATCATACAAACAGCACTGTGGTGTTTCAGCAGTTTCAGAATTTGGTTGATATTTTAATCCAAGATAATTCAAAACTTGCGGTGGAAGAAGCCAGTATTACTTTTTTTTCTAACCTTTTTTCCTTTATAAATACTCGTAATTTAGATTTTGAAGTCTCGAAGCCTAAACTTTTAAACGCTTACCATTACATTAGCGATAACTGCCATAAAGCGTTATCTATAAAGGATATTGCGGAATATTCATATATTAGTGAATTCCATTTAATCCATTCGTTTCGAAAGGAGTTTGGTATTACACCACACGCTGTACAATTGGTTATGAGAGTTAATCTGGCGAAAAGCTTATTAAAGGAAGGGCAAAGTATTGCCTCGATTGCGACCGATTTAGGTTTTGTTGATCAAAGCCATTTTTATCGTAATTTTAAAAAAATTGTGGCTGCGACACCGTTAGAATACAAAAATGGTTAACACATAGGCTTTTGGGTTTGGCGTCTTATTTTGATTTCCCCTTCTGCGATGACTCCTGCTAAATTCATCTTTAAACGAATTGACGTAATTTAACGATAAAAGCTTGCACCTTGGGCGTATCTTTGGATAATTCTCACTCCATATTCACAGTACTTGAATCGGCTGTTTTACGGCGACTTTATTTATTTTGAATATACTTTAATTTTGAACCTGCCAATTTTGTACCTGCTTAACATGGTCAATGGCAACTAACCTTCAGGCGAAACCATGACAGAAGTAACAACAAACGAAGTGAATGAAGATGGCAAAATTGTACGAAGAATTCGCAGTTTTGTTCGCCGTGAAGGGCGTTTAACCAAAGGCCAAGAAAATGCCATAAATGATTGTTGGCCTAACATGGGCATTGATTACACAAAGCAGCGTTTAGATTGGAATGCGGTGTTTGGTAACGACAACCCAGTAGTATTAGAAATTGGTTTTGGTATGGGCGCATCATTAGTCGAAATGGCAAAAAATGCTCCAGAGAAAAACTTCTTAGGCATTGAAGTACATAGCCCTGGCGTTGGGGCTTGTTTGGCGTCTGCTCAAGAAGCAGGTGTCACCAACTTACGTGTAATGTGTCATGATGCGGTTGAAGTTTTTGAACACATGATCCCCGATAACAGCTTAATTACTTTACAGTTGTTCTTCCCTGATCCTTGGCATAAAAAGCGTCACCATAAACGTCGTATCGTTCAACTTGGTTTTGCTGAAATGGTTCGTCAAAAGCTAATGATTGGTGACGGCATTTTCCACATGGCGACAGATTGGGAAAACTACGCAGAGCACATGGTTGAAGTAATGAATGAAGCGCCGGGCTTTGAAAATATTGCCACTGATGGTGACTTTATTCCTCGTCCAGATGAGCGTCCTTTAACCAAGTTTGAAGCTCGTGGTCATCGTTTAGGTCACGGTGTATGGGATATTAAATACCGCCGCACTGTTTAATGATGCCTGTGTAGGATTGAAACCTACTGATTATTTTCAAAAGCCAGTCGCTGATGCCGCTGGCTTTTTTGCCCTAAGGAAATGGTATGCCACAAGCCACAAAAGAATTATTAGCCGATATTCTAGAACAAGTTCGCCCTTTAATTGGCAAAGGTAAGGTTGCCAATTATATTCCGGCTTTAGCTTGTATCCCTAACGACAAATTGGCAATCGCGATATACACCAATAAAGGTGAAGTGATCAAAGCGGGTGATGCTGATGAAGCGTTTTCCGTACAATCGATTTCCAAAGTGCTAAGCCTGACTTTAGCGATGCAAATCTATCAACCAGAAGAGATCTGGCGTCGTGTGGGTAAGGAACCTTCAGGGCAAGCCTTTAATTCTTTAATTCAGCTTGAAGTCGAACAAGGCATTCCACGCAATCCATTCATCAATGCAGGGGCGATTGTGGTGGCCGATATGCTGCAAACGCGTTTATCCGCACCTAGGCACCGTTTACTTGAGTTTGCGCGTCAGTTATCAGGTGATACTCATATTGTGTACGACAAGGTCGTTGCGGCTTCAGAAATGCAACATAGCGATCGAAACGCAGCGATTGCTTATTTAATGCGTTCGTTTGGTAATTTCGAGAATGATGTGATTCCGGTGTTGAATAACTACTTCCATGCTTGCGCGTTAAAAATGAGTTGTGTGGATTTAGCGAAAACCTTCAGTTATTTAGCCAACCAAGGTCAATCTGTACAAACCAAAAAACAGATAGTGGCGCCGAATCAAACTAAACGCTTAAATGCTCTGCTTGCAACATGTGGATTATACGATGGAGCGGGTGAGTTTGCCTTTAGAGTCGGAATGCCGGGTAAATCGGGAGTGGGTGGTGGTATTGTCGCTGTGATCCCTGGGGAGATGAGCATTGCAGTATGGTCGCCAGAGTTAGATAAATCGGGTAACTCGCTGGCTGGAACCGCGGCTTTAGAACTTTTATCGACAGAGTTAGGTCGATCGATCTTTTAGCGTTATTTAGAATCCAGTGACTCGTAGCTCGAGTTATAACCATCGAGCTACGAGATGCGAAGCACTCTAAAAACCAGAATCATCTCTATTCTTCAACAAACAACTCAACCAAATCATTAAAAAATAATTTCCCTTTCTGAGTGATATGCCAGTGAGTGGCGGTTTCAGTTAAGTAACCTTGCTCAATCGCCGTTTGTATTTGTACTTCTATGTGATTTATCGATAAACCTGTGCGCTCAACAAACTCAGCTTTTGGGCATGGTTCAATTAAGCGAAAGCGGTTCATGAAGTACTCAAAAGGGCGATCTTCATCAGCGACTAAGGTTTCAGCGTCTAAGTAAGGTTTTACTAAGTTTTGATACGCCGCTAAGTAGCCTTTAGGGTGTTTGACCTTAACCGTTCTCACAATACGCCCATCATTAAAACTTAACTTTCCATGTGAGCCACAACCAATGCCTAAGTAATCACCAAAGTGCCAATAGTTTAAATTATGGCGACATTGATAACCTGGCTTGCTGTAACCTGAAATTTCATATTGAACATAACCGGCTTCGGTTAAGCGCTGGTGGCCTTGTTCGAAAATATCCCACAAATCATCATCGTCTGGTAAAACAGGTGGCTTGGAATAGAACAAGGTATTTGGCTCAATAGTGAGCTGATACCAAGATAAATGATATGGATTCAGTTCAATCGCTTTGTCTAAATCGGCCAGTGCTTGTGCTTGGCTTTGATTAGGTAAGCCGTGCATTAAGTCCAAATTAAAGCTGTTCAAACCTATTTTATGGGCAAGATTTGCTGCATTGATCGCTTCTTCTTTGCCATGAATTCGACCAAGTGCTGTGAGCTTTTCATCTTCAAAACTTTGTACGCCAATCGAAATACGGTTGACGCCTTGCTGTTGAAATTGTGCAAATCGTTTCGCTTCAATGGTGCCGGGGTTGGCTTCCATCGTAATTTCAATATTGTCTTCAAAAGGAATTTGAGCCTCAACGCCTTTTAAAAGTCGACCAATTTGTTCAGGTGAAATCAAGCTTGGCGTACCACCACCAATAAAAATCGAATGCAGTTTTCTATTATCATTGTGAGCGTTTGTGCCATTTTGTAATTGATACTTAGCAATGTCGGTGGCTAAGTCTTCCAATAAGGCATCGATATAAAGTACTTCAGGGATCTCGCCTTTTTGTGCGTGAGAATTAAAATCGCAATAAGGGCACTTTTGTACGCACCAAGGAATATGAACGTATAAGCTAAGTGGTGGTGGGGTAATCAAGCGATAGCCTTATTGAGTCAGTTGTGGTGTTTGTGCCAAAGTAGCAAACAGTTTTTTCAGTGCTTTACCACGGTGCGATAATTGTTTTTTACGCATCGAATCTAATTGCGCTGATGAGCAGTTATCTTCAGGTACCCAGAAAATAGGATCGTAACCAAAACCATTTTCGCCTAATGGATTCTCAAGGATTTTTCCTTCCCACTGACCATGACAAACAATCGGCGTTGGATCGTTTTCATGCTTCATAAGTACCAGTACACAATGAAAACGTGCTGTGCGTTGCTCTTCTGGCACCCCTTTCATTGCTTCTAATAGCTTTTCTAGGTTTTGTTGATCGCTGGCATTTTCTCCAGCGTATCGCGCAGAATAAATTCCCGGCGCACCTTTAAGATAATCCACTTCTAAGCCTGAATCGTCAGCAATGGCAGGAAGCCCGGTTTCTTTTGCTGCATGACGAGCCTTGATAATGGCATTTTCAATAAAAGTGGTGCCAGTTTCGGCAACTTCTGAAACGTTATATTGGTTTTGCGCTTCAACATCAAAACCGAATTCAGAGAGTAAATCTGCCATTTCTTTAACTTTGCCTTGGTTGCCCGTAGCAAGAACAAGCTTTTTCATTGTCTATCCTGTGATCGAAAGAGTGGTTATTCTTCGATATAAAATTTTTGAGTAAAACTGAATGGACCGCTGCCAGTATTACCGGCATCCACATTAATGTTGAAGGTTAGGTTCTCCTCATCACTAATTGGAAACTCGGTAAGGTAATAAATGGCGCTGCCTTCTTTCACTTGTTTGAATTCAAGTTGGCGAGTTTGCCCAATTAAATTTTTGCTAGTACCGGTGATCTTAGCATTTATTGCCGGTTTACCCAGTTGGCTTTTATCCAAAACACTAATATTTAAAATAGCCGAATAACCATTTCGTTTGAGTTTGTATTGTGTCGCCACTTCAGGGGTGATCATGGTGGAATTAAAGGCGGAATAATGGATTTCACTATTCTTTATCGTTTTAAACTGTTCAGCATGCGCTGGTATTGTTGCCATGATGAAGAATAACGCGGTGAGTATTTTTTTCATTATCATTTCCTTATGAGGTTTACTACGACGAGCTGTAATCAACGGATAAGCAGTGTTTGGATTTCGCTTGGAATGTGAGTTGGCGAGCAAATACGAATGGTTTTATGTCGCCCCAATTCACCTTTTTCAATACAAACACTACTTTTGGCAATTTTGAATTGTTTGGCTAAATACTTTGTAAGATAGGCATTGGCTTTGCCATCGACCGGTGGAGCGGTGATGGCAATTTTCAATTCATCACCATGCAAGCCGACAATATTATCTCGGCTTGCTTTAGGCTGAACGTAGACTCGCAAAACAATATCGTCGCCTGCGAGTTGTGCGGCTTGTGCCATTAGTGAATCGATAGCATGGCTATAGTTGGAACCAGATAGGACCAATCAAATCACCGATTAAGAAGTTCGCAAATTGTAAAATGAGGAACAGAACCAGTACGCTTAAATCGAAACCGCCCATCGCGGGTAAAATTTTGCGGATAGGTGCTAACAGTGGTTCAGTTAATTGCACCATCACAAATTCAACAGGACTGCGACCTTGGCTTACCCAACTTAAAATGGCACGCATTAGTAGAATCCAGAACAGCAATCCACCAATCGCTTTTAGTAATGATAGCCCACCCCAGATCAGGAAGGTCATATCAAATACAAGCTGACCATTTGAAATCAGAATTAAAGTAATGAATTTTAATACACTTAATACGTAAGCAAATAAAATGGTGGCAAGATCGATATTGCCGATAGATGGAATAACACGACGTAATGGGCCAACAATGGGTTGCGTAGCTTTCACGACAAATTGTGAGAACGGATTATAAAAATCAGCACGGGCCATTTGTAGCCAAACACGCAAAATCACGACCATAATGTATAAGTCGAATACGGTTGAGACTAAAAAATTCAAAGAGTTCATTTAAGTAAAACCTTGTTTGATATTAAAAATTTATGTTGGAATTTATACTTAGTAAAAGAAAAGCGACATCTCGAGAGTTCGTCCCTCACTTTCGAGATAAAGGTAACTCGCTTTACTTTTCTAGCATAAACAGAGTGCTTAAATCAGCTTTTCCATTTCTTCCGCACGTTGCACAGCGGCTTGCATTGCTTTTGAGACAATGTCCGAAAGATTGTGTTCATTAAAAGTGCGTAAGGCTTCTGCGGTTGTACCGCCTTTAGAGGTCACTTGTTCACGTAACGTCGACAGTTCTAATTCAGGGTTGGCGACTACCATTTCAGCTGCACCTAAAGCGGCTTGTTGAACCAAAAGGCGTGCCGTATCTTGATTGAAGCCTTGTGCTATTGCTTCTTTTTGCATCGCTTCCATAAATAAGAAGAAGTAAGCCGGAGCGCTACCTGCCGCAGCAATGATGTTGTTAATGCCAGATTCGGTATCTACCCAGCAAATTTCACCAACAGCGGCCATAAGATCGCCAGAGAAATCTTTGTCGTTTTCTGAAACATTAGCCGTGGCAAATAATCCGCTCATGCCTTTGCCAACCAAAGATGGGGTATTTGGCATAACTCGTACCAGTTGAACTTCTTGGCCAAGCATTTCATTCAAACGTTTTGCAGAAATCCCTGCCGCAATCGAAATAACTAATTTATTGCTAAGATCAAGTGACTGGAAATCGGCGCACACACCTTCCATCATTTGAGGCTTAACCGATAGGATTACCACATCCGCTTGCTCAACCGCTGCAACATTATTGGTAGTGGTATGGATACCGAAGCAATCAGTTAAATTTTTTAGTTTTACTTCATCACGACCTGTTGCTGTAATGTTAGCGGCTTTGTAGCCACTGGATAACATACCAGCGAAAATTGAACGAGCCATGTTACCTGAACCAATAAAACTGATTTTCCGTTGTTCCATATTAAGTCATCCTATTGTCGTCAAAGGGGATTTGAGTGACACGCCTTGTCTATACTCGATCATAACGGTTAGGTCATTATGCCCTATAATTTATTTGATGTGATCTGATTGTCCATTTTTTGCTGTTTATCAGCACTATGAACGGTTCACGTTATTTTTTATTGTAATCTCTTTCACCGAAAATGGCGGTTCCAATACGAACCATAGTACTACCAGCTTCAATGGCCGCTTGCATGTCACCGCTCATGCCCATAGATAAGGTATCCACTTGAGGGTAAAGTGCCTGTAATTGTGCTTTTAGAGCTGTCAATTGTTGAAAAGCCGCTAGCTGAGATGCGTAATCGGAAACATTTTCAGGGATTGACATCAGTCCTCTTAATGTGAGGTTTGGAAGCGTATTTATCAACTCAGCAAGAGCAAATACTTGATCGTGATTGGTGCCTGATTTAGACGCTTCACCACTGGTATTGACCTGAATAAGGACTTGAATTGGTGCGCATTGTTGATTTTGTTTGCTTTCTTCTCGTTGATCATTGAGGCGTTGTGCGATTTTTTCACGATCAACAGAGTGAACCCAATCAAAGTTTTCTGCGATGAGTCGAGTTTTATTGGATTGAATAGGACCAATGAAGTGCCATTCAAGCTCACTCTGGCTATAGTGTTGCTTAAAGTGCTGAATTTTATCGACACCTTCTTGCACATAGTTTTCGCCAAAGGACTTTTGGCCTGCATGAATAGCGGCTTGTAGTGCTTCAATTGGTTTGGTTTTACTGACCGCGAGTAGCTGCACAGAATGCGGCTCACGAGAGTAACGCAATTCAGCCTCACGAATTTGTTGGCTGAGTTGCTCAATGTTTTTTTGAATAATGCTTTGATGAGAACAAGTCATAGTTTTTCTTTCAGTAAGGAATTTTAATGGATATCGCTGAATTATTGGATTTTAGTGTAAAGCATAATGCATCAGATCTACATCTTTCTGCAGGCGTTCCGCCCATGTTACGCATTGATGGGGATATGCGAAAGCTTGAAATGGATGCATTTAGTCATTCTGAGGTACATGCATTGGTATTCGATATTATGAATGATGCCCAACGTAGTGAATATGAAGAAAAATTGGAAATCGACTTTTCTTTTGAATTACCGAATGTAGGGCGTTTTCGTGTCAATGCCTTTAATCAATCTCGTGGTTGCGCAGCGGTCTTTCGTACGATTCCTATGAACATTCCTTCATTTGATGATATTTCTGCACCCGAGATTTTTGAAAAGATCTCTAATTATGAAAAAGGGTTAGTATTGGTCACAGGGCCAACCGGTTCGGGTAAATCGACTACCTTGGCGGCGATGGTAGATTACATTAACCGTAACCATAAAAAGCACATACTCACGATTGAAGACCCGATTGAATTTACTCACCCGAATAAAAAATGTTTGGTAAACCAACGTGAAGTGCATCGTGACACTCACAGCTTTAATGCTGCTTTACGTTCAGCCCTTCGTGAAGATCCAGACGTGATTTTAGTAGGGGAGTTGCGTGATAAAGAAACCATTAGTCTTGCGTTAACTGCAGCTGAAACGGGACATCTAGTGTTTGGTACATTGCACACCAGTTCGGCGGCTAAAACCATCGACCGTATTATTGATGTATTCCCCGGTGCAGATAAAGACATGGTGCGCTCAATGCTGTCTGAATCTTTACGCGCTGTTATCGCGCAAAAATTATTGAAACGTAATGGTGGAGGGCGTGTTGCTTGCCATGAAGTTATGATCGCCACACCGGCAATTCGTAACTTGATCCGTGAAGATAAAGTCGCGCAAATGCTATCAATGATCCAAACCGGCTCTGCAACCGGAATGCAGACAATGGAACAAGCGGCTCGTCAATTATTGATGCAAGGCTTAGTCGATCAAGAAGAAGTGCAACAAAAAATTGAAACGTTGGCTTCACCATATTAAACAAGGATGAGTATGAGATTTTTTATTATTGTCATGTCTGTTTTTTTAACGGCATGTTCAGCACCAAAGTATTCTGTTAGCCCTATTTAAAATGATCAAACCGAGACTAATGTTACCGTTATAAAAGATGATGCTACGAGAAGTATATTTCCTGAAACTATTCAATCTTGGTGTTTAGATACAGCCCATTTGTGCAAGTTTATGGATGACTACACTCAACCTAATCCAGATGAATTAACACTTACTTATGTATCTCGTTGGAGTTGGGATTTTACAACTTTTATCGCTGATGCAAAAATTTCTGCTTTTAAAAATAATAAGAAAGTAGGGGAAGTTCAGTTTCAAGCTCCAAATACTTTAGATACCAGTAAGTTTGGTGATGACGAGAAGAGAATTTATATGATGCTTCAGCTTTTATTTGCTGAAAAAACGATTAATGAAGCTCAAAACTCGATATCTAGAGGGGATATTTGATGCAACTCTCTCAAGTGCTAGAAATCATGGTGTCGTCGAAGGCATCCGATATTTACCTAACGGTTGATGCTCCTTGTTTATTTAGAATTAATGGCGAACTAAAGGCGCATGGTGAAAAGCTGGATAAAGGTGGAGTGGAAGCCTTATTGTTTGAGATGATGGACACAGATCGTCGTGAAGAGTTTCAAACTCAACATGAAGCAAACTTTGCCATTATGCGCCCAAGTGGTCGTTTCCGTGTGAGTGCTTTTTTTCAACGTGAATTACCGGGGGCGGTGATCCGTCGTATCGAAACACGTATTCCAAGCATGGAAGAGTTACATCTACCTGAAGTGCTCAAAGATCTCGCTACTTCTAAACGTGGCTTAGTGCTGGTGGTTGGGGCGACAGGTTCTGGTAAGTCAACCTCGATGGCCGCCATGACTGGGTATCGAAATATACACCAAACTGGGCATATTTTGACGGTAGAAGATCCGATTGAATTTGTGCATGAACACAAAAAATGCATTATTACTCAACGTGAAGTCGGGCTTGATACAGAAAGCTATGAAGTGGCGCTGAAAAACTCACTGCGCCAAGCACCAGATATGATTTTGATTGGTGAGATTCGTAGCCGTGAAACCATGGAGTACGCCATGACTTTCGCCGAAACTGGGCATTTATGTATGGCAACCTTGCATGCAAATAATGCCAACCAAGCGCTAGAACGTATATTGCACCTGGTTCCAAAAGATCAAAAAGAACAGTTCTTATTTGATTTATCGTTGAATTTAAAAGGCGTGGTGGCACAGCAGTTGGTTCGAGATAAAAATGGTAACGGTCGTCACGGTGTGTTTGAAGTCTTGCTGAATACGCCGCGGATTTCAGATTTGATCCGTCGAGGTGATCTACACGAATTGAAACCGACGATGGTTCGTTCCAAAGAAGCGGGAATGCAAACGTTTGATCAAGCGTTATTTGATTTACTTAGAGCGGATAAAATTTCTTTGGATGATGCGATGCACAGTGCTGATTCTGCGAATGACTTACGTTTAATGCTGAAGTCTACAGGTGATGCAGGTGTTGAAAGCAGTAAGTTAAAAGGCATTAAGATCGATATGTGAGTGTGGATGATTATCCTGCCTGACTTGAAGTTTGGCGGTCATCAATACTTCAAAAGCGCAATGGGAATTAACTCATTGCGCTTTTTTGAATTTAGCCTTCTATCACCAATCTAACTTGCCCAGCAATTTTTCACCGAGTGTTGTCAATTGAGCTCGTGAGTAGCGAGTTTGTTCCCAATTTCGTGGATCACCGGGAAATGCAAACCCTTCTGGAGGTAAACGTTTATCCCAAGATTGAACGCGCCAATCTTTTATTGTGGTATTTTCTGGCTCTGCGGGCACCATGGAAATGTATTGCGCCATACGAACTTGATCAGAACGGTTAGGGCGAATGCCATGAGGTAATAAGCTGTTAAAAATCAATAAATCGCCTTCTTCCATTGCAATAAACTCAGGATCATAACCATGAAGATCAGGAACATAAGGGTCGCGATCGCTTGGCTGTGTTTCGCGCCATGTTTCTAAATCGCGATAGAGTTGTGGAACACACTGAAAGCCACCGGTGTCTGGGGTTGTATTGGAAAGTGCAAGTACGCCTTGAATATTAACCGGCAAAGGCGACAAGCTTGTATCGGCATCCCAGTGAATGAATCCATCAAATTGGCGACCATTGCGATTTGGGGGATTGAGGTTGGCACGATCAATGGTGACCCATAAATCTTCACGATCCCAAATATCAACAAAAGCGTGATAGATCTTTTCAGTTTGGCGGTTATTCCAAAGTATTTGGTGGTGATAACATTCCACCATACCGGAGTTGTTTAGCTCGGTCATGGCATGATCTTTAAGTTGAGGTTTATACCAAGAGTCAGGGACATTTGCGTCCATTTCTTGAAACTCCCACAATAGGTCTTGTGTCGCTTTGACTGCATTGGAATCAACTGCATTTTTGATCACGATATAGCCATTGTGTTGCCAGCTAGCAAATTGTTCTTCAGTCAGTACTTTAAGAGGCAACGATTTGACGATGTCTTTTAATTGCACATCATGCAGATTTGAAACACTGTTATTGCCTGGGGCGTTATCACCAAATCCGTAGCGATTCTTCATGGCGTTCTCCTTTTTATTATTGTATTAGCATTCTAGAGATTCAAAGTAAGGAACCCTTAATAGGGGCACTGTGGTGTAGCACGTTAAAGTGACTTCATTATGGAAGTAAAGCGGGCATCAATGTGGTGAAATGTGAGCAATAACTAATACTATTTGCTCATTATTAGTGTATCTATAGGTGGAATTTAATTGTTAATGGTGGAGTTGATTGGTGAAAGCTCAATTAGAAAAGATAATGTTACCGGAAGGGGGATCGTGGTGTTTCTTATTAAGAGATATTGATGCGATTCCATTTGAGTGGCACTTTCACCCTGAATATGAACTGACGTTAACGTTAAATGAGTCAGGAGAGCGCTATGTGGGTGATTCAATTGAAGGGTATCAACAATCCGATTTAGTTTTAGTTGGACCTAATCTTCCTCATACATGGCAATCTGCCCCTTCTGTTGAGTATACAGAGCAAAAGCCATTGGTGTTTGTTTTGTGGTTTAGCCAACAATGGGTTGATCAATTAGTCCAACAATTTCCTGAGTATGCTGAGCTGCCAAAATTACTTCAGAAATCTTATCGAGGTATTAAGTTCAAACCAGAGCTTGCGCAAGTGTTAACGGAGAGCTTTACATCTTTGGCCGAGGCGAGTGTGCGTGAGAGGTTGATTATTTTATTATCGATTTTAGATGCGTTACTAGAGCAACCAATGGAGATGCTGGCTTCTTATCATTTTCAAACCGATGTGGTCGACAATGATCATCAAGATGTCTTGAATCATATCTTGTTTGATGTACACCAAAATTTTAGTCAATTATTGACTTTAGAGATGATGGCAAGCCGTGCCAATATGAGTGTGAGTACTTTTGTGCGCTTTTTTAAAAGGCATATGAAGCAGAGTTTTAATCAGTATTTAACGCAGATTCGGTTAGGTCATGCATGCCAGTTATTGATCCGGAGCCAAAAGCCGATCACTTTCATTGCAGAAGAAAGCGGTTTTCACAATCAATCTAACTTTAATCGGCTATTTAAAAAATATAAAGGGATGACACCTGCTAAGTTTCGTGACAGCTTTCGTAATAAGTCGATGAACTAATATTGATTTTCAAACCAACTTTCTAAAATGATCACTGCCGATTGGCAGTCCACATTACCTTTGCTTAACGCTTTATAGCCGCCCATTGAAAAGAGTTCCGCTCTGGCTTCTTGAGTTGAAAGGCGTTCATCATGCAACTCGACTTTGACTCCAAAGCGACCATGTAGGCGATTCGCGAACTTCTTGGCGCGAGAGGTAATATCGGTTAGATCTTTACCTTGCATATCAGTAGGCAGACCAACAACGACAAGATCAGGTTGCCATTCTTTAAGCTGTTTTTCGATTTCTTCCCATCTTGGAATACCATCTAGGGCTTTAAAAGCTTTAAGTGGAGAGGCGGTGCCAGTAATGGTTTGGCCTATGGCACTCCCAATGCTTTTAGTGCCGTAATCGAAAGCCATGATGGTTTGGTTTGACATAGTGTTTCTCGGTTTAAAAATCTAAAAATTAAGCGTGACCAGCTTGGTCTGAGAGTTGCGCAACATTGATACCCAGTGATTGTACAGCTTTTTTCCAACGAGAATGAGCCGGTGTATGGAAGATGATATCCATGTCGGCCGGAGTCGTTAGCCAAGAATTATCTAATAGTTCTTGCTCTAATTGACCAGCATCCCAACCAGAGTAACCTAGTGTGACTAAGTAATGCTTAGGTTCAGCTTCTGTCCCTAATACCGTTAAGATATCTTTTGATGTGGTGACGCTTAAATCGGGTGTGACGTCTATGCTGGATTGGTAGGTATCTTTTGGTGTGTGTAGAACAAATCCTCTGTCGCTGGCAACTGGGCCGCCATTAAGAACAGGAGTCGATAAACTTTGTGTACAGACTTGAGGATGAACAGGTTGAACATCGATTTGTTTGAGCATGTTACCCACATCGATACCAACGGCGTCGTTGATGACCAAGCCCATTGCACCGTCCTCATTGTGCTCGCAGATGTAAATCACACTGCGAGAAAAACTAGAATCTGTCATGCTTGGCATAGCAATCAAAAAGTGGTCGGTTAAATTCATCCTATTCTCCATTGATAAGATTTCAGTATGGCAGAATGATGCCACACTGAATTTCTCTATGATGATGGTTATTGGATTATGCTTTTAGATAACGTACCTAAATCATACTCTTAATATCACTTAGCAGCTTGAACTCGACGTTCAATCGCATCCATCAATTTTCCAGTAATCGAAATATCAAAAGCCGCTTCAATTTCTTTAATGCACGTTGGGCTAGTGACATTGATTTCAGTTAGCTTATCACCGATAACATCTAGCCCAACAAAGATCAGGCCTTTTTCTTTTAATGTTGGGGCGACTGCTTGAGCAATTTTAAGATCAGTTTCGCTTAATGGACGCGCTTCACCACGGCCACCGGCCGCTAAGTTACCACGAGTTTCCCCTTCCGCTGGAATACGAGCAAGGCAATACGGCATTGGCTCACCATCGACCACTAAAATACGCTTATCACCATTGCTAATGTCTGGAACAAAGGTTTGTGCCATGGCGTAGTTTTGGCCGTGATTGGTCAGTGTTTCGATGATCACCGATACGTTTGGATCGCCTTGTTTTACTCGGAAAATAGACGCGCCACCCATACCATCAAGCGGTTTTAGGATCACATCACCATGTTGCTCACGGAAGGCTTTAATTTTTTCGGCTTTTCGAGTCACGATAGTGATTGGCGTTAATTCTGGGAACCAAGCCGTAAACAGTTTTTCGTTACAATCACGCAAGCTTTGTGGTTTGTTGACGATCAAAGTACCTTGTTCTTCTGCGCGCTCTAAAATGTAGGTCGCATAAATGAACTCAGTATCAAATGGCGGATCTTTACGCATTAATACCGCATCAAGTTCGGATAGCTCAATGGTTTGTTGTGAATTGAATTCATACCATTTGGCAGGATCTTCGATGAGCGTGACTGTTTTGGTGTCGGCAATCGCCACACCTTGCTCTAGATGAAGATCGGCCATTTCCATGTAGTGAATTTCCCAACCGCGTCGTTGGGCTTCTAGCATCATGGCAAAGCTAGAGTCTTTTTTAATGTTAATAGACGAAATAGGGTCCATTACGATGCCGATTTTCATATTTTTCTCCTGCTAGTTTGGCGACTTATCTCATCTATGCCTTGGCATAAGATGGTGAGTTAACCAAGATCGCCAAAACGAAGTTGTAGGGCGGTGATTGCGGTCAGGCCGGCGGTTTCGGTGCGCAGCACACGAGGGCCTAATAAGGTTTCTTCAAACTGATATTGTTCAGTCATTTGAATTTCGTTATCGGATAATCCACCTTCAGGGCCAATCAGTAAGCGGACTTTATTGACCGGTTCTGGAAGGGTGTTGATTGAGTATTTTGCTCGAGGGTGCAAGTTGAGTTTTAAGCCATCGTAATCTTCCGCGCACCATTGCTCGAGTTGCATCAATGGTCGAATTTGCGGCACGATATTACGGCCGCATTGCTCACACGCCGCAATCGCAATTTTTTGCCATTGCTGTAGCTTCTTTTCAAACCTTTCTGCATTCAGCTTTACACCACAGCGTTCTGAGATCAGTGGTGTAATAGTATTCACACCAAGTTCGACTGCTTTTTGAATGGTGAATTCCATCTTATCACCACGAGAGATGACTTGACCGAGATGTAAGTCTAAAGGTGATTCGATACTGCGTTCAATACGTTTTTGTATTGTGACGGTCACGTTTTTTTTCGATACCACTGAAATGGTTGCTGGAAATTCAGCGCCAGAGCCATCAAACAGTAACACTTCTTGTCCTTCGGACATGCGAAGTACTCGACCAATATGGCCTGCGGCATCTTCAGATAAACTTATCTCCCCTGAAGTCGAAATGGTTTCAGGGTGATAGATTCTTGGGATTCTCATGATTTAACCTGTGTAAGCGAAAGAGCTTTTCATAACATGGATGTTTTTGAGGTAAAAAACAAGGGGGGATAGGCGCTTTAGTTGACCTGAGCTTCGGATAAGAGCGGATCTCGTTATCCGAATGAGAGATTAAGGTGTATTAATCAAGCATGATGACTTGGTTACGACCTTGTTGTTTTGCAATATACAGAGCCTTATCGGCTTGGCCATAACTCGTATCAATATCATCATCGGCGTTGAGCGCGGTTACACCAATTGATAGTGTGCATTGAATACGAAGTTCATCTTGTGTGTCTTTATCACTAATAACGAAGTGATTTTGTTCGATAGAGGTACGGATCGATTCTAAACGTTTCAGTACTTTTTCTTTCGATTGAGACTTAATCAATAGAATAAACTCTTCACCGCCTAACCTTGCCAGATGGTCTTCTGGTTGAGTGAAATCTTGCAAAATTTGCGTGAACTGCAGTAAAACTTTATCCCCCGCAAGATGACCATATTTGTCATTAACCTTTTTAAAGTAATCAATATCCATAATTGCTTTAAAGTATTGATTAACGGTTTGATCTTTATGGATATCTCTTAATACATTGAGTATATAGCGACGATTATGGATTTGTGTTAGTGCGTCCTGCTCAGATAGTCGTTTTAAATGTTGCTGCTTTTTGATGGTATCCGTCACTATGCTGATATAAGTGCATAATGCTTGTTGACCTTGCCACATAATCGACTTATCGGTTATTTCAACCATAACAGGGTTACCGGCTAAATCGGTATGAGCAATGATTTTGGAGTCGGTTTTTTTATTGTCTAAGGCGAGTTGATAGCGAAGCAAAGCGTCTTCACGTTCTTCAGGGTTGATGAGCACCATAAGTGAATCCATAGTAAGAATTTCTTTTGCACTTTCTAAGCCACTGAAACGCGCAAATGCATCATTAGCATACAGAGGTTTAAAATTAACATGCACAACAAATGGATTAGGGTGCATGTCCAGAATATCTTTGAACTCATTCATGGTGAGATTAACCGTCCTTTTAAGAGGCACAAATCATAATGCGCTTTGTATCACAATGATAGTGTAAGAAAGAAATAAGTCAGGTTTTTCTGATGCTTATCACTTATGCTTTTATCAATTGTGATTGACAGGCGGTGCAATGGTATTGCATCTGTTGACGTTGAATTTTGTTATGGCGGCGAATCGACAGTTCATGCTGTCTGCATTGGCATTGGTAAAGAAAGGTTTCGCCTTGTACCGATGAGACATCAAATGTGTGGCGTGTTTGTGCTGGGATATGAAAAACGTTAAGCATGATAAATTGCCATTCTTTTCCATGAGGCTTTACTCGACCAAATTGATGGAAGGTTATCAAGTGGGCAAGCTCATGAGGAATAACGTGCTGTAAAAATGCCTCTTGATTTTCAAGCAACAAAGTTGGATTCAAGCGGATCTGCCATAAATGCAAATAGGCTTTGCCTGCGACTTTCCCTCTTACCTTAAAGTTGTAAGTGGGAATGGCAAACTCGCATTCTAAAGCTTGTTCTGCTTTTTGCAGGTATAGCTCAATAGTTTGTTGAATAGAGAGTTCAAGTGAGGTGGGTATAGAGTTTGATTGCACGAGTTGTTCTCTTGTTATACCAATACCAGCTCTGCTTAAATCACAGCAGAGTGGCATGGTAACCAAGAGAGGTTAAGGAATCTATCTTTTATTCTTTGGCTATCGATCTCGGTGAGTTGATTGTTCGCTCCTTAATGCTTACGGCTAATGGTGCTGCGATAACCATGCCAAGTCGCGTAACCTAAGACAGGCATAATAATTAACATACCAATTCCAGCAGTTAAAAACCCTACCGCTATTCCAACGACAATGATCATCGCCCAAACGAACATAGCACCTATATTATTTTTAACCGCGTTATAGCTCGTAAATACGGCGGTCATCATATCGACTCTTCTTTCCATCATTAAGGGAATAGAGAAAGCAGATATAGCAAAAATGATACAAGAGAAAATGATACCTACCACTGAACCGGTTACTAAAAATGGTAAGAAGGCTTGAATGGAAGCACCTTGCATTTCTGGGTACAGTGCGTGCAGTAACGATGCGATTCTCATCCAAAAAATCATTGCCACACAAAGCAACAAAGCAAAGCTCCATTGAGAAACACCATTTCGGCGAATGGCTTTAATAGAATGAAACAGTTTTGGTTTGTGATTTTTTTCTACTTGCCAGCTGGCATCATACAATCCTAGCGCTAAGAATGGTCCAATGAGCATGTAGACAATTAGGCTTGGGAAAACCACTAAATGCGAGCCTTGCATATAAACAAGCCATTCAATAGCCGCTGCGGCTACAGCAAAGCATAACCCGTAAAAAAAGGTGATTAGTGGAGCTTTAAAGAGATCGTTGACTCCCATTCTTACCCATTGAAATGGTGCGAAGGTTGTTAGCGTCTCGCATGGAATCGTGCGGGCGTATTCGGTATCTGGTGTTTTAAAATCTGAGCTTTTGGCAGTACGAGGCATAAATCCCCCTTAAGGTTCATGTAAGAACAACTTTCATAGGTTTTACTGACAAACCATTTTGTTTGCGTACCTATTTATTCCAAACCGTCCAAGGATCTTATCGTTATTCAGAATGAAGACCTGAATGGGCTGATCTAGATACTTATAACTATTATCGTAGATATCCAGAATTACAAATTTTATGATTAAAAAGTGAGCGGTGAAAGACGTATTAAAATCGGCAATAACTAAGGGGTAGATAAACAAAAGCCCCAACCAAAAGGTAAGGGCTTGATACACAAATTCTTTTAAAGAAAATTAACGAAAGGCGTTAATTAAAGACCTGCGAACGCACGTAGTGATTCAGCTTTGTCTGTTGCTTCCCAAGGGAATTCTTCACGACCAAAGTGACCGTATGCTGCAGTTTTCTTGTAGATAGGTTGTAGCAAATTCAGCATTTCTTGTAGGCCGTATGGGCGTAGGTCGAAATGTTGACGAACGGCTTCAACGATAATATCGGTAGGCACTTTTTCAGTACCGAATGTTTCCACCATGATTGAAGTCGGCTCTGCCACACCAATTGCATAAGAAAGTTGAATTTCACAACGATCAGCAAGACCCGCTGCAACAATATTTTTCGCAACATAACGCGCGGCGTAGGCTGCACTACGGTCAACTTTTGATGGATCTTTACCAGAGAATGCACCACCACCGTGACGCGCTGCGCCGCCGTAGGTATCAACGATAATTTTACGACCTGTTAAGCCACAGTCACCCATTGGGCCACCGATCACAAAACGACCAGTTGGGTTAATAAAGAATTTAGTTTCTTTGTTTAACCATTCTGCTGGTAGGACTGGTTTGATGATTTCTTCCATTACCGCTTCACGTAGATCCGGTGTTGAAATTGAATCACAGTGCTGAGTTGAAAGCACAACCGCGTCAATACCCACGATTTTGCCTTGGTCGTATTGGAAAGTAACTTGAGATTTAGCATCTGGGCGTAAGAAGTTTAATTTACCACTTTTACGGACTTCAGCTTGTTTTTTAACCAATAAGTGAGAGTAAGTAATTGGCGCAGGCATAAGGATTGGAGTTTCGTTAGTTGCGTAACCAAACATGATACCTTGGTCGCCAGCGCCTTGATCTTTAGGATCTGCTTTATCCACCCCTTGATTGATGTCTGGAGATTGCTTACCGATAGTGTTTAATACGGCACATGAATCGGCATCAAAGCCCATATCTGAATGCACATAACCAATTTCGCGAACGGTTTCACGAGTAATCTCTTCAATATCAACCCATGCAGAAGTCGTGACTTCACCACCCACCATGACCATACCGGTTTTTACATACGTTTCACACGCCACACGTGCTTTCGGATCCTGTTCTAGGATTGCATCTAATACCGCATCAGAAATTTGATCAGCAATTTTGTCTGGATGACCTTCAGATACAGATTCTGAAGTAAATAAATGCTTAGACATGTGTGAGTGCTCCACTTTGAATCACGTTAATTCATCGCTTAATGAATCAATTTGAGTTAGAAAAGACGCGTTCTTATAGCTTTTTGCTATGAATCGCGTCTTCTTAAAAACAGTTAAGTTTGTAGGTGTTTCTACATCTAGACGTCTATTCTAGTTTTGATTGGTCGAATTACAAGCCTTTTTTTAATGCTGGCGCAGGAAAACGATTGCCCGTTGATAATAAGAGAGAATTTTTTTTAATTATTTTTTTGGGAATGACTTTATGGTCAATACGATAACGTTTGCGTTGCTAACCCTATATTTTGTTTAGATTCCAGTTAAATGTGGGGAAGTGTGGGCTAGGTAAAAAAAGGAAAAAAAGAAAGGCAAAAACGAAAATATGATCACCTTAATGTTTGCAGTCATTCCGGTGCTTTGCGACAATACCGACCACAAAGTGGGCTGAACGAATTCAGTTGGCTTTATCCAACCTTAAATAAAATCGCTTATGCACTCAGGAGCAGACATGACGTCTCGTAAAGATTTAGCAAATGCAATCCGCGCTTTAAGCATGGATGGTGTTCAACAAGCCAATTCGGGTCACCCGGGCGCCCCAATGGGGATGGCCGATATCGCTGAAGTTCTTTGGCGTAACCATTTAAACCACAACCCACAGAACCCTGAGTGGGCGGATCGTGACCGTTTCATTCTTTCGAATGGCCATGGTTCAATGCTGATTTATTCTCTTCTTCATCTTTCTGGCTACGCATTGCCAATTGAAGAGCTGAAAAATTTCCGTCAACTGCACTCTAAAACACCAGGTCACCCAGAATACGGTTACGCTCCAGGTGTTGAAACCACGACTGGCCCACTAGGTCAAGGTATCACCAATGCAGTTGGTATGGCGCTTGCTGAAAAATCACTTGCTGCACAATTTAATAAAGAAGGTCACGACATCGTTGATCACTTCACATACACCTTCCTAGGCGACGGTTGTATGATGGAAGGTATCTCGCATGAAGCATGTTCTTTAGCGGGTACGTTAGGTCTTGGTAAGTTGGTTGCTTTCTGGGATGACAACGGTATTTCTATCGATGGTCACGTTGAAGGTTGGTTCTCTGACGATACACCTAAGCGTTTTGAAGCGTACGGTTGGCATGTTATTCCTGGCGTTGATGGTCACGATTCAGACGCAATTGAAGCGGCTATTCAAGCAGCTAAAGCCGATCCTCGTCCATCACTTATCTGTACTAAAACAGTGATTGGTTTTGGTTCGCCAAACAAAGCGGGTACGCACGATTGTCACGGCGCGCCACTAGGTGCAGACGAAATTGCAGCGACTAAAGCGCAACTTGGTTGGGAACATGGTCCTTTTGAAATTCCAACTGACATTTATGCTCAGTGGGATGCGAAAGAAGCCGGCGCTGCAAAAGAAGCAGCTTGGAACGAAAAACTTGCGGCATATGAAGCAGCTTACCCAGAGTTAGCGGCTGAATTTAAACGTCGTACTGCCGGTGATTTACCTGGCGATTGGGAAGAGAAAGCGAACGCTATCATTGCTGATCTACAAGCAAACCCAGCGAACATTGCTTCACGTAAAGCGTCTCAAAATGCACTAGAAGCATTTGGTCAAATGTTACCTGAGTTCATGGGCGGCTCTGCTGACCTTGCACCTTCTAACTTAACCATGTGGTCTGGTTCTAAATCACTGACGGCTGATGATGCTTCAGGCAACTACATCCACTACGGTGTGCGTGAGTTTGCGATGACAGCTATCATCAACGGTATCGCGCTACACGGCGGTTTTGTTCCTTACGGCGCAACTTTCCTAATGTTCATGGAATACGCACGTAACGCAATGCGCATGGCTGCTTTGATGAAAATTCAAAACATCCAAGTGTACACACACGATTCTATCGGTCTTGGCGAAGATGGCCCAACTCACCAACCGGTTGAGCAAATTGCATCATTACGTATGACACCAAATATGAGCACATGGCGTCCATGTGACCAAGTTGAGTCTGCGGTAGCGTGGAAACTTGCGATTGAACGTAAAGATGCGCCTTCTGCACTTATTTTCTCTCGTCAAAACCTAGCACAACAAGAGCGTACGGCTGAGCAAGTTGCGAACATCGCAAAAGGTGCTTACATTCTTAAAGATTGCGCAGGTAAGCCTGAGTTAATCTTGATTGCGACAGGTTCTGAAGTTGAGTTAGCGGTTGAAGCGGCTGCACAACTTACCGCTGAAGGTAAGCAGGTACGTGTTGTATCTATGCCATCAACCGATGCATTTGATAAGCAAGATGCGTCTTACCGTGAAGCAGTATTACCATCTGATGTGACGGCTCGTATCGCGGTTGAAGCGGGTATTGCTGATTACTGGTTCAAGTATGTTGGCCTAGACGGTCGCATCATCGGTATGACCACATTTGGCGAGTCAGCACCTGCTGGCGAACTATTCAAAATGTTCGGCTTTACAGTTGAAAACGTGGTTGAAACTGCGAGAGAGTTGATTGCTTAATCCTTTAAGGTTTAGATAATTGAAAGATGAAAGCCGGGCATTATGCTCGGCTTTTTTAATGCGTATTAAAAGTCGATGAGGTAACATACTGCCACTTTATATTGATGCCATGGAAAGATTATGCTTAGAATTGCTATTAATGGATTTGGTCGGATAGGGCGCAGTGTAGTGCGCGCTTTATATGAAAGCGGTAAAAACCAATCGATCCAAGTTGTTGCGATTAATGAGTTGGCAGAACCTGAAGGCATGGCGCATCTTCTTCAGTATGACTCAAGCCATGGTCGCTTTTTCAAAAAAGTGTCTCACGACCAAGAGCATCTCTTTATTCACCACGATGGGTTAAAACTATCCACTAAAAAAAATGCAGCGGAGACTACCGAGGTTGACTCGATCCGAATTTTGCACCTTGCCGATGCAAAGTTATTGCCTTGGAAAGATCTTAACGTGGATATTGTTTTAGATTGCACCGGTAAGTTCGGCTCACAAGCCGATGGGCAACTTCATTTGCAAGCCGGGGCGAAGAAGGTGTTATTTTCTCACCCTGGTGGAAATGATGTCGATAACACCATTATCTATGGTGTGAATCATGAGAGTTTAACTGCTGAGCATAATGTCGTGTCGAATGGTTCTTGTACCACTAACTGCATTATCCCTGTGATCAAAGCTTTGGATGATAGTTTTGGTATTGAATCTGGGACCATCACCACCATCCACTCTTCAATGAACGATCAACAAGTTATCGATGCCTATCATTCCGATTTACGCCGTTCTCGAGCTGCCAGCCAATCGATTATTCCAGTGGATACTAAACTGCACTTAGGTATTGCACGAATTTATCCAAAATTTTCTGATAAATTTGAAGCAATTTCTGTACGAGTTCCTACAATTAACGTCACTGCGATGGATTTAAGCGTTACTGTTCACAAAAATGTGAAAGTTGATGACGTAAATCAATCTATCGTGGAAGCATCTCGTTGTACATTGGATGGCATATTAGATTACACCGAAGCCCCATTGGTTTCGATAGACTTTAACCATGATTCACACAGTGCAATTGTTGATGGCTCACAAACTAGAGTCAGTAATCATCGCTTGGTGAAAATGCTGGTTTGGTGCGATAACGAATGGGGATTTGCCAACCGCATGCTCGATACGACTCAAGTGATGGGAGCAATGATTGACTAAATAACGGTATTTGGTGAATATTTAGTCGATTTATTATTTTTACCCTTGAAATAATAAAAAATCACCCCCAGTATAAGTAACAGATGATAATTACATCGCTGAAGCATTACATTTATCAGCGATAAAGAAATGAACAAAAGAATCACATTGTTGGGCGTTTGCCAAGCAATGAGCCGTTTTAACTTTATTAATTTCATTAACATTTTAGAGGACAAACAATGTCTGTAATCAAGATGACTGACCTGGACCTTGCAGGTAAACGTGTATTTATTCGTGCTGACCTAAACGTGCCAGTAAAAGACGGTAAAGTAACTTCAGATGCTCGCATTCTTGCATCACTTCCAACGATCAAAACTTGTTTAGAAGCGGGTGCTAAAGTCATGGTTACTTCTCACCTTGGCCGTCCTACTGAAGGTGAATACAGCGAAGAGTTCTCTCTTGCTCCTGTTGTAAACTACTTAAACGATGCCCTAGATTGTGACGTGAAACTAGCAAAAGACTACCTAGATGGTTTAGAGCTTAATGCTGGTGAGTTAGTGGTTCTTGAAAACGTTCGCTTTAACAAAGGCGAGAAGAAAAATGAAGAAGAATTATCTAAAAAATACGCAGCACTTTGTGATGTATTTGTGATGGATGCATTTGGTACGGCTCACCGTGCACAAGCGTCTACACACGGTGTTGGTATGAATGCACCAATCGCGTGTGCAGGCCCTTTACTTGCAGCTGAACTTGATGCACTTGGTAAAGCAATGGATAACCCAGAGCGCCCACTGGTTGCTATCGTTGGTGGTTCTAAAGTATCAACAAAACTAACGGTTCTTGAGTCTTTATCTAAAATTGCTGACCAGTTAGTGGTTGGTGGTGGTATTGCGAATACCTTTATTGCAGCAGAAGGCCATAATGTTGGTAAATCTTTATATGAAGCAGATTTAGTTGAAACAGCTAAGAAGCTAATGAAAGATTGCGCGATTCCAGTCGCAACAGACGTGGCTTGTGCAAAAGCTTTTGATGAAAACGCAGAAGCTGAAATCAAAAACGTGGCTGACGTTCAAGATGACGATATGATTTTTGACCTTGGCCCAGACTCAACAGCAGTATTGGCTGACATCATCAAGAATGCGAAAACTATTCTTTGGAATGGCCCTGTCGGCGTCTTTGAATTCAAAAACTTTGAAGCGGGTACAGCTGGTATTTCTAAAGCGATTGCAGAATCAGCAGGTTTCTCTGTTGCTGGTGGTGGTGACACATTAGCGGCTATCGACAAGTTTGGTATCAAAGCGGACGTTTCTTATATCTCAACGGGTGGCGGTGCTTTCCTTGAGTTTGTTGAAGGTAAAGTATTACCTGCAGTTGCGATGCTAGAAGAGCGTGCAAAAGCTTAATAATAGTTGCAAAAGGCGAGAGACACCTCTCGCCTTTTTTACATTGGTATCAATTAAAAATAACGATTGATGCAACGTGCATAGATCACACTATGTGAATCTGAGCTTTTTATTGCTACAATGCGCCGCATCAATCAAGCAAACGTTTACTAAATGCTCATTTTGTTCTAAAACGAACGAAAAACTTAAACGGCTGTAATTTAAACGACAGTAAAATAGGACTCAAATCATGTCTAAAATCTTTGATTTTGTAAAACCTGGTGTTATCTCTGGTGATGACGTACAGAAAGTTTTCGCAGTAGCGAAAGAAAACAACTTTGCTCTTCCAGCAGTTAACGTTGTGAATACTGACTCTGTAAACGCAGTACTAGAAGCAGCAGCAAAAGTTAAAGCTCCTGTAATCGTTCAGTTCTCTAACGGTGGTGCAGGTTTCTTCCTTGGTAAAGGCGTTAAGCTTGAAGGCCAAGGTGCACAAATCCTAGGTGCAGTTGCTGGTGCAAAATATGTACACGCTGTTGCAGAAACTTACGGTATCCCAGTTATTCTTCATACTGATCATGCTGCTAAGAAACTTCTTCCTTGGATCGACGGACTACTAGACGCGGGTGAAAAACACTTTGCAGAAACTGGTAAGCCTCTTTTCTCTTCTCACATGCTAGACCTTTCAGAAGAGTCTTTAGAAGAGAACGTTGAAACTTGTGCTAAATACCTAGAGCGCATGGCTAAGATGAACATGACTATCGAAATCGAACTAGGTTGTACTGGTGGCGAAGAAGATGGCGTTGATAACTCTGACATGGATGCATCTGAGCTTTATACTTCTCCTGAAGATGTTGCTTACGCGTACGAAAAACTAACTGCTGTTAGCCCACGTTTCACCATCGCTGCTTCTTTCGGCAACGTACACGGTGTTTACCAAGCAGGTAACGTTGTTCTAACTCCAACGATCCTACGTGATTCTCAAGCGCATGTTTCAGAGAAATTTGGCCTACCAGCTAATTCTCTAAACTTCGTATTCCACGGTGGTTCTGGCTCTTCTGAAGCTGAAATTCAAGAATCTATCGGTTACGGCGTTATCAAAATGAACATCGATACTGATACTCAGTGGGCTTGTTGGGATGGCGTTCGTCAATACGAAGCTGACAACCACGATTACCTACAAGGTCAAATCGGTAACCCAACTGGTGAAGCTGCGCCAAACAAAAAATACTACGATCCACGCGTATGGTTACGTGCTGGTCAAGCGTCTATGGTTACACGTCTTGAAAAAGCGTTCGCAGACCTTAACGCAATCGACGTACTATAATCCGTCTTTAGTTTCTTAAAGTGTGAAGCCCTACAGTAATGTGGGGCTTTTTTTGTCGGTAAATTATGGGTGTTTGTCTATTATTTGTATCTATAGCATATCTATGAGGGTGTTACCTTTAATTAGTTTAACGATAATTTATGTAGGATTTCTCGTAAAGTGGAGTGGCTTTGGTGGAATTGTTTTTGTTGTAATGACAACAAATAGTTTTCAGCAACATGAAAAATAGATATATTGTGCCTTAGACGTATAGTGTGTGGGTGTTTATTTAACAAATTAGTTTTTAATAAAATTTTTTAAAATGAAAACACACTATTGACTCAGTTTTAACTAAGCATTTTTATGATTAAATCGTTAGGAAGGAAATAACAATGGCAACAGAAGATCAAGTAACGGAAGTAGCACATGCTATCGCTCCAAAGGTAACAGATTGGCTGACATCTAACTCTGATTTATTGGTTCAATATGGCGTGAATATTCTTTCCGCATTAGTCATTCTTTTCATTGGTAATATTGTTGTTAAAACAATCAGCAACAGTGTTGCTAAGTTGCTTGAAAAGAAACAAATGGATCAAGCGGTAGTGCACTTTATTAGTTCACTTGTTCGCTATGTGTTATTTGTTATCGTATTAATTGCTGCTCTAGGCCGTGTTGGCGTTGAAACGGCTTCAGTCGTTGCTGTGATCGGTGCTGCAGGTTTAGCGATTGGTTTGGCACTGCAAGGCTCATTAGCTAACTTTGCTGCTGGTGTGTTGATTGTGGCTTTCCGTCCATTCAAAGCTGGTGACTACGTTGAAATTGGTGGCGTTGCAGGTAGCGTTGAATCTATCCAGATTTTCCAAACTGTTTTAACGACACCAGATAACAAAATGATCGTTGTACCAAATGGTGGCGTAATCGGTGGTCCAATTGTGAACTACTCTCGCCATGCTACTCGTCGTATCGATCACGTGATTGGTGTTTCTTATAAAGCTGATCTGAAAAAGACTAAAGAAGTGATTGCTCGTGTGCTTGAATCTGAATCTCGCATTCTTTCAACGCCAGCACCAACGATTGGTGTTGTTGCTTTAGCTGATTCTTCAGTGAATTTTGTAGTTCGCCCATGGGTAAAAACGGCTGATTACTGGGATGTTTATTTTGATACTCTGCAAGCGATTAAAGAAGAGCTTGACAATGAAGGCATCGAGATTCCATTCCCACAAATGGATGTGCATTTGAATAAGCTTGATGTTTAATCAACGAGCTTTATGTAACAAATAAATCAAAGGCGCCTAGTGCGCCTTTTTTATTGCTACAATGAATGCTTTATACCAATCCTAGTTTTAGAAAGAGGTTGTTATGCGAGTATCTATTAAACATCTTTTATGTGCAGTATTGTTTTTTTTAAGTGCCAATGCTTATGCCGCAGAGGCAAGTCAGCCCACACTATCAACAACGGGGTATGGGCAAGTGATTGCTAAGCCTGATATGGCTGAATTTTCTGTGGCTATTCAGTCAGAGCGAACTCAAGCAAAGCAAGCGAAAATGGCGGTAGATAAAGTTGTCGAAAAATTAATGAAATCTTTAGAATCATCTAACATCGACAGAAAAGACATTGAAAGCAGTAATTTACAGATTACGCCTCAGTATATTTACCCTAAAGATGGCAAACCGCAACTCTCTGGCTACCGTGCGGTACGTAATATTACGGTTACGGTAAAGCAATTAGATAAGCTAAATGATTATCTCGATCTTGCGTTGCAATCAGGCATCAATCGAGTAGATAGCATTCAGTTAAAAGTACAAGATGAAGCCAAATATAAAGAGCAAGCGCGTCAATTAGCTATTGATGATGCAAAAAGCAAAGCTGCATCATTAACAAAAGGCTTTGATGCGACGGTAAATGGTGTGTGGTCTATTGAATATAGAAGTAATATATCTCGCCCTGTTGTCGCAAAATCAATGGCAATGGAAAGTCGTGTTGCCGATCAAGGCTATCAAGATCAAAGCATTATGATCAGCGATCAAGTAAGTGTTGTGTTTTTAATTTCTAATAAATAAAGACGTAAAAAAAGCAGTCGCTTAAGGGGCGACTGCTTAATATTCGGTAGATAGGAGCAACTATTCTTAGTGCAGAATACGCGCTCGAATGGTTCCTTGAACAGCTTTCATTTTCTCTAATGCTTCTTCTGAACGATTCGCTTCGATATCAATGACCACATAGCCCATTTCTGCATTGGTTTGTAGATATTGAGCTGCGATATTAATACCAGCGTCAGCAAATATGCTGTTAATTTGCGTTAGGATACCAGGTCGGTTTTCATGAATATGTAAAAGACGTGACGTGCCTGTGTGTTCTGGTAATGATACTTCAGGGAAGTTTACACAAGATAACGTTGAACCATTGTCTGAGTATTTAGCTAATTTCCCAGCAACTTCAATACCAATGTTTTCTTGGGCTTCTTGAGTTGAACCACCAATGTGAGGTGTCAAAATCACATTATCGAATTTCATTAATGGAGACTCGAATGGGTCGTTATTGGTTTTTGGTTCAACTGGGAATACATCGATTGCCGCGCCACCTAAATGACCAGACTCCAGAGCGTCACATAACGCTGGAATATCGACAACCGTTCCACGAGCTGCATTGATAAAGATTGCGCCCGGTTTCATTTGAGCAAACTCATCAGCACCCATCATATCTTTGGTACTATTGGTTTCTGGCACATGTAATGAAATGATATCTGATTTATTAAGCAACTCACTCATAGTCGCTACTTGATTCGAGTTACCTAACGATAGTTTATTTTCGATATCGTAGTAGTACACGCGCATGCCTAAGTTTTCAGCAAGGATACTCAACTGAGTACCGATATGGCCGTAGCCAATGATGCCTAGACGTTTGCCACGGGCTTCATAAGAAGCATCGGCACTCTTTTTCCAAATGCCACGGTGAGCCAGTGCATTTTTTTCTGGAATACCACGAAGTAGCAGTAATGCTTGACCTAATACCAACTCAGCCACACTGCGTGTATTGGAGAATGGGGCATTAAATACTGGAATACCACGTGCAGCAGCAGCATGAAGATCCACTTGGTTTGTACCAATACAGAAACAACCTACAGCAACGAGTTTCTCGGCAGCATCAAAGACTTCTTGAGAAAGATGAGTACGCGAGCGAATACCAATGAAATGCGCATCTTTTACCGCTTCAAGCAACTCATCTTCAGAAAGTGAACCTTTGTGGTATTCAATGTTTGTGTAGCCAGATGATTGTAAAACTTCGACAGAAGAAGGATGAAGACCTTCTAATAGGAGAATTTTGATTTTATCTTTACCGAGAGATACTTTGGCCATGTAACGTCGTCCTTAATAGAGAATATAGATTCTTTGCACACATCAACTACTGGTTTACCTTATTGGGTATTGCGAGCATTCCTTGTGCGGCACTGTGAATAAAATATCAAAAAAATGTGAACTTGGGTAAGATTTTTAGAGAATAAAGTATAAAAAAACGGCGCATTTAAGCACCGTTTTGTTAATTACCACCAAAAAGACAAATAATGTTGTTTAGCAGCATATTATTCTTCTATTTTTGCACCTTCTGGGGTGCCAGTAATCACGACATCAGCACCACGATGGGCAAACAACCCAACAGTTACCACACCAGCCAAGGCATTAATTTTATCTTCAAGTTCTTTTGGATTAATAATTGAAAGATTATGTACATCTAAAATGATGTTGCCATTATCGGTTACAACACCTTGACGATATTCAGGAGTACCGCCAAGTTTTACTAATTCGCGGGCAACATAAGAGCGTGCCATTGGAATAACTTCAACTGGCAGCGGGAATTTACCTAAAACATCAACAGCCTTAGTGCCATCGACAATACACACGAATGTTTTAGACATTGCCGCGACGATTTTTTCACGCGTTAATGCTGCGCCGCCACCTTTGATCATGTCACGTTGTGCGTTAATTTCATCAGCGCCATCGACATACACATCTAAGCCATCGACTTCATTTGAATCAAAAACTTCAATGCCAAGTTGTTTTAGTTTTTCAGTTGAAGCGACTGAACTTGAAACAGCACCTTGAATTTGACCTTTCATGGTCGCTAATGCATCAATGAAGTGATTCACCGTTGAACCCGTACCAACACCAACGATGGTGTCAGGCTTAACGTAATTTAGTGCAGCCCAACCAGCGGCTTTTTTCATTTCATCTTGCGTCATGCGAACTCCTAGATAGATAAAGTAATCGATTGCGTTGTTGTCTGTAATTGGGCGAGATTATATACCCAAGTGACTTTAAGATGCGAGTTTCAGTGAGAGAAAAGCAGTGATTAATATGGCAAATTGAAGATGGTAGATATTTTATCTCATCGTACCCTATTATTTATGTCCCAGTGCCAAGCCTGTTTTGGCGTGACAATGATAGGTAATGGAATATCCCAATGCTGTGAGGGAAGGTGTTCAACTTGTTGGCATTGATGAGCGAGCCCAATGGGGGTAGCACCTCGGCCTGTGTTAAACCATGTTTCAAGTGTACGGTCGTAATAACCACCGCCCATACCTAGGCGTTGTCCTGTGGGATCGAAAGCCACAAGTGGTGTGAAAATAATGTCTATATTACTCACTGGGCACACTTGAGTTTGATCGAGTTTAGGTTCAACAATGCCATATTTATTATGACAAATAGGACTGTTGGCGTGATATTTAAGAAAAAGAAGGTGCCCTTTGGAAAAAGGATGAAGTACAGGGAGCAATACTTGCTTGCCTTGCTGCCATAACCAATTAATGGTTGGTTGGGTATCTATTTCACCATCGGATGAAAGATACAGAGCAATATTGTGTGCGTCAGTGATGTTTGAAAGTTGCTTGATTTGCTCTAATAGCTCAAGGCCAGCGGCCTCTTGTTCTTCTTGAGAGAGCGACTGGCGTTTTTGACGAATAAGTTGTCGCCATTGAGTGCGAGATAAATCTTGTGTGATTGGATATTTCATAAAAGAAGGAATACCCCAAAGTGCCGTTGAGAATTGATGGACCTATGAACCAGCGAGTTCAAGGCGGATCCGCAATGAAAACCGTAGGCTTCTCGGTACTAGCCGAGCTTGCTCAATAGTTTTCAAGTACCAATCCTGGGTTGTTGCTTATCGGCTCAGGGACTTAAATCCTCTGACAAACACTCCAGGGTAAATTTTGTATGCACTATCACCTAACGTGAGCCACCTAAATCCTTGGTGAGTGCTGATTTTATTCCTTATTTTTGCCTAACGCTTTGTCTAAAGCTTCATTTAAGTGAGCAATTCTTTGGTTGAGTTGCTCATTGTCAGACATTTCTTTCTGCAATGCTTTCACTTCATAACAAGCATTGAGAGCAGCTATGGTGAGTAGCTGTTCGATGTTGTGTACTTTAGTACGTTCAGTCATCTGTTTCAAGCGTTGGTTTAGCTCGGATGCTGCAGCATGCAAAGCTTCTTCTTGCCCTGGTGGACAATTGACACGAGTGAGTTTTCCTAAAATTTCGACTTCCACTGTGGCGCACTCTTTATAGCTGATGACAAAATGAACAATCGCAAGTCAATAAATGACATTTTGAGATTGATTTGAACAGGCTGTTCTCTTTAAGGTAGAAACTATAGGCTAAACTGCCTTTGATATTCAAGCATTTCAGTAATGAGGGGCGCTATTTTGCTTAATGTTGACCGATCCGATTACAAAGTGAGTCATTTCGTGGTGATTATGTTTTCGGGTGTGCTTGGTAATTGGTATACTCAGATTAAATTCAAATATTAAATGAGACTTCCTATGAGCGACATTCGTCTACCTGATTACACTACAGCCCAAACTGAACTCACCACGGCCTCTTTATCCGTTACGCCAGCAGAGTTACAAGGTTTGATTACTGGGATGTTAAGTGGAGGGCTAACTCTGGAAGATGACAGCTGGAAAACAATCTTATTTGATTATACTAATGATGGTATGGGTTGGCCGAGTAAGGCTGCGGTGCTTGCTGATACTATTTATGCACTTTCAGTTGAAGAGTTAATTAAAGCTGATGTGGTGCTTAGCTTATTACTACCTGATGAAAATGATTTAATACATTATGCTGATGCGGTGTCTGACTGGGTGAATCACTTCATTTCAGGACTAGGTCTGGCAGGATCGAGTTTGGCAAAATTATCATCGGAAACCAAAGAAGCTTTGTCGGATCTAGAAGAAATATCAAAGCTTGGAATTGATGAAGATGATGATTTACAAGAGCAAGCTATTTTACTTGAGCAAGTGATTGAGCATGTTAAGGTTTGTGTCTTGACGATTCATTCTGACTTAGGTGCGAAACCTGCGATTGAAACAACCACCAATACCAGTAAAACCCTGCATTAAAATTAAATTAAGAAGGTCATGGTATGAAGCAGTATGATGTAGCGATTATTGGTGCGGGCATGGCAGGGGCAACCTTGGCACTTGCGATACACCAATTATGCGAAGGCAAACTTAAAATCGCGGTCGTTGAAGCTAATCAGATGGATGGTTCAGCGTTACATCCGGGGTTTGATTCTCGAGCTATTGCTTTGTCATTTGGTACTTCGAATATTTTAAAGCAACTGAATCTTTGGCCTGATTTTTTACCTTTTCTCACACCAATTACTGACATTGAAGTGTCTGATAAAGGGCATTGTGGATTGGCCGACATTAAAGCTGAGTCACAAGGTGTTGAGGCGCTCGGTTATGTGGTGGAATTAGAAAATGTTGGGCGTATTTACCAACAGAAATTAATGCAATGCCCTTCGATTGATTATTTCTGCCCGAATACGATTAAGACAATTAAACGTACTCTTGATGACGTTGTGGTCACCCTTGATGATGATTCTCAATTTAGTGCTAAGTTGCTAGTTGCCGCTGACGGGGCATTATCTGAAAGTTGTCAGCAATTGGGGATTCCATTAACTGAGATTGATTTTGAACAGTTCGCAGTCATAGTGAATGTGAGTACAGAGCAGCTTCCTCAAGGCCGTGCATTTGAGCGTTTTACATCGTCAGGTCCATTGGCATTTTTGCCGATGTCGGAAGGTAGAAGCTCCGTCGTATGGTGTGTCTCAGAACAAAGATCACGTCAGTTAATGGCAACAAGTGATCACGAGATCATTACACAGTTGCAACAGGATTTTGGTTGGCGATTAGGCAAAATTACCAGAGTCGGTGCACGCGGTTGTTATCCATTATTATTGCGCTATCGCGAGTCGGTGGTTTCTCATCGAAGTGTGGTTATTGGCAATGCTGCGCAAACCTTGCATCCTATTGCGGGGCAAGGCTTCAACCTCGGCATTCGAGATGTCATCAGTTTGGCTGAAGAGATCCAGAAAGCGCATAAAGTTTGCGGTGATATTGGCGATTACTCGGTCTTATCTCAATATCGACAACGTCGTGATCATGATAGAAATAGCACCATGTCTTTGACGTCAAGCTTAGTAAACTGCTTTTCAAATGATTTACTTGCCATGAGAATTGGTCGTAATCTAGGTTTATTGGCGATGAATTACTTACCTTATATAAAGCAACCTATAGTCAAACAGACTATGGGATTAGTGGAGCGATAACATGCAAAGTTTTGATATCACTGTTGTTGGTGGAGGAATGGTTGGACTCGCACTTGCAGCGTCCTTTGCTGAAACTAATTTGCGTATTGCCGTTATAGAAAGTGTGATTCCGGATGATACTTTACTTGCTATGCCAGACACCCGAGTCTCTGCGTTAAGCCGTGCCAGTGAGCTGTTTTTGAAAAACATTAAAGCATGGGACGGTATTATTTCTCGTCGACTTTCTCCTTATCAAGCAATGGAAGTGTGGGAAAAAGACAGTTTTGCTCGTTTATCTTTTAACGCAGATGACCTATCACAATCAAATCTAGGTCATATTGTTGAGAATCGAGTTATTCAATTGGCGTTACTTGATCGAGTTAAACAGCTTGCGAATGTAACCTTATTCATGCCTAGTCGTTGTATGAATATGGCCGTTGGTGAAAGTGAAACTTGGATAACGCTTGAATCGGGCGATTCCATTTCAACCAAGCTGGTGGTCGGGGCTGATGGTGCTAATTCTTGGGTGCGTAAACAACAAGATATCCCATTAACGCATTGGGATTATGGGCATAGTGCCATTGTTGCCAATATCAGAACCTCTGAACCTCACGAAGGTGTGGCAAGACAGATCTTCACCCCACAAGGCCCGATAGCCTTCTTACCGTTATCGGATCCTCATTTGTGTTCATTGGTATGGTCGACCGATCCTAATCGAGCCGATACTCTAATATCACGCTCAAATACTTCGTTTAATCAATACTTAACCAGTGAGTTTGATGGGCGCTTAGGGCTTTGTGAAGTGGAAGGAGAGCGTCATTCTTTTCCACTAAAAATGCGTTACGCTCGTAATTTTGTGGTTAACCGTGTTGCCTTAGTTGGTGATGCCGCTCATACCATTCATCCTTTAGCCGGTCAGGGGGTGAATTTAGGCTTTCTTGATGCAGCTAGTTTGGCAGAAGTAATCATGGCGTTGTGGGAGCAAGGAGAAGATATTGGCTTGCAACGCAATTTACGCTCATACGAACGTTGGCGCAAAGCAGAAGCTGCAAAAATGATTGCCGCGATGCAAGGCTTTAAAGACCTATTTGAAGGTGATAACCCTGCCAAGAAGCTAGTGAGAGGTTTAGGTATGCAATTTATTGGTCATTTACCTGGTATGAAAGAAGAAATGATGAAAAGAGCTTTAGGCATTACCGGTAAGCTACCGAGCTTGGTGAAGTAATCTCAGGTTTAGCTAAGAGATTCCGTAGAACATATACTGACAGGTAATAAAAAAGGTTGGCGTAATGCCAACCTTTTTGTTTTGAAGCTCTTTACACAAGTAAAGTCACCAATATCAGTGAGTATTATGCTGCAATACAGCGAATACGGCTTACTTCTTGATTGATTTCTTTCACCGTTTGGTAGTGCTTATTTTCGGCTTCAGAAGGAATGATTAACTTAGCGTTATCAAACTCAAATTTTCCTACACCATTAATATAAATACGTCCTTTAAAGAAACGGCTTATGTGCTTAGCTATTTGCCCAGGCACATATTTATTAAACAATCTCATACTAACATCCTTAATAGTAATTGAGATTATTATACCAATTTTTATAGCGTTTAAATGTTATTTTTAAAACAAATATGTAGGAATTGACTTATTGTTTGGAGTTTAAATCTATTCTGTTTATCATTTACAGGGAATGTATTTATGGTCACTATGGTTCATATGCTTTGCCTGATTTTATGGTGTTTAAATTGAAAGCAAAAAAAGCCCGCACTCATAGGCGCGGGCAAATAGTCACAGATGCATTATACAAAGTGGATATAGCTAGTAGAACCAGCTCTACACTTTTACTTGAAATAGATGCTGAAATTTCAACACCATGTTAACAAGTTTCCTAACCATACAATAAAACGACCAAGATCAATAACTATTCATTTATATTAAATAAAAATTCTCTATCACTTTTTATTATATGTGATAAAGATCAATTAGGAATATTTTTTGTTGCATTAGATTGCATGGTTAAGTGTTACTTTAAACAATGATTTAGATTTTTTGTGAAGATTTAATTACAAAAAAGCCACCAAAGATATAGGTGGCTTTAGGGCATTTAAAAGCTGATTTTTATTCTTGTAATGAATAGGGTAGCTCTGCAAACGTCAACAGGGTAGTCGGTGAATCTTCAAATCTAAATGAAGTATCAGGCTCTAAATTATTGGGTAATACCGCAAGGGCGATAATTTTTCCGTCGGTAAATTGATATTGAGCGAGTAACTTACCTGCTCCTCTCCAATTTTCACCCACTTGCCTCTCTATGGTGGTTTTACTAGGAAGAGGGGAGTCTGAGTGACCTTCTAATTTGAACATTGCACGTTTATTAATGCCACGGTATTTTGCTCTAGCAACCGTTTCTTGTCCCGTGTAACACCCTTTGGTGAAAGAAATGCCATCTAATGCCTGCAAGTTCATCGCTTGAGGGATATGCTCCAGTTGATCTTCTGAGCTTATCCTTGGTATCGCGTCAAGGATATCCGCGTAATCCCAAATGGCGTCATTAGCTAGGCTAGCAGTTGTATCAGTGTCTAAAATTTGCTCCGCACTTTCTTGAGTTAATAGCAATAACCAACGTGTTGTACTGATTTGCACCGCGCTACCACCGTTAATCGCAACGACTTGGTTTGTGTGCTCAGAATTGAATGACTTAGAGGCTAACTTTTGAATGAAAGTATTGGCATGTACGCCGATTACGCCGAGACAAACATCAGTGCTTTCTTGTATTTCGACTTTAGAGAAGATGGCGTATTTTTTTATTTCGACAAGCTCTTTTTCAATTGCAGAGCGATGTTGGAACATGGCATAGCCATTATTATGATGAAATAAGCGAAAGGTACTCAGCATTTTCCCTTTGCCATCACAATGTGCTCCTAAGGTGGATTGGTTTGGTTCTAAAGCCACGACATTACTAGTAATTTGTCCTTGAAGGTAAGACTTTTTGTCGTCACCTACCATGGTGATCGCGCCCCAAGAGGGTAAATGACAAATAATTAAATCGGGAAGATCTTGAGTTGAAGAGATGGGCAAGGCCGTGAATGTCTTTGTCAAATTCATCATAACATCCTAGTTCAGGTGGTAATTATGCACCCATGGTAATGTCGCAATTGATATTTGTCAGCTTTTCTTGCGATTGATTTAAAATTGCATCGAGTTTGTGATAGCTGCACTAGAGGATAAGTTGAGCAACTGATAGACTCAGGGGCATATGTATTATCAGATGGAATGAATATGTACAAACCTGAAGAGAAAGCTCGAATTAAATGGGCATGCCGTCGTGGTATGTTGGAACTTGATGTCGTTATCATGCCATTTTTTGAAGAATGTTTTGAAGAGCTAACGGAACAAGAGCAGCAAGAGTTTGTTGCTTTGTTGGAATGTGATGATCCAGATTTATTCACTTGGATCATGGGACATGGCAGGAGCGAGCATCTAGGCCATGCTAAAATTGTAGATAGAATCGTTGCCCATAATCTCAGTAAAGTGCGTTAATACTCATACGAACGCGCAACACATTGAATCGTTTTATTACCGCGACACCCTGATTGCCCAGCTATTGATTATCGTTATGAGTATTTTCAGTATTTGGGCCATCATCATTTCGACAGCCCCCTTCGTTTTTTCCTTATTATTGATATCTTTGTTATATAGCCACGGTTACAAGCATCTAATGGAATCTTTTAATCTCAATGACTTTGGTGAATATTGCAAAGTTATTAGAGTGAATAGATCTTTAAATGAATTTATGATCCAAGTTTATCTTTCCCCGCAAGTACCATATCGTTTATGGCGTCATCAAATGACGGATCATGATTACAAGCAGTTTATGGCGCTAATTAATGATGAACAATTCGGTTCAGTTTGGATCAAAAAAGAGCACTAAACGGTGCTCTTTTGGGTTTGTTTTATTTTGTCTAGGATCGAGTATCGATTAGAACAAGGGATTACTGGTTCTGAATTTTTCCGGAGAGAGTATTGTTGGGCCGCTATTTTCAAGCTGGTTCGGGTAATCTAAGGTGTAGTGCAGACCACGGCTTTCTTTTCTTTCCATTGCACAACGAACCATAAGTTCAGCGACTTGCAGCAGGTTGCGTAATTCTAATAAATTGTTCGATACCCTAAAGTGGCTGTAATATTCATGTGTTTCTTGTTGTAGTAATTGGATGCGGCGTAAAGCTCGTTCTAAACGTTTATCGGTACGGACAATCCCCATGTAATCCCACATGAATAAACGCAGTTCATGCCAGTTATGCTGCAAAATGACTTCTTCATCAGAATTGGTTACTTGGCTTTCATCCCAATAAGGTAAGGAACTTGGCATTTGGGCTGAATCTATATTACTGATGATATCCTTTGCCGCAGACCAAGCGTAAACCACACATTCAAGCAATGAGTTGGATGCTAAACGGTTTGCACCATGCAGCCCAGTGTAGGTGACTTCACCCACTGCATATAAATGCTTAAGATCGGTGAGACCTTGCTGGTTTACCATCACGCCACCGCAAGTATAATGCGCTGCAGGGACAATTGGGATTGGCTCTTTAGTCATATCAATCCCTAAATCCAATAAACGCATATTGATGGTCGGGAAGTGCTTTTCAATAAAATCGGCAGGTTTATGGCTGATGTCTAAATACATGCAATCCGCACCAAGACGCTTCATTTCATAATCTATCGCACGAGCGACAATATCGCGTGGTGCCAACTCTTCTCGTTTATCAAAATCAGACATAAAGCGAGTACCGTCAGGGCGTTTTAAATAGGCCCCTTCGCCTCTTAATGCCTCAGTGAGTAAGAAGTTACGTGCTTCAGGGTGAAATAAACAAGTTGGATGGAATTGGTTGAATTCTAAGTTGGCTACTCGACAGCCCGCGCGCCATGCCATTGCGATCCCATCACCAGAGGAAACATCTGGGTTCGAGGTATATTGGTAAACTTTGGAAGCACCACCAGTTGCGAGGACCACAAATTTTGCACGAACCGATTCAACATGTTCTTTATTACGGTTCCAAATATAAGCCCCGACCACTTTTTTAGGGTCGCCACCAATACGATCTTCTGTGATTAAATCTAATGCGTTGTAACGTTCAAGAAAATGGATGTTGGGGTGATGATTCACATTATCTTGCAAGGAAGTTTGCATCGCCATACCGGTTGCATCAGCGGCGTGAAGAATGCGACGATGGCTATGACCCCCTTCTCGGGTTAAGTGGTGACGTGGGTGATCACTTTTATCATTTTCATCTAAATCGAAAGGAACGCCACCATCAATTAACCATTGAACACAATCTTTGGCATTTTGAGTAATGAAACCGACAGTATCTTCATCGCAGATCCCACCGCCAGCGATGAGAGTATCTTCTATATGAGATTCAACACTATCATCTTCATCAAACACAGCAGCAATACCGCCTTGAGCATAATAAGTAGAACCCTCATTACGAGGCCCTTTACTCAAGACAATCACTTTACCGTGAGGGGCGACTCTTAAGGCAAGTGAAAGCCCAGCAGCACCACTACCAATAACCAATACATCGCACTGATGTTCACTGTTTGTGTTCATAAGTTTGTTTCGTTCCTAAGCGAGTGTAGACAACATTATACAAGCGTATGATTGCTGCCTTCACCATTCCTGTGTAAACCCGATTTAGCCAACGCGAGTGATTATGCCAATTGTACTTATTTTAAATCCTTTTGACTGAGTAGAATTTTTGCTTTGATCTCAAAGCTTTTTCTACATCGTTTCTGAGGATTCTACGAGTATTAATAATAATAAAAATCTACGCGCACTTGACGAAGCATTGAAATAAGAAGGTAATATGCATATATATCGATCAAACTTTCAAGTGTTGTTTTGATTTTTGTTCGAAAAACCCTGAAAGAAGAGTGATGATTACAGCATATTTTGTAGCTAAATTGGGAAAAGTTTTATTTTGGTGAACTTTTCTAATAGCACCGTGTCACAATAGTGGTCGGCGATGCTGTGGTAACAGTACTACAATATATAAGAATAATGTTCATATCTGAGAAGATAAGGATCATAACAATAGGAGTGGGTGCTCGAAATGAGCGAGCAGTTGACTGATCAAGTTTTAATTGAGCGGGTTCAAAGTGGAGACAAACAAGCATTCAACCTTTTGGTGATTAAATACCAAAATAAAGTTTGTAGTCTAATTTCCCGTTACATTAAGAACTCTGGCGATGTGCCTGACGTGGCTCAAGAAGCCTTTATTAAAGCCTATAGAGCTATTCCCAATTTTCGTGGAGAGAGTGCTTTTTATACTTGGCTATATCGTATCGCTGTTAATACAGCGAAAAACCATATTGTTGCACAATCACGACGCCCTCCAGCAAGCGATGTGGATGCAGAAGATGCAGAATATTACGAATCTGGCAGTGCATTAAAAGAAATTTCGAACCCTGAGAACTTAACGTTGTCAGAAGAATTAAAGCAGGTCGTTTTTCAAGCAATTGAAGCACTACCTGAAGATTTAAAAACGGCAATGACGCTTCGTGAACTTGAAGGCTTAAGTTATGAAGAAATTGCAGAAGTAATGGATTGTCCTGTCGGAACGGTTCGTTCTCGGATTTTCCGAGCTCGCGATGCAGTGGAGAAGAAAATTCGCCCACTGATTCAGCGATAATAGACTACTAATTTATGGTGGGAAAAATGACCAATAAACAACAGATCTCAGCTCTAATGGATGGAGAGTTAGTCGATCAGTCATTAATTACTGAGCTTGAGCAAGATCTTGATGCGCAACAATCATGGAGTCATTACCATTTGATTGGCGATACGCTTCGTGGTGAAACGCCGAGCAACCCTAATTGGGATATCGCTTCGAAAGTTGCTCTAGTGTTAGAAGATGAACCTGCACACTCGAAAGTAGTGACTCTTCAAAGAACATTGGAAGCACAGCCCAAACCACAACAAGCTCGTTTGAAAATGCCAGCGTGGTTATCCAATTTAACGCAAGTTGGTGTCGCAGCGTGTGTGTCATTAGTTGTGATTCTTGGTGTACAGCAATATTCTACGGGCGATACCACTAACCTAGCTTCGGATTCAGATCAATTACCCGTTTTGCAAACCATACCTTTTGCTGGATCTGCTGAACCTGTAAGTTTGACACGAGATTCAGTGAATACTCAGTCAAGTGAAGCTAAAGTGATGGATCAACATCGCCGTGTGAATGCGCTAATGCAAGATTATGAATTGCAGTTACGCCTTAACCATGCAAGTGAATAACATGACTTTTGTGGACATTACCTCCATTAATACGGTATTGAAATGAAAAAAATTCTGATTAGTACTTGGTTACTACTCAGCTTATTTAGTCAAATCGCCTCGGCAGAAGATAATACCTCTGCGGAGGCTTTATTGCATAAAATGAGCGACGCGAGTAAGACACTCAATTATGAGTTGTCTTACATCTTAATAAAGAAAAACAGCATTGAGCCGTTACTTTATCGTCATGCCATTGAGAATAATCAAAATTTGGCGCATTTGGTGTATTTAAGTGGACCGGTGCGTGAAGTGATTTTACGTGGTGATGAAGTTAGTTATATTGAACCTGGGCTTGATCCGTTTTCTATTCGTTCTGGGCAAATGGTTGCGCCATTAATCCCAATGCTGAATAGTGACATTGACAAATTAAGCCTTCTTTATGATTTTGTTAAAATTGGCCGTTCTCGTGAGGCCGGAGCAGCATGCCAAGTCGTTCGAGTTGTACCGAAAGATGGGCAACGCTACTCTTACGTAGTGTGGATTGATGAGCGTACGAAACTGCCTTTACGCGCTGATCTTGTTGAACGTAATGGTGAGATCTTAGAGCAATATCGAACCGTTTCTTATGCGGTTAGTGATCATATTGCTAACATCTTAGACGGATTAAATAGTGCGAAGCTGCCTGATGTTTTAACATTACCTAAGCCTCAAGAAGCTCAAGCGGATTGGAAAGTAACTTGGGTACCTGATGGCTTTGAACCTGGCAGTATGAATCGTTATCGCATGTCTGTGACGGGCAATGTTGTGGAAAGCCAATTGTATAGCGATGGCCTGTTTAATTTCTCGGTTTATGTTTCCGATATTAAATCGGCAGACAGTAAACCTCAGGTTTATCGTCAAGGTCGTAGAACCTTACAAACGTTTATTAAAAATAGTCGAGAAATTTCGGTGATTGGAGATATCCCACCTCCGACAGCGAAACTTATTGCTGAGTCAGTGACATTCACTAATGCGAAGAGTAAAGCCAAATGATGACGGCATTGGCAACAGTGACATCGGTAGAGCAATCTAATGGTGTTCATCACGTCCAAGTAAGCTGTGAGCAACAAACCAGTTGCAATAGCTGCAAGTCGCAAAAAAGCTGTGGTACTGGCATGGTTTCTAAAGCTCTTGGTAGCAAAGCGCATTACTGGAAAATTAACACCACTAAACTTTTGCAAGAAGGTCAGGTGGTGGAAATTGGTCTACCAGAAAAAAGCATTGTGCTATCCGCATTAGTGGTTTACATGCTCCCTTTACTTGCGATGATTGCGGGTAGTTTGATTGCTCAACTGTGGCTTCGACCTCTGCTTGAGCTGGGTGAAGGTATTGTCATTTTGATGTTCTTTTTATCTGGTGCTGTCGGAATCTACTTTGCCAAACCTATGACTCAATGGCTTGAAAGTAAAGTGGATAATGAAGTGTCGTTGATACGTGTACTTGGTCAGCCAATCGCTTAAACACCGAAAGAAGTGATACCCTTAAATGCAGTTTTGCTTAAGGGTATAGCTACCCAGCACGAAATTGGGTAGAATCCCACCCACAAAAATGAAATCAGCCTACTAATGCCTCATTTCATATCATCCACTTTTATTTGAGTATTGTCTCCAGCCTATGAAGCACATTCGTAACTTTTCGATTATCGCCCATATCGACCACGGTAAGTCGACTCTATCTGATCGCTTAATTCAAGTTTGTGGGGGGCTAACAGAGCGCGAAATGGCATCTCAAGTTCTTGATTCTATGGACCTTGAACGTGAGCGTGGTATTACCATTAAAGCGCAAAGCGTCACCTTAGATTACAAAGCTAATGATGGTGAAACGTATCAATTAAACTTCATCGACACCCCAGGGCACGTCGATTTCTCTTATGAAGTTTCTCGCTCACTTGCCGCTTGTGAAGGTGCATTGCTGGTGGTTGATGCTGGTCAAGGAGTTGAAGCTCAAACGCTTGCGAACTGTTACACCGCGATTGAAATGGATCTTGAAGTAGTGCCAATCTTAAATAAGATTGATCTGCCAGCTGCCGATCCTGAGCGCGTTGCAGAAGAAATTGAAGATATCGTTGGCATTGATGCAATGGAAGCGGTGCGCTGTTCCGCTAAAACTGGCATCGGTGTTGATCTTGTTTTAGAAGAAATTGTCAAATCTATCCCTGCTCCTGAAGGCGATCCGGATGGGCCGCTACAAGCACTGATTATCGATTCATGGTTTGATAATTACTTAGGGGTAGTTTCTTTGGTTCGAATCAAAAATGGTTCACTGAAGAAAAATGACAAAATTAAAGTCATGAGTACTGGCCAAACTTGGGGTGTAGACCGTATTGGTATTTTCACACCTAAACAAGTGGACACCAATGGATTAAACACCGGGGAAGTCGGCTGGGTTGTTTGTGGTATTAAAGACATTCTCGGCGCGCCAGTGGGGGATACTTTGACCCATGCGAAAGGTGGGTGCGAAAAACGTTTGCCGGGCTTCCAAAAAGTGAAACCGCAGGTTTATGCCGGTTTGTTCCCAGTATCGTCAGATGATTATGAAAACTTCCGTGATGCATTAGGTAAGTTAAGCCTTAACGATGCTTCACTGTTTTATGAGCCAGAAAGCTCTGCAGCTCTTGGTTTTGGTTTCCGTTGTGGCTTCCTTGGTATGTTACACATGGAAATCATTCAGGAGCGCTTAGAGCGTGAATACGATCTTGATCTCATCACAACTGCGCCAACCGTAGTGTATGAAGTGTTCAAGACCGATAAAACGACGCTTTATGTTGATAGCCCAGCAAAATTACCAGCGATAAATGACATTGAAGAAATTCGTGAACCGATCGCTCGTTGTAATATTTTAGTACCATCAGAATACTTAGGTAACGTGATTACGCTTTGTATTGAGAAGCGCGGTACTCAAGTTGATATGGTTTATCATGGTAAGCAAGTTGCATTAACCTATGATCTTCCAATGGCGGAAGTGGTACTCGATTTCTTTGACCGCTTAAAATCAACCTCACGTGGTTATGCATCGCTAGATTACAACTTCCACCGTTATGAATGCTCAAGCATGGTTCGCGTGGATGTTTTATTGAATGGTGATACGGTTGACGCATTGGCAATCATTACTCATAAAGACAACTCGCAAACACGTGGTCGTCAATTGGTTGAGAAAATGAAAGAATTCATTCCTCGCCAAATGTTTGATATCGCAATCCAAGCGGCAATTGGTAACCATATTATTGCACGTTCAACGGTGAAGCAGTTGCGTAAAAACGTAATCGCTAAGTGTTACGGCGGTGATGTGAGTCGTAAGAAGAAACTGTTGAAGAAGCAGAAAGAAGGTAAAAAACGCATGAAGCAAATTGGTAATGTTGAGTTACCTCAAGAAGCTTTCTTGGCGATCCTTCATGTCGGCAAAGATTAATACAGTAGCGGATTCATTTCAGTTTCCGTGCTTTTTATAAAAAGTTAAATCTGTAATAAAAAACACTTACGGATGAACATAAAGTGAAAGAATGTTTGGTTCTTTCACTTTCGTTATTTCTTAAACAAAGAAAGTTATAGGGAAACCGAAGCGGATGGCGAATACATTTTCATTAATTTTAGTGCTAGTAACCTTAGTTACTGGTGTCGTATGGGTGTTAGAAAAATTGGTGTGGGGCAAAAAACGTCAGCAGAAGATTGCTGCTGTTGAAAGCCAAACCAATGAAGCGCTGAGTAAAGACGTTGCGGCTAAAATACAACCACAACCGTGGTGGGTCGAAAATAGTGTTTCTATTTTCCCAGTGATTGCCTTTGTTTTAGTCTTGCGTAGCTTTATTTACGAACCTTTTCAGATCCCATCTGGTTCAATGATGCCAACACTATTGGTGGGAGACTTTATCTTGGTTGAGAAGTTTTCGTATGGCATTAAAGACCCAGTATTCCAATCTAAAATCATTGAGACTGGTGAGCCAAAACGTGGTGACATCGCGGTATTTCGTTACCCGCCACAACCGAACATTGATTATATTAAACGTGTTGTTGGTCTGCCCGGTGACACTATTCGCTATAATGAAGATAAACAAATTTGTGTTCAAGCGGCAGGAACATCCACCTGTAAGCTTGTCGAGCAATCAGATGCAGAAAAAAGTCCATTCTTCCAAGATGGTATGCCTTTGATTCAAGCCAAAGAACAACTTGGCGAAGTGAAGCACAATATACTAATTAGTCCTGTTCGTCGTGATAACGTTGCAGCTTATCAGCCGCGTGCTTACCGCAACGAGTGGGTTGTCCCAGAGGGTGAGTACTTTATGATGGGTGATAACCGTGATAACAGTGCAGATAGCCGTTACTGGGGCTTTGTACCTGAAGCTAACTTCGTTGGTAAAGCTGTTGCCATCTGGATTAGTTTTGAATTTGATCGTGATGCGGACAGCGCATTACCTTCGTGGATCCCAACCGGCGTGCGATTTAATCGTATCGGCGGCTTAATATAATTGAGAGAGCATGAATTCTCAGATAGAAAGATTACAAAAGAAAGTTGGCTATCAATTTAATGATGTCAACTTTTTGCACCTCGCACTGACTCATCGCAGTGCGAATAGCAAACATAATGAACGTTTAGAATTTTTGGGCGATTCAATTTTAAGTTTTGTTATTGCAGATGAACTCTACCATCGTTTCCCGAATATCAATGAAGGAGACATGAGCCGCATGCGTGCGACCTTGGTTAGAGGGCATACGCTTGCTCAACTAGGAAGAGAGTTTGAGCTGGGTGACTACTTAAAATTAGGTCCAGGTGAGTTGAAAAGTGGTGGTTTCCGCCGTGATTCAATCCTTGCTGACGCCGTAGAAGCGATAATTGGTGCTTGTTACCTCGATAGTGATATCGAAGTCGTTCGACGCGTTGTGCTGGCGTGGTACGACTCTCGTTTGGAAGAGATTCAACCGGGTGTATCGCAAAAAGATCCTAAAACGCGCTTGCAGGAGTTTTTACAAGGTCGCCGTAAACCTTTACCTGTTTACACGGTAGCAAACATTAAAGGTGAAGCACACAATCAAGAATTCACCGTTTCTTGTGAAATTACAGGTGTTTCTGATGTGATCGTCGGTAAAGGAACAAGTCGTCGTAAAGCTGAACAGGCCGCTGCGGAACTTGCGCTAGGAGTATTAACTAATGGCAAATAATAACGATAGCAATAATGACCAACCAGAATTCGATCTTGATGCCTACTTTGCCGGAGAAGCTCAACCTTCACAGCAAGACAGTGTTGAAATTGATGAAAGTGAGCAGCATTGTGGTTTCATCGCCATTGTTGGTCGCCCAAATGTGGGTAAATCAACGCTGTTGAATCATTTGTTGGGCCAAAAGATTTCCATTACTTCCCGTAAGCCACAGACCACGCGTCACCGTATTATGGGTGTGGATACCGAAGGCGCTTTCCAAGCGATTTATGTGGATACTCCCGGGCTGCATATCGAAGAAAAGCGAGCAATTAACCGATTGATGAATCGCGCGGCGAGCAGCTCACTTAGCGATGTGAATCTGGTGTTATTTGTTGTGGATGGTACACAATGGACGGCTGACGATGAAATGGTATTAAATAAGCTTCGTAATGCCAACTTCCCAACGATTTTGCTGATCAACAAAGTAGATAATGTGAAAGATCGCACCCATGTGATGACACACATGCAAGCGTTGTCTGAAAAGATGGATTTCGTCGACATCATCCCGATTTCAGCGAAGTTAGGTCGTAATACTGATGCCATTCGTACTCGTGTACGTCAAGCTTTACCTCAAGCGGTGCATCACTTCCCTGAAGAGTATGTCACTGATCGTTCTCAACGTTTTATGGCCTCTGAAATTATCCGTGAAAAGCTGATGCGCTTTACCGGGGAAGAATTGCCATATTCGGTGACGGTTGAAGTCGAACGTTTCGATTACAATCCTGAAACCGATGGTTTTCATATTAACGCATTAATTTTGGTTGAACGTTTAGGCCAGAAAAAAATGGTGATTGGCAAAGGTGGTGAGAAAATTAAAACCATCGGCCGTGAAGCTCGTCTTGATATGGAAGAATTGTTTGAACGTAAAGTTTACCTGGAAACTTGGGTAAAAGTTAAATCAGGCTGGGCCGATGATGAGCGTGCATTGCGTTCTCTTGGCTATATCGATGATTTATAATCGTTAATCGACTCTCGTTACTCGTTTCTTGATGGTGGTAATATCGAGAAACGAGTTTTCGAAACACGAGCTACGGAAAATCTATGTCAGATGCTTTTGGCCTTCAACGCTGCTTTATTCTCCATCGCCGTCCTTACACTGAAACCAGTTTAATTTTAGATGTCTTCAGTGAAGAATATGGCCGAGTCAGCATATTAGCCAAAGGCGCTCGTAGTAAACGTTCCAATCTAAAAGGTGTTCTGCAACCTTTTACTCCCTTATTACTTAAGTGGTTTGGCAAAGGCTCGATGAGAACCTTAAAACAAGCTGAGCCGATTAGCCTTGGCATCCCGCTCACTGGTATTAATCTTTATTCTGCCATGTACATCAATGAGTTGATCGCCCGAGTGATAGAAAGCGAAACGGCTTACCCTGAACTTTTCCATGATTATTTAGCAGCACTCACAGAGTTGGCTCAATGCACCAATCCAGAGCCTGCATTACGTCGTTTTGAGCTCGCGTTATTATCATCACTTGGTTACGGTGTTGATTTTCTTCATTGCGCAGGGACTGGTGAACCGGTCTCAGATGACATGACATATCGCTATCGTGAGCAAAAAGGCTTTATTGCAAGCGTAAGAAAGGATAACTTAACCTTTCTTGGTAATGAATTAGTGGCGATCAGTGAGCGACGTTTCTTAACCAAACCCCAATTACAAGCTGCTAAGCGATTTACACGAATGGCATTAAAACCATACATTGGCAGCAAACCACTTAAAAGTCGGGAGCTATTCATAGCAATAGTTCCTAGGAAATAAATATTAAAATAAGGGTTACCCAACATGAGTCAGATTTACTTAGGCGTCAATATTGATCATATCGCAACCGTGAGAAATGCCCGTGGCACTAAGTATCCCGATCCAGTTCATGCTGCTGAAATTGCAGAGCGAGCAGGTGCCGATGGTATTACCGTTCATTTACGTGAAGACCGCCGTCATATCAAAGATCGTGATGTGCGTATTTTAAGTGAAACACTGCAAACTCGTATGAATCTTGAAATGGCAGTAACCGATGAAATGATCGGTATTGCACTTGAAACTCAGCCTGAATACGTTTGTTTAGTGCCTGAAAAGCGCGAAGAACTGACCACAGAAGGTGGTTTGGATGTTGTGGGGCAATTCGATAAGATTAAAGCAGCGACAGAAAAATTAAGCGCTGCTGGCATCAAGGTTTCTTTATTTATTGATGCTTCACTTGAGCAAATCGATGCCGCAAAAGCCTGTGGCGCACCTTACATTGAACTGCATACCGGGCATTATGCCGATGCTGAAAATGATGTTGTTCAACAAGCCGAGTTAAAGCGTATTGCTGCAGGGGCAAGCTATGCACACGATTTAGGTATTAAAGTGAATGCGGGGCATGGTCTGACTTATCACAATGTTTCACCTATTGCTGCATTGCCAGAAATTTATGAATTAAACATTGGTCACTCTATTATTGGCCGAGCTTTATTTGATGGTTTAGAGAAAGCTGTTGCCGATATGAAAGCTATTATGCAGGAAGCTCGTCGTTAATCATGGCTATTGTTGGGCTAGGCACGGATGTTGCTGATATCGAAAGAATTGAAAAAAGCCTACAGCGCTCGGGCATTGCTTTTGCCGAGCGCATTTTAGTGCCATCTGAATTAGTTGTATTTCATTCACTTAAGCAGCAAGGCCGATATTTAGCCAAACGCTTTTCGGCTAAAGAAGCCGCATCAAAAGCATTAGGGACGGGCATTGCGTGTGGCGTCAGCTTTCAAGACTTTGAGATCAGCAATGACGAACTCGGAAAGCCTGTATTAACATTGCATGGTCAAGCTTTTGTTTTAGCAGATCAACGACAGGTGAAGCACATTCATTTGTCGATTTCTGATGAGAAACGTTATGCGATGGCGACGGTGATTTTAGAGTCGTAGTTGAAAATAGTGCTAGAGCCTCCAGTAAGAGGTTACCCTCTTACCGCCGTCACACTCACTTCAATCAGTACATCACCTTCTAAGGCAACACCTAAGCAAGCCCTTTGTGGCCAATCCTCATGATGCTCACCAAGCCACTGACACCACACTTTATCCATTAAAGGTTTGTCGGCCATATTAGCAATATACACTTGAGCACTTACGATCTTTGTTTTATCAGAGCCCAGTTCTTGTAAGTTCTTTTCTATTGTTTGAAGCGTTAATTCAGTTTGTCCCAATATATCGAGTGCGGTGTTTGAAGAGGTGGCAACGGTCCAAACTAAATCTTTGTATGCTGAAGATTTGTTCCTTCCTTGGTAGAGTCCTCGAATCCTTTCGATCATTATTAGTTCCTAATCTGGTGTGATTACTTCTTGTTATGTCAGGTTAAATACGTCTTTGACGCCTGTTTCACCTTTTCCATTTCATCTTGAAGTTCAAACAATTCTGGTTCGATATCTTCAATGGAACACTCGGCTCTGAGTGCTGTTTCAATGGTCGCACATAGGCTTTGCAGTTTAGATACACCACAATAAGCACAACTGCCATGCAGTTTATGAATAATGACTAACAAGGCTTCAGATTGCTCTGTTGGTGACTCAAGTGCGTGTTGAACCGCTTGATCCACTTCAGGCAAAAACTCGACCAACATCGCTAACATTTCTTTGGCTAGATCAACCTTGTTCGCTGCTTGTTTTAATGCAACTTGCCAATTAAGTACTGCTGAATTTTCAGTTTGAGCTGGGGGCACAGTGTTTTGAGAGTCAGCGGTGAGTGGTAGTTTCTCTATTGTGCCTTCTTCAGCATATGGGTTCCAATGCATTAAGATTTGGTGCAATACATGCTCTTCAATAGGTTTCGATAAATAATCATCCATACCTGCTTTTAATAGCCTTTCTCGTTCGCCTTCAATTGCATGAGCGGTCACAGCAATCACTGGTGTATTGGGATTTAACTGGCTATTTTTGATCTTCTTACAAGCAGTAACCCCATCCATATGAGGCATTTGGATATCCATTAAAATGATGTCAAAGGGCTGTTGATAGGCCAGTTCTACGGCTTCCGCACCATTATTACAAGTGATGATAAATTCCACTTGCTCTGTAAGCAAAGCGCTGATCAATTTTAAGTTGGCAGGGTTATCATCAACCGCCATTACTCGCATTGGCAGCTTTTTATTGCTTGGTAATTCCGGAGCCGCTAGTAAAGTCGATTGAGCTTGATTTGGCAGCATTAATTGCAAGAGTTTGCGACGAATAATCGGCTTAGGAATGCATTGGATTGGGTAAAGTTTGATTAAAGTTTCCGCCAGTGCCAACTCGGTACTCGGTACGCCTAAAATAAGGTTATGAGTTAAAGCTAATCCTTTTTGCACCATGTTAAACATATCGCCTTGGGAATATTGCATGGTCGGCGGTAAATTCAGTAACACGACATCGTAAGGTGTTTTATCTTCGGGGAATTGAGCTTGGTAGGTGACATGAATTCCCACCTGAGTAAGTTGCTGCTCAATTACGGCGGCTGACTGTATGTTTGGTTCAACCAGAAGTACCGACTTTCCAATTAATGGAGAAGTATCCATTTGCGGTGCTAATGGCATGTTTGATGTCTGGAACGTGATATTAAACCAGAATGTTGAACCTTGATGCAGTCGGCTGGTTAAGCCAATTTCGCCGCCCATTTGCCCGACTAAATTTTGAGTGATGACCAAGCCTAACCCGGTTCCACCATAGCGACGAGAAATACTGGCATCAGCTTGGCTAAATGCTTGGAATAATTGTGCTTGTTGGCGTTCTGATATACCAATGCCAGTATCGCGAACTACAAATTGGATTTCTACTTTATTGTCTTTTGAAGAGCGAAGTTCTGCTGCAACATCAATATTACCGCGTTCGGTGAATTTAATAGAGTTACCGACTAAATTGGTGAGAACTTGTTGAATGCGAAGTGGATCGCCGACCACGCCTTGTGGGATATTTGGATCAATTCTTAATGTGATTTCTAAGCCTTTTTCATGAGCGCTTGGCGCTTGCAGGCTTACAACTTCATCCAGAGACTCTTGTAGATCAAATTGAATATTTTCAAGCAGTAGCTTACCGGCTTCAAGTTTCGAGAAATCTAAAATGTCATTGATGATCGACAATAAATTTTGCGCCGAACGCTCAATGGTTTGTAAGTAATCAACTTGGTTAGGCGTTAAGTCTGTTTTGAGCATTTGTCTTGCAAATCCAATCACACCATTCAGAGGAGTACGAAGCTCATGTGACATATTGGCTAAGAATTCTGATTTGACTCGCGCGGCTTCTTGAGCGCGTTTTTTCGCGATATCTAATTCGATGTTTTGAATTTCAAGTTGCTCTAAGGTTTCACGTAAATCGGAGGTGGCTTGATCGATACTGTGTTGCATTTCAACATGGTATTCAGACAATGACATTGCCATCGCATTGATACCACTTTTTAAGGTATCTAATTCACCATGTAACTTCCCTTCTATTCGTACGTCTAAATGACCGCGGCGAATACGGTCAACAACACTTACCATGTGTGAAATAGGTAAGGTCACATCACGCATTAATCGGTAAGCAAAGAAACCGGATAATCCAATGCCCAGCAGCAGCACCATTAAGGCGGCAAAAATCTCTTGGTATTGTTGCAAGCGTAATGACGATAAATCTAATTCTATCGCGATATAACCCAATGGTTTATTCGGATCGATCTCTTTACCGTTTGGGTCGACAAATTGTCCTTCGGCAAGAATGGGTGAGCGCAAGATCATAATGCTTGGGTTGGTTTTCGATTGCTCTATGGTGCTTAAAAGCGGAATAGGTTTGGTTTTATCAAATGTCAGTGATTGAAAGTTAGGGTGAAAGTTTGAGGTGACAAATAATTCATGATGCGCGTCAAACACCGCAATACTACGAACAATATCAGAGTGCTTACGGTGAGCGTAACTGATTAAGCGACGAACGGCTTCACGACTTTGCTGAGTCATACCATATTCGCTGGCAATGGCTAAAGGCTCAATGATATCGGTACCCGAAGTTACTAACTGGGTTTCAAGATCATGATAGCGATTGAAGGTAAAAAAGGCGCTTAAAAGTAAGCCGATAATCAGCGTTGGTGCTAACGTTAATGTAATGACGCGGGCGCGTAAGCCATAACTTGCCATGATTCTTTAATTACAAGCCTGTCTGGATATGGGAAAATAGCGTTATCGAGTACAATCTTGCAATCTAAGCCTAAAATAGGCCTGAATTTTGCTAAATAAACTCATTATTCGCTGATATATCCGCTTAGCTTAATCAACTAAGTGCTATTCGACAATCTTTGTCGTGGATAATTAAGATATTGGCAACAAAAAGTTTTCTAAATATTAAGCTGACGACTCAAGTGGTTTACGACGTAATTGTAATTCCATTTCTTGGGAACCTCACCTTTGCAATCATAGGTAGTAATCATTAATGGCCAATTTTTACCAAGCCAAGAAAAACATTCAAACCAGTCATAAACATCAAGTTGTGACGATTGAAAAACTGGATCATCAAGGTACGGGAATCGCCTATTTCAATAAAAAACCTATGTTTGTTGAAGGAACATTACCAAATGAAGAGGTTGTCGTTCAACCGATTGAGGATAAAAGTAAATTTATTCGAGCGAAGTTAATCACCATTCAAAAACCAAGCTCGCAACGCATTGATGCTTTTTGCCCGCACTATCAAACCTGTGGTGGCTGTAATTTGCAGCATTTGGGGCATGATGATCAAATTGCAATGAAGTCCGAATCATTAGCGCAAATAATGAATAAATTTTCTGAGAAACCTATCTCTCTGGACGCTACAATTCGCTCTGAACGTTTAGGGTATCGCCGTCGTGCTCGTATTAGTTTGGTGTTTGATAATAAAAAACAAGCATTGCAATTCGGGTTTCGTGAAAAAGGCAGTAAGCATATTGCGAACGTGACCAATTGCCCGGTGTTAGAGCCCGCATTGAATGCCTTACTGCCTGAAATAAAAAGCATTTTGAGTTCTTTTTCTCAACCAAGACAGCTAGGACATGTTGAATTAGTGTTTGATGGAAAACGTAAAGCGGTTCTACTTCGGCATACTGCTGACTTGTCTGATATTGAGCAGCAACGCTTAATTGATTTTGCCAAGCAAACCGAGGCGACGATGTACTTGCTGCCAAATAGTGGTGAACTACACTGTTTAATTGGTGAGCCGCTGCAGTGTGTAGAGACGGGCAATAAGATCGATTTTTTACCGACCGATTTTATACAAATCAACCAAGGTGTGAATAAAGCCATGGTTGAGCAAGCGGTATCATGGTTAGAGGTCACTAAAACCGACCGTGTACTGGATTTATTTTGTGGTTTAGGTAACTTTAGCTTCGCTTTGGCTCAAAAAGCCCAATGTGTTGTAGGTGTTGAAGGCGTTCAAGCGATGGTCGATAGAGCGAGAAGTAACGCTCAAATTAATCAATTAGATAACATAGAGTTCCATCAGGCTGATCTAGAGCAAGACTTTACGCGTAACGATTGGGCTATAAACCGTTTTGATAAAATAGTCTTGGACCCAGCTCGAGCAGGGGCGACGGGTGTAATAGACAAAATAGCTAAACTTGGCGCGAAATCGGTTGTCTATGTATCGTGTAATCCATCCACTTTAGCCAGAGATAGCCAAAGCCTATACCAACAAGGCTATGAGCTGAAAAAGCTCGCAATGATGGATATGTTCCCTCATACCAGCCACCTAGAGTCGATGGCACTGTTTGTTAAGACCTCTAATGGAAAGAAAAAAAGCGGCAAAAAACCGCGTTCAATCAAGCTTTTTTAATCAGCATTGATCGAATTGGCAGCAAGAGGGGAGATGCATTGTTGCCGTTAACCGTTTTTAAATTTATGAGCAGGAATATGTAATGGTCGCAGTTAGAAGCGCACATTTAAATAAGAATGAAGAATTTGAGCTTGAAACTTGGATAACAAGCTTACATCAAGACGGTAAAACCAGTAATAAGCTGACCCAAGTGTATCAGCAATGTGAAGCGCTACTTGAAGATAGTCCTGAAAAAGGGTTACTGCTATGGCGTGGGCGTGAAATGATCGAAATATTGATCACGCTTTCTATGGATCGCCCAACGTTAATGGCCGCTCAGCTTTTCCCAATTGTTACCGCTGGCTTATTTGAACGAGAAGCATTGGTTGAAGTCTACGGTAAAGAAATCGTTAAGTTGATTGATGGTGTAGAAGAAATGGCCGCCATTGGGCAGCTCAATGTCAGCATGGGCGAATCAGAAGCATCAGAGCAAGTGGATAACGTGCGCCGGATGTTATTGGCGATGGTCGATGATTTCCGTTGTGTGGTGATCAAACTGGCTGAACGCATTTGTAATTTACGTGAAGTGAAAAATGAACCTGATGAAGTGCGACAAGCGGCAGCAAAAGAATGTGCCAATATTTACGCACCATTGGCAAACCGTTTAGGTATTGGTCAGCTTAAGTGGGAAATAGAAGATTACGCATTCCGATATCAAAATTCTGATATTTATAAAAAAATCGCTAAGCAACTGTCTGAGCGTCGCATCGTGCGTGAGCAGTATATCCATGATTTTGTGACTAACCTTTCTCAAGATATGAAAGCGGCCAACATTAACGCCGAAGTCAGTGGTCGCCCAAAACACATCTACAGTATTTGGCGAAAAATGCAGAAAAAAAATCTGGCATTTGATGAGCTTTTTGATGTGCGAGCGGTACGTATTATTGCCGATCAACTACAAGATTGTTATGGCGCATTAGGCATGGTGCATACCAAATATAAACACTTGCCGAGTGAGTTTGACGATTATGTAGCCAACCCTAAACCCAACGGATACCAATCGATTCATACCGTGGTGTTAGGGCCTGAAGGCAAAACCATTGAGATCCAAATCCGAACCAAGCAAATGCATGAAGATTCGGAGCTTGGGGTGGCCGCGCACTGGAAATACAAAGAAGGTGCAACGGTTGCACGCAGTGGCTACGATGAAAAAATCACGTGGTTACGCAAACTGATCGACTGGCAAGAAGAGATGGCCGATTCTGGCGAAATGTTGGATGAACTGCGTAGCCAAGTCTTTGATGATCGTGTTTATGCGTTTACTCCAAGGGGCGATGTGGTCGATTTACCCATGGGGGCGACGCCACTTGATTTTGCTTACCATATTCACTCTGAAGTCGGGCATCGCTGCATTGGCGCTAAAGTAGGTGGACGCATTGTTCCGTTTACACATAAGTTAGCGATGGGCGATCAAGTTGAAATCATTACTCAAAAAGAACCAAACCCGTCACGAGATTGGCTCAACCCAAGCTTAGGCTTTGTTCATTCTGGTCGTGCTCGCGCTAAGATCAACGCATGGTTTAGAAAGCAAAGTCGTGAGAAGAATCTAGAGGCGGGTAAAGATATTTTAGAGGCTGAGCTACTAAAAATTGGTGCGACATTAAAGGATGCTCAAAAATATGCTTTGAAGCGCTTTAATGTAAACAACAATGATGAGCTTTTTGTTGGCATCGGCAGTGGTGATTTACGTATTAACCAAGTGGTTAATCATATTAATGCCTTGGTTAATAAACCGACCGCGGAAGAAGAAGACAAGCAAGCGCTTGCTAAGTTACAAGAAGCGCAAACCGCACATGAAAGTCGTCCAAGAAAAGATGCAGTCGTAGTGCAAGGCGTTGATAACTTAATGACTCACCTTGCTCGTTGTTGTCAGCCGATCCCGGGAGATGAGATTCGAGGTTACATTACTCAAGGGCGTGGTATTTCAGTACACCGCTCTGATTGTGAGCAGCTAGGTGAATTAAATCATCATGCGCCAGAGCGTATTATTGATACGGTGTGGGGCGGTGGTTCGAACGGTTTATACATTTTGACCATTCGGGTGGAAGCTCTAGAGCGTAGTGGATTATTGAAAGACATCACGACCTTGTTCTCAAACGAGAAATTAAAGGTGAGCAGCATGAATAGCCGCACCGATTATAAGCGACAAATCACTATTATGGACTTCCATTTAGAAGTGCACAGTGTTGATGTTTTATCACGAATCTTGGCTAGGATTGAGCAAATCAAAGATGTGCTGCGTGTGAAACGCTTAAAATAAAAACGTATTGTTTATCAATTAAATAACAAACTAAACACCGCTAATTTCATCGAGAGCGGTGTTTTTGTATAGGAAAATCAACCCAATGACGATTCCAGCCCCAGCGAATTCAATCGAACAATTACTGACCATCATGCAGCAGTTGCGCGATCCGGAAAATGGTTGCCCTTGGGATAAAAAACAAACCTTTGGTTCGATTGTTCCCCACACCATAGAAGAAACCTATGAAGTGGTTGATGCCATTCACAATCGAGATTGGCCAAATCTACAAGAAGAACTTGGCGATTTGCTGTTTCAAATTATCTTTTACAGTCAAATGGCGAGTGAAGAGTCCTTGTTTGATTTTAACGATGTGGTCGAAGGGCTGAATGAAAAGCTTATTCGCCGCCATCCGCATGTTTTTGCCGATGAAGACATCACCACAGAACAAGAACTCAATGCGCGTTGGGAGGAAGAAAAGCAAAAAGAAAAAACGCAACAAGGCAAACAAGAATCCAGTATTTTAGATTCAGTTCCTGTCGCTCTTCCTGCGTTATCTCGAGCCAATAAAATCCAGAAAAAAGTAGCTAAATACGGTTTTGATTGGCCAACACTTGGTCCCGTGGTGGATAAAGTGCATGAAGAAATTGATGAAGTAATGGAAGAAGCGCTACAAGCAAACATCGATTCTAATCGTATTGAAGAGGAATTAGGGGACTTATTGTTTGCGACGGTGAATCTTGTCCGCCATTTAGGTAAAGATCCTGAAGTAACATTAGCCAAAGCGAATAAAAAATTTGAACGCCGTTTTCGGGGCGTGGAAACTAAAATTGAGGAGAAAGGAAAAGCCTTGATTGATTGCCCACTCGATGAGCTAGATAAGGCGTGGGAGCTTGTTAAACAAGAAGAAAAGAAAGCAAAACACATAAGTAATTTGTGATTTTTTGGCTATTCTATTTAGGGGATAAATTGTCTACGTCGGCTAAATTGATTTGAAGCAAGAAATAAATTAGTCGAGTGTGATAGATTTCACGTTGTAGCGGAAAAGGGGTTCTGGTATATTTTCATCCCATCCAGAAAAACCATTTTCCCTCATTCAACCAACTTCAGGTTAAACATGACGACAAATTACATTTTTGTTACTGGTGGGGTCGTATCCTCTCTAGGTAAAGGTATTGCAGCAGCATCATTGGCCGCAATTTTAGAAGCTCGTGGTCTTAAAGTGACCATGATGAAACTAGACCCTTACATCAACGTTGACCCAGGCACAATGAGCCCAATTCAACACGGTGAAGTATTCGTCACGGAAGATGGTGCAGAAACTGACCTTGATTTAGGCCACTACGAGCGTTTCATTCGTACTAAAATGACTAAGCGTAATAACTTTACTGCCGGTCGTGTGTACGAAGATGTTTTACGCAAAGAGCGTCGTGGTGACTATTTAGGCGCAACCATTCAGGTTATTCCACATATTACTAATTCAATTAAAGATCGCGTGATTGCTGGCTCAGAAGGCTATGAAGTTGCGATCGTTGAAGTTGGTGGTACGGTGGGTGATATTGAATCACTGCCCTTTATGGAAGCGATTCGCCAACTAGCCGCTGAAGTAGGACGTGAACACGCAATGTTCATGCACTTAACGTTAGTGCCTTACTTGGCCGCAGCAGGCGAAGTGAAAACTAAACCAACACAGCATTCAGTAAAAGAATTACTTTCTATTGGTATTCAACCAGACATTCTGGTTTGCCGTAGTGATCGTATTATTCCTGCCAATGAGCGTAAGAAAATTGCCTTATTCTGTAACGTGCAGGAAAAAGCCGTTATTTCAATGAAGGATGTGGATTCAATCTACAAAATTCCTCAATTGATCCACGCACAAGGTTTGGATAACTTGGTATGTACTCGTTTTGGTATTACTGCTCCTGAAGCAAACTTAGCAGAATGGGAACAAGTGATTTATGAAGAAGCGAACCCAACGGGTGAAGTGACCATCGGTATGGTGGGTAAATACACTGAACTACCAGATGCTTATAAATCAGTAAACGAAGCATTAAAACATGCGGGCTTGAAAAATCGCCTAAGCGTGACGATTAAGTATATTGATTCTCAAGACGTGGAATCGAAAGGAACAGAATTACTCGATAACTTAGATGCTATCTTAGTTCCTGGCGGTTTCGGTGATCGCGGTATTGAAGGAAAGATCCTTGCTGCACAATACGCTCGTGAGAACAAAGTACCTTACTTAGGTATTTGTCTTGGTATGCAAGTAGCGTTAATTGAATATGCGCGCAATGTTGCTGGTATGGAAGGTGCTCACTCAACGGAGTTCAACAAAGACAGTAAATTCCCTGTTGTTGGCCTAATTACAGAATGGGTTGATAAAGAAGGGAAAGTTGAAGAGCGTACAGAAACTTCTGATTTAGGCGGCACTATGCGCCTAGGCTCACAGCTATGTCACCTTGAAAAAGGCACCAAAGCACATGAATTATACGGTAACACCCAAATTCATGAACGCCATCGTCATCGTTACGAAGTGAACAATAATCTGCGTCCTCAAATTGAGAAAGCAGGCTTAAAAGTTTCAGGCCTTTCTGCCGATAAGAAACTTGTGGAAGTAATTGAAAACCCGAACCACCCTTGGTTTGTGGCAGCTCAATTCCACCCAGAATTCACCTCAACACCTCGTGATGGTCATCCATTATTTGCAGGTTTTGTTAAAGCCGCTGGTGAGCATCAGCGCGGTGAGTTTGAGAAATAATTAAAGATTGAAAATGGTTCGTTTCGACGAACAGATGAACTTGTAAAGTAAGATGTAAAAAGGGATATGGGTAGTGGCTTTAAGTTGTGCGACTACCCCATTAGTTTGACATTTATATTTAAATTGAACGAGAGGAAACATTAATGTCTAAGATCGTTAAAGTTCTAGGTCGCGAAATCATCGACTCACGTGGTAACCCAACAGTAGAAGCTGAAGTACATCTTGAAGGTGGCTTCGTAGGTATGGCTGCTGCACCATCTGGCGCATCAACTGGTTCACGTGAAGCACTTGAATTACGTGACGGCGACAAATCACGTTTCCTAGGTAAAGGTGTTCTTAAAGCTATCGAAGCAGTAAACGGCCCAATCGCTGCTGCTCTTGTTGGTAAAGACGCAAAAGACCAAGCTGCAATCGACCAAGTAATGATCGATTTAGACGGCACTGAAAACAAATCTAAGTTCGGCGCTAACGCAATCCTTGCTGTTTCTCTAGCAAACGCAAAAGCAGCTGCAGCATCTAAAGGCATGCCTTTGTTCGAGCACATCGCTGAACTAAACGGCACTCCAGGTGTATTCTCTATGCCTCTACCAATGATGAACATCATCAATGGTGGCGAGCACGCTGATAACAACGTTGATATTCAAGAATTCATGATTCAACCTGTTGGCGCGAAAACAATCAAAGAAGCACTACGCATTGGCGCAGAAGTGTTCCACAACCTAGCTAAAGTTCTTAAGGCTAAAGGCCTAAGCACAGCAGTTGGTGATGAAGGTGGTTTCGCTCCTAACCTAGAATCAAACGCTGCGGCACTAGCTGCAATCAAAGAAGCGGTTGAGCTTGCAGGTTACGAGCTAGGTAAAGACGTTACTCTAGCGATGGATTGCGCAGCATCTGAGTTCTACGACAAAGAAGCGGGCAACTACAACATGAAAGGCGAAGGTAAAATCTTCACTTCTGAAGAGTTCAACCACTACCTAGCTGATCTAGCTAACCAATACCCAATCGTTTCGATTGAAGATGGTCTAGACGAATCAGATTGGGATGGCTTCAAGCACCAAACTGAACTACTAGGTGACAAACTTCAACTAGTTGGTGATGACCTATTCGTGACGAACACTAAGATCCTTGCAAAAGGCATCGAAATGGGTGTTGCTAACTCTATCCTTATCAAGTTCAACCAAATCGGTTCTCTAACTGAAACTTTGGCAGCTATCAAAATGGCGAAAGATGCTGGTTACACTGCAGTTATCTCTCACCGTTCTGGTGAAACTGAAGATGCAACGATTGCTGACCTAGCGGTAGGTACTGCTGCAGGCCAAATCAAAACGGGTTCTATGAGCCGTTCTGATCGTGTTGCTAAGTACAACCAACTTATCCGTATCGAAGAAGCACTAGGTTCGCGTGCTCCTTTTAACGGTCTTAAAGAAGTAAAAGGTCAGTAATTCTTCGTATTTGCAGCCGTAGCGGCGTTGACTACTTCGGCTTACCCCCATCACATAGGTAAACTATGCTCAGGGGCCTAAGTCGAATTGTCGCCTTGCTACAACAGCAATTACTTTGAATTGATTCTTCATTGAATTGATCATTACTCTTAAATCCTCGCCTTGGCGGGGATTTTTTTCAATACAAGAAAGGCGGTTTTGCAGCTTAGTTACTTTGTTTGTTCGTGATTACTGAATCTGTTTTTCTTGTGGCTTTTTTCGAGTCACGTTTATCCTAGCGACAAGAAACGCCCTTCCTATTTTTCTTTCTAACTTTTCACTTGCTAAATTATGATCGTACCCATCGAATGAGGTATCATTAGCGCAAGATTTTTTTAGCGAGTAGATGATGCGGATATTTACTTTAGTTTTGATAACCATACTTTGCACATTGCAGTATGACTTGTTCTTTGGCAAGAATGGGATCATCGACTATAACGCGGTGCATTCAGATATTGCAGTGCAACAAGAAGTGAATAATAGCCTTAAAAAGCGTAACGATTTAATGTTTGCGGAAATTGACGATCTTCGTCAAGGGCTTGATGCGATTGAAGAACGTGCTCGCCATGAGCTTGGTATGATCAAAAATGGTGAAACTTTCTATCGAATTATCGGTGATGATAATGAAGCCAATTCCACATTTAACTCGGATGATGAGTGATGGGAGATATCACAACGCTGGATAAGCAGCGCTTTGCTGTTGTTGTCCCTGCCGCTGGGGTAGGAAAGCGTATGCAAGCGAATCACCCTAAGCAATATCTTCCACTTCTTGGTAAAGCTATTTTAGAGCACACGGTAGAATGTTTGCTCGCACACCCTAAGGTTGAATTGGTTGTCTTAGCAATCAGTGAGGGTGATGAATACTTTGCAGATTTAGACATAGCCACTCACCCCCAAGTGATTCGTGTGGCTGGTGGACAAGAGCGAGCCGATTCGGTGCTTTCTGGTTTAAGTTACTTGGCAACTAATCATGCTCAAGACTATCCTTGGGTACTGGTTCACGATGCAGCAAGACCATGCATCACACATGCTGATATTACTAAGCTCATTGAGCAATGTGTGCTTGCCAATCAAGGTGGTATTTTAGCCACACCAGTGCGCGATACCATGAAGCAATCTTTCGTGAATAAAAATGCTCACAATTGCATTGAAGAAACGATTGACCGTAGTCAGCTCTGGCATGCACTAACGCCCCAAATGTTCCCATTAGAATCATTGGAAAGTGCACTATCTCAGGCATTACAGCAAGGTAGTGATATTACCGACGAAGCTTCGGCGATGGAGCTCATCGGGCAAACACCTTTATTGGTGCAAGGTCGGGCGGATAACATCAAGATTACCCAACCTGAAGATCTTGCATTAGCCGCTTTTTTTCTAACGGATCGTCTTGCGGATCCTAATTAACGTATTCAATACCAAGGATAAATAATGATTCGAATTGGTCATGGCTTTGATGTACATAAATTTGGTGGTGAAGGCCCTGTTATTATCGGTGGTGTAGCGATTCCCTATGAGCAAGGTCTCATTGCCCATTCCGATGGTGATGTGGCACTTCATGCATTAACCGATGCCTTGTTAGGTGCGATTGCTGCCGGAGATATAGGTAAGCATTTCCCTGATACTGATGATAAGTGGAAAGGCGCGGATAGCCGAGCATTGCTTCGTGAAGTTTACCGTTTTGTTAAAGAAAAAGGCTATGTGTTGGGTAATGCTGATGTCACTATCATCGCTCAAGCACCGAAAATGCTGCCGTTTATTCAAAGTATGAGAGCTGCGATTGCATCGGATCTTGAGACGGATATCGATAATATTAACGTGAAAGCGACAACCACTGAAAAACTAGGCTTTACTGGACGTAAAGAAGGCATCGCTTGTGAAGCGGTTGCGTTAATCGTTCGCCAATAATTACTAATTAACCAATAAGATTGAATTCATGACAGATATCCTAGCGCCATTTGCCTATCTATTAGGAAAACCAACGGCACAAGCGAAAGTAAAAGCGCAAGCGAAAGACTTTCAAGTGATTGAGGACCTTGGTTTTGCTTTCTCTGGTGAAGGTGAACACTTCATGGTGAAAATTCGCAAAGAGGGTGAAAATACCGCTTATGTTGCCAACGAATTAGCCAAAGCTTGTGGAGTGTCATCGAAAAGCATTAGCTGGGCTGGCTTGAAAGATCGCCATGCAGTGACTGAACAGTGGTTAAGTGTTCATTTACCTAAAATTGGTGATGAGCTAGATATTGCAACATTTGAAGCACAACACCCTAGTGTGAAAATTCTTGAAACTGCTCGTCATAATAAAAAATTACGCCCAGGTGATTTAGTCGGTAATGGTTTTGTGATTCGCTTGGTTGAAGTGACTCATGTTGATGATGTGGTCGCTCGTTTAGAGAAAGTGAAATCGTTAGGTGTGCCTAATTATTTTGGCTCGCAACGTTTTGGACGTGAAGGTAATAATTTATCTGAAGCGCGTCGTTGGGGGCGTGATAATGTTCGTACACGCAATCAAAACCAACGCAGCCTATACCTTTCAACGGCTCGTTCATGGATTTTCAATCACATTGTTTCTCATCGAATTGAATTACAATGCTTTCATCAGTTGCTTGATGGCGATCTAGTGCACAACACCAATGATGAGCAGCTGCTAGTTGATGAACAAAACCTTGAAACTTTACAGCAACAGCTCAATGAAAAAGTATTACAGCTAACAGCAGCATTAGCTGGCGACAATGCTTTACCAACCGAAAATAAAGCCGAAGCACTTGAAACTCAATTTTTAGATGCTGAGCCTGATTTAATGAAACTGATCCGTGGTAATCGTATGCGCCATGATCGTCGTCCGGTTGCGTTATATGCGGATAACATGTCTTGGCAGGTGGATGGTTCAGATGTTGTAGTTTCATTCTCGTTACCATCTGGTAGCTTTGCTACGTCGATTTTACGTGAAGTGGTCAATGAAATAGAAATTGAGCGCGTATACAACAATTAATTAATCGTCAATTAGGAACCGGTGATGGATGTCACTCCTTCTACAGGCATCATCGGGATAAAAATAGGGAAATCAATGAAGATATTATTGAGTAATGACGATGGCGTGAATGCGCAAGGGATAAACACATTAGCAGAAGTCTTATCTGATATTGCGGAAATTGTGATTGTTGCCCCTGATCGTAATCGCTCTGGTGCTTCGAATTCGTTAACATTAGAAACACCGTTACGAGTGACACAAGTTCGCCCCAATGTTTACTCTGTACAAGGTACACCAACAGATTGTGTGCATTTTGCATTAAATGAATTGATGAAAAACGAAATGCCAGATCTTGTGGTATCCGGCATTAACCATGGTGCTAACCTTGGAGATGATGTGCTGTATTCCGGTACCGTTGCTGCGGCAATGGAAGGTCATTTTTTAGGGGTTCAATCCATTGCGATTTCGTTAGTGGGAAAAACCCACTTTGATACCGCAGCGCAAATTGCCAAAGATGTGATTCTACAGCATGTCAAAAGCCCGATCCCTGCTCATCATCTGATCAGTGTTAACGTTCCTGATCTTGCGCTTGAACAACTCGCCGGTACTCGTGTGACACGTCTTGGGGCTCGTCATCATGCGGAAGATATGATCAAACAACTTGACCCGCGTGGGCAAGAGGTCTATTGGCTTGGCCCTCCTGGGAAAGAAGCAGATGCTGGAGACGGTACTGATTTTTATGCAATAGAGAAAGGTGAAGTCTCTATCACGCCATTAAGAGTCGATTTGACCGCGCATGAAGCGTTGCAACAAATGCGCGATTGGGTCAATCCTTAATCGATACATTGAGTCTAAGAAAACGAACAGGCAATATGAACAATATCAAAGCAGATCAATTGGTGAGTTTCTTGCAACAAAAAGGCATTTCAGACAGCCATCTCTTAAATGTAATGAGAATGCTGCCTCGTGAATATTTTTTGTCGGAAGCGATGCGCCACCAAGCTTATGATAATAACGCATTACCAATAGGGGCAGGGCAAACCATCTCTCAGCCCTACATTGTTGCCAAAATGACGCAGCTACTTAACCTTAAAGCTAATAGTCGAGTGTTAGAGATTGGAACGGGGTCTGGTTATCAAACGGCTGTATTGTCAAAAATGGTTGACCATGTTTACTCGATAGAAAGAATAAAGTCATTGCAATGGGATGCGAAACGTCGCCTAAAGCAACTTGATATTTATAATGTCTCGACGAAACATGGCGATGGTTGGCAAGGATGGGCATCCAAAGGTCCTTTTGATGCGATTATTGTCACAGCGGCTGCCTCACATTTACCTGAACAATTGGTTGAACAACTGGCGGAAGGTGGTGTTTTGATTGTGCCAATTGGTGATGAACATCAAGAATTGATAAAAATAGAAAAACGAAATGGAGAATGCCTTTCTACTTTGGTAGAGGTTGTGAGGTTTGTGCCTCTTATTCCCGGTGAGTTAGCATAAAAGTAGGATTGGAATCTTGGTATTGCTGAAAAGTATTTTTACATCTTTGATATTACTTGTTTTTGTAGCTGGCTGTTCTTATCAGCCATTAACGGACGACAGAGGCAGCTATAAAGGCAGTTATTATGTCGTTGAAAAAGGGGACAGTGTCTATTTTATTTCTGTCCTGGCAGACAAAGATGTTAACGATATCATCCGCTATAACCATTTGAAGCCACCTTACACCATCCACCCTGGTCAAAAGTTGAATCTTTGGCGCCCTGTTTATGTGCCTCCAGCGTTCGATGGAACCGGCGCAGGAAATAGCCAAGTCGCTTCTGCACCTGCTAAAAAAGCGCCAAGCTCTACGACTAAAGTTGAAAGGAAAGATTCAACTTCCCCAGTTGTGCAATCTCAATCAAAGGAGTATGTTGGTGGTGAAAGTAAACAAAATGTTAACAATAATGTCACCCAATCTACATCTAAAAACGACAAGGTAGAGCGCTGGGTGTGGCCAACAAAAGGCAGAATAATCAGTAAGTTTTCTGTTGGTGATCAAGGCAATAAAGGGATTGATATTACCGGGCAAAGAGGGCAAGACGTTGTATCTACCGCAGCAGGAGTCGTGGTATATGCGGGGAATGCGCTACGAGGTTATGGAAACTTAATCATTATTAAACACAATGATGAGTATCTAAGTGCCTATGCTCACAATGATCGCTTGTTAATAAAAGAAGGGCAATCGGTAAAAACTGGCCAGAAAATTGCTTTAATGGGTAGTACCGGTACAAACAGTGTCCGTTTACACTTTGAAATTCGATACAAAGGTAAGTCAGTGAATCCTGAACGCTACTTACAATAAATGACATATTAAGTTGTTATGTCTTGCTAACTTAATTCGCCAAGGGGAGGCGCTTATGAGTATCAGCAATGCAGTGACCAAAATGAATGACATCGATGAGCATGAATTTGATGTTGAGTCGATTGAAGCCGAAGAGGTTTCGACAAAAAATGAAACGAAAGAAGAGTATGAAGTCTCAGCGAAAAGCCTTGATGCAACTCAACTTTACTTAAGTGAAATCGGGTTTTCACCGCTCCTTACCGCTGAAGAAGAGGTGCTTTATGCTCGCCGTGCTCTTCGTGGTGATGCAGCTGCTCGTAAGCGAATGATTGAAAGCAACTTGCGTCTTGTTGTTAAGATCTCTCGCCGTTATAACAGCCGTGGTTTAGCGCTACTTGACCTTATTGAAGAGGGCAACTTAGGCTTGATCCGTGCGGTTGAAAAGTTCGATCCTGAGCGTGGTTTCCGATTTTCTACCTATGCAACGTGGTGGATCCGTCAAACGATTGAACGCGCCTTAATGAATCAAACACGCACCATTCGGTTGCCTATCCATGTAGTGAAAGAACTTAATATTTATCTTCGTACCGCTCGTGAGTTAGCGCAAAAGTTAGATCATGAACCAACCGCCGAAGAAATCGCTTTTCAACTCGATAAGCCAGTTGATGATGTAAGCAAAATGCTGCGTTTGAATGAACGTGTCAGCTCTGTCGATACACCGATTGGTGGTGATGGTGAAAAAGCATTATTAGATATTATTCCTGACATTCATAATTCAGATCCTGAGTTTTCAACTCAAGATGATGATATTAAATCATCGTTAATTGAATGGCTTGATGAGCTAAACCCTAAGCAAAAAGAAGTGCTTGCACGTCGCTTCGGTCTTTTAGGCTATGAGCCATCCACTTTAGAAGAAGTTGGACGTGAAATTAATTTAACTCGTGAGCGTGTTCGCCAAATTCAAGTAGAAGGTTTGCGTCGTTTAAGAGAGATCTTAACCAAGCAAGGCTTGAATATGGAATCTTTATTCAATGTTGATTACGACTAATCAATTATTAGTCACAATAAAGACAGTAGCATAAGAAAGGGAAGCCATTGTGGCTTCCCTTTTTCATTATGGAGGTGAGTATCTCTGCTAACGCTAAGAAAGCAGTGTTTTTAAGCGATAAAGCGCATCGAGTGCTTCACGTGGGCTCATATCATCTGGATTGATCTGCTCAAGGGCTAGCTCGATTTCATTGCTTTCAGGTATGAGGCTTAATTGTTGCTCTGCAATTGTCGATGCAATAGTCGGTGCTGCTGCACCCGCTGAACTGGTGGCTTTTTGGTGCCCAAGGGATTCTAATTGTTTTAATTTAACTTTAGCTTGTTGGATCACTGATTTAGGGACACCAGCTAAGCTTGCGACGGCTAAACCATAGGATTTACTAGCTGCGCCTTCTTGTACTGCATGCATAAAGGCAATGGTGTCACCATGTTCAATAGCATCTAAGTGAACATTAGCAAGATTAGGCACTTGGCTTGGTAGTTCAGTTAGCTCAAAATAATGAGTAGCAAATAACGTCATGGCTTTAATTTTAGTGGCTAAGAAATGAGCGCTTGCCCACGCCAGTGATAAGCCATCATAAGTGCTGGTACCACGACCAATTTCGTCCATCAATACCAAGCTATTTTCGGTGGCATTATGGAGGATATTGGCGGTTTCGGTCATTTCTACCATGAAAGTCGAACGGCCTGAAGCGAGGTCATCTTGCGCGCCGATACGAGTGAATATCCTATCAATGGAGCCGATGGTTGCTGATTCTGCTGGTACGTAACTACCGATATGCGCGAGTAAAGCAATCAAAGCAGTTTGGCGCATATAAGTGGATTTACCCCCCATGTTCGGACCGGTAATGATCAGCATTTGGCGTTGCGGGTTTAAATCGATAGGGTTAGCAATAAAAGGCACATCGAGTACCTGCTCCACCACAGGGTGACGCCCTGATTGAATCGATAGCTCTGCTTTGTTGGATAGGGTTGGGCGACAGTAATTTAAGCTATCGGCACGTTCGGCTAAGTTTTGCAGAACATCTAATTGAGATAATGCCGAGGCTAAATTTTGCATGCTTTCTAAATGCGGCATCAGCAAATCAAACAACTCTTCCCACAAACGTTTTTCTAAGGCGAGTGATTTTGATTTAGATGTCAGAACTTTATCTTCATGCTCTTTTAATTCAGGAATGATGTAACGTTCTGCATTTTTAAGAGTTTGGCGGCGCACATAATGCGGTGGCACTAAATGACTTTGTCCGCGGCTGACTTGAATAAAGAAGCCATGAACATTGTTATAGCCGACTTTTAAACTGTCGATACCATGACGATCACGTTCTTCTGCTTCCATTTTGTCTAAGTAGTCGGTCGCGCCACTGGCCAGTTTACGCAATTCATCTAATTCGCTGTTGTAACCATCGGCTAATACACCACCATCACGGATCACCACGGGTGGATTTTCTTTGATGGATCTTTCTAATAGCTCACAAATGTTATCCATAGGCTTGGCGTCATTAGCGAGTTTTTGCAGATAATCGTGTTTGAAACTTTGCGTGATACTGGCTAATTCTGGTAATTGTTGCATCGCATTGCGTAAGCGCGCTAAATCGCGAGGGCGAGCTGAACGCAGAGCAAGACGTGCCAAAATACGCTCAATATCCCCAATGCTTTTTAAGGTTGGATGAAGCTCGGTAAAGTAAGCGTCCTCTTTGATTTCAGAGATCGCATCTAAACGTTGATTAAGCGCCTTGTTGTTACGCATTGGTTGATGCAGCCAACGTTTGAACATGCGACTGCCCATCGGTGTGGCCGTTTTATCCAGTACTTCCGCTAAAGTGCTGTCGGTACCGCCTGCTAAATTTTGCGTGATCTCTAGGTTACGGCGAGTGGCGGCATCTAAAATTACGGAATCATCTTGTCGGTCAAATGTCAGTGAGCGGATGTGTGGCAAAGCGGTGCGTTGGGTATCTTTGACATATTGGATCAAACATCCAGCGGCGCACAATCCTAGCTTGGCATTTTCGACGCCAAAGCCAATTAAGTCTTTTGTACCAAATTGCATGTTGAGTTGTTGTTTGGCGGTATCGAGTTCAAATTCCCAGATTGGGCGGCGACGCTGACCTTTTATCTTTTCTAATAGTTGTTGGCTGGAGAAATCTTCTGGATACAGTAATTCTTTCGGTGAGGTACGTTGCAGCTCGGCTTGCATCGCTTCTTCGGTTTCAGGTTCGCAAAGTTGGAATCGACCTGAAGTCATATCTAATGTCGCGTAACCAAATTTGTCATCTTGCTGATAAATAGCTGCGACTAAGTTATCAATACGCTCAGGTAATAGAGCTTCATCGGTAACCGTACCGGGGGTGACAATACGAACTACTTTACGTTCCACTGGGCCTTTGCTGGTGGCAGGGTCGCCAACTTGTTCACAAATGGCCACCGATTCACCTAATTGAACCAGTTTCGCTAAATAACCTTCTACTGCGTGATAAGGAACGCCCGCCATTGGGATTGGCTCGCCAGCAGAGGCACCACGTTTGGTCAGTGAAATATCTAATAATTGAGAAGCGCGTTTGGCATCGCTATAAAACAATTCGTAAAAATCGCCCATACGATAAAACAGCAAAATATCCGGATTTTCCGCTTTTAAACGTAAATATTGCTGCATCATTGGAGTATGAGTTTCTGTTTTGGCCACGCTTATCACCCAGGTTATTTCTAATTAATGCGACATGATATTTTTCATACCGGGAGAAAGCAATGGAAAGAGGTGGTGAGTGAAGAAAAATGACTCATGGTGTTGATTGAAGTGTCAATTATCAATCTACGTCATGAGCCAAGTTATGTTCACCCAAGTATATTCACAATGGAGCGAACGGATTAAGCCGTTGTCGCTTCTGGCTTGCGAGCATTAATCACTATAATGACCACAACCAAGGCTAAGCAACCCAAGCGGTAGATGTCATCACTAAATAAAATGCCCAAAGCTAAGATTAATAATAATCCACGTTGAATGGCACTTAGAGTGTTAATTAGCCTACCTTCGATACCGCCTGCAAACGCAAAGATCAAACCTAGAGTCGTTATTATTCCAATAAAGAAGTGAGTTAATTCACCATCTAGCCAAATGAGGCCAGAAAACGCCATCATGGCCGGAATAATAAAGAACCCTTGAGCCAGCTTAAAGGCTTGAATGGCTGATTTCATTGGTGACGCTCCCGCAATCCCAGCACCAGCAAAGGCCGCTAATGCAATTGGCGGTGTGACGTTTGACGTTTGTGATAACCAAAACACAATCATGTGAGCGGTTAACAAGCCTAATCCAAAGTCATTTAAGGCTGGAACCGCCATGACGGATAACACGATATAGGCGGCGGTAACCGGTAAACCCATTCCTAAGATCACCGCTGCAATGGCAATGAGTCCAAGTGCCGACCATAAATAACCACCCGATAAAGCAATTAAGAATTGGGTAAATTGAAGGCCAATTCCGGTCTGGCCCACCACGCCTACAACAATACCGGCAGTGGCGCAGGCAACAGAAATAGGTACTGCTGAAATAGCACCTTCTTTCATGCCTTGTAAGAACACAGGAAAACTAATTCGGCTGTGTTTTCTCATCATGGCGGCCACTAAGATAGCTGCACATCCTGCGATACCGACTAACACTGGTGAATAGCTCATTAACAATAAGGTTGTAATAAACACCAATGGCACTAAGAAATGCCAGCCATTCTTCATCACAATGCCGATCTTTTCGGTAACGCTCATTCCCTGTAGGCCCAATTTACATGCCATTAAATGCACATAAAGCAAAGTACTGGCAAAATAAAGAATAGCTGGAGCAATCGATACCAATAAAATGTCGCTGTAAGGAATGCCGGTAAATTGCGCCATCACAAACGCACCAGCCCCCATGACAGGTGGCATGATTTGACCACCGGTTGAAGCGGCGGCTTCTATCCCGGCGGCCTGTTCTGGTTTATAGCCGAGCTTTTTCATCATCGGAATAGTGAGCGCGCCAGTGGTTACGGTATTGGCGATGGCAGAGCCTGAGATAGAACCGAGCGCAGCAGAGGCTAAAACACTGGCTTTAGCAGGACCCCCTCGATACTTACCCGCTACCGCAAAAGCCGCATCAATAAAGAATTGACCTGCGCCGGTAACTTGTAAAAATGCACCAAATAACACGAAGATAAATACCACACCAGCGGCAATCGCTAGCGGTGCACCAAAGACGCCATTGGTTGAAAATATATGAAAGCGGATCACTTCTTCTAACGCAAAACCTTTGCTCGCAATCCCAGCAGGAAGTGCATCACCAAAAAAGGCATAGACTAAAAATAATGCGGCAATGAGAACCATCACAAAACCGACGGTTCGGCGAGTGGCTTCTAAAAGGGATATGATCAGAACCACACCTGCGATTTGATCAAGAGGTTGCAAGCCATCAAGTAAAAAGCTGATGTCATCATAATCAAAAATAGTGATTTGATAGGTTGCCCAACAAGTGGCAATGATAAAAATAATATCCAGCAAGCGAGCGGAAAAATACAATGGGGCACTGTGTTTATCCGCTTTAACTAATGGGTAAAGTAAAAAGGCTAAGACCAAAATCCATGCCAGATGGATGGGTCTAAAAACCGGCGCCGATAATGTAGGTTGCAAACCTTGCCATACCTGAAAGATAGAAAGACAAATAGCAGCCGCAGCTGCTATGAGGACTAACTTATCGGTAAAAGCTTGGCTTATAGATGTGGATTTTGTCATTTAATACTCCGTATGAAAAAACCAATTAAGCCAGACGATTATTTTTTCATTTGCTCATCAAGGTATTTTTGTGAACCAGGGTGTAGTGCCATACCAGACAGTTTATTCATGTTCTCAAGTGTTGTGTACTTAGTCACACCGACAACTTGGCGGATCTTAGCCATGTTATCAAAGGCAACTTTGGTCATTTCATAAGCCATGTCTTCACTCATGTTTTTATTGACTACCAAAACATTCCAAACGGCAGGAGTGGTAAAGGTTGGGACATTTTTATAAGTTTCAGCTGGAGCTTCGAGCGCTTGATAAGAAGGGTTCGCTTGCATGACTTTTGCCATTTCATCAGCGCTGAAAGAGAGAATACGAATCTTACGAGTCAAAGCTAACTCAGTGATGGCGCCAACGCCTAAGCTGCCGACGATAACACCAGCATCAATTTGACCATTCGCGAGAGCATTTGTGGTTGCTGTGTAGTTAAGAGATTGGGGTTTAATGTCGCTTTCAGAAACCCCTAAGGTATTTAGAATGTTCATGCTACTGACTCGAGTGCCAGACCCAGGAGCACCGACAGAAATGCGTTTACCTTTCAGATCGCTAATCGAATGAATATCAGAGTCGGCTGGTACCATAAACTGAACGGCGTTAGGGTAAAGAGCGAAAAGGACCGCAACATCCATTTTACGAGGGAAAGGCTTAGTGCCTTCATTGGCTTGTAGTACAACATTGCCCTGCGCAATACCAACCAGTTGTTTATTGGTGGCGACCTTGATGGTGTTCTCAACTGATGCCGCGGTAACTTCAGCGCGCATATCAAAATCATCGATATTCTCGCTCCAAATTTTGGCAAGAATCCCGCCTAAAGGATAATAGGTACCACTTTGACTTCCCGTGCCGATCGTGTAGCTTGCCGCCACAACCGGCAGTGAGACTGCGAGAGAGAGTGCAATTAATGCTTTTTTAGCTATTTGTTTCATAGTGATAACTTCCCTTATTGTTATAATCATATTCCCATTTATGTTTGAAACAGTCGCTTCAATCACGTTGGTTATTGAAGTTATTGAGTATAGAAGTTTTAAAATGTTGCGATGGAGTTAACTTTTGTTGCTGTGATTTATGGCAATGATTTTTATTAAAAAGTTAAGTATCGTCACAAAATCAAACAATTAATATTAAAATTAAGGCTGATGTGAATGACATATGCAGAGTTACGCGTGCTAAGTAAGCGGGTTGGGATCAAGCTGAAACAACAATCACAAGTATTGGTTACAGCAGAATCATGCACAGGTGGTGGTATTGCGACTGCTATTACTGAAACAGCAGGGAGCTCTGCTTGGTTTGACCGCAGCTTTGTGACCTACAGTAATGAAGCTAAAATGGAAATGATTGGCGTAAAATCAGAAACGTTATTGATGTTTGGCGCCGTCAGTGAACAAACTGTACAAGAAATGGCTGGTGGTGCGTTAGAGCGATCTAAAGGAACGTGCTCGATTGCAGTTAGTGGTATTGCTGGACCTGATGGTGGTAGTGATGAAAAGCCGGTGGGAACCGTCTGTTTTGCCTGGGCGATGGGGGGGAGTATTATTAAGTATGAAACCGTTGTCTTTAATGGGAATCGTGAAGAAGTGCGCATTCAGGCCTGTTTCCACGCCTTAGATAAACTTGAAGATATTCTTGATGGTGATTAGAGCGTATTTAGCTCGGATAGAATTAAACGTCGAAAACTAAATTGATTTCAACGAAATAAAAAAAATAACACACAGGTGTGGACACTGTACAAATCAACAGTATAATAAATACATCTTGGTAAGAAATAGTTTAACGCATCTGATAGGTGGAATAAGAATGGACGAGAACAAACAAAAGGCTCTAGCGGCGGCACTTGGCCAAATCGAAAAACAATTTGGTAAAGGCTCAATTATGAAATTGGGTGACAACCGTACAATGGACGTAGAAACGATTTCTACAGGTTCTCTTGCTTTGGATATCGCATTGGGTGCTGGTGGTCTACCAATGGGACGTATCGTTGAAGTATACGGCCCTGAAAGCTCAGGTAAAACAACCTTAACATTAGAGTTAATTGCTGCAGCGCAACGTGTTGGTAAAACATGTGCCTTCATTGATGCTGAGCATGCTCTTGATCCAATTTACGCACAAAAACTTGGCGTGAACATCAATGATCTTCTTGTTTCTCAGCCAGATACAGGTGAGCAAGCATTAGAAATTTGTGATGCATTAGCACGTTCTGGCGCGATTGATGTATTGGTTATTGACTCAGTTGCTGCATTAACACCAAAAGCTGAAATTGAAGGCGAAATGGGCGATAGCCACATGGGTCTTCAAGCACGTATGCTTTCTCAAGCCATGCGTAAGCTAACGGGTAACCTTAAGCAATCTAACTGTATGGCCATCTTCATTAACCAAATTCGCATGAAAATTGGTGTCATGTTCGGTTCGCCTGAAACCACAACTGGTGGTAATGCACTTAAATTCTACGCCTCTGTTCGTCTTGATATTCGCCGTACTGGTGCGATTAAAGATGGTGATGAAGTTGTAGGTAACGAAACTCGCATTAAAGTGGTTAAGAACAAAATTGCTGCACCATTTAAACAAGCTGAAACTCAAATCTTATACGGTAAAGGTTTCAACCGTGAAGGTGAATTAATTGACCTTGGTGTGAAAAATAAGCTTGTTGAGAAAGCGGGTGCTTGGTATAGCTATAAAGGCGATAAAATTGGCCAAGGTAAAGCAAACTCTTGCAACTACCTTCGTGAAAATCCAGCAATTGCGTTAGAAATTGATACTAAACTGCGTGAATTGCTACTTGCTCCAGCTGTGCTAGAAGACACTGCTGAAGTAGAAGTTGCAGAAACAGAAGAATAACCCAAGTCCAACTGACGAATGGTGTTCAGTAAAATTTAAGCCCTGTTGATTCAGGGCTTTTTTGTATCCAAGTTTCATGAGGGATGCAACGTAATATAGATACTTGGAGGAGAAATAATTCATGTATCGCGCGAAATCGAAATTATCCGCCAAAGACGTCGCCGTGCAGTTATTAAGTCGCCGTGATCATGGTGAGTATGAATTAAGGCAGAAACTCAGTTTAAAAGAGTTTGAAGAGGATGACATCAACCAAGCGCTTGCTTATTGCATTGGTAATGGGTGGATGGATGACTTGCGTTACGCCAAAAGCCAAGTACGACAGCATGTTTATAAGGGGCATGGTAAACGTCGTATTCAGCAAGAACTGAATTTAAAGCAGGTTTCTGAGTATGTGATTGAGCAAGCGTTTGAGGAAGAGCCACAAGATTGGTTTGAGCTTGCTAAAGAAACGGCAGAAAAGAAATTTAAAGGTAAACCGGCTGAAGATCAAAAAGCGTATGCAAAGCAAGTTCGGTTTCTACAATACCGTGGCTTTAGTTTTGATCAAATACGATATGCATTGTCCAGTTTTGAGCAAATAGATTGATTGCGGCAGTTACCATCAAGCAAGGTGGTAACTTGTTTTACTAAACACGCTTCATCCTTTACAATGTCGAAAAATTATATCTTGAATATTTCCGGAAGAATTGCATGTATATGAGCACTGATGAGGTACGCCGCGCGTTCCTTTCGTTCTTTGAAAGTAAAGGACACCAAATTGTCGATAGTTCATCATTAGTTCCTGCTAATGATCCAACTTTACTATTCACCAACGCAGGCATGAACCAATTTAAAGATTGTTTTCTAGGTGCCGAAAAACGCAATTACACGAGAGCTACCACGGCTCAACGCTGTGTTCGTGCTGGTGGTAAACACAATGATTTAGAAAATGTTGGTTTTACTGCTCGTCACCATACCTTCTTTGAAATGTTAGGTAACTTTAGTTTTGGTGATTATTTCAAGCATGATGCGATTGGTTATGCGTGGGAATTTTTAACCGAAGTTCTACAGCTACCAAAAGATAAACTGCTTGTTACGGTTTATGAAACCGATGATGAAGCATTTGAAATTTGGAATAAAGATATTGGTATTCCATCGGATCGCATTGTTCGCATTGGTGATAAAGAAGGCGGTAAAGCATACGAGTCAGATAACTTCTGGCAAATGGGCGATACCGGTCCTTGTGGCCCTTGTACTGAGATTTTCTACGATCACGGTGAACATATTTGGGGCGGACGCCCGGGTACGCCTGAAGAAGATGGCGACCGTTTCATCGAGATTTGGAATAACGTTTTCATGCAATTTAACCGCCATGCTGATGGGACAATGGAACCGCTTCCAAAACCGTCGGTTGATACCGGAATGGGGATTGAGCGCATCTCTGCCATCATGCAGGGCGTGCATTCAAACTATGAAATTGATGTTTTCCAAACTCTAATTAAAGAAGCTGCATCCATAATTGGTACGGAAGATTTAGATAACCAATCATTACGCGTTGTGGCCGATCACATTCGTTCTTGTTCATTCTTAATCGTGGATGGCGTCATGCCATCAAATGAAGGCCGTGGCTATGTGCTGCGTCGTATCATTCGTCGCGCGGTTCGCCATGGCAATAAATTAGGCGCAAATGGCACCTTCTTCTATAAGCTGGTTAATAAACTGGCTGAAGTCATGGGTACTGCCGGTGAAGAACTGAAGAAACAACAACCAGTGGTTGAAAAAGTACTTCGCATCGAAGAAGAAAACTTTGCTCGTACACTTGATCGCGGTATGGCTATCTTAAATGAAGCGATTGATGAACTAGGCGACAACAAAACTTTAGATGGTGAAACGGTCTTCAAACTTTATGATACTTACGGTTTCCCAGCCGATCTGACCAATGATGTTGCACGTGAGCGTGATGTAAACATTGACGAAGAAGGTTTTGAAAAAGCCATGAATGCACAGCGTCAACGTGCCCGTGAAGCAGGCCAATTTGGTACTGACTACAACAAAGCTATCAAAACAGAAGCGGATACTGATTTTTGTGGTTACTCGCATGTGTCTGGTGAAAGCGTTATAGCAGAAATCTTTGTTGAAGCAGAGCAAGTGGGCAGCATCAGTGCAGGAACGGAAGCGATTCTAATTCTAGGAGAGACACCGTTTTATGCAGAATCCGGTGGTCAGTGTGGTGACGCGGGCGTAATCAAAACGGATTCAGGCTTATTTGAAGTTCGTGATACTCAAAAACTAGGTAATGCTATTGCCCATCACGGTCAGTTGATTGAAGGTGTCATGGCAAAAGACGATAAAGTATTAGCACATGTTGATGCTGAGCGCCGTACAGCTATCACGCTTAATCACTCTGCTACTCACTTGTTACACGCTGCATTGCGTCAAGTATTAGGTGAGCATGTAACACAAAAAGGCTCATTGGTTCGTGCTGAAAACTTACGCTTCGATTTCTCTCACTTAGAAGCGGTGAGTGATAAAGAATTGCGTGAAGTCGAACGCTTAGTGAACCAACAAGTTCGCCGTAACCATCAAGTTGCAACCAATGTGATGGATATTGAATCAGCTAAACAAAAAGGTGCCATGGCACTGTTTGGCGAAAAATACGATGATGAAGTTCGTGTTTTATCCATGGGTGATTTTTCAACTGAGCTATGTGGTGGTATTCACGCGGCTAATACGGGTGATATCGGCTTATTTAAAGTGACGTCTGAAAGCGGTATCGCTGCGGGCATTCGCCGTATTGAAGCGGTAACGGGTGAAGCCGCGTTAGATGCATTGGAAGCACAACAAGCGCAATATGAGCAAAAAGTGTCAGAAGGTGTCGCTAAAACTAAGCAATTAGAAAAAGAAATTCAGCAATTGAAAGACAAACTGGCTTCTCAGGCAGGTGCAAGCCTAATTAGCCAAGTAAAAGAGATTTCAGGTGTTAAAGTGCTAATCAGCCAGCTTGATGGTGCAGACAATAAAGCATTGCGCGGTATGGTCGATGAGCTTAAAAATCAAATTGGCAGTGGCATCATTTTATTAGGTAACGTAGCTGATGATAAAGTTGGCTTAATTGCTGGTGTGACTAAAGATTTAACCTCTAAAGTGAAGGCGGGTGAGTTAGTGAACCTTGTAGCTCAGCAGGTTGGTGGTAAAGGCGGCGGTCGTCCTGATATGGCTCAAGCTGGTGGTACGGATTGTGCTGCGCTTCCAACTGCATTGGTTGACGCTGAAGCATGGATTACTGAAAAGCTTTAATCGAATGATTAAACCAAAAAAACAGCGTATTTTATGCGCTGTTTTTTTATATCTAAAGAAAATTATGTGACACAATGACATAAACTGGAACACTACAGCGGTAGCTTAAAATATCAACTCCGCTTATACTAACTAGCTGAAAAGATGGATAAGCGTTCATAAGTAACACTTGTTGTCGATTGTTTGAATTATTGTGCGAGTTATTGGTTTTATAAATGGATTTTTATGCTGCGTAATTCAAATTAATCACCTAGACACAATTTTAGGTTGATTGATATGAAAAAAGCATTAAATGGCTGTAAATGTGCATTTTTATCGATAAGTTTACTTACCTAAATGAGACTTATAATAGATAATAAGCGTTATTGAAATAAAAATAGAGATTACTCAAGGAGCATAGAATGCTAATTTTGACTCGCCGAGTTGGTGAAACGTTAATGATTGGTGATGAAGTCACTGTTACTGTACTTGGTGTAAAGGGCAACCAAGTACGCATCGGTGTTAATGCACCGAAAGAAGTATCAGTTCATCGTGAAGAGATTTACATGCGTATTCAAGCGGAAAAAGGTAATAGTAGTGCGCCAACTGGCAACTTTTAATCTTTTTTATGCTTGTAAGTAGGTCAGCTATAGCTGGCCTTTGCTTTATTTGACCTTGAAATAACGATCAAATAAAGCAGAAAGGAATAGATGAAAATCATTGGTTTGAGATTATATTATTCAATCTTTCAAACTGATATTTGGCCCATAATGACGATGTAAATATGCGAAATAGGTCATATTTCAGCTAAGTTGATTGAATACTGTCCTGTTGAACTGTTTTTACTGATTTTTCCCAAGAAAATGTTTGACATATTTTGGGTAAAACGTAATATGTGCCTCCGCAAGACGGTGAGGTGGCCGAGAGGCCGAAGGCGCTCCCCTGCTAAGGGAGTATACGGTTTGTAGCCGTATCGAGGGTTCGAATCCCTCCCTCACCGCCATTCTTGTGAATTCTTAAATACCATGATTTGCACCTTGGTTATCATTAAGAAAGTTCTAGAAATAGAACAATCAGAAATCGATGCGCGCGTAGCTCAGCTGGA
>NZ_AJYK02000026.1:82164-82233 GCF_000286955.2 Vibrio rumoiensis 1S-45
TTCACCGCCATTAAATTGGTCTCGATCAGTTTAATTTGAAATAAAACGATGCGCGCGTAGCTCAGCTGG
>NZ_AJYK02000027.1 GCF_000286955.2 Vibrio rumoiensis 1S-45
CCCAAGACGGATGATAGGGGTAATTGCCACCATAGTAGCCAATAAGCATATGAAAAGCCATAAATTGTTACTATAATAACAAAAATAGAAAATAAGGCAGATATCCTTCAGTGATTGCATCCAAGCTAATCCCAACCTCCAAATCCAGATTCATTTTTACTAATGAAAAGCTCTGAACTTATAAAGCGCCGGAGCAAAAGCCACACCGGGTAATAAATTGGATAAAACTGGTGGAATTTTTTCTGTCCTTACTTGAACTTTATGTAGATAATCCTTATCAAGAAGCTGACGCAGAGTAAATACGGGACGCAAGCTGGTCGGCATAGCTAAGTATTCAGGCGAAAACGTCAGTATATTTTTCCCACCAGCGTAATGTGCAATAACGGCCACATTTAAGCCATGCAGCTGTATATAAAGCCCTTCAACTTTTTCCGTTAATTTACTCATACGTATTATTCCGATTTAAACCAAAAATCCAGATCATCTGTATCATCGACTAGATCTCCATTCTCTGGTTTCTCACCTAACGTCACGTCAGCATTCTCAGTAGGTTTGTGTCCTTTTGGCGTGATAGATAACTCTAAATTTAAACCTTCAAGCACCCGAAGTAAGGTCGATAGCCTTATATCACTCCCAGCTTCAATGCGTTGGTATTGCTGCTGTTTCATACCAATACGCATCAGCATATCAGATTGTTCCATACCCAAATCTTTACGTTGTTTGATAAGGAGCTGTGCAATATCTTCAATCGTCTTCATCCGTTTACTCATTAACTTGGCCACGCCTCATTACAACACAATAGTTGTAACAAACCAAAAATACAACTATTGCGTTGTTTTGAGTTTTTAAATAAAAGGATAGAACCAAGATCCTATCCTTTAAAATTTAACTCAACATATATGCCGGCTCTACATTACCCGCCAGTAACCGCCCTTTCTCGGCCCTACATACTCTAGTTTCCCTTCTTTCTTAAGCTTAGCGACAGCTCTCTCAACTGTACTTTTAGAAAGTTCTAATTTCACTGCAACTTCCGAGAGCGTTAAAGATCCATTTTTAGCTAATAGGTCAATGATTTGTTCCGCCGGTTTTACCTTCATTTTTACCGTCATTTCTACCTTCACTTTTGCTTTAGTTGAAGTATTAGAAATGGCTTCTTGCAAAGATGTTGCTAAAGCTTGCAATAAAAACTCAATAAAATGAGAACAGTCTGTGGCTTCATCTGCTTCACGAAATGCTTGGTAGTATTCTTCTTGTCTAGATTTGATCACGGTTTCGACGGGCAAATAAGCCAGTAGCGGCTGCCATTCACTCAGTATCAAGGTTTGCCACAAACGCCCCATTCGACCGTTACCGTCACTAAACGGGTGAATGAATTCAAACTCATAATGAAATGCAGCAGAAGCAATTAAAGGATGAGCATCTGTTGTTTCAAGCCATTCTAATAATTGGTGCATTAGACGTGGGATTTGATTCGCTGGTGGAGCCATATGAACTAGTTGTTCACCTCGATAAATGCCAGCACCACCAGAACGCCATTGACCAGCATCATTAAGCAAACCTTTCATTAGCAATCGATGAGCATTAAGAAGATCGTTTGCTTGCCCCTTACTCCATTTAGGCATTTGCGCATAGGTCTCTAACGCATTATGAACTTCCTGAATTTCTTTCGGATGCCCCAGTACCGGCTTGCCTTCAATAACAGCAGTCACTTGTTCTAATGTTAGTGTATTTTGCTCAATCGCCAGTGAAGCTTGAATAGTACGAATGCGATTTTCTCTACGCAATTGAGGCTGTAGATCATCTCGATTATGCGCCGTCCAGTTACCGATCAATTCAGAAATCTCAGCCACCAGCCGCATCATGGTATGGGTTAATTGAAATGGTGGGGAATATGGCATGGTTTGATCCTTTATCCAATTTTATGCTTAACATCCACATCAAATCCCTCTTGGTTAATCATCGACTTTAATCGATCGTTATTCAGAACCTTTAATACTAATTCAATACTTTGTTCGCTCACATGTAGCTTTCCATCATCATTATATTTAATATCCCAACCTTCATTTTCACTAACTACTTTAAGCTGAGCTAAATATAATGGGTCACGGTAATAACCTGAATTTTTAACTTGTGATAATTTTCTAAGCCTTTTTAGATTGCTTCCAACTAAATTTTTCACCTCGTCAGCATCAACAAAAAGATCTTGCTTTTTAAATTCCAAAACAACTTGATCTCTATTTTTTTCCATTCCCACACGAAAATTTAAAGCACTTTCGAAATTCACTTTGTTAGCAATAAAAACTTGCTCATTGTAAGAGAAAAAATCGACCTTACCATCGATCCTAAATACATTTTCGTCTTTAATATCAACCAGAACATTATTTGAAAAAAGTGCATTTGCAAATCCATTCACTTTCTTAGTAGACCAAGAATCTGATACCTTTCTAACCGAATAGAATGATGGTTTATTTTTAACGACCAATCGAGTGATATAAACCCATGAGCCTAACAATTCTTGTTCATTCTCGATGAATTTCGGCTCAACATCTGCTTCAATCGATTTCAACATAAAATCAAAATCAGTTTCATTAACTGGAATTTTTAATAAACTATCATCAAGATCTGCTGTATTAAAATCATAGTCTAAAACTGTATTTGCACTATTAATTTTATT
>NZ_AJYK02000028.1:0-105 GCF_000286955.2 Vibrio rumoiensis 1S-45
GAGTAGGACATCGCCAGGCTTTGAACATCACTACTAATAAATAGTAGTAACATTACAGATTAATACTGTAATGACAATTTGTGGAGGGATGGCTGAGTGGTCGAA
>NZ_AJYK02000028.1:115-21654 GCF_000286955.2 Vibrio rumoiensis 1S-45
ACACTTGTATAAAAAATTTATTTGTTTGCTCAAAAAGCCAACAAATAGAGGATATTAAGGGTTTACAAACCGTTTAGCTCTATATATTATTCTCACACAATTTGGAGGGATGGCTGAGTGGTCGAAAGCACCGGTCTTGAAAACCGGCAATCGTTAATAGCGGTTCTAGGGTTCAAATCCCTATCCCTCCACCACATTTGAAACCCCTGACTTGTCAGGGGTTTCTTCGTTTTTACAAGGCAATATCTCACCAAATCAGACAGGTGAGACAATGTACTTATTAAAACAATCCAATTCTGTTTATTACACCCGCGTTTGTTACCCCCAAGCTTTAGTTGCTATGGGGTATGTCTTTGATATCAAAGTGAGCCTACTGACAAAATATCGCTCAACGGCAGTCCTTAGAAACCTCTACGTTTCCGCTATCATTAAGCGATCTTTATTAAATCAAGACCCGCTCATTAATCAAACCCCTATCATTCCTGAGGAGCCGCAGGCGACATCAGGAATCCTACGTCACTAAAGTGAAAATAGGTATGGAGTAATCACACCCTCAATAATGGTTAATCGTAATCATCTAAATGAATTCGTGGAGCTCTTGCAGCATTAATAACCGTGATGAAAGCGAAACCTCCAGCCACTAAAAATCCTGTTTGAAAGGCGTGAATAATTGGTTCTTTAGGGCCAACGAGCAAATCGGCAATCGTGCTATTACTGGTAAAATCAGGAATAAGCGAATAGGTTAAAGCACCAAACAATGCTGTGCCGACTGATGCGCCTAATGAGCGGCACAGGCTTGCCATCGAAGTAACTCTTCCTAAGTTAGCCTTTCCACCTACGGTTTGGATTTGTATTTGTGTTGATGGCATCACCGTCCCTAAGCCTAAACCACAAATCAGACCGAAAAAGCCGGTCAAATACTTAGATGGCTCAAGCAAGCCTAGCAAGGCAAACCCGAAGGTAGCAATACTCATGCCTATCACTGGCATCCATTTAGGTACACCCGTTTTCGCTATAGTTTTACCGGTAATGTAAGCACCCGTGATCATACCGGCAGTTAAAGGTAGTAATAATAACCCTGACATAGCGGCATTAGCACCTAAGCCTAATTGTAAATAAATAGGCAAAAAGAACACCAAAGCGAACATACAAGCAGCAAATAAGAAAGATGATGTTAGGGGGATATAAATTTCTTTACGCGCGAGTAAGGATAAAGGTAAAAATGAATCTTGGGTTCGTGATTGCTGAAAAATAAACACAGCAGATAATATCACCATCGCGATAAGCAATTGGTAACTCGTCATCGATTGCCAAGCAAACTCATGCCCACCTGAAGATAACCAATAAATAATTGCCGTAGTTGTTAAAGGGAATAGCAATAATCCCCACCAGTCCACGGTTCTTGATTTTGGTGGAACCGGTGATTGCTTCAAGGCACATAACCGATAAATAGCAAAAGCGGCAATCGGTAAATTAGCCCAAAAAAGCCAATGCCAGGTAAAGTAACTGACGACCAAGCCACCGAGAACAGGCCCCGAAACACTCGCCAAAGCAAACATGGCCGAGAAATACCCTTGAAAGCGCGCCCTTTGCCTTGGTGGAACAAGTTCCCCTATTAGCGCTTGCGAGAGGCTCATTAATCCGCCGCCTCCAATGCCTTGAATGACTCGTCCCGCGATTAACATGGCCATCGAACCCGCTAATGCCGCAACAATGGAACCAATAGAAAAGATAAACAATGCTGCGATTAAAATATTGCGTCTGCCGTATCGATCACCTAACCATCCATGAATCGGTACTGATGCCGCACCTGCCAGTAAATAACCAATTGCAATCCAAGATGCAGTTTGAATACCACCTAGATCTTGCGCAATTGCAGGTGTTGCTGCTGCCAATAATGTTTGATCAACCGCCGCCAAAAACATCGGTACAAATACCATGGTAAATATACCAACAAAATCTTTTTTGCTGACTTCTTTGGTGGAGAATTGCTCAGGATTGTTCGATAAATTCTTGGCAGTTGAAGACATAAAAGCTCTACTTTACATTTGAAAAATAAACAGAAGGAAAGAAAAATGCGCCCTAACAATGAGCGCATAAATTATAGTAGATGATCACCTATAACTCGATGAAAGTTACACTGATTTACATTAATGACAACAATGGTTTTCCCAATATTGCAAAGCTGTTTGATAGGCTTTTTTATAGTCATTGTCTTGTGCAAATAGCACGGAAGCCATACTGCTCACGACCGCATTTGCCATTTGAATTTGTACATCGTGTTCAGCTTTAAATAGCGACACTGAAGGTAATGGTAGAGATTCATTGATCGTCTCTGGCCAATAGAAGGATTCCACTCCCGCCTCATGGCTTAACCACACCGTTTGGCTTACTTTCGGGTTATATTCAGACTCACCATTAAGACCTTTAAATGAAATGACCGATAAACTGGTGCGATCAATAAGCTGATCAACTTCCGCATGCAATTGTTGAAAACCCGGATGAAAGCTGCCTCTGATTGCTAACTTTGCTCCACCTGGATTTAATGCTCGAACAACCGTGTTGATTGGTGTCCGTAATCCATAGCGATTTTTCCAACCAATCATCGTTTGCGCCGTCGGTGCAAAATTCGCCAAAGGTAAATAGGCAATATTATGCTCATCTAATAAAGACTTAGCTTCTTGAGCACTGTTCGCGTTAGGGATATCTAAAACATCCAGAAAATCTTCAAGGTGAGTACGTCCACTTGCTACATCTTTGTAGCCATGCAATAAAACTTTATAGCCATTCTGCGATAATATTTTTGCTGCTAAACCATGCCACGGGTGATCACTGCCATTGTCACTGGCACGTTTACCTGCATAACAAGGCCAATCAATATCCGCACCTACATTAGGTACACGAGACTGAAATGCCTTAACGAACCCGGCAATTTCTTCATTTGTTTCATTTTGCACTCGGATCAACATCATCAGCATCGCCATTTGGTCATCACCAACAGTATCTTGCTCGTGTTCTTTACTGGACAAATAGGCATCCATCACAGCGAAAGCTTGTTCCATTGTTAATGGTTTACGTCCTCGTTCGCCACGCCCAACCGTTCTAATGCACTCTAAAATGATACTCATAATATTCTCTAAGTTAACGTCCATGTTTATATCCGTGTCAGTGAATGGGTAATATCAATGACTGCGGATATACAAAGCTTAACATTATCTAGAACAATTATTTATCTGAATAAATGCTATGCCGTATTTTTCTTGTTAGCTGAAAATTTAGATTTCGTTGTTCGTCGCTTAAATGGCTTGCGTTCAACCTTAGGAAGTGAACGTAACGAAGGTGGGATCCCCGATGATTTGACCTTTTCCATTAAGCTAGAAATTTGCACTTCCAAGCTCTCCATAAATGGCGTGTAGCTTTGTTTTCTTTCTGCCATCGCTTGTAATTGATGCTCCCAATGTGCCGTCATATCTGGGTACGTCGATTCTTCTGGTAGAGCATGAATAAGCCCTCTTCCAGCCTGACTACTTTTAATATTGCGGCCTTCACGCACAAGCAACTGCCTTTTAAATAGTGTATCTAAAATCCCAGCACGAGTGGCTTCGGTTCCTAACCCATCCGTTTCCCGCAGAATTTTCTTTAGACTTTTATCTGCAACAAAGCGGGCAATCCCTGTCATCGCTTGTAATAATGTAGATTCAGTAAAATGACGTGGTGGCTCGGTTTTATGATCTTTAATTTGCCCTTCACGACACGTGAGCATTTCACCATTTTTAAGAGCCGGAACCGGGTCAGCATCATCATCTTCACTAGAAACTGCTTTACTGCTTGGCATCAAAACCTTCCAGCCCAAATCAACTAACACCCTCCCTTTAGCAACAAATAAGCCACCTGCAATATCAAATTCTAGTTTGGATTCTGCGTAAATCGCCGCAGGATAAAATTGCATTAGATATTGGCGAGCAATTAATTGATAAATTTTCGCCTCTTGACCAGATAACCCGTGCGTTGACGCTTTTTTAGGTGTTGGAATAATCGCGTGGTGAGCATCCACTTTTGCATCATTCCACGCTTTTGATTTTAACGATAAATCCGCTTCTTCTACGGCATTTTGAAGTTGATTATCATTGTTACGAATGGCTTCAGTCACGCTTCTTGATTGGGCAAAATGCTCTTTGGGCAGGTAACGGCTATCGGAACGTGGGTAGGTGATCAACTTATGTTTTTCATACAAAGATTGGCAGATATTTAAAACATCTTGAGCACTGAGTTGGAAACGTCTTGCAGCATCGATTTGCAGTGCCGATAACGAATAAGGTAAAGGTGGCGCTTGTTTCGTGTGTTTTTGTTCTGAATCAATAACCTTAGCTGGCTGCCCCTTAATACGGTTGGCAACATTTTCTACTAACTTACGGTGCAATACGCGCCCTTCTTCATCTTGCCAAGGTTTAATAGCTTCACTTGGCTTCCACTTCGCTCGAATGTCGAATGCTTCATTACCATGTTTATAGGGAATTAACGCATGAAGAGTGAAATAATCGCGAGGAATAAAATTCTCGATTTCTTCGTCACGACGCACCACTAAACCTAATACTGGCGTTTGTACTCGCCCAACCGACAGCACACCTTGATAACCTGCTTTTTGGCCGAGTAAAGTATAAGCGCGGGACATATTCATGCCGTATAACCAATCAGCGCGAGAACGAGACAAAGCCGATACAGATAGTGGAATAAATTCTTGATTTGAGCGCATTTGCGTTAACGCCCGCTGTACTGCTGGCAAGTTTAAATCACTAATAAGAAGGCGCTGAGTCGCTTGTTTTTGCGCTTTGGTCGCTTTTAGGTAATCAATCACCTCATCCACCAGCAGCTGACCTTCTCTATCCGGGTCTCCGGCGTTAATAAGGCTAGGCTTTTGTTTGAATAATTGACGTATGACGCTTAATTGTTTTTTTGCCGCCGCTCTAGGGCGCAATTGCCATTGATGAGGAATAATAGGTAAATCCGCCATATTCCACTTTTTATAACGCTCATCATAAACATCAGGCTCGACTTGTTCTAATAAGTGCCCAATACACCAAGTCACAATATCTCCGTTACCACAGCGAATAAACCCTTGCTCATTTTTATGAGGTTTGGGGAGTGCCGAAACTATCGCACGACCGAGGCTAGGTTTTTCCGCTATAAATAAACGCAAGGGGCTACTCATTAATATCGATTGATTAATAAAAACAAAGGGTGACATTATCGAATGTCACCCTTAAAAATCAAGAAAAAACTGTTTTTATATACAGTTGAATGCAATAAGCAACGAAGTTGCCATCATAAGAATTCAACAAAATCACCCATTTTTCTCTCTGGTACTTTCATAGCCGTGCAGCCTGGAGTACCAAGATATAAAAAGCCGACGATTTGATCTTCACCTTGTAAATGAAATGCTTGATGAACTTCTTTGTGGAACATCCACTCACCTGAGCGCCAAAAACCTTGAAAGCCTTGGGCAACCGCAGCCATTTGCATCGCTTGTGCCGCGCAACCTGCAGATAAATATTGCTCAAGTGCGGGGACTTTGTCGTGCGGGGTCACTTTAGCAATAACCGTGATCACCATAGGAGCCCGAAATGGTGCTTTTTTCAGCTTTTCAATCACTGCATCTGGGCTGTTATTAACTTGCGCGGCATGCACTAAAATATCAGATAACTTACGCAAGCCCTCACCTTGTGCAATCACAAAGCGCCAAGGCGTTAAATTGCCATGATCGGGCGCTCGTAAACCTGCTTTGATAATATTTTCAAGAAATTTACCTTCTGGCGCTGGCTCCACCAAATTCGCCATTGAACGTCGTTCTAATAATAAATCCAGTGCTTGCATAATGATCCCTACGGCTTAAAAGATAACAAATGAGAATCATAATCAAATCAGTCTGACTTGGCTATACCAAAGTGATCGAAGTGGCCGCTTCACTGAAACTCATTGCTTCATTGATACTAACTGCTTCACTGAGGCTAACTGTCTTATTGAAACTAACTGCCTTATTGAAACTACAGTGACATGGCAATTTTCGTTCCTTGACGAATCGCCCTTACCGCATCCAATTCACCAGCCAGATCAGCGCCACCAATCACGTGAAGCTTTTCACCTAATGATGCCCATTGCTCTTCAAAAGGACGAACTGATTCTTGTCCAGCACAGATAATAATATTATCCGCATCCAATATCGTGTCTTGTTCATTGATTGTGATATGTAAACCTTGCTCGCTAACTTTTTGATACGCAACACCACCCATCAAATTTACACCGCGCTTTTGTAGCGTGGTTCGATGGATCCACCCTGTTGTTTTACCAGGGCCTTTGCCGACTCGCCCTTCACGACGCTGCATCAACCACACTTGTTTATCACTGATACAATCAGGTAATGGCAAAATTCCACCAGCGTGTTCAAGGCTTTGATCAATTCCCCACTCATCAAGCCAATCATTAATACCATGTTGATCAGGTTCCGTGATCATACTGGCAACATCCACACCAATACCGCCCGCACCAATTATCGCGACTTTATTCCCTAATGCTGTTTTTTCACGGATTAACGTTTGATAATCAACCACTTTATCACTGCTACTCATGCCTTCGATATTCAAAGCCCTTGGCTTGACACCAGAAGCAATCACCACTTCATCATATTCACTAATATCAGAAAGTTGCGCTTCCGTATCGAGCTTTAAATTTACACCAGTTTCTTCTATACGATTCGCAAAGTAACGAATGGTTTCACGGAATTCTTCTTTACCGGGGATTTGCATTGCTAAACGAAACTGACCACCGATACGGTCACTTTTTTCAAATAAATCAACATAATGACCACGCTCCGCCGCTATGGTAGCGCAAGCTAACCCCGCAGGACCTGCACCAATCACCGCAACACGTTTCTTCATTGTGGCTGCAACCATTGGCATTTCAGTCTCACTGCATGCACGAGGATTCACCAAGCAGCTTGCTTGTTTACCTTTAAAAACATTATCCAAACACGCTTGATTACAACCAATACAGGTATTGATCAATTTTGATTTTTCAGCCGCCGCTTTATTAACGAAATCCGGATCAGCCAAGAATGGTCGCGCCATCGACACCATATCAGCATGCCCTTGAGATAAAATATCTTCTGCCACTTCAGGGGTATTAATTCGATTACAGGTAATAACAGGAATGGATAAGTGCGGTTTTACTTTCTCAGTTACCCAGCTAAATGCAGCGCGTGGCACTTGGGTGGCGATGGTCGGAATACGTGCTTCATGCCAACCAATGCCGGTATTAATTAACGTCACGCCTGCTTTTTCTAATGCTTGAGCAAGTTCAACCACTTCATCAAAAGTGCTGCCTTGTTCCACAAGATCCAACATAGATAAACGGAAAATAATAATGAACTCTTTGCCTACTTTCTCACGAATTGATTTAACAATTTCAAGCGGTAAACGCATCCTGTTTTGATAACTTCCACCCCATTCATCATGTCGTTGATTAGTACGTTGACAAATAAATTGGTTAATCAAATAACCTTCCGAACCCATAACTTCAACACCATCGTAACCAGCCGATTGTGCCAGTTTCGCTGTACTTGCAAAATCTGAAATCGTGCTGCGGATCTGACGTTCGCTCATTTTAAAAGGCGTGAACTTTGAAATTGGTGCACGAGTGGCACTCGCACTTTGAGAAAATGGGTGCATCGCATAACGACCGGCATGCAAGATTTGCAGCGCGATTTTTCCACCATGCTTGTGTACCGCTTCCGTCACAACTTTGTGCTTGTTCGCATGAGATTGCGTACTCAGTTGTGAGCTTAAAGGATGTAAACGACCACGTAAATTCGGTGAAAAGCCACCAGTGACGATCAACCCTACACCACCTTTGGCTCTTTCTTCATAAAAGGCGGCAAGTTTTTTTAGCTCGCCACGTTCTTCTTCTAAACCGGTATGCATCGAGCCCATCAATACTCGGTTACGTAATTGTGTAAATCCAAGATCCAGTGGCGCTAACAAATGTGGGTACATATTCTCACCTATGACGCTAATCGTTATTTTTATATGGTCAGACCACTCTATACAGAGAATCTTAAAAAACCAAACCTGTGCTTACATTTTTGTAACCTAGCTCAATCTTCAGGCATCAATTTGCTGGTTCTTCCTCACAATGGCAAAAAAATCATTGTATCCTAATACTTAAATACGAATGGGTACTCACACCAAGCCTTGCTTATGTTACATTTGCTGAATCTGCTCATCAGATTTTCTTTAATCATGTTTAATTGGATATAAATATGAAAAAACTGTTCTGCTTTATTGCCGCCATCTTTAAAGGTATTTGGAAGTTTATTACCTTTATTCGTGTCGCTATTGTAAACGTCATTTTTATCGCGTTAATCGTGATGGTGTATTTTGCTTTTTACCCTCAACAAGAGCCTTCAATCGACCAACCCACAACACCAGAAAAAAGAGCGCTAGTATTAAACTTAGATGGTCCAATTGTAGAACAACGTACTTATGTTAATCCGTTAGATTCCATTTCAGGCACCGTATTTGATAACGAATTACCAAAAGAAAATGTGTTGTACGACATCGTGACGACGTTACGAGCAGCAGCAACTGATAACTCAATTTCTGGTTTGGTTCTTAATTTAAGCCAAATGCCAGAAACTAATTTGACTAAACTGCGCTATATCGCCAAAGCAATCAGTGAATTCAAAGCCACTGGAAAACCGATTTACGCTTATGGTGACTTTTATAACCAAAGCCAGTACTACCTAGCCAGTTACGCCAGCCAAGCATTTCTATCCCCAGATGGTGCTGTGCTATTAAAAGGCTATAGTGCTTATAATCTTTATTACAAAGATTTGTTAGACAAACTCGATGTTACAACCCATATCTTCCGTGTTGGTACGTACAAATCGGCCGTTGAGCCATTTCTTCGTAATGACATGTCTACAGCCGCCAAAGAATCTGCAACAGCTTGGTTAACACAACTTTGGGGAGCGTATGTTGATGATGTGGCCCATAACCGCAAGATTGACACCAAAGCATTGAACCCAAGTATGGATGAATTTTTGGCTAAGATGAAAAGCGTTGATGGCGACTTAGCAAAACTCTCTTTAGAAACAGGCTTGGTTGATCAATTAATGACTCGCCAGCAAGCCACTGACTTTTTTGCGAGTCAGTTTGGTGCAAGTAAAGATCATCGATACAACAGAATCAACTATTACGATTACAAAGCAAAAGTTGCCATTCCAGTGGTGAATACTGCTGATCAAATTGCTGTCGTAGTTGCCAGTGGCACAATTTTAGATGGCACTCAACCTAAAGGCCGTATTGGTGGCGATTCCACAGCAAGCTTATTAGCCCAAGCTCGCTTAGACAAAAATGTGAAAGCTGTGATTCTACGCGTTGATAGCCCAGGGGGCAGCGCCTTTGCCTCAGAGATTATTCGCAATGAAATTGAAGCGTTAAAAAAAGCGGGTAAACCTGTGGTGGCTTCTATGTCTAGCCTTGCGGCATCGGGTGGTTATTGGATATCCATGAGCGCAGATAAGATCATCGCTCAACCAACAACCTTAACCGGTTCTATTGGGATCTTTGGTGTGATCACCACCTTTGAAAAAGGCTTAAATAAGCTGGGTGTACACACTGATGGTATTGGAACCAGCCCATTTTCAGGCGTCGGTTTGACCAACGGTCTATCAGAAGGTGCTTCACAAGCAATGCAGATGGGCATTGAACATGGCTATCATCGCTTTATTTCTTTGGTTGGTAAAAACCGAGATATGAAGACAGATGAAGTGGATAACGTTGCACAAGGTCGAGTATGGACTGGACAAGATGCAATGAAACATGGCCTTGTTGACCAACTAGGCGATTTTGATGATGCAATCAAAGCAGCGGCCAACTTGGCTCACCTTGATAGCTATAAACTCACTTGGGTAGACAAACCACTGAGTCCGACTCAACAAATACTCGAAGACTTTTTCCGCACACTGAATACCTCACTTGGTAATCCACTGGAGAAATGGATTCCGGATGCATTAAAACCTGCTGCTGCGCAAATGTCTAACAGTGTTGATTTGTTAAACAGTTTTAATGATCCAAAAGGCTATTACGCATTCTGCCTTAACTGCGAAGCAATATAGCTGTATTCCCTCCCCAAAAGAAAGGACGCTTCATCGGCGTCCTTTCTTATTTTCGGTGATTTATTTCAACTATTTAGACAACGTATCAATAGCACCTTGTACATCCCGAATCAATGAGGTGGCATCCCCTTCACGGTTTTGTACCAATGACATGAACAATAAATCAATAATAGTATGCTGCGCTGTTCTAGACGAAATCGACGAGCTTCGTGAACCTTGTTCTTTAATAGTAGGTTCTTCAGCAATGGTGTCTAAAGTAATATCTGCAATGCTGCGCAGTGGGCTATGCCCTAGTGAGGTTATAGCAACCACTAATGCTCCTTTCTTCTTTGCCACTTCGGCGGCAAATTGCATGTCTTTTCGGTGACCCGAATAAGACAACACTAAAAAGACATCTTTGGGCTTTAATGTATTGGCAATGGTTATTTGCACATGGCTATCAAATTCATTGAGTGTCGGAATGCCAATCTTCATTAACTTATAACTGAGATCTTTTGCTACTAAAGCCGAGCCGCCAATACCAGCGATTTGCACTTTAGATGCCACATTTAATGCTTTTACTACTTGTGAAAATTCAGCCGCATTTAAATGATTGGTTGTTTGTAAAATGGAATTGGTTTTCTCTTGTGCTAGTTTTTGAGCCACATCAAGCAAGGTATCGGAAGCTGAGATCTGGTTATGTAGATTAGATTGATCTTGAATAATGGCATGTTGGCGGCCAAGCTCTTCACTGATCGCAACCTTAAATGCCGTAAAACCTTTACAGCCAAGCTTTTGGGTGAATTTCACAATGCTCGACTGACTCACCTGACAAGTATCTGCTAATGATTGAGAAGACATTGTTGTCACCGCAATAGGATCACCGAGTATCACGTCCGTAATATTCTTTTCATTGACTGAAAACTGATCCGAGTGATAGCGCAACTTGGTTAATATCGACATATTTATTTCCCTACTGCGTAAAAACATCCCTACATTGGCATATTTTGATTCTTCAAAACATCACATGAAGATGGTGAGGCTAATCTACGCCAATTTCTTAAAACGTCAAATTATTCCAATCTACGAATAATAAATTCCGTGACACGCATCTCTTTTGTGGAATAATTTATTCTGTAATCTATTCCTAATAAAATAATTCGAGGCTGCTATGAAAATTGACTTATCCCACATGGTAACGGAAAGCCGTAACCCTGCTAGTGCGAATATTGACGCACTCAACACTGAAGAAATGCTTCGCGTGATTAACGCTGAGGATAAAAAAGTCCCGTTTGCTGTAGAGCTTACCCTACCGGCAATTGCGGAGAGTGTGGATATCATTGCTGCAGCATTTCGTAAAAGTGGTCGATTGATCTATATGGGCGCTGGCACTTCTGGCCGCCTTGGTATTCTTGATGCTAGTGAATGCCCACCCACTTATGGTTCGGATCCTTCTCAAGTGGTTGGCTTAATTGCTGGTGGTCATAAAGCCATCTTAAAAGCCGTTGAAAATGCCGAAGATAATCTTGAACTTGGTGCACAAGATTTAAAAGATATTCATTTCTCACATGATGATGTGCTGGTTGGTATCGCCGCAAGTGGACGTACACCGTATGTATTAGGTGGAATGGAGTACGCCACCTCTATCGGTGCGAAGGTCATTTCTCTGAGTTGCAACCCTGTAAGCCCGATGACAGATGCCGCAGATATTGCCATCACACCAATTGTCGGCGCAGAAGTGGTTACTGGATCTTCTCGCATGAAAGCCGGTACAGCACAAAAGCTGGTGCTTAATATGCTAACAACTGGCGCGATGATCAAAACTGGCAAGGTGTATGGCAATTTAATGGTTGATGTCGAAGCCACCAATGCCAAATTGGTTGAACGCCAAAAAAGCATCGTAATGGCGGCGACTGAATGTGACAGAGCAACCGCTGAAGCGGCATTAAATGCATGCAATGGACACTGTAAAACCGCCATTGTCATGATCTTAACTCAATCGGATGCGCAACAAGCAACCGAACTCCTTAACCAATCAAATGGATTTACTCGCGCAGCAATTAACACGCCAAGCAAGTAATTCTAAACTGGGTATCGATATGGCTAAAATTACACAAGACACCATTAATCAAATTATTGATCAAGTGGGTGGTATTGCGAATATTGCCGTCGCTGGCAATTGCATGACGCGATTAAGATTAACACTAAAAGACGATAGCCTTGTAAACCTTGATCCACTGAAAAGGATCTCAGGTGTCATGGGCGTGGTCGAAAGTGATGAACAATTGCAAATCATCGTTGGCCCGGGCAAAGCACAAACGGCGGCCGAGTTAATGAACGACACGCTTGCAAAAGGACCTCAATCTACTTCATCTTCTGAGTCGGCGTCGAATTTAAAAGACATTGCTTCTGGTAATAAGAAGCAATTGAAAGAAAAGCAAACCAGTGCAATCCATCGTTTTTTAAGTAAATTTGCCACTATCTTTACCCCGCTTATCCCGGGTTTTATTGCCGCGGGTATGTTGCTCGGTATTGCGACCGTTTTAGAACAAAGTTTCATTAATGGTAACCCGACACCAAACACTCTTTTGGTCGACTTAGTCGCCTATTTCAAAATCTTCGGTAAAGGTTTATTTAGCTTTTTAAGCATTTTAATTGGTTACAATGCACAAAAAGCCTTTGGTGGTTCTGGTGTCAATGGTGCCATCATTGCTTCATTATTTGTACTCGGTTACAACCCAGATGCTACAAGCGGTATTTACTCTGGTATGACGGATTTCTTTGGTCATACGATTGATCCAAGAGGCAACATCATTGGGGTATTAATTGCAGCCATTTTAGGTGCATCGGTAGAACGCTTTGTTCGTCGTTATATGCCAGATGATTTGGATATGATCTTAACCTCAACCATTACGCTTTTAATCATGGGTGCGGTAACGTTTATCGTCATCATGCCGATTGGTGGTTACTTATTCCAAGGCATGTCATGGTTATTCTTACATTTAAACGGTAATCCAATTGGTTCTGCTATTTTGGCCGGTCTTTTCTTAATCTCGGTAATGTTCGGTATTCACCAAGGTTTTGTACCGGTTTACTTTGCCTTAATGGAAACGCAGGGTTTCAACTCATTGTTCCCTATTCTGGCAATGGCAGGAGGCGGCCAAGTTGGTGCAGCAGCAGCCTTATACTTCAAAGCAAAGAAAGACTCGTTACTTCGCGTGCAAGTAAAAGGGGCAATCATTCCGGGTATTCTCGGTATTGGTGAACCATTAATCTATGGCGTAACCCTTCCACGTGTGAAGCCATTTGTGACCGCTTGTATTGGTGGCGCAGCCGGTGGTTTCTTTATTGGGTTAGTGTCTTACTTAGGTTTACCTGTCGGTTTGAATACCGTATTCGGACCTTCTGGTGTGGTGTCTTTACCGTTAATGACATCAGATATCGGTATTTTCCCTGCCATGATCGTTTACGGAGCGGGTCTTATAATTAGTTATTCTGTTGGCTTTTTAGTGACCTTATTCTTTGGCACCAAAAATGTCGATTTAAGTTAATTGACTGAAACCTGAAAATAACAGGTTATATCCACCATAGTAATTCCATTCGCTGTGGTAGATATATTCCCCCCTATTGCATATTGCATCCCCATTTCATTTATTGAGGTGGGGATTTTTTCTTATATAAGCTACACTTTCTTAGTCAAAAATCGCTATAATCGTCCTCTGTTCCCTACAAACGACTGCAAATATCATGACAAGAAAGCACATTTACATCGCCTATACTGGCGGAACCATTGGTATGAAACGCTCTTCACACGGTTATATCCCTGCCGATGGCTTCATGACTCAGCAACTTGCTGGCATGCCAGAATTCCACCGCGAAGAAATGCCGTTATTCACTGTACATGAGTATTCACCTTTAATGGATTCATCCGACATGACACCGGATGACTGGCAGCACATTGCCGACGACATTAAAGCCAATTACGATAAATACGATGGTTTTGTGATTTTGCATGGCACCGACACCATGGCGTATACCGCTTCTGCTCTGTCTTTTATGTTTGAAAACTTAGGCAAGCCTGTCATTGTCACAGGATCTCAGATTCCATTAGCGGAATTACGCTCCGATGGCCAAGCAAACTTGCTGAACGCTCTGCATATTGCGGCCAACTACCCGATTAATGAAGTCACTTTATTTTTTAATAACCAACTGATGCGCGGTAATCGCAGTACCAAATCTCGCGCAGATGGTTTTAATGCTTTTACGTCACCGAATATGCCGCATTTATTAGAAGCGGGGATTAACATTCAGGTCAGTAATCCAGATCTTATTGATAAAAAACCAAAGGGCGATTTTAAAGTTCACACCATTACCCCTCAGCCAATTGGTGTGATCACTATGTACCCAGGCATTTCACATGAAGTGATCCGAAACACACTACGACAACCCGTTAATGCAATGATTTTATTAACGTTTGGCGTTGGTAATGCACCACAAAACAAAGACATGCTTGCTCATTTAAAAGAAGCCTCTGAACGTGGCGTAATCGTTGTAAACTTAACCCAATGTTTAACCGGCAAAGTTAATATGGATGGTTATGCAACGGGTGTATCACTCGCTGAAGCTGGTGTGATCAGTGGCTATGATATGACGCATGAAGCTGCGTTAGCTAAGTTGCATTATTTATTAAGCCAAGAGCTTACTTATGAAGAAATTAAAGCGCAGATGAAAGAAGTATTGCGTGGAGAGATGAGCTTGTAAAAAGGTTTTTCAATCTAGTTTCTAGTTACGCTTCGCTGCTCAAAAAGACAAAAGCACCACTTGGGTATTGTGGTGCTGTTACTCTAAAAATCAATCTTCAACCTTTACTCGTAAGATATCGGCTTCATTGTCTGAAAATTGTTTTTTCAATTCGGCTTTTGATTTAAAAGCCACTTCACCACCAGCCGCGACACTCATGTGTTGAGCCTCATGGTTATGCTTTGATTGGTAAAGCATCACCGCTTGCATACAAGAATCACGTTGTTCTTTTGTAATTGGCGTACCATCTAACCAGCGGCCTGTCTCGATTGCGTAATTTAAACGCTCATAGACTTCTGGCGTCATCGCATTGAGGAGCTGTTCAACATTCATTTGTATATTTCCTTTAACTCGTATCCGCCTAACATACCCATGCAGATTTCTCAGTCAATAACCTCAAGTGAAAACAATGTCTGCGATCACATAGGATCAACGATTAAACACCAGTGAAACCGAATTCAAACAATAGCGCTGACCGGTTGTGTCTTGTGGCCCATCTAAAAAGACATGCCCTAAATGGCTATCACACGTCGCGCAGCGAATTTCGGTTCGTACCATTCCGTGACTATTGTCTTCCAAATAGCGAATAGCATCTTTACTAATAGGTGCATCAAAGCTCGGCCAACCACATCCAGAATCAAACTTATTCTCAGAAAGAAACAGATCAGCATGGCAACAGGTACATTGATAAACACCAGTTTCATTATTATGGAGCAAAGTTCCTGAATACGGAGCCTCGGTGCCACCCAAACGGCACACTCGAAACTGTTCTTCAGTTAATTCTTTTTTCCATTCTTGCGTCGTTTTTTTCACTCTTTATCCTTTAACTGTCCGTTCAGTACAAAGCGTATCTAATATTAATAAGAAGTATTTCGCAAATCCGCTCATCATTAGATACAAAAAAATACCCAACAATGCGCTACAAAATTCGCACAGTGTAGATACCACCTTCTACAATAAGAGCATTCACTAGATGTTTGTGCTAATGAACTTAAGCAAACGTTCGTATCGTTTCAGTCTACCATCGATCGTTTTTAAACAAAAACTTGCTTATTCACCTCAATCTAGCACATACTTTCTGTCGATTTTAAATGGTGACTTGAATCACATTAATGTATGATTCGTGTCAGCCCCAAAGGATATGTACAAACTTGTAGCACTGACAGAATCATCAATAATACAGTGTGGGCAATAATTAGTCGTTATTAGTCAATACAGAAAGAAAGTAACTCTTTTTTTTGACTTTAAACAAGTAAAGATTGATTATGCCTTGCAGTATGTGACTGGGTTCTGTAATTTTACTACCAGTTATCTTTAAATCTGAAATTAAGTTGTGGAGCAACTACAATGACTATCAAAGTAGGTATTAACGGTTTTGGCCGTATTGGACGTTTCGTTTTCCGTGCTTCTGTTGAGCGTGACAACATCGAAGTTGTAGGCATCAATGACCTTATCGATGTTGAGTACATGGCATACATGCTTAAGTACGACTCAACTCACGGTCGTTTCAATGGCACTGTTGAAGTTAAAGACGGTAACCTAGTAGTAAACGGCAAAACTGTACGTGTAACTGCTGAGCGTAACCCTGAAGATCTTAAGTGGGATGCTATCGGCGTTGACGTTGTAGCGGAAGCAACTGGTCTTTTCCTTACTGACGAAACTGCTCGTAAACACATCACTGCTGGCGCTAAAAAAGTTGTTCTAACTGGCCCATCTAAAGATGCAACTCCAATGTTCGTTAACGGTGTAAACTTCGACACTTACGCTGGTCAAGATATCGTTTCTAACGCTTCTTGTACTACAAACTGTCTAGCACCTATCGCTAAAGTTCTTAATGACAAGTGGGGCATTGACTCTGGTCTTATGACTACTGTTCACGCAACTACAGCAACTCAAAAAACTGTAGATGGTCCTTCTGCGAAAGACTGGCGTGGTGGCCGTGGTGCTTCTCAAAACATCATCCCATCATCAACTGGTGCTGCTAAAGCAGTAGGCGTTGTACTTCCAGAAGTACAAGGCAAACTAACTGGTATGGCTTTCCGCGTACCAACTGCTAACGTTTCTGTTGTTGACTTAACGGTTAACCTAGCAAACGCAGCAACTTACGAAGAAATCTGTGCTGAAATGAAGCGCGCTTCTGAAAACGAACTAGCTGGCGTTCTTGGTTACACTGAAGACGCAGTTGTTTCTCAAGATTTCATCGGCGAAACAAACACTTCAGTATTTGATGCTGCTGCTGGTATCGCACTTAACGACAAATTCGTTAAAGTTGTATCTTGGTACGACAACGAAATCGGCTACTCAAACAAAGTTCTAGACCTAATCGCTCACATCTCTAAGTAAGCATTAGTATAGACTTTCTTTGAAAGATCTTCTTTGAAAGATAAGCGAATGAAAGGCGGCCATTGTGTCGCCTTTTTTATTGATAATTACTGGGTGACTAATCCCTAGTCCCTCCGTTTGCACTGACACTATTTCTTTCATTACAATAGTGACTATTTCGATGACTTCCCCTATTCAGGAAATCTTCTTTCCTAAAAGCAAGGGGCTAGAAACTAGGAACCGAACATCATGAACCTTAATTCTCTGCCTATCGTTAGCGTATTATCTGATCACGTCACGATTGTCCAAAAAGACGACGTGAAAATTGTTCGCGTTCAGCACCCAAAAGCTGAAGCAGGCATTTCTTTGTTTGGTGGTCATGTCGTATCCTTCAAGCCACAAGATCAAGAAGATGTTATCTGGATGAGCCAGCAAGCTGTTTTTGATGGTAAGACGGCATTGCGCGGTGGTATTCCAGTATGCTGGCCTTGGTTTGGACGCATTGCCACGCCCGCACATGGCTTTGCTCGCTCAACGCAATGGACACTCGTTGAACACAAAGAAAATGAACAAGGAGTGATGATCCGCTTAGGCATGAAGCCATCAGAAGCAAGCTTAGCGATCTGGCCTCATCAATTTGAAGCATTACTTGATATTGAAATTTCAGACACATTAAATGTCAGCTTAAAGGTCAAAAATACTGACACCATTGAATGGGCTTTTTCTGGCGCGTTGCATTCTTATTTTAATATCGCAGACATTCTGTACACTGAAATTACCGGCATGGGCGATCATTACCTTGATAGCTTAAAAGATGGCAAAGTGTCTTTAGGTGGAGAGACGTTAACATTCTCAAGTGGCGTGGATCGTGTTTATACCCACCCTAAATCTGAAATAAAAATCTCCGATCCAAAAAATCATCGTTTTATTACGGTCGAAAATCAAGGCAGTAATGCTGCGGTTATCTGGAACCCGTGGGAACTGGCTTCAAGCATGGCAGATATGGAAGATGACGGTTATCAAACCATGGTTTGTGTTGAATCAACACTGCATGCTCCAAGCATAGAAGAAGGCAAAGTGCTGCAACCTCAAGAAAGCTATACACTAAGCACCAAGATCGGTGTGATTGCCTCTTAAGATCGCTAGAGTTCTTTAAGTAACGAAAACACTTGAACATAAAAACATTGGCGAGAGCTGAATAACCTCGCCAATGAAAACCAAGCCTTTGGCTATAAAATTCCAACTTATTATCCCCAACATGGTTGCTGGGTATAAACATCATTACAGGTATCACAATGTATCAATGCCCTCTTTGCCAACATCCACTAGAAATGGCAAATCAAAGTTTTTGTTGTTCAAACAACCACCAGTTTGATAAAGCAAAAGAAGGCTATGTCAATTTGATGCCGGTGCAACATAAACGCTCGAAACAACCGGGCGATAATGCCGAGATGATGCAAGCTCGCAGACGATTTTTAGAATCCAAACAATACCACCCCATGCGTCAAGCCGTGGCTGATTTATGCGCTAAGTATCTTAAAGGGAGCCATCACCAATTACTCGACATTGGTTGTGGCGAAGGTTATTACACCCACTTCATCGCTGAACAATTACAAACCCAAAACGCTCAAAGCCGTTGTTATGGATTAGATATTTCTAAGGTCGCCATTCGCTATGCGGCAAAGCGTTATCGCTCTGACAAGATGCAATTTTGCGTTGCTTCGAGCCACCGTCTTCCGTTTAGTGATCACAGTTTAGATGCGGTATTACGCATTTACGCCCCTTGTGATCATGAAGAATTACAACGAGTCACGACCCAGCAAGGCATCATCGTCACCGTCACCCCGGCGGCAAGGCATTTATATCAATTACGTGAATTGGTTTACCCTGATGTGTTGCTGCACGGTGAAACGCCAGAATGCATTACCGGCTTTGATTTGATCGAAGAAACAAAGCTACAGTACCCAATGTCGATGACAGGTGTAGAAGCAGACGATTTATTGCAAATGACGCCTTTTGCTTGGAAAGCATCTGAACAAATGAGAGGGCAATTAAAAACAGCCCCACATTTTGAATGTGAGGCTGAATTTATGTTGAGGGTATATAAAAAGATAACTTCGAATGCTTAAGTAATTATGCTTATCAAAGTGTCATATATTTTTATACCCATCACTTTACATTGCTTGGTACCACTTCAATAACAGACATCATGCCTTTATCTTCATGCTCAAGAATATGACAGTGATATACAAATTTACCAGCGACTGAATTAGAAAAACGTATTTTCACTTTTATCCACGAGCCTGGAGGTATAGGGAAATTATCATGCAAAACGTTTGGTGAAGTGTCGCGAGTCATATCACCGTGCTCGCTAATTTCTATAACTGAAAATTTTGATTGATGCACATGAAAATTATGATATTCATCCGAAATATTATGGATCACCCACGTTTCCACATTTTCGGCCGTAATACATAAATCTAATCTATCATGATCAAACTCATCAAACTTGTTAGCTGATAGCCATTCACTAGTCATTTGTTCAGGAACATCAAATTTTATAGGTGTATTACGAGGGGTCATGTCCGTCATCATAGTAAATGTTTCATCCTCATTAACATCTCCATTCCAGAATGCTATAGTTCTAAATTCGCCTTTCCCCAAAGGGGCTCCTGGTTGACTTCCATCACTACACAAAGAAGAAGACATAACTAAAGGTTTATCTATTGTTTCAAGACGAGTGATACCAACAGATAGTTCAGCACCAGCTGGTTGAAGCGGCTCAGACGGATCTAAGCCTTCAATGTTAATATCCATTATCTTTCCTATCGGCCATAAATCCGCACAAGAAGTTGGATCACCGTCCGGACATTCCCATTTAGTTACATTAAGTGTTGCTGCAATATCAGAACCATTACAATCATCACCTAAAGCATCACAAATAAGCCCGCGATTAAGATAGATCTCCAAGCGAGCACTTGGAAATAAAACCAAGTCACCTTTAGAAACTAAACCTGAATCAGCATCCTGGCCAACCGCAGCACCATCATTTGCAAGAATTTGAAAAGGAAGAAGTGTATCACCATATCTCAACTCAAGATTGTAAGTGACAGTTGCCCCCACATTCGCAATTCTAAAAATTTGTGCAGTATCATTTGGAATAGTCATTGACGGTAATAGCTTACCATTTACAGTAAATAACCATTTACGCTCAATACCATCATCAGATTTATCTTCATTTTGCCCTTGGCAGACACCACCTTCAAGGATTGGGTACTCGTCCTCCCCACAGTAGCCAGGATCGTACCATTTAACCGTATGCCATGATTCACCAGGGCCTCGTTCAACTTGCAAGTCTTTAAGTACAATAAAATCAACATTTGTTTTATTTCTTAGATCAGACTCCTCAGCCGCTTCTTTATCACTTTTACACGGATTATCAGTCCCTTCACCAAATAACTGGCATTTTAACCATGTGTAATCCCAAATATCACCAATAGTAATCAAACCTGATAAACCACGAGCTACCTGTTGTTGAGAAACACCGTGGGAATGAGGGTGAAACCAATAAAGGCCAGGGGGATGACTCACTGGTACTTCAATTGAATAAGGGATGGAGGTTGAAGGTGCCTCTTGTTTTGCATGGTGATGATGCATATCATTCGATGTTATTTCTAAGCAATCTTGGACACTCCCTGCTTGCTTTTCTGTAGTGTTAACTTTAACAAAAGCATTATCACCATACCGACCATCCGGTGCATTCATTGGGGAAACAATTAATCCATGTGTATGGACATTTGTCTCAGACATCGTAGCTCCATTTGTGCCTTCTGGTCTTTCAGGTACGCAAGGAAGTCTGTTTTCCAATTCATAAAACAAGAAATCACCAGGATTAAGAGCCCACACTTCAGGAATAAAACTTGGCCCAGATTCAACACCATCCCGAGATCGAAATGAATAAAGATATAACCCATCAACATTGCCAAAGCCAGGAATGTCTACACTTGCTTCTTGAGCGGTTAATACACCGTTAAACGTTTTATTAACATGAACCTCGGTGTTTGAGTCTTTATTTTGGCACCCTACTAAAAACATCAGTAATGAAATACCAATTATTTTTAAATAATACTCAATAAAAAATTCAGAACAAAACCTTGCCATCCTAGCGCCTATTTCCATTTAATATTCCTAGTTACTTATTTAATGTAAAAACTTTCAACCCACCTATTTAGGCTGAAAAATCAATACTATACTTTCAATGTTGCGT
>NZ_AJYK02000029.1 GCF_000286955.2 Vibrio rumoiensis 1S-45
GTCCGGCCCGGGGCACCATCTATAACGAAGGCTTATCAGAAATGATAAGCCTTTTTTATTTCTGTGAATTTCTTACTTTCCACTCTTTGTTTCTATGTTTTCTTTTCTGTTTTCCACTTCATGGTAACGCGTTCATTAAAATGGCACATAACTGTAACTTAATCTTCATCATTACCCATTAGGTTACAGTTTGAATTTTCATGGACGAACACAGGAGTTAAAATGAAACTTGGAAACTTACCATCGTTAACCTTATTAGCACTTGGAATGATGGCTTCAATGCCCGCGAAATCCCTCACAATGGATCTGGTTGGTCGTTACCAAACGGGTATTTACGGTGAAGCAGGGGCAGAAATTGTTGATTATCATAAAAATACACAAAGTGCTTATGTTGTAGATGGCGCAAAGAACCGCATTGACATCATTTCACTTTCCAAGCTTCCTACTACGGCAATTAATAATCCATTGACTGCGAATACGTTAACGGCCATGCACTTGAACTTACCTGAAAAAGTAACGACTTCAGATAACCAAGTTTTGTCATTAGGAACGGCTAATTCACTTTCAATCTATGGTGATTGGTTGGCGGTAGCGGTCGCCAATGTAAATAAAAAAGATGATGGTGTTGTACTCTTCTACAAAATTGAGAAAGACAAACCAGAGCTATTTAAAGCGGTACAAGTTGGCGCTTTGCCTGACATGGTTACTTTCACCCCTGATGGCCAAAAAGTGTTAGTTGCTAATGAAGGCGAACCTACAGCGGATTATCAATTTGATCCTGTGGGGAGTATTGGTGTTATAAACATGGAAAATAGCATGCCAGCAAATACCGCTGTGTTAATGATGTTTGATAAGTTTGAAAGCCAAAAAGCAGAATTACAGGCGAAAGGGTTTAAGTTTGCTAGTCCGAAGGGGCATTCTCTTGCACAAGATATAGAGCCTGAATATATTACGGTTTCAGATGACAGCAAAACAGCTTGGGTATCGTTACAAGAAAACAATGCTTTGGCAAAAATAGATCTGGTTAATAACGACATTGTGGCTATCCATCCATTAGGTCTTAAAGACTTTGGCGATAAAAATAATGGGATCGATGCCAGTGATAAGGACAAAGAAATCAACATTCGTTCTTGGGAAGGAGTTTATGGTCTTTATCAACCGGATACAATATATGGTTACAGTGTTAATGGTCAGCATTTTACCGTTACAGCTAACGAAGGTGATTCCAGGGATTGGTGGTTTGGCGCCGCAGATGAAAAGTCCTGCCTTGATGCTGGTGGGAGCAAATTTGATGAAGAAGATGGCTGTCTTGCCTACAGCGAGGAAACGAGAGCGGGTAAATTAACCTTAGCCGATACACACCCTCAGCTTTCTCACCTAGATAATAAAGAATTAGGTCGATTAAAAGTTACTAAAGCAATGGGCGATGAAGATGGCGATGGAAAATATGAAAAGATTGTCACCTTTGGCGCACGTTCATTCTCAATTTGGAACGATAATGGTGAATTAGTTTTTGATAGTGGCAATCAATTTGCGAAGACCATTGCTGAGCGCTACCCAGAAGGATTCAATACAAATGAATCAGAGAACAAGAAAGATAATCGCTCTGACGATAAAGGCAGCGAACCAGAAGCGTTGGCCATTGGGCAAGTTGATGGTAAAACGTATGCTTTTATTGGATTAGAAAGAATGGGCGGCATTATGATTTATGATGTCTCTAATCCTAAGGCACCGAACTTTGTCGATTATATTTTAAACCGAGATTTAACCGTTGATTATGAAATTGATGATTCTACAAACCCGGTAACCTTGAAAGGAGACTATGCAAAAGCCGGTGATCTTGCACCAGAAGGTATGCGTTTTATTAAAGCTGAAAATAGCCCAACCAAAAATGCACTTTTATTGGTGGCAAATGAAGTCAGTGGAACGGTGTCAGTATATCAAATTAAATAATTTCAGATTTAATAAGATTGCTATAACGTATTCTAATTGGCTGAAGTGGTAGCCAATACTTGAAAGCTAGTCTAAAAACCTTGTTCTGATGAACAAGGTTTTTTTGTTTTACTATGATTAAGTATAAACCGTTATGTTTGGACTGGTTTAACAGAAAGTTAAGTGTATTTATTGAATAGATAACTAACCTCATATTAATTATTTTATGTATAGACGAAAACCTAAAAATATACTTCACTTGTTTGTAGGAATAGGCTCAAAAATATAGCTTAATATTTGATTAGCCTAGCAGAGCAATGATAGATGCCATATCATGAACAAATGTATTTATTTAGAGCGAAACGACATTGAAAAGTCAGGAAGATGTTAAATAAGAAATAATGACAATTTGATGAAATTGATACAAGATATTGATTTAAAGATGTTTTCATTAAATTTAGATACACCTGTACGCTCGAAAGTATTTGCAGAGGTTTGTGAACTGGTTCAAAATTCCATTTATTAGATTACTGGTAAGAGTTCTTTTAAACATCTTATAGGGCAAAGACTGAACATGAGAGTCGTTGATATCATCAAGCACAAAACAGATTCTTTAGCGAAACATCAATTTGAATTGAAAGATTTGATGTCGCCAGTATTGAGAGAATACTGGGCTGATTTTATTAATCGTGCAAACTCACAGCAAATATTTCCTTGGCTTAAAGAGCATCAAACGCCAGCTGTCAATGAAGAAGTTGCACCTGTTGCAGTTCCTGATATTGAATTATCGCCGGAAGCGGATGCATTATTTAATGAATTAAGCCAAAAAATTGGTGAAGAAATGCATGTCGGGGATTGGTTAACTATCGATCAAGAGCGTATTAATGCTTTTGGTCAAGTTACCGAAGACATGCAATGGATTCATACTGATTCTGAGCGAGCAGAGCAAGAATCTCCTTTTAAAACCACTGTGGCGCATGGTTTTTTAACCTTATCTTTATTGTCACGGCTCACCGACAGCGTGGATGAAAAAAATCCGCCTTTTCCAACCGCAAAAATGACGGTGAATGTTGGTTTAAATGAAGTACGTTTTCCATATCCTGTTAAAGCAGGCAATAGTGTTCGTGCTCGTAGTAAATTGTTGAAAGTGACTCCAATTAAGCGTGGTCTTGAAATCGAGCGTGAGATTAAAGTAGAAATAGATGGTGTAAGGCGACCTGGCTGTGTTGTTGTATCGGTTATTCGTTTATACTTCTAATCTTAATAACAAAGTAATATTTGTGAAGCGCTGACAGCTAATCAGCGCTTTTTTAATTTCGGTAAGTAAAACATCATGAGGCTGAGACATGGCAAGAACCGCTGCGGCTCTACACATTTTAGTGAAGCACGAATCACAAGCAAAAGATATTTTGGAACAGCTAAAGAAAGGGGCTAAGTTTCAAGCCCTAGCCAAGAAATACTCTACATGCCCATCAGGTAAAAAAGGCGGCGATCTTGGCGAGTTTCAGAAAGGCGCAATGGTTCCTGCTTTTGATAAAGCCTGTTTTAACGGCGAAGTATTAAAGCCTCAGTTAGTTAAAACTAAATTTGGATGGCATGTGGTCAAGGTGCTTTACAGAACCTAGAAGTGTTTAGGTGCTTTTATTGTCTTATTTCGATAGATGGTTACTGTGGCAAAAAGCAACCTACACGATAAATATTTCTTATGAAGAAGAGTTCAATGATTAATATGATCGCTGAACTCTTTTTTGTTTTTATCTAATATAGATTGCTTAAGCCGCTGGACTCATTGGTTGCGGTACGGCGAGGAAATAGCCTTGGTACATATCGATGTTAAGGCTTCTCATTGTATCCAGTTGCTTTTGGTTTTCTATGCCTTCAATGACGGTTTGTGCATGGAACATTTTGGCAATATTCATTGCCTCAATTAACTTTTGTTTCTCTCCCTTCATGAAGTGGTCGAGTAAACTTTTGTCGATCTTTACAATGCTTGGGCAAATGAGTTGAACCCGTTCAGAATTCGAATGCTCAGAACCAAAGTCGTCTACAGCAATGTTAAAGCCATGATTGTTTAGGTTTTTTATTGAGTGTTGTAATTCATCGAGGTTATCACAGCGAACTTCTAGTAACTCTAAAACTACCTGTCTTGATGATACATTCAGCTTTTCAAGCTCTTGTAGGAAACGAATATCATGCATGCAAGGTGAATCAATCATTTTGCTCGAATTAGGCAGGAAATTTAAAAATAATTTTGCATCACGGTATTGAGATGCAGCAAAGTTATTTAGGTGAAGAATTCGGCTGATAATATCAATGGCTAGCTTATCGTCATCTTCAGGGTTTTGATCAGAAAAATAATACCCAGGGCAAATGTGCTCTCCAGTCTGGTCATTGATTCTTAACAGAGCTTCTACGCCTATAATTTCATTTTCTTGATTGAAAATTGGTTGAAAAACACTGCTAAGTAAAAAGTCTTTATACTTAGAAAAGTGATTGCCAAATTCATCTGTGAAGAAAGAAATTTCTATATTATTAGACATTTAGAAGGCTCTGTTGCACCAAGTTGGTGAGAATGTAACAAATTGAATGATCAACTGCTATAAATATAACTATTCATAGCGAATTTATGCGCCTCAATTAACATAGATCAAATTGTGCAAAATGTATTGATTAATCGTTGAACAATATTACGTCATAAATGCTATCGCTCATCGAAAAAGTCTTTATCACGAATGTACTTGCTCATTAAATGGTAGGAAAAAGGTCTGATCAGCCAACTGAATATGGAGCGGCCGAGTCGTAAAATTGTGGGGGTGTTTTCATAAATTCGCTCATTATAAAGCCATAACATTTTTCCAGTATGCCAATACATAATTGGAATGGGAGGGAGGAATGTGACCATATCAATATCACAACAAATGCGAAATGTACGCCGGGCGAGCTGATAATTCTTTTTAAAGCGCCAACCACCCACAGCCGGTTGACCAAAAGTCACCACACGCTTAATGACATTGGGGTATTTTAATTCTAAATAGTCTGCAAGGACCAAGCCAATCGCCCCTCCTGATGAATGACCAGTGATGCTAATTCGTTTACCAGAATGAATTAATGGGCTAAGAATGGACTCTAAGCGGGTGTAGACAGGGTCACCGAGTTTGTCTTGTCGATGAGCGGGGACACTTTCTTGATGTAGTAGGTAATGAAACCCTGCGTGTATTGAGTAGTTTAAGCCTAATGTGGAAAGACAAGAGCGATGCCACATAGCGAGATTTAAAAACCAGTCTGAAGGGCTATGAGAGCCTTTAATGACAACGATAACTTCTTCTTTATCTTTGCTCCACAATACCCGCATTAAAGTTTTGCCTTTTGCATTTTTTACGATTCGTTGCCCGTTGGGATCGAAACCGTAACGAGTTTGTTTAAAAACTCTAGGGTAGGCTAAGCGGCATAATACGGCGTAACGTTCGTACTGGTATCGTTTTAGGGTCTTCAAGGCATTACATCATGGTTAGAAGTTCTACCATTCAGAATGCCAAGAGTCCGTGAAGAAATTATGACTGTGGGTGTTTAGCTCTGGTAGGGAGACATTTTTTATGAAGGGGTTTAAGCCATCTTTGAATTTTATCTTTACGCACAAACAATAGCAGAGCCGCAACAGCGATATAAATAGCGGGTTCAACAATGGCGGATTTCACCGACCAATAATAATGTATTGGAGCCAAAATAACGGCTACATAGACCCAGTTATGTAATTGTTGCCATTTCTTGCCTAAACGCTTTTGAAATCCTTGTGTTGAAGTAATGGTGAGCAATAATAAGATAACCCACACTGTAGCCCCTAGGATGAGATAAGGCCTTTTAATGATCTCACTGCCAATTAATTGCCACTCTAGCGCAAGGTCTAACCATGCATATCCAGTTAAATGAATAGCAGCCCAAACAAAACTATATACACCTAACAGGCGACGCGTTCGGATGAGCTGGCCTTGCTTAAATTTTTGCGCAATTGGTGAAATTAATAAAGAGAGTATTAATGTGTTTAATGCTGCTTTACCGGTAAAATGTATGATGGGCTGAACGGGATCCGCTCCCAAATGATCATTCAATACGGCAAAAACAAGCCATATAAAGCTGAATAGTTGTGCTAAATGTATGGCAACTTTTAGTACAATAATGTGTTTGGGAGTCAGTTTCATTGCTTAATAATTCCGTTTTAGATCTAAACCTTTGTACAATGAAGCCACTTCTTCACCATAACCATTAAACATTAACGTATCTTGTCTACGTGAACTAAATATACTGCCTTCACCAATAAAGCGTTCGCTTGCTTGGCTCCATCTTGGGTGATCAACATTTGGGTTAACATTGGCATAGAAACCGTATTCATTTGGCCCTAATTTATTCCAAGTTGTGGGTGGCTGTTCTTCCAGTAAATGAATTTTCACGATAGATTTTATGCCTTTAAACCCATATTTCCACGGAACGATCAAACGTAGTGGCGCTCCATTTTGTGGTGCTAAAGTTTTTCCATATAAACCTACGGTCATTAATGTTAGTGGGTTCATCGCCTCGGCAATGGTAAGGCCTTCCACATAAGGATAGTCAATACCACCACCCACTGAATATGAGCTTTGACCCGGTATACGTTCTGGATCATAGAGCGTTTCAAATGCAACATACTTTGCTTTGCTGGTTGGTTGAACCAGTTTTAATAAAGAGGCAAGGCTAAAGCCTAACCAAGGCACATTCATTGACCAAGCTTCAACACAGCGGTGACGATAGATGCGTTCTTCGATTTGCATACTTTTCATTACGTCATCCATATCTAGCGTTACTGCTTTGGCTACTTCACCATCAATGGTTATGGTCCAAGGATCGGTTTTGAATCCTTTAGCAAGCTCTGCGGGTTGTCCTTTACTGGTGCCAAATTCATAGAAGTTATTATACGTCAATACTTTATCTTCAGGTGTTAACGACAAGCCTTGTGTTGAATACTTTGAATCAATGCCTTTTAATGCTATACGTGGGTCTTGATAAGGTGTTTCATCTTTTGCTGGAGAGAAAACGTCAAAGAGCCCTGCGTTTGCTTGAGTTGCAAAAGGAGTGACGGCAGCGGCAAGGCCTAGCTTCTTCACGATTTCACGGCGTTGTTTGTAAATTGCCTCTGGCGTTGATTCATTTTCATTTAAGAACCAAGAAGGGCGGTTTTTAATTAGCATAATAGAGTCCTTTTTATCGCTGTTCTTGTTTAACAAGCGCTTTAAATACCATCATTGCTTAACATGACCGTGCTAGCTATTAAGATATTTCAATTAATTGAATAGAATTATCGATAATGTACCGCAGATTAACCGAAGCGGGCTGTAGGATACTTCTGAAACAAAAGTGCCTGACAAAATGTTACAGAAAAAAACAGAAAAAATGTGTGGTATTAGTGTCTAACATTATAGTGTTAGTTAAAGGTTGGTGGTGTTGAAATAATTCGCAACAAAATACCAACAACTGCATCAGTTTTTTTGAACAAGTTGTTCAGTGGTATGAGTTTGATTAAAAAGTGGATTCAGTAATACTTTACTGAGTAAATAGAAACAGTAGACGATGATATGAAACTTGAAGTAAAACAATATAACTTTTTGGCAAAACTGAACCATTGGCTATCGGCAATTATCATCATTGGATTATTTGCTGCTGGTTGGTGGATGGTGGATCTCAATTACTATAGTGCATGGTATCAAGATGCTCCACATTGGCATAAATCAGTTGGTTTGTTACTTGCCGCTTATACCGTATTTAGAGTTGTTTGGAAGTTAATAACAGCGACGCCTAAAATTGAAGGGTCACATTTTGAAAAAGTAGCAGCTAAGATTGCCCATACTTTAATGTACGCTCTGCTTTTTGGGATTTTCATTTCAGGTTATTTGATTTCAACATCAGATGGACGTGGAATTGATATTTTTGATTGGGTAACTGTACCTTCGTTAGGCGCTTTGTTTGAAGACCAAACCGAAATTGCAGGGACTCTACATTATTATTTTGCTTACGTGTTAATAGGGCTTGCATTGGTTCATGCAGCAGCAGCTTTAAAACATCACTTTATTAATAAAGACAATACCTTAAGAAAAATAACAGGAGCTATAAAATGATCAAAATGGAAATGAAAAAATGGCTAACCACAGCAGGTTTATGTGCGACCATGGTTCTTCCTATGGGTGCTATCGCTGCTGATTATAAAATTGATACCAAAGGTGCGCATGCCTCTGTCAACTTCCGTGTTAGCCACTTAGGGTACAGTTTTACTCAAGGTCGCTTTAATGATTTTGCAGGTACTTTCTCTTATGATGCTAATGATATTGCCGCTTCTAAAGTCAGTGTAGAAGTGGATACGGGCAGTATTGATTCAAATCATGCAGACCGTGATAAGCATATCCGAAGTGGCGACTTTTTAGATGTTAGTAAATACCCAAAAGCCACATTCACAAGTACAAAAGTGACTGATCAAGGTGAAGGTAAATTGGCTGTTGATGGTGATTTATCTCTACATGGTAAAACTCTGCCTATTACTATTAATGCCGAATTTATCGGTGCAGGTAAAGACCCATGGGGTGGTGAGCGTGCAGGCTTTAAAGGCACAAGCCGTATTGATTTAAAAGATTTCGGCATCCAAGAAATGGCTGGAGCGAGCTACGTTGATTTAGATCTTTATGTTGAAGGTGTAAAGCAATAATTTGATGTTGCTACATCTGTAATAGACAGATAAAGAAAGGGCTCGCATTCGTGTGAGCCCTTTTTGTTGATATTTTGAATAGTTTTGTTATTTAATCGTAGATAGTCGGAATTGGCTGACGTTTATGTTGAGTCGCTTTATAGATACCAACTAGACGTTCGATTACATCGGAAGAAACGTCTTTTCCTTCAAGGAAATCATCAATTTGATCGTAAGTGAGGTTCAGGGCATCTTCATCGGCTTTTTGTGGTGCTAATTCTTCTAAGTCCGCGGTGGGAACTTTTTGTACTAACTGTTCAGGTGCGCCTAATTCACCAGCAACTTGACGAACTTGGCGCTTACTTAAACCAAACAAAGGTGCGAGATCGCAAGCCCCATCACCAAATTTGGTATAGAAACCTGTAATGTTTTCTGCAGAATGATCCGTACCCAGTACTAAGCCTCCCACGTAGCCTGCTACTTCATATTGAGCAACCATACGAGCGCGCGCTTTTACATTCCCTTTAACAAAATCTAACCTAGCCGGATCGTTTGGTAATAAATTGGTGTGGCTTAACGATTCATGCGTCGCTGCGTTAATACCATCAACGCCTGCTTTAATGTTCACTGAAATAGAGTGGGTTGGTTTGATGAAGGATAGCGCGAGTTGTGCTTCATCTTCATCTTTTTGCTCGCCGTATGGCAAACGTACCGCGATAAATTGATAACTGGTAGACTGACTTTCTTGATTAAGTTCATCAATAGCCAGTTGTGCGAGACGGCCACAAGTTGTGGAATCAACACCTCCGCTGATCCCTAAAACCAATGATTTGCAGCCAGATTCTTTTAGTTTGTTTTTGATAAAAGAGACACGACGAGCGATTTCAAACTGAGGATCAATTGATGGCAATACTTGCATTTCTTGGCGGATGAGTTGCTCCATGAGGCTTCCTTATTGTGCAGCAAAAAATAAACGTATTTATCATATACCTAAATGTCTTTAAGATACTAGGGGCGGTTGAACTTTCAAGATGATTTATGTGCACTATTTGCATACAATTCCATCTGGTGACTAATTTAAACGAAGAGTAAAAGGAAAGAGAATGAAATCTAATATTGCCATATTTGGTAGCGCATTTAATCCGCCAAGCCTTGGGCATAAAAGTGTATTGGATTCTTTGTCTCACTTTGATCAAATTTTATTGGTCCCTAGCATTGCTCATGCGTGGGGCAAAGATATGTTACCGTTTGATATTCGTTGCCAAATGGTTGAAAAATTTCTTATTGATGTTGACTTACCCAATGCAAAGCTCAGCAGAATAGAAGAAATCTTGTATACTCCAGGTGACAACGTCACAACCTTTTCGGTGCTTAATAATTTACAAGAGCTGTATCCAGAAGATGGTTTAACTTTTGTGATTGGCCCAGATAATTTTGCGAAGTTTTCCAGTTTTTATAAAGCAGATGCAATTATGCATCAGTGGTCAGTTTTAGCTTGCCCTGAAACACTGCCTATTCGAAGTACCAGTATCCGACAGCGGTGTTTGAATGGGGAAAGCATTGAAGATTTAACAACACCTTTAGTGAATGACTTTATACAACAGCAAGGGATATACCGAGATTAACTTAAAGGCGTATTGGCAATAGCAAGGCAGAGTTCATTGGCATTACTTTCAGAACCATTAAAGAAGTCTGCGATTACTTTTTCTCGTTTAGCGCCTGAAGAGCGTGCTTTTAAGGCTTCACGAACATTAATGACCATTTGAAAAGACATGGCGTTTGGAGATTGTTTGCATGCTTTTTCTAAGGTGTTTTCTCCAGTATTAATTTGAGGTTTTAGTGTTTCTAACTCAAAATTTAACGCTTTTAACCATGTCGATTGTTGGTTATTTTCTGGATTGAAGGGCTGCAACGCCAACTGTTGTAATAGAGCTAACGTAAGTGGTGAAATGGCACAGTAACCAGCCTGATAAGAATAACGACTTCGTGATCGTGCAGAAATCTCTACTTCTAAGACATGAGTGTTGGGAAAGTAAGTGGTGGCTGTTAAGCAATCTAATGGCAACCAAAATGCGTCATGCGATGAGATGACATATTCTTCTTTTCCAACTCTAGCAGACACATGGCCATCCAACACAAAGATGAGTTTGTGCTTCATGGTTTTCTTTCTCGCTGTCATGGAAAGAAAAGAGTGTTGAACGGTATGGTGTGAGATTAAATAATTCATTGTGTCAAAAAGCTTAGATTGTTAGGTGAATCCTAGGGCGCTAAGACTAGCTTTTTCTGGCTTTCATGCCAATCTTTAAACGCAAACGTCGCGTAATTTTATCTTCGAGCGTTCTGGTGACAAAAATTAAACCTGCGTCTGTTCACTATTTTTATGAATTCATGTACTTTACGCGCTGATTTTTAGGTTTTGCGTTGAATAACTACTGTCTATTGGACGCCGTGCAACGTAAAATAACGTGTTAATTCATAACTGCAGTAATTTAATGAGTATAGATAACGATCCTTACAAAGAAATTCGTCCGTATAACGATGATGAAATCCCGGCAGCGCTTGAACGTTTAATTAACGATGAAGACTTTATTAATGCCATTATCAAATATCGTTTTTCTCATAAACCAGCTTGGTTCAAAAAGCTCGTTTCACCGGCGATTCAAATCTATCTAAAGTTTAAGTGGTCTAAACTAAAAACAGTTGAAGATATACAGCGTGAAGTTGAGCTGTATATGGGTTCAACGTTAGAAAAAACCACCAATGGGGTAACCTATTCAGGCTTAGATAAACTCGATCCTGAGCAATCTTATTTGTTTATCTCGAATCATAGAGATATTGCGATGGATCCGGCGTTGGTCAATTGGGGTTTATACAACAATGGCCATAGAACGGTACGTATTGCAATTGGTGATAACCTGTTAAAAATGCCATGTGCAACGGAAATGATGAGGCTAAATAAAAGCTTTATTGTGAAACGTTCAGCAAAGGCACCGCGTGAAATGATGAAAGCGCTTGGGTTGCTTTCTTCATATATCAAACATTCACTTGATACCAATAACTCTATTTGGATTGCTCAACGAGAAGGGCGAGCAAAAGATGGCAATGATCTAACGGAACCAGCTATCTTGAAGATGTTCAACGTTGAAGGCAGGCGTCAAAAAGTGCCTTTTGGCGAGTATATGAAATCTTTAAAAATCGTTCCAGTTTCAATTTCCTATGAAAATGATCCTTGTGATATTGCCAAAGCCAAAGAGTTGCATGAAATAGAAGTGAATGGCCGTTATGAGAAAACAGAATTTGAAGATATTGAAAGTATCGTTAAAGGCATTATTGGTGAGAAAGGTCGCGTTCATGTGAGTTTTGGTAGCGTGATTACTGATAACTTTGAAACACCGGAAGAAATGGCGTTAGAACTGGACCGCCAAATTCACTCTTTATACCGATTATACCCAGTGAATTTATTGGCGGCGGGTAAACAAAGTGATGCGATTACTGATGAAGTAGAAGCCAATTTCGCAAGTAAATTAAAGCAGATGCCACCAGGTGCACAGCAGAAGCTTGTTGAAATGTATGCCAATCCGGTGGCTAAAAAATCGAATTTAGATTTGGTTTGAGTGCCTCTAGTTTAATGATTCTAGGGCAATAAGTAGCGGTGATACTGATAAAACAGTGTTATTGCTACAAAAACGATACTACCTAAAAGCTATCGCTGAATTAGGTTTAAGACACAAAAAAGCAACTGTTTTGTCAGTTGCTTTTTTTGTGCGTCAGTAATTTTGAAACTTCTAACGATTCAATGAGCGGCTTTGAAGCTCAAAAATCAGTTTTTCTGCGCTGCATTCAAATTTGATTCTAGCGGTGAGTTGATTCGCATCTTCAGCGAGATCATCAACTTGATGTTCATAATTTGGATTAACACGCTCTGCCAATTTTAGATACGGTTCAAGTTGAGTAAGTAATACGTCTTTGCCTTGGGCCAAAATAGTGACTTCAGCGACATCGTCACCTTCTTTGATGATAAATCCCATTTCTGCGCTGCAACCACAAGCTTCACATACTTCATTTTCAACAACGTCTACTTCTGTTGTCATTTCTAATTCCTCTGCTTAAATCGTTGTGACTTTACTCACTATTCTAGGTCAAAATGCGTGAAATATATTGAGCAAGGACAAGATTTAATCGGTTAAATAGGCATAACAACCGGAATATCGTAATTAGGGTGTGGTGTGATCATGGTTTTTTGTTGGTAAACATTTTCTATTATGTCTGAAGTTAGGGTTTCCCACGGCGATCCATCTGCCACGATCTTACCTTTATTCAACAATAAAATGCGGTCTGAATACTGAGATGCAAGGTTGAGGTCATGTAACACGACAACAATCGCGGCGCCAGAGCGCGCCATTTCTCTTGCGAGCATGAGTGTATTGTGCTGATGAGATAAATCTAACGCAGAGGTTGGTTCATCCAACATAAATATTTTATGATCTTTGGCTTGGCTTAATTGAGTTAAAACTCGAGCAAGATGAACGCGTTGTTTTTCACCTCCGGATAAGGAAGGATACATGCGGTCTTTAATATGTTGGATACCTACATCAGACATACATTGCTCAGAAATACTTTTCAATCCCACATTGGAAATGGTTAAAGGTAATCCGCCAAGTTCAACCACTTCTTTCACCAGAAAGGGAAATGAAAGGGTACTGTGTTGTGGCAAAATACCTAAATGTTTTGCTAAGACATTTTTGTTCCATTCAGTTCTTGGTTTTCCAAAGTATTGAATTACAGGCGGTTGATTAGAATTAATATCCGCTTCTTGTTCTCCGCATAGGATTTTCAATAAACTGCTTTTACCTGCACCATTTGGACCGAGTAAAGCGGTAACTTGACCAGTTTTAAGCTCAATATTGATGTTATCAAGAATGACTTTTTGACCATATTTAAGATTAAGGTGCGAAGCAGTAATAGCGTTGATATTGTCATAACGTAGATTATCCGGAGAAGACACGACCGAATTTTCATTTGAATAAGTAGTTGGAACCATTATGCGAACTTTCCTTTTTGTTGAAATAATAAATAAAGGAAAAATGGTGCGCCAACAATGGCTGTCACTATTCCAACGGGCAATTCGGCGGGTGCAACAGCGATGCGGGCAAACATATCTGCAACAGTGAGGAGAAGCGCGCCTAAGAGAATAGATACAGGTAATAACACTCGGTGATCCGGTCCAACTAACATTCTGCCCAAATGAGGAATAACAAGCCCGACAAACCCAATCATTCCGCTGAGACTAACCGTTACACCCACACCCACAGCGGTAAGTAAAATTAATTTACGCTTTAAAGATTGTACCGGAACCCCCATGTGTTTGGCTTCCGATTCACCTAATAATAAGGCGTTTAGTGGCATAGCTTGCTTCATAAATAGATAAGTGAGTAAGACTAAAGAAATGGCAGATAAAGCAATGCCAGACCACGTAGCCCCAGCAAGTGAACCCATAGACCAGAGCGTTAAGTCTCTTAACATTTGGTCATCCGCAATAAAGTTTAAATAGCCGATAGCCGCGCCAGAAAGGGCACTGATAGCTACTCCTGCGAGAAGCATAATAGTGACAGAAGTTCCCATGGCACTGGTACCTAGCTTATACACTACGATGGTTGTTAAAGCGCCACCAATAAAAGCAAAAATGGGAACGGCTGCAAGATTCATAAAGGTAGGGTAATTGGCACTCACGCCAGAAAATAAAACAATAGCCAGTGCTGCCCCTAAAGCTGCCCCTGATGACACGCCAATGATCCCCGGTTCGGCCAACGGGTTTCTAAATAAACCTTGCATCACCGCACCACATAAACCTAACGTACCGCCAACAAACATACATAACAGTGTTCTGGGTAGCCTGACTTGATGAATAATTAAAGATACATATTCAGGCAAGGGTGTCGATGTCGGAAACAAGCCTTGTAAACTGTGTATGAACGTAATTTTCATTGGTCCAACAGTAATTGACAGCACTGCTGTCGTGGCGAGTAACAATGTAAAAAACAATAACAAAGGTGCGAGTGAAAATTGGCGTAACATTTGCTGTACCTGTTTTAGTCCATTAAGGGTATATCAATGTTTGGATACGTTGGGCTTCAGAAAGACTTTTAAGCCCTAAACCACCGACTAAAGCATGCCCATCTATGGTGATGATGGATTGAGACTTTCCAGCAGGGGTGGACGCTAACATTGGCATTTTTTTAATCACGCCTGCTGCTCCACCCATTTCTTTAAAGCTGCGGCCACTGACTAGAATGACATCGGGTTGCATTTGAAGCATGGATTCAACAGAGATTGGCTTATATGAATTTAATTGTTCAGCGGCAGGGTTGATGCCTCCTGCTAGATTAATAATGGCATCAGGGGTTGTGCCACTACCTGCAACATTTGCTGGACGACCGGAGTGAATGAGTAAAAATAGAATTTTTTTCTTTTCCGTGCGCGAATGTTTTTGAAGGCTCTCAACTTGGCTATTTACTAACGATTTAAGTTTCTGAGCTTGTGATTCACTGTTCGTCAGTTGAGCAATTTCATCGATTCGTTGTTTTAAACCGTCAACAGAAGGTTCAGAGTTAACTACGGTGACTTTTATATTGCTTTGTTTTAGAAGATCTAATGTTGTGTCTGGCCCCATTTCATCTGATCCGATGATCATCGTCGGTTTTAAAGCAATGAGTCCTTCAGCCGATAACTGACGGTGATAGCCAATAACCGGGAGTGGCGAGTCACTTGGTTGAATGCTGGTGACGTCTATAGCAATGAGGTTTTTACTGGCACCTAATGCTTCGATTGTTTCCGTTACTGCTGCTCCGGCACTAATGATTCTTTCTTGTGCATTAACAAGAGAAGGGGTCATTAACCCAATGCTGATGCTGGCAATAAACGAGACGGTTCGTGCTCGCATTAGAGTTGGAGATATCGAATACGTCATTGAAGTTTATCCTCCATTAGGATTTGGGTCGCAGAGATTTTTTGTTCTTGTAAAAATGTGAATAATTTGACCATGTGCTGAATTTCTGCACTTTTATCCGCAGCAATTACAATATCTTTTTTAGGTTTATCTTCTTGGGCAGGCTTTGCTACCTGTGATAACAAAGCTTCTTTGAAGCTATTCCAATCTGGATAAGATTTTCCATCAATCGCCCAATGAGGCGCTTGTTTTAAGATATTTAAAGTAATGGATTGGGTATCAATGGCTTCAGATTGACTAGTTTCATTGGAAGGAAGTTCAACCTCTAAGGAAGCGAGCTTTACCGAAGCGGTTAATAATAAAAACACCATTACAATGAAAATAATATCCAATAAAGGGGTTAGATCTGGAGTTATCGAATGGGGTTGTATATGTTGATTCGATCGTATCATTCGAAAACCTGTTGATTTAATGTCGTGTTATTCTTTGTCGATTGGTTTGAGTGCTTGTTAGAGGGGCTATCATGAACACCAGATAACCACAGATTAGTGCGGTTTAAACTGTGTTCTAATTTTGCTAATAAACGCTCAGACCATAGAGTAAATAATTGCGCTCCCACAATGGCAGGTAAGGCTATAATTAAACCTGCGGCTGTTGTTTTCATTGCTAAACCTAGGCCGTCGGCTAAGTCGTTAGGGGTGATATTACCAGAGCTCATTGCCACACCTTTGAACATTTCAATTAAGCCTAATACCGTACCTAATAAACCTAATAACGGGCTAATCACACCAATTAGGCTTAAGACTTTCAAACCACTTTGTAATTGATGACGCTTCTCTTGTAACCAGATGCCTAAGAGATCTTCTCTTAAGTTTTTTTCAATATGAGATTGACGAAGCAATAAGCTCGTTGCTTGAAAAACTAAAGCTTTTTGCTCTGAAATAGCATCAATGACCATCTGTATATCGGTGGGATTGGATGAATTTGCATTGGCAAGTAAGGAGCTAATCTCTTTACGACCTGAGTGTAAATTGGCAATTACATGAATAAGGCGCTCAGTAATAATAATGAGTGTTAGCAATGAGCAGATCATTAAAGGCCAAGCCATTAAGCCAAAGTGTTGCTGTGTTTGGTTGATAAATTCCATGATTAATCCAATTTAAAACGAATAGGGACTTGCACGCGATGGGCAATAGACGTGCCATTGATTTTTTGGGGTGAGAACTTCCATTTCTTAATGGCATCTAATGCCGCTTTATCGAGCATTGCCGCACCAGATGATGAGATAAGGCTTTGTTTAACTTGGCGTCCATTTTCATCGAGCCAAATTTCATATGTCGCAGTACCTTCAATTCCTTTGCGTTGTGCTAAACGTGGGTAACGTGGCTTCTTAGGAGGAGAAAGAAAATCAGGCTTTTCGATCATCAAAGGTTCTTGGGAAGCCCCTTGTTTTGCTGCTATTGATTGAGACTTTTGTACATGAGGCGTAATTTCAGCATTTTTAGATTTAGGCTGTGGTTTCGTTATATTTTGCTTTTGTTGCGTGGTTGACGCTGTTTTTACGGTTTTGCTTGGCTGATTAACACTAGGAGTGACTGCTTTTTTAGGTGTAGCCTTTTGAATGGCGGCTTTTTTAATAGCAGGTTTTGATACCGGTTTTGCGTTAGCAGTGCGAGTCGTTTTTTGAACGGTTTCTTTGGTGGCTTTTGGTACAGGAGTAATTGCCGATTCTTGAACCGTTGTTTTTTTTGGATGAGAGAGTACAGGCTCGCTTCTTACCATAGAAACAAGATTAACTGAGACAGAAGTGCTATTCGTGCCAACGGGCATAGCGAATGCTTTTTGTTCATTAAATTGAACCATAGCAGCCGCATGAGCACTGATAGAAACGACCGCAGCAAATGTATACCGTTTCAAATTCACAAGAATATCCTTTTCTGTACCATATTTAGCATCATTGCAAACGATTATTGATCAGGATGCAAATAATATCAATTATCAATTGCATTATCATTTGGGTGTATTATTATTTTGAAAATATTATTATGGCAAGATATTTTTAAGCCTAAAGAATAGGTAAATAGGAAGACTATCGAATGGAAAAAATTGATTTAAAACAAATGGTAATCAATGCAGTAACACAAGACCCAAGCATATTACCGGCTGCTTTAGCTGAAAAGTTACAAGTAAGTGAAGGAGAAGTGGTTTCCCTATTACCTGAAGAAATGGCAGTAGTGGTAAATGGTGAACATATACAAGGTATTCTAGAGCAACTACCTGAGTGGGGGCCAGTAACTTCAATCATTCATTCTTTTGGTTCTATTTTTGAAGTAAAAGCGCCGTTTCCCAAGGGGAAGGTTGCGCATGGATATTACAACTTAATGGGAAGAGATGGTGAGTTACACGGTCACTTAAAATTGGATTTGATGGACAAACTAGCATTAGTTTCTAAACCGTTCAGAGGTAAGGAAAGTTATTACTTTGGTTTCTTTGATGCTCAAGGAAACAGTATTTTTAAAATTTACCTAGGTCGAGATAACAAACGTGTATTGTTGAGCGATCAAGTCGAAAAATTCAAAGCATTACAGTTAGCGTTTACTCAATAAGGATTAAGATGATGGACAGCACAGTGAAACAAGAACGCCTTCAAAATCGTTTAGGGCCAGAAATTCAAGAGTTTAGAGCCGAGAGAAAAACAATCCAACTGGCCACAATAGATCAAGATGGTACGCCTAATGTGAGTTATGCACCTTTTGTGTGTAATCAAGATGGATACTTTGTATTGATCTCTGAAATAGCTCGCCATGCTAGAAACTTAACTACAAACCCTCAAGTATCATTAATGTTGATCGAAGATGAAGCGCAAGCCAATCAGCTTTTTGCTCGAAAAAGATTAACGTTTGATGCGGTGGCGAGTATTGTGAGCCGTGATAATGATACGTGGAATAGCGTCATTTCAGACATGGAGCAACGATTTGGTGAAATAATCAAAGGGTTGAGTCAGTTAGAAGATTTTAAATTATTCTGCCTAAAACCAGAAAAAGGTCTTTTCGTTAAAGGTTTTGGTCAAGCTTTCCAAGTTTCTGGTGATGACTTGGTTGATGTGGTTCATTTAGATCAAGGTCATAAAAAAATCGTGAATGACTAATATATGCAAATAACGTCAAGAAGAGCTCTCTGAGTTCTGCATCTGGTGAGATTGACTGTTATTGTTTATTTAGTTTTCATAAGTAAAAAGGGGTAAGTCAGTTGACTTACCCCTTTTTACTTATACAAGCGAAGGTCGTTTACATTTCCCTTTAAGGGATATTATTCATTCAGCATACTAATGGATAAATAAAGATCCATGTTAAATGGTTATATCTGTGAGAAGCCTCTTATTTGTAATGGTGGTTTATGTAATTTAGCTTAGATGTTGCAAATTTTTACGCCAAAATCTAACGATTAAAGATCATTTCGTACGCTTACACTGTAATTATATGGCACTCGATTCTAAATTGGTGGTGCATTTTAGCAAAACTCACTGGCATTGAGGTGCTTTCACGCTGTATTTAGGCAAACGTTTAATCTCTGAGGTTAAATCATTTATACGTGTACCGTGAGAGGGGTGAGTCGATAATAATTCTGGTGGTTGGTTTCCACCCGAGGTCTTTGCCATATTTTTCCATAGCTGAATACTTTGGTTTGGATCAAACCCTGCTTTAGCCATGAGGTCGATACCCATAATGTCGGCTTCAGTTTCTTGGGTTCGTCCATAAGGTAATGTAATGCCATATTGAACGCCTAAACCTAACGCACCCATTGCGAGATCTCTATATTCACCGTAGCCTGTCGTGGATAAAGCAACGTCGGATATTTGTAACCCGGTATTCGTGATTTGGCTTCGAGACATGCGTTCATTGCCATGATTAGCTAAAACGTGTGCTACTTCATGGCCTAACACCGTTGCTAGTTGGTCTTGGTTCGTCGCCACGTTAAGTAAGCCGGTGTAAACACCAATTTTTCCACCAGGAAGTGCAAAAGCATTCACTTGCGGCGAATCAAAAACGACCACTTCCCATGAATCAAAGCTTGCTTGCTTTGGCACTTGTTGAGTAATGGCATCGGCCACACATGTTACATAGGTATTGATTTTGACATTAGTGCTGACTTTTTCCGTTTGTTTTAACTGTTCAAAAGATTGAGCACCCAATTGCGACATTTCACTATCTGAAAATAATATCACTTGGCTGCGACCAGTCGGTGATGATGAGCAAGCTGTTAAGGCGGAAATCATTAAGCTGCCAATGGCTACATGTTTGAATGAAAATGAAGAAAAAAACATACTAATCCCTTAATACGGTAATGAGCGAGCGTTGTTTGAATAACGGTACAGTTTAGTAATTAGACAATAGCGCAAAATGGTAAAGTACCTTATTCGTAGCCGGATATTTGTAGCTAATAGTTAGTAAGGTATAGGTGTAATATTAGGTGTATTGCTTTGATACATAAACCATTACCCAAGTCTCATCCAGAGATCAGACCTCTTGAAGTGTATTGATGATGAGAATATCTTATATACCTAGTCATTTCACCCATCAATTTTATTCATCAATATAGGCAAATTATGATCTGGAAAAAAGACGTCAGCTTAGAATTATTGAATTCAACATCAAAAAATACCTTAGTTGAGCATTTAAACATTCAGTATGTAGAGCTCACCGATAATAGCCTTTCTGCAACAATGCCAGTTTCTAGCATAACTCATCAACCCATGGGGCTATTACATGGCGGTGCATCGGTTGTTTTAGCTGAAACGCTGGGATCACTTGCTGCCAATATGTGTGTTGGTGATGATGCGTATTGTGTGGGGTTAGACATAAATGCGAACCATATTAAAGCGAAGCGTAACGGTTTGGTAACCGGTAAAACATGGCCAATACATATCGGTGTGTCGACTCAAGTATGGCAAATCGAAATTGTTGATGAAGAGCAAAGGTTGCTGTGTACCAGTCGAATTACAATGGCAGTGAAACATAGAAAATGATCATTGAGTTTTCGCATGGAAAAATAATTGCTAACCAGCATGAAGTCGTTATTCGTTTAGTGGCGGTTCCACATTCAAGTTTGCAAGCTCAAGTTGATTGTTTAACTCTGATTGGGCGTGGGGCTAATGTCATCACTGCGCATGATATGGGCTGCCAATGGTCGATAAAACTGGACGATGATGAGCAGCTTAATCAGCTCGCTGAGTTTCTCTGCTTACCGGTTAATAACGGATAACGGCGATTAAAAGAGGTAAATAATTACAGCTATCCATTTATTTCAGGCAAAGATTTATCGATTTTTACGTGCTAAAGTAGGAAATAATATCCGATTGTCACAAAGTAGAGTTTCCTCTTTATGAGTAGCCCACGTTTACGAACCCAATTTGAACGTTTATTTGAGCATTTTCAAGGTGAAGATGCTGCGATCCAATTAGATGAATTAACGGATATTCTGTGCTGTACTCGACGTAATACTCGTATTGTATTGAGCAAGCTAACAGAAGAAGGGTGGATTGAGTGGATTCCTGCCGCTGGCCGAGGTAAACAGTCTCAGCTTATATTTAAGCGTAACAAATACGATGTGAGCGACAATTTAGCAAAGCGCTACTTAGAAGAAGGCAAAATTGAACATGCCTTAGCGGTTTTGGACAATGATCCAGCCCGCTTAACACAAGTATTTCAAGGCTATTTAGGTGTTAGTCATTTAGAAGGCCAGCAAGTTATGCGTTTGCCTTATTATCGACAGCTTGCCACTTTAAACCCCTTGAAGCCAACTCGTCGATCCGAACAACACATCATCCGACAAATTTTCAGTGGTTTAACCCAATTGGATGAACGAGGTGAGGTAGAAGCTGATCTTGCTCACCATTGGGAAATGATACAACCGAATCATTGGCGTTTTTACCTTCGATCGGGTGTGCGTTTTCATAATGGTGATCGCTTGGTGATGGATGATGTCGTTAAGAGTATTCAACGTTTATCCACGTTAACACTTTTTGAGCATATTGATTATGCTTCATCGCCAACGAGTAATATTGTTGATATTCACCTCCATACTGATGATTATTATTTACCTCTGTTGCTGACAGAAACTCAAGCTAAAATTCTACAAAGCCAAATTGAACAAAATGATGAATTTGACTTAGTTCCTAATGGTACCGGACCTTATAAGGTTGTAAGGAATGATGAGACTCGTCTAGTACTTGAAGGGTTTGAGCACTTTTTTGGTTATAGACCATTAATTGAACGAGTTGAAGTTTGGGTCATCGATCAAGCGCATTCTTCCATGGTTTATCCAAGTTTAACGCATCCTAATATGCCTCAAGAAGGTCAGTTTACCGATGTTGAACTTGATCCCGGTTGTACCTATTTACTACTAAACCGCCGGGAAGGCATCGCGAAGGATAATCTGTGGGCTGAATATTTATCTCACAAGTTGAATCCATTTAGCTTACTCAGACACATCCCGGATCAAAAAGTGATTGAATTAGGGCTATTGCATGCACATGGTTTAAAACCTGGTTGGCATCACAGTGGTATGCTTAACCCGTGCCCTACGCCACCAATAAATATGGATGATAAAATTGAAATAACAGTGGCTTATCATGCCAAGCATCCACTATTTCCTTACGTTGTCCAATCCATGAAAGCCTTGTTAAAAGAAGATGGAATTCAGTTAAAGGCGCTAAAATATGATCTAACGGTCGATGATCCTGATAATGTTGATATTTGGCTTAAACCCATGGGATTAGCAAATAACCGTAAAGATGCACTGATAGGGTGGTTATTAGGCTACAGTGATATTAGTACGATGAGTACAAATGATAATTTTACGGAATGGAAAAATTTGGTTTCTCATTGGCGTCAAACCGCAAATACAGAGTTTCCAGCGAAAGAATTGGCCAAACAGTTAGTAGAAACGAAGCAGCTTATTCCTATGTTTCACTGTTGGCTTGGTGTGAGCCATGAGCAATGTGGTTCTCTACAAAATGCTACTTGTAATGCATTAGGCTGGTTTGATTTTAGCCAAGTATGGGTGAAGCCAGAATAACGCGGTGAAGTTTCTAGGTATACAAAGGAGAGCGATAATGGAAAGTCAAGAAGGGTATGCCATTGTTTTATCTACCACCAATGATGAAGAATCTCGACAAGCGATCATTGAAGCCTTACTCAATGAAAAACTAGCCGCTTGCATTCAAGTCATGCCTATTAGCAGTTATTACCAGTGGCATGGTGAAGTGAATTGCGATGAAGAATCTTTAATGATCATCAAAATATTGCATCGCCATTATATTGAAGTAGAGCGTGTCATTCTAGCGCATCATAACTATCAAGTGCCGCAAGTTGTCATGTTGCCAATCGAAACAGGTTTTCACGAATACTTACAGTGGATTCAAAAAAGCAGTAAGTAATCAGTCTCCCACAGTGCTGAAGATTGTGGGTACAGCATTTCTTCATTCTCTTTAAACAAACAGTAGTTGGACATTATGCAAACAGTTTCAATCTTAGTTGACGTACAAAATATCTATTACACCACTCGCGACAAATACCAGCGTCACTTTGATTACAATGCATTCTGGGCTGACGTGATGAAAGATCGCACTTTAGTACAAGCGAATGCTTATGCAATTGCGCGTAGTGATGATAAACAAAAGCAATTCCATAACATTCTGCGAGGGATTGGCTTTGAAGTGAAGTTAAAACCATTTATTCAACGTCAAGATGGATCGGCAAAAGGTGATTGGGATGTAGGTATTGCATTAGATGCGATTGAACTTGCTGAAATTTCAGATGTGATAGTGGTTGCATCCGGTGATGGTGATTTTGATTTGTTAGCAAAACGAATTCAGCAACGTTACGGAAAAAGAGTAGAAGTTTATGGGGTTCCTGGATTGACGGCCAATTCTTTAATTGAAGCCGCCGATCACTATCACCCGATTGAAGCATCATTGCTGTTATAATCTTGTCGCTATCACTTTCAATGAGTTTAAAATATATGATGGATTATTCTTGGGCTGCTGATTCGTCGGTTTTTGGTGCTTCTAACGCTTGTTGAGCTTGTTCTTCTTCCATTCGAGCTCGCTCAGCCTTTGAGATGTATTTAGGCTTATTTGAACTGTGTAATTTCGCGTTTTGCTGCTTAAGGCGCTTTTTTAAAATAGAGTTGATTTTCTTTTTACGGTTCATAGCTAAGCTCTCATAAAATGGTGCCGTATCATAACAGATTATCCAAAGTACGAATATACCCAAGTAACCTCAAGTTAGGACTCTGAGCTTGGTATCTTGAAGTCACTTTGGTATAAGCATTGCCATCATTTGAACAGTAAGCAAAGTTTATCATTACCTTTCATTTTTGAGTCGACTTCTATATTCTTAGCCCAAATTTTTATTGAGATACCGATACGATGACTTGTGAAATATATAAAGACTTTATTTTTGAAGCGGCGCATCATTTACCAAATGTACCAGAAGGCCACAAATGTGGACGGTTACACGGCCATTCCTTTTTTGTGCGTTTGTATATCCTTGGTGAAGTCGATGCCACGACAGGTTGGGTTATTGATTTCGGTGACGTAAAAAAAATCTTTGCACCAATTTATGACCGCCTTGATCATTACTATCTTAATGACATTCCTGGTCTTGAAAATCCTACAAGTGAAGTACTAGCGAAATGGATATGGAATGAAGTCAAACCATTATTACCAGAGCTTAGTAAAGTTGAAATTAAAGAAACGTGTACCGCGGGTTGTATCTACGTTGGTCAATAAGTTGTAGGTGACACTTTGTATAAAGTTAATGAGGTTTTTCAAACGATTCAAGGCGAAGGATACTTTACCGGTGTGCCTTCTGTTTTTGTTCGCTTACAAGTTTGCCCAGTTGGCTGCGCTTGGTGTGACACGAAACAAACGTGGACGGCTGAAATTCAGGATGAAACCACCTTGGGTGATATTATGCTAAAGCAAGGTGATAGCCCAACATGGAGCCACGCGACGGCGGAAAGCATCATCCAGCAATATGTGGCACAAGGCTATACAGCAAAGCATATTGTTATTACTGGTGGAGAGCCTTGTATTTATGATTTGATTCCACTGACTCAGGCTTTTGAGGCAATAGGGTGTCGATGTCAAATTGAAACCAGCGGCACCTCTGAAATATTGTGCAGCTCAAATACATGGGTGACAGTGTCACCAAAGGTGGCCATGAAAGGGCAACTTGATGTTCTCGATTCCGCGCTTCAACGTGCTAACGAGATAAAGCATCCGGTTGGGACACAAAAAGATATTGATCATTTAGACGCACTACTGAAAAAAGCCAACTGTGAGGCTAAAGAACATATTGCTTTACAGCCGATCAGTCAAAAACCAAGAGCGACAGAACTCTGCATGGATACATGTATTGAGCGCAATTGGAGGCTTTCTATTCAAACTCACAAATATCTAAATATCGCTTAATCATAAAATGAAATGACAAAGAGGCCCTGAAATCAATCGACTTCAGGGCCTCTTTTTATATCGAGTATAAATGGGTTCAGTTAGGTATTAATCGCCAGCCACAATACGTTGTTTGCCTTTTAAACTTGCCGCAAACATGTAGAGGGCAGTTGCCAGTAAAATAACGAACAAGTATCCCATTAAGCCTTCTGGGTTGCGCATGAAGTTATGTGCCATTAAAGGACCAAAGACTGACCCAATGCTGTAGCTCAGCAACATGACTTGTGTTACCGATACAATGTACGATTCTTCCAATTGGTTACACCCTAAAGTAATCGCAATTGGGTAGAGTGAAAATGTTGCCATTCCCAGTAACACTAAGCAGATCGCAAGAACCGAGTAACTGCCATTGATGGTTGTAAGGCCAATAGAAAACACACCTAATAAGCAAAATAATCCCATTAATAAGCTTTTGCTCATACGATTGCTCGCCCATGAAACCAATGGTTGAACAGCCATACCGCCAAGCACTAATAAAGCCATTAGCGTACCAATGTGTTCAGTACTGACGTGACGCGCTTTTAACTCCAAAGGCATTAAACCATATACCGAGCCTAATAATAGGCCTGAGACGGCACAACCAATGATGGCAGCTTTGTCTAACTTTAGAATCTTGCGTAGGCTCAAACTTAAATGCTGCTGTGATTCCGGTTGTTGGGTACGGCAAAATAGCAAAATCGTTGTTGCAATCACAAGCAGTACTAAAATACTTAAAAATGGAGTCGTACCTTCGTTTCCAAACACACCAATGCCAAGTTGACCTAAGGTAGAGCCACCATAGAGTGACCCCATGTAAAGACCTAAACGCTTAGTGCGGCTTTTTTCATCGCCGATCAATAACCAAGATTCAACCACTACAAAAATGCCTGCAACCGACATGCCAGCGATAAAGCGTGCAAATAGCCACATATCCTGTGTTGGAATGACCGGCATGATCGCTATTGTTAATGAGAATACAATTAAAAATAAAATGAATGAGTATTTATGGCCAATCTTAGCAACGATAGGCTCAATAAACATGGCACCTAATAGCAATCCTGCATAAAAGGCACTCGCCAACCAACTAGCAGCATCCGTACTTAAACCATATTGATCAAGCATCAAAGGAATCAAACTCATCAGATAACCTGACGCGATCGCATACAAAGAAAGTGCAATCACAGGAACGGTGAGGGATTGTTTTGATGAAGGTAAAGATACGTCGTTCACCGCCATACTCCGCTTTGGTTTAAAAAATTAATGAAATAGGTAAGAGTTTTCGCGGCGAATATGAGGCTAATGTCACATTAAGTAAAATGAGATTTTTTTGAGTTAACGATAAAAGAAATTAATTGAAGAGTGGAATGTGGGTTTTTAATAGTTTACAGCCCGATTTATAGAACTTCGGGCTTATTTAGGTAGGGTTTTATTACTATGCTTTATTTCTTCAATGCTTGTGTTAACCATTGAGTAAACTGACCTTTTGGCAATGCGCCATTAATCATATCAACTTGTTTTCCATCTTTGAATACCATAATGGTTGGAATGCTTCTTATTTGATATAAATCTGCAATGTTTTGCTCACTTTCAGTGTCTATTTTTATAAACCGAGCTTGATTTGCCATGTCACTCGCCGTGTCTTCAAAAACAGGTGCAAATCCAACACAAGGATTGCACCAAGGTGCCCAGAAATCGACAACGACGGGTACTGTACTTTTTAAAAGAGCGTTGAAGTTATTCGACGTTCCAGTAATGGGCTTGCCATCAAAAAGAGGAGATTTACAACGACCACAATTAGCATGATCGGCTACGCGTTCTAGAGGAACTTTATTATTACCTTGGCAATGAGGGCACGGGGTTGTGAAAGTGGTCATACAAATCCTTGTGGTAAATAAATGAGGCTACTATTGATGATTGTTATTTATAACCTTGTAAATAGTGAGAAAACCAACGTATCAGTTATTGAGCAAGTATCGTATAATGTTTCGAAGTTTAAAATAAACAAAAATAAAACAATAAAATTGTAAGGTGTTTTTATGGCCAACGTATTTGCAGAAATTACTGGTTGGGGCAAGTGTCTTCCACCAGCTGTTTTGACCAATGATGATTTAAGTACTTTTTTAGAAACATCAGATGAGTGGATTCGCTCTCGCACTGGCATTGAAAGCCGTAGAATCTCTCATGTTGATACCTCTGATCTAGCGACTGTTGCAGCAAAGAATGCTATGCAAGCGGCAGGTGTTACGGCGGAAGACATAGATTGTATTATTGTCGCTACGTGCTCACCGGATACGCTCATTCCAAATATCGCATCTAAAGTACAAAGTAATCTTGGCATTAAAATGGCAGCAGCTTTTGACTTGAATGCAGCTTGTACTGGTTTCTTATACGGATTAGAAACTGCAACGCGATTAATTCAAGCGGGAAATTATCGAAATGCGCTAGTGATTGGTGCTGAACACCTTTCTTATTACATCAATTGGACACAACGTGATACTGCAGTGTTATTTGGTGATGGTGCTGGTGCGGTGATTTTAAGTCGCCGTGAACAAGATCAACCAGTTGGATTACAAGAAGCTGCGTTAGGCTGTGATGCGGAAGGTCGTGATATTTTAGCTATTCCTGAGTTTGGAACCAGTATGGATCGTTTTTCGGATGAGAATGGTCATTGGGATTTCAACTTTGTAGGAAAAGATATTTTCAAACGAGCGGTAAGAGGTATGAGCGCAGCAACACAATCTGTGCTTGATCGCTCCGGTTTAGAAAAAGATGAAATTGATTGCGTTATTCCTCATCAAGCCAATATCCGTATTATTCAAACCTTGTGTGATTTTGCTGGTATTCCACAAGAAAAAGCATTTGTAAATATTAACAAATATGGCAACACCTCTGCTGCAACGGTACCGATTGCGCTATGTGAAGCGGTAGAGCAGGGTTTTGTTCAGCCTAATATGAATATTTTGGTTGCGGCATTTGGTGCTGGTTTAACTTGGGGCGCGGGTATGATCAAATGGGGTGACCGCATTACTCCTATTGAGACCCAAACTGCGCAGCTAGAACCGTGCGATAAGACAGCACTGCAATTGCTAGAAGAGGCAATTGAACATTGTAAGTCTTATCAAAAATAAACACACTTTTGATAACAATACCCTATGATTTTTCATGGGGTATTTTTTTATCTACGTTTTATTACAAACTTACCTTATTAAAATAAAACACCATTAGTTTAGCTATTGCTAATTTTATTATTGCTAATATAATAAGTGGAGATAAATAGTAGGAGAACATAATGAATATACCTTGGAATGCATTAGCGGGCGGTATCTTGCTTGGGCTATCGGCAACTATTTTATTATTAGTCAAAGGTAAAATTGCCGGGATAAGCGGAATTGTTAGCGGGCTCTTTACCGAAAAGCATCATAATGGATGGCGCTGGCTGTTTATTGTTGGGTTGATTGCTGGTGGTTATCTGATGAATCTAGGTATTTCAAATGGCAGCAGTATTATTCCTATACAGTATAAAAATGGTCTAGGTTGGATGATTGTTGCCGGGCTTTTTGTTGGCATAGGCACTAAGTTAGGTAATGGTTGTACTAGTGGCCATGGGATCTGTGGAATGGGGCGTTTTTCTGTGCGTTCTGTTGCAGCAACGTGCACGTTTATGAGTGTTGCTGCTTTAGTTGTTTTTATTCGTTTACACCTACTTTAAAAGGCACGCTAATGAAATCGTATAGTCTCGCTTCTTTATTTTCAGGCTTGTTGTTTGGTTTTGGTATGGTGCTTTCAGGTATGGTTGATCCTGACAAAGTCATTGGATTTTTAGATGTTGCAGGTGATTGGGATCCAAGCCTTGCATTTGTCATGGGTGGGGCATTACTGGTGTTTGTGCCTGCATACCATTTATTGATTAAACCAAGACAAAAACCAATTGATAACAGTGAGTTTTGTATCCCAAACAATAAGTCGATAGATAAAAAATTGATCCTTGGTGCCAGTTTATTTGGAATAGGTTGGGGAATAGCAGGTGTCTGCCCCGGGCCAGCTTTAGCTTCTCTATCTTTAATGAATACGAGTTTGATTGCTTTCGTGGTTTCTATGTTAGTTGGTATGTTGATGGTCAATTTGGGATATAAAACCAGTAAACATTAGTGGGTTATTTTTATGGCACTTTCTATTGACGGCTTAATTAAAATAGATAACAAGAGTGGAAGTTTTCATTTGTCCTATAATTGATCTAAGGTTTAGGTAATGAATCAGATCAGGAGGATTTATGGAACTGCACAATCATTCTTTAGCAACCTTGTTTGAACAGTTAGGTTTAGCGAGTTCACAGCAAGAGATAGAGTCATTCATTCACCGGCATTCAAATGAGTTAAATCGTGCATCAGAATTACATCAAGCAGACTTTTGGAATGTAGGTCAAGCGACTTTCCTTAAGGAAGCGAAAGAAGATGATGCGAACTGGGCTGAAGTTGTCGATCAATTAGATGCGCTATTAAGAGCATCTCATCACTAAATCTACTTTATAAAATCTTGGCTTAAATACGGTGCAGGGCTTGATATATTTTTTTTATGACGAGGATAGATTCCTCATTATCGCCATGCACACATAGTGTATCTGCTTGTAATTCCAATGTGTTTCCTTTTGCAGTGGTGACGGTGCCAAAATTCGCCAACTGCATGGCTTGATAGAAAATATCTTCAACATTTTTATGAACCGCATTAGGTTGATGACGTGGTACTAATGTTCCATCATCTTTGTAAGCTCTGTCTGCGAAAGCTTCAAATAATAATGGAACATTATATTCGTCGGCGATATCAAGATAGGGTGTGTTGTCTTTTTTTGCTAACACCATTAAGGGAAGGCCAGTTGGCATAACGGCTTGAACAATCGCTTCGAAAATTTCAAGGTTTGACATCATGTCGTTATATAAGGCCCCATGAGGCTTAATGTAATCAACCCGCGAGTCATAAAATGACGCAAGATTTTGTATGGCTCCAACTTGATAGCAAATGAGGTGTGAAATTTGTTCTGGTGTATGAGGGATTGAGCGTCGTCCAAATCCAAGGAGATCTTGGTAAGATGGGTGTGCTCCGATACTGACATTGTGTTTTTGCGCGAGCTGTATTGTTCTCGCCATAGTGTCTGGATCCGAAGAATGAAACCCACAAGCAATGTTGGCCATATGGACGTAAGGCATAACATTTTCATCCTTACCCATGGTCCAGTACCCAAAGCTTTCTCCCATATCACAATTTAATTTAAGTTTGGCAATTTCAAGAGTCATAGGATTCCTTTGAGCCTGGGCTCAACTGGTTGATATAGATTATTAATATTGACACTCAAAGGGTATATCATCAAGAAGCATTGTTGTAAGGTATTGGCAATTATTCAAATTCATATATAAATTCAATCACGAGGTTCTTATGTTTGTTCTAATTACAGGTGGAATGGGTTACATCGGTAGCCATACATGCATTCAAATGATCGAAGCTGGGATGACCCCCATCATTTTTGATAATTTATACAATAGCAAGCCAACTGTATTAGACCGTATTGAGAAAGTATCTGGCGTTCGTCCAATTTTCATTGAAGGTGATATTCGAAATAAAGCCGATCTTGAAGCTGTGCTAAAACAATATGATATTGAATCGGTTATTCACTTTGCTGGCTTAAAAGCAGTTGGAGAATCGGTTGAAAAACCACTTGAATACTACGATACCAATGTTCATGGAACCCTTGTTTTAGTTGATGCGATGCGTGATGCTGGCGTTAAATCATTAGTATTTAGCTCTTCAGCAACAGTATATGGCGACCCTGCTTCTGTGCCTATTTTAGAAAACTTTCCAACCAGTGCGACGAACCCATACGGTCGCAGTAAGTTGATTGTTGAAGAATGTTTAACTGATTTCCAAGCTGCAAATCCTGATTGGAGCATTACTTTATTGCGTTACTTTAACCCTGTAGGATCTCATCCTTCTGGTGAGTTAGGTGAAGATCCTCAAGGGATCCCGAATAATTTAATGCCGTTTGTTGCTCAAGTTGCGGTTGGTCGCCGTGAATTCTTATCTGTTTTTGGGAGCGATTATCCAACCAAAGATGGAACCGGGGTTCGTGATTATATTCATGTTATGGATTTAGCGGATGGACATCTTGCTGCATTAAAGCATGTTGGTCGTAAGCAAGGTTTGCATATTTATAATCTTGGTACAGGCTGTGGTAATAGTGTTTTAGAAATGGTTTCTGCCTTTGAAAAAGCATCTGGTACAAAAGTGCCTTATAAACTCGTTGATCGCCGCCCAGGGGATATTGCTGAATGTTGGGCTGATCCTGCAAAAGCGCAAGCAGATTTGAATTGGAAGGCGACTCGTTCGTTAGAAGAAATGACAGAAGATACTTGGCGTTGGCAGTCGAATAATCCACAAGGCTATCCAGAAAAATAAGTAACCATACATTTATCTGCTTAGTACTAGAATAAAAATAGCGCCTAACAACTGGCGCTATTTTATTTTTATTATTTCAATTATCTGATATTCATAACTTAATGACACAAAACGTAGACTAACTCTCATATTTATACATTTCACACATCTCTTTAACTAAATTGGTTATAATGCGCTCGATTTTATCTGGTCATCGACCACTATTATTTAATTAACGTTTAGGGGATAGTAATGTCATTGGGTTTGATTATTGCTTTTATCGTTGCTGCAGCGGCAATGGTAAAACATGAAATGTCTAAAAATTCTTAATCGATTTGAATACTTGAGAAGCTTAGATACCTTTATCGTTCATTTTGCTACTTCTCATTCAATAGCTTGAATCAACTCTCAAGCTAATCGATTTAAGTTAAAAAGCCAGTTATCTGGCTTTTTTTGTGCCTTCATATTAAAAAAGTCACTATATCCAACTTTAGATATAGTGACTGTAGATGAGTAAACGTATAGGAGATTAAGTAAAGATTAGAATTGGTAATCTAAACTGATACCCCAGTTTCGCCCAGGTTGAGTATAGAAATCTTGATTATCACCTTGGCTTCGTCCGTTCACATCAGAATACAACCAATATTTTTTATCAAATGCGTTAAATAAACCAGCACGTAATGTTAGGTCTTGCACTGGTCGGTAGTACGTTGTTAAGTCGACAAGTGAGTAGCCAGGGGTAACGAAATTGTCTTCCGTTGTCCAATCATCTTTACTGGCTGCCATCGTAATATTGATTAAACCACCGTAGACAAAGTTTGTACTATCATAACCTAAACCGATGTTACCAGTGAGAGGGGCCACAGAATCTAAGTGATCGCCTGTGTCTTTATCTCGGCCTTCGGCATAAGCAACACTTAATTTACTGTATAAACCTTTTGGAGCACCAAAGGCTTGATCTAACATGGTAGTAGAAGAAAATTCAGCACCATAAATTTCAGCTTTGTTAATGTTTTCCTTGGTATATCCATCTTTGCCATCAATAGTTCCTAGGCTGACATCGCTGATAAAGTTGGTGTAATCATTGTAAAATGCGACAACTTCAAAGCGAGTACTGTCATTATTACCTCTAAAGCCAATTTCATAAGAGGTGCTTTTTTCAGGTTGTAGATCGGGGTTAGGTTCTACAACTGCACCTTGATTATAGAAATAGTACAAGTCATAAACAGTTGGAGCCTTAAACCCTTGGCTTATTTGAGTAAAGCCGCTGAAGTTTTCGCTAAAGTGGTAGACTGCGCCAATTTTACCGGTAAATGCGTCGCTATCACTGTCTGGATATTGGGTTGAGAATCCATCATCAGCTTCCGGGGAAGTACTGAAAGAGTCATAGCGTAAACCTGCAGTTAGGATCAAACGCTCTTGTAAGAAGAAAGCTTGGTCTTGTAGATAGACACCCCACTTTTGTACGGTTGAATCTGGCATACCTGTACTACCCGGTGTCACGGTGCCAAAATCGAACTTATGATCGGTATTATCAAGCTTAAATTCATCATTAATAAAAGTTAGGCCGTAGGTGAGTTGATGATAACTGCTATTTAGCTCAACTAATTTATCAAATTGTGCATCAAGTTGAATACTTGTGTCTTTTGCATCACGTCGACGTTCACGCTGTCCATTAGAAGGAGTGGTATCATAGTTTTTGGACAGTGAATCGGTACCTTGATAAGTTAATGACCAAGATAAGCTATCGGCTATTGTGGTATTCATTTGCCAATCATGCAGTAAACTTATACGTAATCTTTGGGTTTCATCTTCGTTATAGTTATTGGTATAAACAAAACCGGGAAAAATTTCATAGCCTTCATAAGAAAGCTCAGTCTCATCATAGTTTCTTTGATTATATTCAACGGCCAATCCAACTCGGTTAGCTTCGTTAACTTGGTAATATACTTTGGCAAGTAGATTGCCTATTTCTTTATCGGCAGGATCGGCTGCCCCTCTATCTGGGCCTGTAATATCGGCACCATCACTATGAGTTTCAGTTTCATGCCCATTGGCATAGGTTAACATGAGTAAGGTTTCTAGATCGCCATTACGTAATGCCCACGTTAAGGTATTTTTAAAGGTTTCATCTGCGGAAGTGTAGCCAGATTTAATACCAAAACGATTCTCATCACCATCGGTAATTAATACATCGGATGGATCTTTTGTTTTGAAGAGAACAACGCCACCTAAAGCATCTGAACCATACAATGTAGAAGAAGGGCCTTTATTAATTTCAATAGCAGATAGCGTATCTACTTCAATATTGTTTGGGTAAGAACGTTGTTCTTTAGATCCAGGATTGTAAGGGGTAGGCTGTTCTACGCCATCCACCATGACTTTCACTCGGCTGTCTTCCATACCTCGAATATTATAACCAGAGATACCAAAGCGGCCTGAACCTTGAGCATCAACACCAGGAGTGTATTTTAAAGCTTGTTTAGGATCGGTCGCCATTTCTTGGTTAATATCATTTGAAGAAACCGTTTCTATTGACGCGGATACATCTTTAATATCTTGTTCAGTACGAGTAGCAGATACAACAACTTCTTGTAATTCAGATTGTTGGGCGGCTACGTTACTTGCAAACAAAGAGAAAGTAATAGATGTTGCCAATAAGGTTGGTTTAAACTTGGGGGTATACATATAGTTTTTCCATTCACTATGTTAATGATTTGATCGCATTCTACTTAACTGTAATGATAATAACTATCATTTGTAATTGCATTTGGTGTGTTTTATTAAAATAGCAATATGTTTGTTTTTTATTTTTATAAATAATTTCAGTTGGTTACGTTCATTTATTCTATTATTAATATAGATAACACAATGTTATTTTTGTGATACTTATCACCTTTTTGTGCCTTTAGAGGACCTTTATTTTGAGCAACAGCCTTACTTTAGAAGCTTTACAAGTACTTGATGCCATCGATCGTCGAGGCAGTTTTGCCGCAGCGGCTCAAGAATTGAATCGAGCGCCATCCTCATTGAGTTACCAAGTTCAAAAATTAGAGCAAGATCTTGATCTTATAATTTTTGATCGTTCTGGACATAAAGCCGTTTTCACTGAAGCGGGGCAATTGTTGTTAAATAGGGGCAGAATATTGCTCTCTGCTGCAAATGATTTGGTTGAGGATGCCAATATTCTTGCTCATGGTTGGGAATTAGAGATTTCAATTGCGTATGATTTGTTGCCTATTGACTTCTTTTTTCCATTGGTTCGTGATCTTGCCTCTGTATCTAAATCGAGAGTTAAATTACAAGAAGAAGTATTAGCTGGATGTTGGGAAGCTTTGTCCTATGACAGGGCCGATTTACTAATTTGCCCAAAACCGGAACATATTCCGCTTGATGTAAAAGTAGAAGTTTTAGGCAGCTTCGATATGGTGTGGGTTGCCTCTCCTGATCATATTGTTCATAAAAGAACGTCACAATTTGATCAGACATCAAGGAAAAAATACAGGGCGATAGTTATTGCTGACTCCGCAAGAACTGCACCTAGATTAAGCCGAAATTTAATCGATGATCAGCCACGTTTAACCGTGAGTAATTTTCCGGTCAAAATTGATGCACTGTGCGCTGGATTAGGAATTGGAACCTTACCAAGACATATTGCAGATACTCTGGTTACAGAGAATAAATTAGCCATAATTGAAGGTAGTGAAGCGCAGTCATTGGACATGGTGATTGCTTGGCGACGAAATAAAATGGGGAAATCGAAATCGTGGTGTATTCAATACTTGAAAAAATATTGGAAACTTAGTGAGTTTGGTCGTTAAATTGAGACGATAATAGGTAGCTATAGTGCGGGCGTGTCTCACTAACACCCCGCATCAAGTTTATGAATCCTGATCACTACAGTGTTAAAAGCATATCAACAGTATTATCTTCAAAGTGAATATCTGTTTTGAAATTCAATTTTTTTGCTAAGCTAACCATCCCTTTATTAGAAGGCATAGTGATACCGCTTAACCGTATTGTGCCTTTGGTTCGACTGTAATCGATAAGCTTTTGCATCAGCATCTTACCTAAACCTTTACCTTTTAAATCTGAACGCACTAATATCGAAAACTCCGCATCGTAATTATGCGAATCGGCTACAACCCGAGCAACGCCTAGTAAGACTTCTTGCTTGTTCTCCATTCTTGTCGCGACGAAAGCCATTTCACGGTCATAATCTATTTGGGTTAGGTTTGCTAAAGCTTCATGGTTAAATTCTCCAACGTCAGAGAAAAACCGCTTATAAAGATCTTCACGAGAGACTCGAGTGATGAAGTTAGCCATCTTTTGTTCATCTTCAGGCAATACCGGTCGGAATAAACACATCTCACCATCTTTAAGTTCAACTGCTTGCTCATGTTCAACAGGGTATGGTTTGATTGCTAGTCGTTGTCGCTTAACACCATTTTTGGCTTGTAATTCTACTCGAGCATCAATGACCGAAAATTCATTACCATTTGCCAATAAAGGGTGTAAATCCAAGCTGATTATCTCACTGTTATCAATCACCATTTGTGAAAGACGAACGAGAAATTCACATAAAGCAATCGTATCAACTGGATGGGGAAGCTGCTCTAGGCGTAGTTTTCCTACTCGCATGGAACGAATGACTAAATAACGCGCTAGTGCCATGTTTAAGGGAAGTAGGGCAACAGATGCATCTTGGTTAATATCCCAGTCCATTCCACCTTGCCCTAGCATGATGACAGGGCCGAAAATGGGGTCACTATCAATTCTAATTCTTAACTCTTGAGCGCCAGACCGGCTAGCCATACTTTGTACTGAAACACCTTGAATTAGCGCAGAGGGATAAGAAAGGGAGGTTCGATCTAATATAGCCTGAGTGGCGCTCGCAACTTCATTGGCGTTTCTCAAGTTGAGCATGACTCCTTGAACTTCTGATTTATGAAGAATATCTGGAGAACGTAATTTAACGGCAACGGGATACCCAATTTTTTCACTGATATGAACCGCTTCGCTAGGATCGGATGCGAGCCAAGTTGGAAGAACAGAAATGTTATAGCAACTAAAAAGGCCATTAAGCTGATGTGAATCAAAGGTTGTGACGGTTTCTTTAAGGTTACGTTGAACCCACTGATGGGCATCGCTTAGCTGCGCTGCATTTCTAAGTTCAACAGAGGAAGGGGTTTCCATTAGTTGTTTTTGGTTTCGACGGTATTCAACTAGATGCATATAAGCCCCAACTGCACCTTCAGGTGTGCGATAAGTTGGAATACCGGCTTGAGTAAACAACAAACGAGCATCTTTAGCGGTTTGTTCACCAGACCAATTGGTGAGAATGTTAAATTGTTTGCTTTTCTTATGTGCTTTTATTGTGTCAATAATAGCTTGAGCGGTCTGTGTCGGGTGAGAAATGGCCGAAGGGCTATGCATGACTAGGATAGCATCGACTTCACCGCAATCTAATAGCACATTTAATGCACTGGCGTAACGCTGACTGTCTGCATCTCCGACAAGATCAATGGGATTACTGTGCGACCAACCACTGGGAAGTATGGTGTTGAGCTTTTCAATGGTTTGTTCTGGCAGTACAGCCAGTTTACCGCCACGTTCAATCAAAGCATCAACAGCCATAATTGCAGGGCCACCACCATTGGTAACAATTGCTAAACGCTCGCCACGCAATGGTACAGCATGGGTGAGTGTCTCAAGAGCGGCAAATAATTCATGTGTATTATTAACGCGCAGCATGCCAGAGCGTTTAATTGCAGAGTCATAAATGATGTCTAAACTTTGACTACCACCAGTGTGTATAGAGGCTGCATTTTGCCCTTCGGGCGTGCGACCACTTTTTAAAACAAGGATTCTTCTATTACGGGATGCGCTTCTCGCCGCTGACATAAAAGTACGAGCGTCTTTGATTGAGTCGACATAAAGTAAAATGGCAGAGGTTTTACTATCTACAGATAAGGTGTCTAAAAGCTCAGAGAAATCGATATCAATAGCATTTCCCAAAGAGATAAAAGCGGAGAAGCCGATATTTTTATCATTTGCCCAATCTAAAATGGTGGTACATACCGCTGCTGACTGTGATATGAATGCAATATTACCACGTGACGCTGTAACCGGTGAAAGGGAGGCATTTAAATTGAGCCAAGGTAAAATCATACCAAGGCTGTTAGAGCCAAGGATCCGTATATTCGATTGACGAGCAATATCCAAGCATTCTTGGTCAACACTTTGCTCAGTATTAAGGCATTGATGCATATCTGAAGAAACAATGATGGCAGCATTTGCCCCAATTTTAGCCAATTCTTGAAACACATGTTTATTGTATTTGGCATTTGTACAAACAATGGCAAGGTCTGGTGCGAGGGGTAAATCACTAATATTAGGGTAGGCTAATACACCACTTACCGATTGATACTTAGGAGTGACGGGCATAATCGCCCCTTGGAAACCACAATGAAGCAAATTGTGCATGACGATGGAACCAGCACGAAAAGGTCGTTGAGAAGCACCAATAACGGCAATGGACTTGGGTTTCAAAAAATGATTAAGATTGAGCATTCATCCACCGTTTAGAAAGTTGTTATCACGCTGATTATACCTAAAATCGATCGACCTAAGAGATGTTCAGTTGAACATTGAAAAGCGCACTTTAAGCGATTAGGTGACAAAGGGTTGAGAATAATCATAAGCTTGCGAATTTATCCCATGCTTTAATTATAATAATATGATTTGAGTATGAAGGTATTAACCTGATGTTTGAGTGTGATCTATCACGATAATTTTCATCAAACAGTCGTATTTATTTATAAATTATGAACAATAAATTACTTAACTGAATCAATCTGTAAGGTTCTCATCAAGTTTTGTTCATTCATCTTGATATTCACTAATGGTGGGGGCATGATGCATAAAGATTTTTAACGCTTTGGTCTTTTTATGAAAAAAATTGCAATTATCTCTCTTTCTGTTTTATTACTATCCGCATGTTCATCTTCAGATTACGACAATGAAGTAACAACAGAAACATATCAAGAAACGTTCAAAACCGACGAAGTACCTCAACCTATTACGGAATCATCGGTAGCGCCAATAGAAGAAGACATACAAACGGTGAACACAGCAAGTGTTGCCGAACCTTCTATGGTTGAACCAAAAGTTCCAGAAGTCGCTAACTCAAACGGCAAAAAAGTAGTTAAGCTAAGCCCTCCAAATAATTCAATGGCTTTAGAACAACCAGGGACGAATAGTTATCTCATTCAAATTGCAGCATTAGAAAACGAGCAGCATTTGTTATCGACAGCCGCTAACCTACCAAAGAGTTTACCTAAATGGGAAAATGTTAAAACAGTGAATGGTAAGCAATGGCACAGCTTATTGGTGGGGGACTTTTCTACTGCTCAAGATGCCAAAGATGCGTTAATGAAATTACCTGCATCTTATCAATCAATGGGCCCATTTGTGAAAAGTGTCAAATCTATTTCATCATCACCGTATCCTGATTTGAAAAAATTACCATAAGAAAGCAACTAGAATACATGGGAGCTGATAGGACATAGACGGTGTCGCTCCCTCATTTAAGAATGTGTATGCATAATTTGAAGTTTATACTGAACATGTATAAATAAAACATTATGATTAGATAAATGATTTACTTGCATACACTAACTATAAAAGCGTCGAATTAAAGATGAAAAATATTTTACTTTTGTGTGGCGGTGGTTCTTCTGAACATGAAGTATCATTGGTATCAGCGAAATACTTAGAGCAACAATTGGGTTTAACAGCCGATTTTAATATCGTTAAAGCTGAAATAACGCAACAAGGTTGGCTTACCTCTGAAGGGCAAAAAGTTGAATTGGATATTGCTCATGCTTGTTTAAAAGGAGATGACGTCGAGACGATTAAAATCGATTATGCCATTCCTTGTATTCATGGTTTTCCTGGTGAAACAGGAGATATCCAATCATTGCTTGAAATGGCAAATATACCCTATTTAGGTTGTGGGCCAGAAGCAAGCTCAAATAGCTTTAACAAAATAACATCAAAGCTTTGGTATGATGCATTAGATATTCCGAATACACCGTATCGTTTTTTGACTGAAAATAATCAAGACTCAATTAAAGTTGCAGAGCAAGCTTTTGATTTATGGGGAAAAGTTTTCGTTAAAGCCGCAAGGCAGGGATCTTCCGTTGGATGTTACAGTGTCACCATTAAAGGTGAAGTAGCTAAAGCCGTATCTGATGCATTTCAATTTTCAGAACAAGTCCTGATTGAAAAAGCAGTTAAACCCCGTGAACTTGAAGTCGCTGCCTATGAGCTCAATGGCCAATTAATTGTCACTAAGCCTGGAGAAGTAATAGCACCTGAAGGTGTCTTTTATACTTATGATGAAAAATACAGCGCTGATAGCCACTCTACAACGGTTTTAGAAGCGGAAGGTTTATCAACTGAGCAACAAAAGAAAATAGAGACGTACTCAAGAAAGGTCTTTATTCACATGAATTTAAAGAACTTATCGAGAATTGATTTCTTCTTAACAGAAGATGATGAGATTTACCTTAATGAGGTTAACACGTTCCCAGGAATGACGCCCATTTCAATGTTTCCTAAGTTAATGGAATATAATGGCGATAAATTCCATGAGTTCCTTGAACAGACAATTAGACAAAGTTTTTCATCTTAGTCGCTGATTATAAGAGTTGGGATGTTTGTGATTAATCCCAACTTTTTATTCTTTTGAAAACCAATTGTTCTGATTCTGAAAGTTGATGCTGACCCAAGTATTGTGCCGGCATAACAGGACTTACCCATCTACCCACTTCTTGAATCTGTCTAAGATTATATCCTTGTTTAAATAACTCTTGAGTTGCACCTACACGTGTTGATTGACCAGAGAAATGTAAATGCTGTGGTAGGCCAAGTCTCTCACTTGCACGACGAAATACACGATAGATCGAAGAGTCATTTAAAGCATCATTGCCAATATTTTCATGCTTATCAATTCGACAAAGTAAAAATCCGGTATCCCGATTAATAATACATAACCATCGTGTAATCAATGAACTAGCTATTTCTGAAAGGCTGTAAGTTTGATCACCTATGCTTAACTTTATGGCATGCGGATTAGTCGTATCGAGTGCATTAATTGAAAGCATCCTTAATTGGCCTCGCTTCAATATACATTCGAACATAAGGTAATATATGATCAAATCACGTAAATCTTTAATTGACTCGGAAGATACGAGTATCTTAGTTAACGCAGAGAGATGTTCAGCTGAAAAAGGCGTAGCTTGGGTGGCGTCACCTTTTTTAAGGTTTCTGAGCGCGGATAAAGTGAAATGGATTTGTCTATGATTAACAGGATCGGGTAACCCATGTAATCGATGGAGTAAGCTTATGGTTAGGCTATAACGACGTAGGGTTGAATATTTTCTTTGGGCACTTTCTTTTTCCAAGAAAAGTCGAATAGCGGTTACAGATGCAGGTAAAGCGCTAACATGCTTGCTCTGACAAAATTGTACAAATCGATTCCAATCGTTAACCATAGAAAGCAAAGAGTTATGAGCATATTGATAAGCGGTTAGTTTATTCAAATCATCATACATAATAAGATGTGAAAATTTGGCTTGGCTTGATTTTAGCTCACTTAAATCAGATATTAATGGAATTACTTTCTTCATACTGTTTAACCTAAAGCACTATAACTAAAATAATAGTAGCAAATACTTGAACCTATACCAAATACATTTACTATTAGATTATTCTAGATAAAAACACTTTTTAATTTCCAAGTATCAATAAGGTTTTGTATGTCACTCGTATATTCAACAGATGTTGGTCGCATCAAACAAGAAAAACCAGAAGAGATCCGCCCTAAAGGGGATGGTATTGTTCGAATTCAACGAGAAACGAAAGGTCGTAAAGGTAAAGGTGTCTGTATCGTTTCAGGTTTAGACATGAATGATACAGAGTTAAAGTTAGTCGCTGCGGAACTAAAGAAAGTATGTGGTTGTGGTGGTAGCGTTAAAGATGGAAACATCGAAATTCAAGGTGATAATAGAGATAAAATCAAAGCTCATCTTGAAAAAAAAGGCCATAAAGTCAAATTAGCCGGTGGCTAAATATTTACAGAGAAAGTTAATGGTACGACTACTTCTTTGCTTAACTACACAATAAATAAAGAAAAACCAAGGTTATGACGAACATATTTTTGAATGCATTTCATAGTTGGTTATAATCAAAGTAGATTTTCTAAGGTACTGAACCTTAAGCACACAAAATGGAATTGAATATGTACAAGAAACTTCTCGTTGTTACCGTTGGAGCATTGGCACTTATGGCATGTAGTTCATCACCTGAAACACCAGATGCAGAAACAGCAAGCACAGGTTCAACTCAACAGGCGATTTGTGAACCTGCCAAAGCAATGCCAGGAAGCTGGCAACCAGCAGAAGTTACGCCTGAAGCAAAACAGGCTGCGGTTCTTGCAACAGCAAGCATGGATGGTGGGCACTCGTTAAAAGAGATTCACAGTGTTGAACAACAAGTTGTAGCAGGAATGAATTACAAAGTTAACTTTACCATTGAAGATGGTGAAGCGTATTCAACTGTAGTATTTAGAAGCTTAAAAGGCGAATACAAACTGATCAGTGTTCAACCTCAAGCCTTAGTAGATGAGTGCAATAAATCCGAATAAGATAAATTCAACAGAGCTTAACTTAAATAAAGCTAAGTTCTGTTGGAATATTCTATTTTATTGTTTTTCTTTAAGGGGTAGGCTGGGTAGAATTCAGTCACATCGCACTCTAATTTAACATAAGATACATAATGCGCACTGTGTAGGGAGTGAAAAAGGAAATATTTACATGATAAAAATTCTTATCGCTATTCAATCACTACAAAATTAGTTTGGCTTCACCAACGACTAACCTCAATTCTTAAATACTTTTCAGTAATATCATAGCGAATATTTTTATTTATATACGACTTTAATTCTCTCTTTGCCACTTTACAGACTTTGGGACTACCCGTGTATTTTATTCGTTTAAGTTGTGCATACTTCTGATCAATATGATGCATTGTCAGCATTAACTGGCAATCCCCTTTAACATTTGCTTTAGAAGCATATACAGCAGATTGCGCTTGCTGCTTATAAAACTTTGCGGCCTTATATCTTTTGCTGTCATCATCTGCATAGGTAATCTGGCTTAAAAAGATAAGTGTGAATAAAATAGATCTCATTACGTTAGCCTCTTGTATTACTGCAGCATGACATAACGTTATACTTCTAACTAGAATTAGAATAAATCAATGAG
>NZ_AJYK02000030.1 GCF_000286955.2 Vibrio rumoiensis 1S-45
AAACTGGTGGCTAGCACCTTCGTGCGAGTCATTATGTCTATACGAATAAGGAACTTCAGTGTCATTATCTAAAATTATTGATGAGTATGATGAGCAACTTTCTCTAAATGAAGAAATGGCTCAATCAATGGTCGCTCTGATCTCGGCTCTATTAAGCAATGAAGCAATTGTCCCTCATTCTGTATCATCAAGGGTTAAAGACAGGAATAGCCTCTCTCGAAAAGTAACCAATAAAGATAAATATACTTCTATACAGGACATTACAGATATCGTTGGAATCAGGATAATTTCAAATTATTCTGATGAGGTAGATCAAATAGCTAAAATAATTGAAGATAATTTTGCTATCGATGCAAAAAACTCTATCGATAAAAGAGCATCTTTAGATCCTGATAGATTTGGCTACTTATCATTGCACTACGTTGTTTCAATTTCACAAGACAGAGAACGGTTGATTGAGTACCAAAGATTTAATGGAAGAAAAGTTGAAATTCAAATTCGCTCTGTGCTGCAACATGCGTGGGCTGAAATTGAGCATGACATAGGATACAAATCAACAATTGAAGTGCCTAAACATGTAAGAAGGCAATTTTCTAGATTAGCGAGTCTTTTAGAATTAGCAGATGAAGGCTTTGTTAAGATTAAAGAAGAGTTAACCAACTACCAAAATGATGTAGAAGAAAATATTAGCTCTAAACCCGATGAAGTGGAAATTGATTTAGTAACAATTTTAGAGTTCTTAAATAAGAGTGACATCGTAAATAAATTGGATCGCAAAGTTGCTGAAAAAGCTAAATTTAATTTGAAAGAGCTAGATTCGGAGTTTGTTAGCCGACACCTCAAATATTTACAGTATTTTAATATCAGCAAAATATCAGAGCTCATTTTAATTATTAATGAGAATGAAAAAAATATTCTTCTTAGAGCTAATGATATTAATTCAGAGGGTGATACCGCCAGTAAAGGTATATCTATTTTCTACCTTTACCATATTCTTGCTGCAAAACTAGGCAACAAAGAAAAAATAATGACCTTTTTAGACGAAATGGGATTGTGTCTTGAAGATGATAGAGATGGCTTTGCTGACTATCTTATTGAATTGAGTACTGAATTCGTATAGAAAGTCGTTTAAAAGGACAAATAACAGTTGGCTTTTTCTCCTTCGTAGCTAATTTTAGCCAACTATTTTATTGACTCTTAACGAGGCGTTATAGCGCATTATAAAATTTGAAATTTAGGTAATTAATAATGAATAAATCAATCATAGTTGGTTCATTGGTGATTGGAGCTTGTGTTGTCGCTAGCCCCTTTATTTATGATTCAGTAAAAACAGCTCAGCGCGAAGAACAGCGCGAAAAAATCGCAGTGCAGATGGAAATTACAGATGTAATAGCTCTAGAACGTGCTGCAAATCTTTACAAAGAATCACAAGGTAAATGCCCAAGTAAAGCTTCTGAAATGGTAGGGGTGATTATAAAAAGAGAACCTAAAGATCGCTTAGGTTTGGAATACAAAACTACAGGAGACTGTCAGTTTGAGTCTTTTAATGGAATAACTGCGAGCAGCCCTTGAGTTGCGCCATAACAAATAAAGATAGGTTTCGCGCAGCCGACACC
>NZ_AJYK02000031.1 GCF_000286955.2 Vibrio rumoiensis 1S-45
TGTACCACATCAAAGGTACCATCGGTATTCATGGTGATAGTTAAAATGGTATCTACACGATTACCAGAAGCATCAATGGAATACACTTCAATAATATTTTTGGTCACAGTATAATCGGTACTGACCCCATTGGTCAGTAAGCCATCAAATGTATTTTGAGTCACATTCCATTCAAAATAATCAATCGCATCCGATCCCACATCCAAAGTAACACTACCTTTTCCGGTACCACCAATCACCATCTCCCCATCTATTTCTACAGAGGACTCTATAATTTCAGCTGTAGTTCCCGCACTGATCACCGGCAATGCACCATCCGTAATAATCACGGTAACATTAGCCGATTCTGTTAAAGGGTCATTATCGATATCATTGGCTTGAACTGGGATCACAATCGTTAACTCAGTATCATTAACGTTAACGTAAGTCCCCGTAACAGACTTATGATCTAATGGCAGAGTTTGCGTCACCGAAATCGCAATATCAATATTGCCACTAGCCAGATCAGCTGTTGGTGTTAAGACTATCTCGAGCGCTTCATCCATGCTATCTTTCAAAGTCGCCGTGATGGTAATGATGCCATCCGCATCTGTGGATATAGTTATATCTAATGCATTACCACCGGAAGTTAATGCAAGCAGTTCCCCTTTTAATACATCAATAATATTAGGATCCACTTGTAAACTATTGCTAACTAAATCATCAGTCACCTTGTTTAGCGTAAGTGACCCACTTGCAGCTGGTAATGGGTATGTGCTAGCCCCAGCATCGTCTAAATCAGCTTCAGTTAAAGTAACACTGGTATCTCCTCCCGTTGCATCACTCCCATCTTTAATAGTCACATGAATATCAATAGGGGAACTAGGGTCGCCATCTTTATCAAT
>NZ_AJYK02000032.1 GCF_000286955.2 Vibrio rumoiensis 1S-45
CTGCCGTGGTGGTCGCACTCACTTGTGCCGTAATACTACGGGTGTTGGTGTAAACCGCACAGGCGCATTCTCTGAATATCTTGTGATCCCAGCGTTTAACGCATTTAAGATCCCAGATGGAATTTCAGATGACTTAGCCTCAATCTTCGACCCATTTGGTAATGCGGTTCATACAGCGTTGTCTTTTGACCTAGTGGGTGAAGATGTATTGATCACCGGCGCAGGCCCAATCGGTATTATGGCGGCAGCCGTGGCAAAACACGTTGGTGCTCGCCATGTAGTGATCACCGATGTGAACGAATATCGCCTAGATTTGGCTCGTAAAATGGGCGTGACGCGCGCAGTGAACGTTGCCAATGAAAAACTAGAAGACGTCATGAGCGAACTTGGCATGACCGAAGGTTTTGACGTTGGTCTTGAAATGTCGGGCGTACCATCGGCATTTAATGCCATGCTTGAAGGCATGAACCACGGTGGTCGTGTTGCACTATTAGGCATTCCACCATCAGACATGGCCATTGATTGGACTAAGGTTATCTTTAAGGGCTTAGTTATCAAAGGTATCTACGGACGCGAAATGTTCGAAACTTGGTATAAAATGGCTAGCCTTATTCAATCAGGCTTAGATCTTACTCCAATTATCACGCATCATTTCAGCGTTGATGATTTCCAAAAGGGCTTCGACACTATGCGTGGCGGGCTTTCAGGGAAAGTTATCTTAGATTGGACTAAGTAGTTAGTTATTGAAGAAGCGCACTTTCGGGTGCGTTTTTTTATATCGCTAAGACTGTTTATAAAAACAGTGTGGTGGGCGATTTAGGTATAAAAAAGGATTAGTTTTGCCCCATGATTTTATCGGTAGGGTAATAATGATTTATTACGATTTTTGTCTTAGGGTTTCACCCCACCAGTTATTCAATACCCCGTTGACAAAATAACAGAAAGTATTCATAGATATAGGTAAGTCTTTTAATTGCCAGCTTGAACCTAGAATGTGAATAGCTCCAGGTTCGCCACCTTTTTCTGAAAATGTACCTATTTTAAGGGATGTTTACACAAAGGCGTGGGGTTCTTTTTTATGCAATATATACCTATATTGACTTGAAGTTGCAGCTCCGATAAATATTCACGTACCTATCTATCAATTAGCCAGAATATGCGTATACTCGCCGGCAAGTTATTGCTCATTTTTTAATTGGGATTCCAATGTCAAAGTTATTCTTTAAAGGCCGTATAGATACGCGCCAAAATCATGTTACCTCTGGTTATAATGTCAATCGTGAAGTCAAAGCTGGAACAGCAGAATCACCGTTAAACTTGATTGTGAATACCGCAGAAAGACAAGCAGAAATCGAAGCTATTTTACTGGAAAAACAGTTGGTTGCAGATATTACCATTGATCAATCTCAAGATGAAAATATCATCGAATTAGAAACGATTTTAAATAAACCAAAAACAACCACATTTGAAAAAACACCGAATCGTAACGATCCTTGTTCATGTGGAAGTGGTAAGAAATATAAGAAATGTTGCGGTTAACGTGACGGCTATTTGATGAGAACGGCTAATGTCTGAAAGATATTAGCCGTTTTTGAATCAGTTCGATCTATATTCTGTCGTTGAGATAAGCTTGATAATCAGGGATCTCGATATCAACTTCTTGTTCTAATAGTACCGAATTAAAAAGGAAATTTGCTGTGGCGCGATTAGCCGCAACAGGGATATTCCATACGGATGCAATTCTAAGTAAGGCTTTTACATCTGGATCGTGTGGGACAGCATTGAGTGGATCCCAGAAGAAAATCATCATATCGATTTTACCTTCAGAAATCAGGGCACCAAGCTGCTGGTCACCACCCATAGGGCCGCTAATTAAACTCTTAATCGCAAGGCCTGTCTCTTTACTCAACATATTGCCAGTCGTGCCAGTAGCATACAAAAAATGGCTTTGCAGTTTTGTCTTATTCTCTACAACCCAGCGTAACAGTTCTGGCTTATAGTGGTCATGGGCGACAAGCGCAATGTTCTTATGCGCAGGCATAGTGCGAATAGTTTTCTTCATTGTTAACATCCTGAATGTTCTATAAAGTTTGTGTTTAGCCCGCTTCATGCAGTGCTCAGCTACGAACAGCATAATTTAATTATTAGAAAATAAATAGACTTAAAAATCGTTTCAAGGCTATTTGTAGTCATACTTTTTACATTGTAGGTTTTAGCGGTTTTCAAAGCGGTTATAATCAAGTAACCCAGCTTCAATAGGTTGATCATTTTCATACCATTGATGTAATTTATCGCTAAATTTCCAGAAATTTTGATCACTACGACGAACGCCATATTTATCTAAAATAGCAATATAGTCGCCATCTTCTTTTATGTGTGAAAACATTTGATAGAAATCTTTTATGTCTTTCTCTTTTAGGCGAATGAAGGCTGAAGGGTAGCTTCCAATGATACCTTTGACGAAAGTTAGGTCATCATTTTCTGGATCTCGGTTGCTTTCTTCATCAAATAAACTAGAGATATTTCTATGTGAGTTATTATGAATAAGCGTGAAAAATTGTTCTTTGCCTTGGTCGCTAGTAATCATCACCGTAATTAACTGGGGTACTCTACGAAGTCCATTTCCTTTAATTGAATCAATTTTGCGAAGCGTTTCTTCACTTTCTTTAGAAAGACCGGTGTTTTTTATTTGATAGCGATTGGTTAAGACTGGTGCTAAACGTTCCTTTAGGATTTGATAAAGTTCTGCTTGGGTGTCGGGCGTTTTGTATTTTATATTAGTCGGTTGCTCAAAAGGCTTTACATCACGCTGAATAAAGGCGCTTAATTGTGGTGATGGATCTTGATACCAGCTTTCCATCAAACGATGTCGATCTTCGATAGGCAGCAAAGATAAAAAGTTTTCTTCACCTTCCATCCGTAAAAAATCCATAAACATTCTTGTCATTAATTGATGGCCAAAGTTGCCATAAACATCAAAACCATCAACTAATAAATACTGAATTCGTTCTAATAAAGCATAATCAATAACCCAAGCAGTTTTGGGCGGAGTGCCAACTAACCCTTGTACAACAGAAGCACTGTCGAAGTGACGGAATATGGTTAAAGCCGCATTTTTATTCGTGCCATGGCCATCCCATACAAGATCTTCAGTTAAATGGTCACCATCTTTGAACCAAGTACTTTTTGCTCTTTCTTTCGCTTCAAGGTAGCGAGCTTGCTGTTCAGAATAAGCCACCCATTGGTAAATAGGCACAACGTTACTTTCTTTTTCCGATGGAAGTTTTAAATTATCGGTTTGATCATAATAGAATTTTTTGACGCTTGGCAACTTAGCAGCTTTTGGATCGACAAAGAATACCCAAAAACGGTCATTAATCACATTCAGTGCTAATTGGCCACGGCAAACGGGTCCTTTAATGAAGCTCATAATTGTATTTTGTGCATTATCGAGCATGAAGTTGTAGCGAGCATCAACCGGTAGGTCTGCAAAGGCAGTCATTGGGTTAGCTGCAACGGTTGCTTTATAACTAGGCAGCTCTTTTACATCATAAATGGGGGTGATAAATAAATCCTGTATACGGTTTAACTTTTTATCATCTAAGGCGTAGGGTTGATGAGTTTTGTCGACAATACTAGCAGGGTAAGCGACTAGTCGGTAATACACGCGTTCAACGTTTGGATTGTCATATGGACGTCGTGTTGCAATACGCTTAACGGGCTGCCCTGGTGGTGTTGCTGAGCGCACTAAAGCAAAAAATTGGATTGAGCTTTTAGGCGTCACTTTTTGATATTCTGAAAAATAGAGATGTGATAAAAATAGGTGCTCATATATGTAGCGGCTCGTCAGTTGCTGCTTTAAAGAATCACCATTTAGAAATGCTTCCCACTTGTCTATTTGATTTTTTTGCTGCTGCGAGAGTGGTTCGTGATCGGTCATGACGGCACCATTAGATAGCCAACGCATAAGAGTGTTGTGTTCGGTATCACTTAATGCGGGCATTCCATACGGCATTCCCCAAGTTGGGTGATCCGCTTGATATTGATCCAGTGTTTCAATCGTTGGACATTTTTGCTCACGATCAATTCTAAAATCAAAACCTTCAAGCTGCTTTTGATCAGGTAGAGGATGAGTTTTCTTTTGGGTAAGAAGACGTGCGACTAAGCCTGCTTGAAGATTGGCTTCTGGAATTTGTGAACGTTCATTGAGAATTGGATGAAAACCAATATCACGCCATTCTTGCGTGGTTTGTGCATCTTCAAATAAGCGAGTGGGATTGGAAGCGGTTAAGCGGGTTCCGTTATAGACTAAATTCTTATTAGCACCGCGATCTATCCCTTCAACAGAAGATAGTTTTAATTGGCAGGGGGCATCGTAACAAGCATGGCAGACAACACATCGGTTATCTAGAATAGGCTTAATTTCGGTCACAAAACGCTGAGCAGCTTGGCTATTGTAATCTGGCGTTCTTGGTTGCACATGTTGTTTGCCAAACATTTGATCATAATTCAAACCTGTATATACGGCGCAACCAGACACAATTAAGAGTAATACTGCAATAAGTAGGTGCTTAAACTTCATCCTAATACCATCTCTATCTTTGTTAATCTCTGGGTATATACCCATTTAATTTAAGCCTCTGGGGGACAAATATATAGGCATGGTAACAAACCGTGAAGCAATTATACAAAATTACTATCGTGGTATATTTTTGGTGATTGATTATTTGTTCTGGTTATTTTTGATGTGTTGCTTATTATTTTGGTGAATCAACCGGGCGGAGTATTGGTAAGTTTTTGATTCATCGAGTGAGATATTGAGAATTAAACTATTAAACTCTTTCGTATAAGTTCATCTATATGCTAGATTTGTGTCAGTTTTTTCGTCATCCCCTGAACTAATTGGACTTTACGTTATACTTACCAAGTAATTCAATGGAAGATAGAGAAATATAACAAAACTAATAGAGTGAGAATTAACTATGAAAAAATTGAAAGTAGCGATCGTAGCAGCACTAGGTGTAACAACGTTAAGCGGTTGTATGGGACAAATGGGTGTAACTGGTTTAGTGACTAAAGGTAACTTAATGGCGGTAGATAACCGTTATGCTCGTGAAGGTCTATTTATTTTACTCAGCCCAGTTTACGGTATTGCTTCTATTGCGGATTTATTCATCTTTAACTCAATTGAGTTTTGGACAGGTAAAAACATGATCACGGGTAAGTCACCAGCAGTGGTTGACAAAAATATTGATGCATTGCTAAAAGTAAACGACAAAGTGGATAGCTCTTTAAAAACAGCGCCAATTCAAGCAAATAATGCTCAAGTTGAAAACACAACGATTCAACAAATTGACAATAACACTCTTCAAATGAACATCTCTTATGTCAACGGCACACAAAAAACACTTCGTGGTGTAAAAACTGGCGATGCTGTAGCTTTTTATGCTGACAACCAATTAGTAACAACGGTTAAAGTTCAAGAGTTAGAAAACTACGTTACGGCTGCTCAACTATAATTTGTTAAGTAGACAAAGCTAAGAATAATGCTAACAGAGTAGGCTTTAAGCTTACTCTGTTTTTTATGCTTAATCGAATACCAATTTCAATAATTCTTTGATCACTATAAAGTTACTTTGCTCACATCTTTTCTCGATTACGACTTAAGTTCACTGTCATTTTTGAAAAACCTGCATATTATCAATTAAGAACAGATCAATAATGGGGTTAATCGGATTATGTTTGAGACAATTTTGATGGTTGTGGAAAAAAGTATTTTAGTGGTAGGGGTCGGGCTAATACTAACCAGTCTGTATGACTATGGAAGACGTAGTAATGACTGGAGAGGTGTTGCGACGGTATTCTATAAGCGCGTAGAGATGACGGTTCGAGAGTTTAAATTTTATAAGCTTGGTGTGAGTATGGTGGTATTTGCAATTGTGTTGAGAATTATAGCCTTAACCTTGTGGCCATAAATGTGTCTATGTAATGATTACTTAGGATAGATCCTAAATTTTTTTGGATTCAATATTTTTTCTGAGTCCACAGGTGACGCATGACACATTTTAAAAACTGGCTTTCTAAAGATGAAAAGTGGTAATTTTAATTAACCGAATCGCTGATCTGCGTTTCGGTTTTTTATCGTTTACTGCCCAATATTTTCACATCCGACTCGACACTTCTACTGAAAACCTTCAAACATAAACACATCAAAGAAAAATCTATATTTATTAATACTGGCGCAATGGCTGAATAACTTTTAATCTGAGAGGCGAATAATTAACCAAATAAAGATGTATGAACGAGAGATTCATCAATAACTCATAATTAATGCGTTACAACTCGTGATTATGTATTTAATATTTGTATGATTGGTCTGATTTTCTTGTTCATGAGAATTTTGCCAATTTACTTTTTAACATTTCACTTTCATGAGGAAAAGGAATGAGTGATAGCAACTCAGGTTTAAAAGGAATTAATCGTCGTAAATTTATTCAAGGTTCTGCAAGTTTTGCGGTCGCGGCTGCAAGTTTGGGAAGCGGAGTATTTAGTACAAACGTTGCTGCATCTGATTGGAAACAGAACAACAAACATGATGATAAGAAAACAAGCAAATTATGGCAAAAAGTGAAAAAGGAATTCGTACTCGATAAAAAAAGTGTATACCTGAATACCGGAACTACAGGCTCAATGCCTAAGCATGTTCTAGAGCAACTCGAAGATAATAACAAAATCGTTGCTCAATACCCTTGGGATATGGATGGAAAGTTTGGCTCTTGGCCGTATGTCAGTGAAATGGTAGAAGACATTGCGGCTGGATTTGGTGCGAACACGGATGAAATCATTTTAAGCCGGAATACGACCGATGGCATGTGCTCGATATTGAATGGACTTCACTTTGAATCTGGAGACGTGATTTTAACGACACATCACGAGCATGTTGCAGCGACGTCACCATTGAATGTGGTTAAACAACGGTTTGGTGTTGAGGTTGTAGAAGTTCAACTTCCTGTGTACACAGGTACAGAAAATGTGACTGAGGATGATTATATTGAAGCATTTCGTGATGCGTTAAATGCGAATAGTAATGTACGTTTGATTACCTTCTCTCACATCACGTATAAAACAGGTACTAAACTCCCAGCGAAACGACTTTGTGATCTTGCTAAGCAATATGGTATACCGACACTTATTGATGGTGCTCATACTATCGGCATGTTGGATCTAGATCTTCATGATATGGATTGTGATTTCTATGCCGGTGCAGGACATAAGTGGCAGTGTGGTCCTGGCGCGACAGGTATTTTGTATGTACGTGATAATGCAAGCCGATTAAATGACTATTGGAGCGATCGTACCAATCCACTTTGGTTAATCAACTCTTCACTGTCTCATGCTGATTATTTAGGTACTCAAGTACAAATGCAGTATATCGGTAATGATAATTACCCTGCGAAACAAGCATTAGCAGATAGTTGTAAAATGTGGGATGAAATTGGTCGGGATAATATTGAAGAGCGCGTATTTGAGCTCAGTCGTTTATGTAAAGCGCTATTAAGCAAAGCGCTTCCTCATGCTTATCAATTTGCCCCAAATGATGATGACTTATTGAGTGGAATTACAACATTTAACCCATTTGAACTAACAGATGAAGAGCGGTTAGTTGAGTTTAGAGATCGCTTGAGAAATGAGTATGGTTTTATCATTCGTACAACAGATTTTAAGTTGTATAAAGAAGATACGGTTGATTCTCATGCACTACGGATTTCAACACATATCTATAATGATGAAGATGATATTCGTGGTTTAGTGTATGCCATTGAGAACCTATATAAAGATATGGTTTAAACATGAGGGCCTTAATTGGCCCTTTCTCTATGTTGTAATGAAGAGAAATGACTAATCATGAAAATTAAAAAAATATTAATGTGTACGATATGGTTTGCTATCGTTTCTGTTAGTTCACAACAGGTTATTGCCAGAGATTTGGTTGATATACAAAAAGATGGTGTACTTCGTCATATCGGGGTGCCTTACGCTAATTTTATTTCATACATTCATACAGGGGAATTCGAATCTGTAACTGGTCTTGATGTCGAAATTATGCAAGGCTTTGCTCAATCATTAGGCCTTAAATATCAATATGTTCCAGCAAATTGGAATAATATGATTGGCAAACTTACCGGTGAAGATACACAATTTACTCATAATAAAATTGTCACAGGAAAAAAAGTTAAAGTTGAAGGTGATATTGTCGCTAATGGTGTGACTATTTTAGATTGGCGTAAGCAGTTAATCGATTTTTCAAATGATTACTTTCCATCTGCTGTTTGGCTGGTGAGCCGGTCAGACTCCGATTTACGTCCGATTCGACCGTCAGGCTCTCTGGATGAAGATATTCGAGTAGTGAAAGAGTTGATGGGAGGAAGAAATGTTCTAGCCTTAGAACACTCATGCCTAGACCCTAATTTATATGATCTGTATGCTACGGATGCCAATATTATCTTGCCTAAACAGGAGCGCAACTTAAATGAAATGGTCCCTGCAATTTTAAATAATGATGCAGAAAGCACCATTTTAGATGTAGCTGATACCCTTATTGCACTCGAAAAATGGCCTGGACAGATTAAGGTGATTGGTCCGATATCAGAAGACCAAAAAATGGCAGCCGGTTTTAGGAAAGATTCGCCAGAATTAAGAAAAGCTTTTAATGACTATTTATCTAAAATAAAAAAAGATGGGAGCTACCAACAACTTGTCGAAAAATATTATCCATCAGTTTTTGATTTCTATAATGGTTACTTTACTGGCAATGAATAAGACAGTTTTATGAATACTTGGTCTAAGAAGTTGTCTAGCCGTCGCTTGGTCACCAGTGGCGCTATTTTGCTTGTGCTCTATTTAGCTATTATTCTTACCGTGACGAACTTAGGTCAGGCGAGATTAAAGGAATCACAAGAAAGAGAGCTAAGCTTAAAAGTACAAAGCTATGCTAGTGTGCTAGAGATGTTTTTTTCTGCAAACGATGAAAATATCACCAACATTAGTAATGGCCGTTCGATGCAGGCATTTTTTGCTAACTTGGCTTCTGGTATGTCAATGGAGTACGGCTTAGGTGCGAGCTTAATCAAGCTAGAAAAAGAGCTGAATAAGTTAATTTCAGATAAAAAAATCAATAAAAAACCCATCTATGAAAGGCTGTTATTGACGAATTATGAAGGGAACATAATTGTTGATACTGGTAATCAAACACCTTTTTCACTGAATTTAACCAAGTTTCACAAGATGGATGGCGATTCAATTTGTATTTATCCTTCATTAAGAGAAGATGGCATACAGATCAACCTAGTTAAACCTGTGCAGTTCTCAGGTAAAACAGTTGGTTATTTAATCGCAAAACTCAATGAAAAAGTCATAATAGAACAACTTACCAGCCAAGAATATGAAGATAGCCGAAGCCGTGTTGATCTTTCTACATCTATTGGGCCTGTCTTCATATGGGACACCATTTCAACTGATAAACATCAAACAACAGAAGATGAGCTAAACCGTAATCTCTTTTTTGATGTAAAAATTGAAAATACCCCCTTTCACCTGAAAAGCTGGTTTGTCCCTTTAGCTGAAAAAGATTTCTTTACCTCGAGATGGTTTATTGTTGGATTATCTTTTCTAGCTATTCCCGTTATTTTAGGTCTTTTATATGTATTTATGATCAATAGCGTTAATCTTGTTTTAAGAACTAAAGTGGAAGAGAGTTCGAGGCAACAACAAATATTATTTACAAAAAATTCTAGGTTGATTGAAGAGATAGAAAAACGAAAAATCTCGGAACAAAAGCTGGCGTATCAAGCTTCACATGATGCATTGACCGGGCTAGCTAATCGTAAGTTTGGTAACGAACGGTTAGAGCAAGAGATCGAGAGTGCTTCGAAAAATAATAGTAATATGTTAGTCATCTTTATCGATTTAGATAATTTTAAACAAATTAATGACACATTAGGGCACCTTGTTGGTGATGAGGTGTTGGTACAAAGTACTCAACGTTTATTGAGTATTGCATCGCCTAAGGATACCTTGTCACGATTCGGTGGCGACGAATTTTTATTAATTGTTCCAAATTTGAAAGATTCAGTGACGGGAAAGAAGATCGCTGAAAATATTTTGACGTTATTTGAGCAATCTTTTGTCTCGAATAAGCAAGAGTTCTTTATCTCTACCAGTATTGGTATGGCTATTTACCCGCAAGATGGGTCAAATGCGCAGCAATTACTCGCCAACGCTGATACCGCGATGTATAAGGTAAAAGAAGATGGTAGAAACGCATTTCATTTCTATAATGCCGAGATGAATATGGATGTGCAAAGAACCTTGAATCTTGATAGTCGTCTACGCCAAGCTATTTCTCATGAGGAGTTAGAATTATATTATCAGCCGATCATCAACTTACGCACTCAAAAGATTATTGGTGCAGAAGCCTTGATGCGATGGAACGATGCCCAATATGGATTTGTTGCTCCAGATGAATTCATTAAGCTGGCGGAAAGAAATGGCCTTATTCATCAATTGGGGGAGTTTGCTGTGCATGAAGCATGTGTACAAGCTGCGAAATGGCAGCAGTATTTACCGCTTCAAATGTCCGTCAATTTTTCTAGTGTTCAATTTAGATATTATGAAAAGCTTTTATCGCAAATCAAAAGCGCACTAAAAGTATCGGGCTTACCACCTGGAAGGCTAGATATAGAAATAACAGAAAGTTTATTGTTTGATCATAGTGATGGAGTCTTAACGCTATTAGATACACTGCAAGAAATGGGCGCACAACTTACCATTGATGACTTTGGTACAGGGTATTCAGCTTTAAGTTACTTACAAAAATTTCCTTTTGATCGTTTAAAAATTGACCGGAGCTTTTTGAGCAACCTTCAAACAAATGAAGGGGATAGGGAGTTAGTAAATGCGATTATTGCAATGGCCAAAGCATTAAATTTAAAAATTGTTGCTGAAGGAATAGAAGATCAATGGTTAGTGGATTATCTCACCACGATGCAGTGTGAATTTGGGCAAGGGTTTTTCTACAGCAAACCTGTATCAGCAGAAGATTTTGAACAGTTACTTAAAAATCAATACTAGAAAACATTATTGCTCATTGTCTACATAACGCTAAAGCTAGGTAATAACCCTAGCTTTTTTGTTTGCATTAGTTAAGTTACTCAATCTAAATTTGTTTATCTAAAATATAAGGTTATTGAAAACTTTTCATCTGTAAAATATCGCAGTTTAAATCGGCTGATAAGTCCGCTTCTAAGCCACCTGAAAAACTAAAAAATTTATTTTTATACCCAATAATCACCAGCTTGGCTTCAACTTCATTGACGAGATCTTCCAAATGCTTAACCACTTCTCCAGCGGCAAAGTGAATATTGGTTACAGGATACGGGCAAGCTTGACTCAACTGGTGAAGTTGTTCAATTCGCTCTAACTCTTTACCTGGATGAAAGTTAAACAACCCTTCGTCACGATACAGAAATTGTGTATTCATAATGCCTTTCTCTACATAAGCCAGATGAAGTTCAGCTTGGTTTTGTTTAGCTATAATTCCAGCTTTTGTAACTAGTTGATGGGCATGTATATCAGCAGGATCAATAGCGACAAGAATAGTTGGGTAAAGAGACATGAGAGATTCCTTTTATCGGTTCACTTAAGCTTTGGGGTGTGAAGGCTGTGATTAATAACCATCATAAATAAAAACGGCTGACCTAGAGGAATCTAGACCAGCCGGTATTAGAGATGATGACTTATAATTTTTCGGCAATCATTACTTCAAGTTTACCTTGGTCAACCGCGAAACCACGGATGCCTTCAGCTAGTTTTTCAATCGCCATTGGATCTTGGTTATGCTCCCATAAAAACTCGGCGTGAGACATTTTCTTAGGCTGTGGTTGAATCTCTGTTGTTGCCGTAAGTTTTTCAACTACTTCGCCTTCACTGTCTTCTAATTCTTGAAGAAGTTGAGGGCTAATTGTTAGGCGATCACAGCCTGCTAGCTCAAGAATCTCACCAATATTACGGAAACTTGCACCCATCACGACCGTATTGTAGCCATGTTGTTTGTAGTAGTTATAAATCGCAGTTACTGACTCAACACCTGGATCTTCTTGTGGTGCGAAATCACGGCCTTCTTTTGCTTTATACCAATCCATAATACGACCTACGAATGGTGAGATTAGGTATACGCCAGCTTCGGCACATGCACGCGCTTGAGCAAAAGAGAATAAAAGCGTTAAGTTACAATTAATACCTTCTTTTTCAAGGATCTCTGCAGCGCGAATGCCTTCCCAAGTTGATGCTAGTTTAATCAAAATACGATCATTAGTAATACCCGCATCATTGTACATTTTGATCAATTGGCGAGCTTTAGACACGCTACCTTCGGTATCATAAGAAAGACGAGCATCCACTTCAGTAGAAATACGGCCTGGAATAATTTTAAGAATTTCTTTACCAATGGTTACAGCAAGCATGTCGCAGGTGTCTTGAATTTGCTGTGCTTTGTCGTTGCTTTGCAATTTTGCATAAGCAATAGATTGGTCGATTAAAGGTGCATAATCTTCAATTTGAGCTGCTTTTAAAATCAGAGAAGGGTTGGTTGTTGCATCTTCTGGCTGATATTTAGCAATAGCTTCAATGTCACCTGTATCGGCAACAACGGTGGTTAGCGAGCGAAGTTGTTGTAATTTACTACTCATTAGCGGACCTTTAATGTGGATGAACCATAGTGAGAATAGTGAAGACAAGTTCTAAAAGATTATTATAGTTTGGATTCCTTGTCTTTACTGGGTTCATCATCGAAATAACTCACTTTGAAGTCAACTATAACTTCCTAAAATATCTCTTAGATCCCACTTTTTTTTAAGCAACCGCTTGCGCAAGCGATGAAATAAATCATACAAAATATAAGACTGTAAAATACGTTATTGGGTTTAACGGACTTATGCGCTTGAGAAAAATTTTGCGAGGCTGATTTTAAATATTTGTAATAAATTTCCTCTTTGGCAGATAAGTCCAAAAATATTGGAAAGCACTTCATAACTTGTTGAATATTTGACCATTACATGAAGATTTACTGTCTACCTTTATTTGCATTGAATATAGAACATTTCAGGAATGCTAAATGAAAGCTAAAACAGTATTAAAGCCAATGATTTTGACTGCAGTTATGTCAGGGGTATTTTCTAATTTGGTAGTTGCAGGTGTTAAGCAAGATCCCGTTGTTGCAGGGTATTTTGCCGACTGGCAGTATGAAAATAAAGAACAACCATATACGGTTAAAGATATTCCTGCGGATAAATTGACTCATATTATTTATGCCTTTTTAAGTATGTGTGGCCCACATACTGCTGCTGGAGAAAAAGTTGTTAAACAAATCGATGAACAATGCAGAGGAAAAGCCCCTTATACAGCGGTTATTGTTGATAAGAAATCGGCATTAGATGTTGATTTTGGCAAAGTGGATGTCGATGTAGAATTTAAAGGACATTTTGCACAATTAGCTCAGCTAAAAGCAGACTACCCGAAATTAACCATCCTGCCATCTTTTGGTGGATGGACGATGTCTGAACCTTTTCATGCAATGGTAAAAGACAAACAAGCGATAGATCATTTTGCGAAAACGGCTGTGGCATTAATCGCCCAATATGATTTCTTTGACGGTATTGATTTAGATTGGGAATACCCTGGTGGAGGTGGGTTAACTACGTCACCTTGGAACGAACAAACCAAATTAACCGACGATCAAAAAGCTCAAGAGCGAGAAGCCTTTACTTACCTGATTAAATCCATTCGTTCAGAACTGAATGCACTGGGTAAAACAACTAAACGTAATTACGAATTATCATCTGCAGTGGGTGTTGGACCGAAAGCTGCGCAAATTGATTGGAAAGCAGTATCTCCTTATATGACCAATATGTTTGCGATGACGTATGACTTTCTGGGCGGTTGGGGGCAACAAACGGGGCATTTAACCAATCTACACGCCACTGAGCGTAGTTGGTGGGGAATGGGGGCAGATGTCTTTGTTAATCAAATGATAGAACACGGCATACCCGCCGATAAACTGGTGCTTGGCGCTGCATTTTATGGTCGAGGTTGGGAAGGTACGAAAGATTTCGATGGAAAATTTCCAACAGCTGAATTGATATCAGAAAAAGGGGCAACATTCGGTACCACTGAAGCAGGCTATTTCACTTATTGGGATTTAATGAAAAACTACACCAAAGAAAATGGCTACCAATATGGTTATGATGAGCAATCTGCCGCACCTTTCTTATGGAATCCCGAGAAAAAAGTATTTATATCATTTGATGACGCACGTTCAATTCAAGCGAAAACACAGTGGTTGAAAGAAAAAGGATTGGCGGGCATTTTCGCTTGGGAACTTTCGGGAGATACAAAGGATGGAACGTTGGTTGAGGCAATGTATCAAGGAATGAAACCATAATTGAACGGTTTAATTGCTCTAAGTCTAAACAAAAAAAGTTAAGAAGTTGTTTGGGCGACAAAGTGTAAAACAAAAAGGCGAGTTTAAGTGAATGGCTCGCCTTTATTACTTACAATACGTTATTGAGCAGCATTAATCGCGCTGGGTTCTTCTTGGCGATTAAAATAATCCCGCTGTAGCATATACATGCGAATCGCATTACGGTATTGACCATTCATAAAGAATTCTTCAATTAAGAGACCTTCGCGCTTAAAACCAAAGCTTTCATACAAATAAACGGCTTTCTCATTCTCATCTGAAACTTGAAGGTATAGTTTGTTTACGTTCAAGATTTTAAACGCGTAATTTACCGCGCGATCGATAATTGCTCTTGCATAACCGCGGCCTTGAAAATGTGGTGCAATGATGATTTGAAATTCTGCAGTGCGGTGGATGTAGTTGATTTCCACCAATTCAACTAAACCGACATGCTCACGATCACCATTTTCAGCAATAAAGCGTCGTTCGTTTAAGTCGTGGATGTGTTTGACATACAGGCTTTCAAGCTCCATAAAGGACTCGTAAGGCTCTTCAAACCAATACGACATGACGCTACGGTTATTGTTTAAGCTATGAATGAATCGTAAATCATCTTTTTCTAATGCACGAATACGGATACTGTCCGACATAATTGACTCTTAATATTGATACAACAAGTGGTTATCTTGAGTATAAAGGATGATTTTATACTTTAAGAATGAAAAATATCTTAGGTGACGATAAGAAAAAATGCTTGATAATGGTGACGTTGTCATATTTTGTTGTTGATTTTATTACACTGCAAAATTCAAATTTTAATTGTTATGAAATGGTTAAGGTTTGAATTTTTAATTTTTCTAAGCTATTGATACTTTGTGTGTTTTATTTTCATGGTGATTTGTGTATCGATAGCCTGCTTACTCCAGTATTTTATAAAAATAAACTGTACCTTCAAGTTGACCATTGGCACTTAATGCAAAATTTGGAATTTGTCCCGCTTCGGTATAGCCCATACGTTTGTATAGATCAGACGCGACATCACCAATTCGAGTATCTAACACTAACAGTGTTCGTTTATATTTCTGCGCTTCAGATTCTAAGTGCGACAATAGGTGCTTGCTGATCCCTTTGCCTCTATAGCGAGTGTGGACCATCAGTTTTTCTACTTCAGCTCGATGTAATGCATTTGCTTTAGAGGCTAGAGATAACTGAACACAAGCGACAAGTTTTTCATTTTCAAATGCTCCCAATAACAATCTAGTATGGGAGTCATCGTTGATATCTTGTTGGACACCCTGCCAATATTGCTGAGCTTGTTCGGCTTTAACTGGGGGCAAGAATCCAACTGAAGCCCCACTAGAGACACAATCTTGTAGAAGGGGAATTAAGTCTTGTAAATAGGGGCCTAGATCAGCTATTAATGAAATCTTCATCGTTATGTCCTTATAACGAGTTAGGGCTAATGTTCCCTAACTTTATGGTTAATTTAATCTTTGGTCTCTATCATTGAATCGAAGCTAGGAAGCTGTTGAATTTGATTCAGCATATCATCTAGCTTTTCAAAGATACGTTCACCGTTCACGCCAATACCATTATGTTCATATTCGTTGGTCATCCATGCTTTGCTGTTTGGAATGTTAGCCAAGGTTTGCCTTGAATAATCAAATTCGACATACATGTCTTCAACGTAAACCACACAAGCGATAGGGACAATATTATTCTCAAGTTGCTCAATATCATACAAGCGCGTCCAATCCGATTTTTCTGCTAATAGTTGAGATGCGTGTTTTAGCGGTTTTAAGCATTCCATTTGTTCGAACATCCATGGATACACCATTTCGCCTGTAAAGTAGAATGGCTGGCCAATTTGGTAATTAAATTCTGGATAAGAATCACGAATACGGTGTGCTGCCCATAATGACTGAGTTTTATTAACTTCATTTTTTGCAAAAGGCTGGCAATAAATTGATTCATGTAAAATGGCATAAATAGGATTGGTTTGATAAGCCTGCTCTGCCAACATGGCATTTAAAAAAGCATAACTAAGTTGCGGTTTGCTATCAATTTCAACAAAAGCACTTTCTAACAAGTAATACATTGGAAGTGCTGCACTACCACGCCCAAGGTTAATGCCAATCATCTGAAATTGTTCAACGGTAAAGGGTTGTCCGTTTGGCAGTTCTACATGGTGCTGTGATAAATGATCCGCAATGCGTTGGCATAATAACTGTGCTTGTGGAAATTGAGTAAAAAACGCATGGTTCTTTTGTTTTACACGCTGATAAGTTGCTTTATACACATCATCCGCATGCTTGGTTAAAGAAGGTATGCCTCCTGTAATGTAAGAACGCAGCAAACTATTTGGGAATAAAGATAAATAGGTTAGTGAACAAAAACCGCCAAAACTTTGACCTAAAATAGCCCATTTCTCAACGTTAAAATGCAAGCGAATCGCCTCTGCATCGTTGACTATGCTGTCTGCACGAAAGTGAGTTAAGTATTCACATTGTTGTTCAGGGGTCATTCCTTCCAAAGTTTGATGAGTTATCGGAGAGCTTAACCCTGTGCCACGCTGATCAAGTAATAATACTCGATATTGTTTTAATGCCGCTTTTAACCAACCCGATTGTGCATCCGCACGAGGAGAAGGAAACCCAGGGCCACCTTGGAAATAAACCAACCAAGGTAATTTGCTATCTTGTTTATCAATAAGCACCACTTCGCGGGCATATACGGTCAGCGTTGAGCTTTTTGTATCGTTGTGATTTAGCGGCAATTCAAAGGTATGGGGTTGATAAACCACGCCTTGGTCGGTAAATGCAGATAAAATTTCATGGGGATGCTGCACAGAGTTTTCCTCTCATTCAATGGTATGTATACCCGAGTGACGTAACTTAGATAATTTAAGTATTGGAGAACCGTTAATTTTCCGGTTCGCTTCTACGTCAATTACTTTAGGTATAACACCTTACAAATAAATATGGCTTTAGGCTATGATTGGATGTTTTAAATTTAATGAGTAGATACTGCCATTTATCTATTGCCGTCATTATCGGGAGTGAAGCTTAAGCAGACGTAGATATTAGTCTTTTCTGCTTAACATGGTTAAAAACTAGCCCGCATAAAACAATGGCTACACTGCCAAGGAGTACGGGGGTGAGCAAAAAGCCCCAAGTTTGCCCTGTTAGCATAATAAGAATTGGGTTTGCACCTGCTGGTGGGTGGGTTGTTTTTGTGGCGAGCATTAATGTAATCGCGATGCCTGTTGCTCCTGCTAAAGCCCACGGTTGTACACCAATGAAATAAGCAAAAAACAATCCGACAAACGCGCTCAAGAGGTGCCCAAATATGACATTCTTAGGTTGAGCGAGTGGGCTAGATGAAACACCAAAAACGAGAACGGTCGTTGCGCCAAATGGTGCCATCAGCCAGAGTCCGGTATTCGTAGATGATAAGTTCCATGTATCAAGTAAGGATAATAGTCCAATAGTGATAGTGGCCCCAAGACCAGCCAAAATTGCATGTTGAATATCTTTATTCATGGATATGTCCTTTTGTTATAATTAAAGTAGACCGATTTGTCTCCCTGTCAATGTAGACAAATCGGTCTCCTTGTGTCAAGTTTAATTTTAAATATTCGAATTGGATAAAATAATGAACGTTAAGAAACAACTTATTCTGGAGTCAGGACTAAGACTTTTTTATGAGCATGGTATCCATGCCGTTGGAATAAATGAGGTATTAAAAGTATCAGGAGTTGCAAAAAAAACGTTATATCATCACTTTGAAAATAAAGAGGAGTTAATAGTAGAGGCATTGAACTACCGTGATGAAATTTATCGTGAGTGGTTAATAGGAAGGCTTTCATCTGTACCTCAAGGTAAAGCAGCGTTAATGGCATTGTTCGAGGCTATTGATGATTGGATTAATGATGATGTTGAAGAACTTGGGGTATTCAACGGTTGTTTTTTTATCAATGCTAGCGCTGAATTTGGGGATCTTGATTCAAGTATTAACCAAGCTTGTGTTCATCATAAGAAACAAGTGATTCAACTAATACAAAAGTATGGGCAATTGGATGAAGACGCTGCTTGCCGAATCTCGATTATCAAAGAGGGAGTTATCACTACGGCTTACACACAGCATGATAAGGATGCTGCGAAAAAAGTGCTTCCTTTAATTGAGCACTTAATTTAACGTCAAGTGATTATAACTTTGGAGATTTTCGGTCACTTGGGTGCAGTATAAAATCTAATTCAAAATGAATGTTAAAGGCCAAACTATGTCATCACTTCGCTTACTTTTTTCTACATCAACCAACCCTTTATTTAATTTAGCGGTTGAGGACACTATTTTCCGATCTATGCCTGCGGATCAAAAAGTGTTGTTTCTATGGCGGAACGATAACACTGTTGTCATAGGCCGAGCACAAAATCCGTGGAAAGAATGTAATACTCAAAGAATGGAACGTGACGGTATTACCTTGGCGCGCCGTCAAAGTGGTGGTGGGGCAGTCTTTCACGATCTTGGTAATACTAACTTTACGTTTATGGCTGGAAAACCGGAGTACGATAAAACCGTGTCTACCGATATTGTATTAAAGGCTTTAACTCAGCTTGGAATCAAAGGTAAGGCAACCGGACGCAATGATTTAGTTGTGGAAACAGACGAAGGCGAACGTAAGTTTTCAGGTTCTGCTTATAGAGAAACGATGGATCGTGGATTTCATCATGGAACCATCTTATTGAATGCGGACATGAGTCGTTTAGCGGATTATCTCAATCCTGATCCGAAGAAGTTGCAAGCAAAAGGGATTACATCAGTTCGCTCACGAGTAATTAACTTACAGCAACTTGAACCATCGCTAACCCATGAAAAGTTATGTACTGCCATTACACAAGCTTTCTTTGACTATTATGGTGAACAGGTTGAAGCCGAATTTATCTCGCCTGATTCCATGCCCGATCTCCCTAATTTCGAAGCCACGTTTACCAAGCAACAAGATTGGCATTGGAACTTTGGTAATACCCCAGAATTTACACACCACATCGATGAAAGGTTTACATGGGGTGGAGTAGAGCTGCACTTTAACATTAAAAAAGCGCATATTGATGATGTGCAAGTCTTTAGTGATAGCTTAGATCCAGCGCCACTTGAAGCATTGCAAGTTGCCTTAAAAGGGCAAATATACTCAGTTGAGGGCATGGAAAGCGCCGTCAGAGATGTTCTACGTGAGTATCCAAACAAGAGAGATGAAATGGAACAAGTCAGGGATTGGCTGTTAATACAATTAAGCTAATGGGTTGCAAATGGGTAGATATGCACAGGTTACTAAAACTGCGATATGGTGGTTAATCAACCGTTTAAACGGCATTTTAAATATATTTCAATATTCTTTACGAAATAGGTGTACATCTGAGCTAAACCCTGTAATATCTACCTCGCTCTGTTGATAAGAGTGATTAATGAAACAATTTAGTAAAAGTAGAATCCTCAAATACATCATTTGTTTTTGTTATTAGATTTTCCCTTCGCTTAATAAAACATTAAATCGTTCAACGCAGCACCCGTCGCATTTGGCGACATAAATTTATGAACTGCATTTATTGCACACAAGATAAGGGACATAATATGTCTAAAACAACTGGTATCGTTAAATGGTTTAACGAAGAAAAAGGTTTCGGCTTCATTACTCAAGACAACGGCGGCGCTGACGTATTCGTACATTTCCGTGCTATCGCTTCAGAAGGTTTCAAAACTCTTGCTGAAGGCCAAAAAGTATCTTTCGAAGTTGAGCAAGGCCAAAAAGGTCTTCAAGCTGCGAACGTTGTTCCTGCTTAATAATTGATTTTTTAGCTCATTAGTTTTACTAATAGCTGAAAGATACACAAGCGCTGGCATTGTCCGGCGCTTGTTTTATTGAATAGTGACCAAAATAATTGGTAGCAAAACAAAAATAATAGAATAAAAGCCAAAAGTAACTCATTTATAAAACTTCACGGTTTGAAGTGTGAAAAATTAAACATCCGACCCTCTGCTTTAGCATTCAAGTCCCGTTGTAATTCTGTTCACCGTATCTTCGATTAAAGGTAAGTTTCTTTATAAAAGAAATCTTCCTCGTACTGCTCATAAAGCGAACTCGAACATAGCGCCAAGATAAATAGGTTAATACCGGCTTATATAATCATAAAAATGAAAATAAGTAGGATAACTGTATGACTCGTTCACATGGTAGAAAGCGTTTTTGGTTTCAACAAAAGCGTGACCAGTCTCAAGTAGGCAAATAGTACTCTTGTAAGTACATCTCTCCTGTAAAGGAAGTAAAGCACATCATATTGATATGGTGTGCTTTTTTAATGCTATCAATCCCATCAAACCTCACTTCCACATCAATCGAAAATTCTTCGACATTTAGAATGTGATTTAAAAAATATGAAAAAATCGCCTAGAGTACAAAGTCCAAAATTTGAAACTCTTCATTGATGTTATTGTGATGTTTATCATTAATAAGTTTTTCAAATGTGCGTTTGATTTTACTTTTGAACAAAGGAATTTGTATTAAGCTTTATATTTCCATTTATGTACTTTTCTTGGTGTTAACTTTACCTTTGCTTGTCTAGTATGAGATGTCCAATACAACGTGTATGCAGGAGAAATCATGGATAAGAAGAACAAGCAACGCACTAAAAAACTGGTGCTCAATAGTTGCACTCTGGCGCTTGGAGCCGCATCTTTAACCGCACAAGCTGCTGATCAACCCAATATTGTGGTCATTTTCGGCGATGATATAGGTTACTGGAACTTAAGTACCTATAGCCAAGGTATGATGGGCTATCAAACCCCTAATATCGACCGTATTGCCGCTGAAGGGGCAAAGTTTACCGATTACTACGCACAACAAAGCTCGACTGCTGGTCGCTCTGCTTTTATTACAGGGCAGATGCCTAAACGAACAGGTTTATCAAAAGTGGGTATTCCAGGTTCGAAAATTGGTATCAGTGATAAAGATCCAACCATGGCAACCATGTTGAAAGAGCTTGGTTATGCCTCTGGGCAATTTGGAAAAAACCATTTAGGTGATAGAGACGAATACTTACCAAGCCAACATGGTTTTGATGAGTTTTTTGGTAATCTTTACCACTTAAATGCGGAAGAAGAACCAGAAAATGCAGACTACCCGAAAGACCCTCAATTTCGTAAACAATTTGGTCCACGCGGCGTCATTAAATCGAGTTCTGATGGTAAGGTACAAGATACCGGTCCATTAACAAGAAAACGCATGGAAACGGTGGATATCGAATTTATCGATGCCGCTGAAGAGTTTATGACCAAGCAAGTGAAAGCAGACAAACCATTCTTTACTTGGATTAATACAACTCGTATGCACAACCGTACTCACCTAGATCCAAAATCACAGAATAAAACAGGCTTGGGCGATTATGCCGACGGTATGGTTGAGCATGATGGGCAAGTTGGTGAGGTTCTGAAAAAGATCAAAGATCTTGGCATAGAAGATAACACCATTGTTCTTTATACCACCGATAATGGTCCAATGATTAACACATGGCCAGATGCGGGTATGACGCCTTTCCGCAGCGAAAAAAATACCGGTTGGGAAGGCGGTTTTCGTGTCCCTGCGATGATCAAATGGCCGGGTCACATTAAGCCGGGTACAGTCATCACTGATCTGTTTGCCAGTGAAGACTGGTTCCCAACATTACTTGCTGCTGCGGGTAATCCAAAAGTAAAAGAACAATTACTTGAAGGTACTACGGCACAAGGAAAGCCTTATAACGTTCATTTAGATGGTTATGATCAGCGTGATCTTCTTGCCGGGAAGGGGCCTACCAAGCGTAAAAACTTCTTCTATTGGAGTGATGATGGTGACTTGCTTGCGATGCGACATGATCGCTGGAAGTTCCACTTTAGAATCCAAGAGCATGAATCAGGCTGGGGGGTTTGGGAACGCCCGTTTACCACTCTACGTGTGCCAAAAATGTTTGACCTGAAGAATGATCCATTTGAACGTGGAGATACTTCAATGGAATACGGTAAATGGATGTATGACCGCATTTATTTGATGGCTGGTTATGCGCAACCAGAAGTTTTCAAAATGTATAAATCATTTGAAAAATTCCCACCGCGCTTTAAACCAGCAAGCTTTACTGTGAAATAAAATGTTGTATTGGTAGCGTCAGATCTGGCGCTACCTCTTTTTTCCGAGGGTACTATGAACAAACTATTTGCCAATGATTCAACCATGATGGAAGTGATTCCGTTAAAGACATCAGAAAAAGATCTCAGTGACAAACCCGCTTATGAGCGTCGATTTCATGTGATGGCAAAACCCGGTGGTTCAAAGTGCAATATTGATTGTCAGTATTGTTTTTATCTCCATAAAGAAGGTTTGTTGCATCAACCAAAGCAGCCACAAATGGACGATGAAACTCTAGAACGTTTTATTCAAAGCTATATACAAAGCCAAGATGGTGACGAAGTTGTATTTTCATGGCAAGGCGGTGAGCCAACATTATTAGGCATTGATTACTATAGAAAAATTGTAGCATTACAAAAGAAATATCAACCGGATGGTGTTACGATTCAAAACGATCTTCAAACTAACGGCATATTATTGAATGACGAGTGGTGTGAATTTTTAAAGCAGAACAATTTTCTCGTTGGTTTGTCGATTGATGGGCCAGCAGAGTTACATGACAAATATAGAGTGACCCGCAGCGGTAAACCAACATTCCATTTGGTCATGAAAGCGGTGGAGTGTTTGAAGAAACACGGCGTGCCATTTAATGCGCTTACTGTCGTCAACCGGCATAATGCCAAATATCTGTTAGAAGTGTATCGCTTTCTTACTCAAGAGTTAGGCGCTACCTACGTTCAATTTACTCCGATTGTGGAGCCGTCTAATTTTAAAACCACCGCACCGCAATTTTGGAGCGACAGTATGTTGCCTAAGTTGGGTGAAGAATTAAGTAAACCTGGTCACCCAATGTCAGTAGTAACGGATTGGTCGGTGGATCCCGATGATTGGGGACATTTTTTATCGGTAATCTTTGAAGAATGGGTGAACAACGATCTTGGTCGTGTGTTGGTGAATTTATTTGAAACGGCCGTTGCACAGACGATGGGCAAACCTTCCCAACTTTGTGTCACTGCTGAATTTTGTGGTAAAGGGCTTGCGATTGAACATGATGGTGCGGTTTATTCATGTGATCACTATGTGTATCCGGAATATCAAGTGGGTAATGTAAAAGATACTGAGCTCAATAAGTTAGTGTTTTCAACTTGCCAAGAAGCTTTTGGTATGTCTAAGCGTGAAAGCCTTCCCCAATATTGCAAGTCGTGCGATCACTTAAACCTATGTTGGGGTGAATGCCCTAAAAACCGTTTGATCCGCACGCCAGATGGGGAAGTAGGGTTGAATTATCTATGTTCGGGTATTAAACAATTTTTTGATTATTCAAAGCCAATGCTGGCCGGTATCGCAGTTTTGTTACAACAAAATAAGATAAACCAATAACCTTTCCTAAAGAGGAAGAGTACCAGAGATAAAATGATGCATCAGATACTTGAGAGCTTTGATGAGTGTTATGAAAATACAATGCGTGAGTTAAACCTTATGGGTTTACATCTGCAGGACGTAACGTTGCCGTTTTCAGTTAAAACACATCTTCCCATTATAAAACAAGCCAACTTTCAAAGTGCTTTTACCACTTTTAGTATTCCTCGCGGTAAAAAGATCATTGCAGTGATCCCACAAAAAACAGGTTTGTTCTTTAATTCATACCCACTTGAAATTGGAGAAATAGGCTTAGCAAATGCTGAAACGCCGTGTTTGATTCAATCTAAGCTTGAGCAATCGAGCTCTTTCTTAATCTACGATTTAAGCCCAAATAACCGACACTTCCAGTTGCTTGCTTCAACCAGCATGCCAGTAATGTTATCTAAGTCGATAGTGACGTTACACGATGATTTAGAGGCTTACCAACAAGATTTTGAAAGTGCGTTAAGAGATGTTACGCCACCAATGCGACCTTCAAATTTAAAAGGACGAAGCCGAATTCCACGTAAAAACTTTGTGCGAGATTTTGTTGTTAAAATATGTAAAACACTGAACACCAAACAGGCAATACAATGGGTTGCGAATGAGTACCAAATGTCGGAAAGAACAGCACGCGATGGTTTTAACGATATTATAGGTGTAACGCCAAAGCAATTTATGTTGCTACAACAAATGTTTACCTATCGGCAGCGTTTAGTGAATACCCAAACTGGCAGTATTGAATCGGTTGCTACAGAGTTAGGTATTACGGCTAGAGGAAGAATGGCGGGGCAGTATTATCAACATTTTGGTGAAAAACCAAGCCAGACATTAAAGCGGCATTTATCAAAAAATTCGTGTAAATAGTGTGTGAGGCGAAATTGATGTAACAAAGGCAAGCGTTTAACACACTACTTAAATTTAAAAAGCCAGTATTACCTGTGAATACTGGCTTTAATGTAGTTGCTGCGAATTCTGTCTGAGTAGTATTAATTTCTACTTTACCTCTATTACTCGTCGCTTCACTGCAACTGCTTTGGACATATTGTAATGTTTAAAAACTGGTTTCTACCCAGCGTGTCACATTATAATCATCATCACACACCGCAATATATCGCCATTTATCAAAGGTTAGGCAAGGATGAGATGTTGAAAAAGCAATCAAATCACCGACTTGCAAGTCACAATCGTCTGCTACTGTGACGAAAGTATGTTGATCCATAACGGCGATGGATGTTAACCCTTGGATTGAAATCGCTTTGCCATTGCGGTAACCATGCTCTGCAATCGGTAAGCCAGCATCGAAAGCAACATCACGCTTTCCCATACCGACGATGGCTGTGCCTGCTTCTGGTCGAGAAATAACATACGCCCATACTTCTAAAGCAGAACTTAAATCACCGCCTAGTTCACAAGCAAAACCAGAATTATTTTGAGCGCGTGCCATTACGGCATTTTGTGCATCTTGATAGATACCTGTGTCATGGATTAAATAGCAACCAGGGCGGATGATAGGGGTTAGATCTTGATGAGCGCTGAAGGTTTCAGCCACGATGTCATACCATGCAGAACCTGCACCGGTAATGATAGGCGAGCTCTGCTGGATCAGCCCTTGTTGTTTGAACGTTTTCACCAAATTGATTGTTGTGGTTAAGAAATCACGAATTTTTTGCTCGGCATGATCACCATGAATCACCCCCTCATAGACTTCAATACCGTGTAATTCTAGCGCAGAAGCATCGGCAATAAATTGTGCAAGCTCTTCCACTTCTTGTGGTGTGCGACAACCACAACGGCCACCAATAACCCCCATTTCAATCAAAACGTTTAACTTCATGTTGCGTGTTTCAAAGAATGTATTAAGTTGCTGTGCATTGGCGATGGAATCGACGCAACAAAAGTAATTGATTTGCTTCTCTGTTATTAAGTTCGCAATGATAGCCATATTGGCTTTGCCAACTAATTGATTCGCCATAATAATATTTTCAGCGCCAGCGTTAGCTGCGACTTGCGCTTGAGCAGGGGTTGCGATGGTTAAACCCCATGCGCCTGCGTTTAATTGCTCGGTAAAAAAATCGGCAGTCATCGTTGTTTTACCGTGAGGAGAAAGTTTTACTTGGTGATGATCTGCAAATTTTTGCATCCAATTTAAGTTATTCGTCAGCGCAGACTGCTTGATAACCGCTGCTGGCAAGCTGATTTCTTCATTAATGAGACTGTAAGTACCTTGTGGGTTTTCTTGTGCCCAGATACCTTTTGTTCCGATGGTATTCATTCATTCAGCCCTTTCTTTATTAGCGATGATTTTATCTGCCATGATAATAACTAACATTTATTTTTATTGTTAGTTTTCCTGTTTGATAAGTAACATTTATTAAGCTATTAATTTAAAACAAGTAAATCTTTATTTTCTATTTTTTATGTTAGAAACTATCATACATATTCTTATCTTTTGTGTGGTTTCTCACTTTTTAGTTTAGCGACACACACTAACATTCTCACCATCAAGAGGGCTGTGACATGACCACTGAAGTCGACATTGTTTCTAAAATAACGGAATGCTTTCCACAATTACGTGAAGCTGAAAAGAAAGTAGCACGACTTGTGGTTGATGATTTGGAAATGTCAGCGAAAGCGAGCATTACAGAGTTGGCACTAGAAGCCGGGGTTAGCGAAGCAACCATTACGCGTTTTGCTAAAGCGGTAGGCTGCATCAATGTCCGAGACCTCAAAATAAAGTTAGCGCAGTCTTTAGCGGTTGGGCAACGATTTATTATTGAGCCACCAGAAACCACCGGTTATCAAGGTATTTACGAATCCATTAAAAGCATGGCGGATACCAATCGTAAATTGGTCAATGAAAGTGACGTGACTAAAGCCGTCGATTTTTTGCTAGATGCTCGACAAATTATCTCGATTGGTATGGGGGGTGGCTCAACCGTCATGAGCCAAGAGTTTCAATATCGTTTGGTACGTTTAGGCTTTGCGACCGTTGCATATAACGACGGTTTACTGGCACGAATGGTGGCTTCAACGGCAGACAGTAATGATGTGTTGGTGGTGATTTCAGCCACAGGCTACACCACCGAGGTGGTCGAGCCTGCGTCGATAGCCAAGCAATACGGGTTGAAGGTGATTTCTATTACTCCGGCAGGTTCACCTTTGGCCAAGATCAGTGATGTGTCTTTACCGATCATCAATAACGAAGGCGACTTTATTTATAAACCTTCTGCTTCACGTTACGCCATGATGGCATTGATTGATGTGATTGCAATGGAAGTGGCGATTCGCAAGAAAAGTCGCTCGCGAGATAAGTTACGTCGTTTGAAATTAGCCTTAGACAGCCACCGTGGCGGTGATGATCGACAGCGATTAGGTGATTAATTTCTAGCAACTTAAAGCGATATTTATTTTTTGATTTAAGAGGGCAACATGTCGTTCGAGATACTTTTTAAAGATGTTCAAGTTGTAGATGGGACAGGAAAAAAGGCGTATTTCGCTGATGTCGCGGTCAATGGAGATCGAATTGCAGCGATTGGTGAGTTAGCTCAGAACGACAAAGTGAAATATGGACAAGTGATTGATGGAAAAGGGTTGGTGTTAGCGCCTGGTTTTATCGATGTACATACCCATGACGATACTAATGTTATCCGTCTTCCTGAATGTTTACCTAAGATCAGTCAAGGTGTCACGACAGTGATTGTGGGTAACTGCGGAATCAGCGCATCACCTGCAGTGTTGGCTGGCGATCCACCGGATCCGATGAACTTACTTGGCAAGCGCAAAGATTTTAAATACCCAAGTTTTGAGGCATATGTTCATGCTGTGCAACAAGCGCAGCCCGCTGTGAATGTAGCCGGTTTAGTTGGCCATACTACGTTACGTAATAACGTTATGGATGATTTATACCGCGCCGCTTCAAGTGATGAAATTGCTCAAATGAAAGTGCAGTTGCGTGAAGCTATGCAGCAAGGTGCATTGGGTCTTAGCTCTGGATTAGCGTATGTCAGTGCAAAATCGGCCCCGACAGAAGAAGTGATGCAATTAGCTGAAGAGCTTGCAGAGTATAAAGGCATATACACCACACATATGCGCACCGAATTCGAACAAATATTAGAAGCAATGGATGAAGCCTTCCGCACAGGAAAGCATGCCAAAGTTCCAGTAGTGATTTCACATCTGAAATGCGCCGGGGCAGGCAATTGGGGTAGAACGGTAGAAACGATCGACTTAATGGAAAGAACATCCAAGCATCAAGATGTGTCTTGTGATTGCTATCCCTACTCAGCCAGTTCTTCAACGTTAGATTTAAATCAAGTTACTGAAGAAATTGATATTTTTATTACTTGGTCAGAAGGCAAACCAGAATACGCGGGCAAAATGCTAAAAGATATCGCTTGTGATATGGGTTTGCCTTTAATAGATGCAGCAAAAGCGCTACAACCTGCAGGAGCTGTTTATCACTGCATGGATGAAGCGGATGTCGAACGTGTATTGAAATACCGTTTAACCATGGTGGGATCAGATGGCTTACCTAATGATCCTCATCCTCACCCACGTTTGTGGGGCGCATTTCCAAGAGTGCTGTCGCATTACTGTCGTGAACGAAAATTATTTTCTCTTGAGCAAGCTGTTCACAAAATGACGGGAATGTCTGCCAAGCGATATTGCTTAGCTGATAGAGGTGAAATCAAAGTAGGCGCTTACGCGGATTTGGTTTTATTTGATGCTCAAGAGATCAAAGATGAAGCCACATTCGAAAACCCAATCGCAGCGGCAAAAGGTATTCATTGCGTGATGGTTAATGGGCAAGTCAGTTATTCAAATGACAAGGTCAGTAAACACCGACATGGTCGTTTTTTATATCGTCATCAACAATAGTTGAGACACAGTTTAGTTAAATACATAAGTTATAAATTGGAGAAAAATATGTCTATCAAACGTTACGGTGTAGAAGGTGGTACAGGTACTGGTGGTCAACATTTACCATTTGCACGTGCAACTGAAGCAGGCGGTTTTCTATACGTTTCAGGTCAAACACCAATGACAGATGGTGAAGTAGTTGAAGGTGGCATTGTTGATCAATCTCGTCTAGCGATCCAAAACTGCGTCAACATTATGGAAGAAGCAGGTTACGGCCTTGAGGATGTGGTTCACGTAAAAGTAGTGTTAACCGATTCTCGTTATTTCCAATCTTTTAACAAAGTATTTAAAGAATTCTTTGGTGCAAACCCACCAGCTCGTATCTGTATGGTATGTGACTTAGTGGTTGATGTGAAAGTTGAAGTGGATGTGACGTGTTATCGCAAAGACCGCGCTTAATTCTTGCACACTTTTTTCGTTATAACGTGAAAGCATGTAAGTCATAAGCCGTAACGCCGATGGTGGTTATAAAAACGATCAAGCTGCCATTGGTGTGATGACTTCATTCGAATATACGAGAAAAGTGTTCATAAGAAAGCTTAATAAAGCGGGCGATAAAAGTAGTAAAAAAGAAAAGGCTGGCAACGAACCAGCCTGCTAATAAAGCAATAAAAGACTGAATAAACAGTCAATCCTGAACAGCACTGGCTAAGTCAAAGAAGACAGTGGATGTCCAATAATGAAGTGAATCAGTATAAGGGGTGTGTCATGCACAGTACACTGTTTCTCACCGGTTTCGGTGTGTATGTAGTATTTTTAATCTGGCTAGGGTGGTTTGTTTCCCGTAATCAGAAATCTGGCGAAGACTTTTTACTCGGCGGACGAGGTCTACCATTATTCCTCGTGCTAGGGACGACCGTTGCGACAATGGTAGGCACTGGTTCGAGTATGGGAGCGGTAGGTTTTGGTTATGCGAATGGCTGGGCTGGTGCTTTATACGGCGTTGGTGGTGCTATTGGTATCATTTTGCTTGCTCGTTGGTTTGCTCCGGTTCGTGAAATGAATTTTATGACCATGAGTGAAGAACTGGCTTACTATGTGGGTGCGAATAAAACCGTCAAAAACTTAGTGGGCGTTTTAATTTTTGTCGCATCCATTGGTTGGTTAGGTGCGCATATTTTGGGTGGGGGTTTATACCTTGCTTGGATTGCGGACATTGATTTAACCACAGCCAAAATCATTATAGCTGCTGCCTTTACTATTTATGTCGTTATTGGTGGTTACACCGCAGTCGTGTGGACTGATACGATTCAAGCTGTCATTTTATTTGCAGGCTTTATTCTAATGGCTGTCATGTCCGTTAACTATATCGGTGGTTTGGATCACTTATATGACGGCATGGATCAAGCCGCGACGAGCTTATTTGCGATTGATAAATTGGGTTGGATTCCAGCAATTTCTTTGGCGACTGTCGTGGGTGTCGGTGTATTAGCAACACCATCATTCCGCCAACGTATTTACTCTGGTAAAGATGTGAAAACTATCCGTCGTTCATTCATGGCATCGGGTATTTTGTACCTGTTCTTCTCCATTATTCCGGCAATTATTGGTATGTCAGCTCATGCAATTAATCCAGAATTAAATAACCCTAATTACTCGTTCCCATTTGTAGCTGCCACAGTATTACCTGTTGGTTTAGGTATGATTGTGTTAATTGCCGGGCTTTCAGCCACAATGTCGAGTGCAAGTTCAGATGCCATTGCCGGTGTTTCTATTTTGCTTCGTGATATTTACATCATGTTTACTGGCACAGTGCCACCAAGAAATAAAATGGTGCTGTACTCACGTCTATCTTTAGTGATCGTGATTGGTTTTGCACTTCTGTTTGCCTTAACGTCTAACGATATTATTAGCTACATTACCAAAATGATTTCAACCGTCATGTCTGGCATGTTTGTGTGTGGAATGTTGGGACGCTTCTGGAATCGTTATAACTGGCAGGGTGCAATTGCGACGCTGTTGGGAGCTTCAGTTGCGTCAATTTCGGTGATGTTTAATGCGGATTGGACCGCCTTCTGGGGTAACCCATGTATCCCTTCTGTATTGTTTGCTCTAATCGCAGGGGTAGTGGTGAGTTTATGTACACCAGCCAATGTGGTCACTAAAGCACAAGCGAAAGCAATGTTAGATGAAGAGCGCAGCGCAATGGAAGGTGGCGATTCAGATGCTGCTGATGTGAAAGCACAAACATCAACATTGAACAAAACAAAACCGTCAATCGTTAAATAAACTAACGAATGGATTGGTAGTAAATAAAGGCACTGGCTTGTAGTTTGATTAGTCAGTGCTTTTTTAATATCTGAATATGTCGATCATTTTCGTTTTGAGTAAGTTAAATAAATTGAAAGTTAAAACAAACCAACAGAGAGTAGCTTGTGAAAATTGCATTTTTTGGTGAGTGTATGGTGGAGCTTAGTGGCTATCCTTTACAACGCACATTTGGCGGAGATACGCTCAACACTGCTTTATATTTAGCTCGTTTAGGGCAATCTCGTGAAATTGATGTTTATTACGCCACTGCACTTGGCACTGATTCTCTTTCACAGTCAATGTTAGAAACATGGCAATCGGAAGACATTTGTACTGATTTGGTTACGCATTTTGAAGATAAGATGCCAGGGCTCTATTTGGTTGAAAATGATGATAATGGGGAACGTCATTTTAATTATTGGCGCAGCGATAGCGCCGTTAAGCAATATTTTGAGCGTGGGCTATCTCCATTAGAAACAGCGATCAACAATCATGCCTTGGATGTTATTTATATTAGCGGGATCAGTCTTGCAATTTTATCAGATGATTCCAAACAACGTTTAGTTGCATTGCTTACTTTACATAAGCAACAAGGTGGAAAGGTCGTATTTGATAATAACTATCGTGCTCAACTTTGGTCGACAGAGCTTGCCCGTAATTGGTATAGCAAAATATTGCCATTAGTGGATATTGCCTTAATTACAGAAGACGATGACTTTTTAGTGTGGGGAGAAGGTCAATCGGTTCTTGAACGCTGTATTGAAATGGGTTGTCAAGAAGTGGCAATAAAGCGTGGTTGTGAGCCTTGTGAAGTCGTCACAGGGTTACAAACCGGCAAGCTCGAAGCAAGTTTGGTGAGTGCGGAAAAAGTGAAAAAAGTAGTGGATACTTGCGCTGCAGGGGATTCCTTTGCTGCCGGTTATTTAGCGGGTCGCTTAAGTGGTAACAGTGCAGCACAATCTGCAACCTTAGGGCATCAGCTTGCTTCAAAAGTGATTCAACATGCTGGTGCCATTATGCCGATTAGCGCGATGCAACAATTACTGTAAATAAAATAGATTAGGAATAGGATATGTCGACTCAATTGATCGAAAAACTAAAAAGCTACAAAGTGATCCCTGTCATTCAGATAAATAATGTAGAACAAGCGGTGCCTCTTGCTAAAACATTAGTAGAGAACGGCTTACCGGTTGCGGAAGTCACCTTTCGTACAGAAGCGGCAGCGGAATCTATCCGTTTAATGCGAGAAGCGTATCCTGAACTGTGTATTGGTGCGGGTACTGTGCTCAATGCCAAACAAGTTGATCAAGCGATGGCGGCAGGTTCTGAATTCATCGTTTCGCCGGGCTTGAATCCGAATACCGTTCGTTACTGCCAAGAAAAAAATATTCCGATAGTTCCTGGTGTGAACAATCCAAGCCAAGTAGAGCAAGGGCTAGAATTAGGGTTAACTTTCTTAAAGTTCTTTCCAGCCGAAGCTTCTGGTGGTGTGAGCATGCTTAAATCCTTGCTTGCCCCTTATGTTGATGTGTCTTTCATGCCAACAGGCGGTATTGGTAAAGCGAATGTGAATGATTATTTAGGGTTAGATCGCGTGCTTTGTTGTGGTGGAACTTGGATGGTTTCACCAGCAATGATTGAAGCGGGAGAGTGGGATGAAATCGGGCGTTTAGTTCGTGAAGCGGTTGAACTCGTGTCTTAATGATTTAGAATTAATAAAAACCGAACTATTTTAAAAGTTATAGCCTTCAAGTGAAATCACTTGAGGGCTTTTACGTGTACATATTGGATGTGAAGCGTTTAGATTGATGTTCATTTTGGGCATTATTCATGGTTGAAAACCTAATAACTGCGTTACCAATGACATTGAGTTGTATAACCATTGGCTGAAAATGATGCTTTGATAGGCAGTTGAACGTCATCACCAAAAGGAAACTCAGCTAAACAGCTTTTTCCAATCTGAGTTGTTTTTCTTTGAGGGCCTAGTGTAATTGCTAAATCAATGCCTTTTAATTGCTGCAATACCGCTGCGGTTGTACTTGGTGAGTATTGGCTAACTAACACCACTTTATTCCAACCTTCTATTGAGCCACGATCAATCGTTGCTCCTAGCTTATCTAAATCACTTTTTGATGGTGTTGCATGCTTGGTACGGTCTAAATCAATCAGAGCTAAAAACGCTACCTTTTGTCCTGAAACCTCTTTGACATACACTTTCGCATGGGTTTTATTGTTTGCAAAATCATATACTTCTTGTTTTGAAGATATACCGACAATTGGCAAGTTACTGGCTAGAAGTGGCGCGTTTTGTAAACCTTCACCGGAGTTAAGCGCATAAACGTAATTGTAGTTATTTACCACGTTAGCATTGGATTGGTTAAACGCTGAAACCAGTGTGATATCTGCACTTTGAGTACGGCTATCCACCGTGATAGTTTTGCTATTTGTTAATGATGTATCTTGCTCTAAACCATATAAATTGATTGTGAGATCGACAGGTTGTTGAGTTTTAGGTGTGCATGCACTTAAAACAAAGCTGGCCAAAAGAATAGGCAGGAAATAATACAACATAGAATTCTACGGCTCAAACAAAGTGTGATATAGGTCACCATTTTATGTTTATTAGTGTGAAAAGCAACATTTAATGCACTTTTAGAAAGCAAAGTTGGTCATATAAACAGCGTGTTAACTTCTTGATGAAAGTTACATTCATTGAAAAACTGACTTTTAAAGGCAATTAATCATTGAAGTTCTGATTTTCTAAGGATAAGTTAACCATAAGGAACATGATTACGTGCTTTTTGAATTGGCTACTTTATACCAATAATTTTTATTTTGATTCAAAGCACTCACACTACAAGGACAATGTCGTTATGCAAAAAATTGATGATGTAAGAATTAAGCAAGTTAAAGAACTTTTACCACCAGTGGCCGTTTTAGAGAAGTTTCCAGCAACGGAAACAGCAAGCAGCACTACGTTTGAATCTCGTCAAGCTATTCACAATATTCTTGAAGATAAAGACGATCGTTTACTGGTTGTGATCGGCCCTTGTTCGATTCATGATACCGAAGCGGCACTTGAATACGGTCAACGTTTAGCGGTATTACGTGAAGAATTGAAAGGTAATCTTGAAGTGGTGATGCGTGTTTATTTTGAAAAACCACGCACCACGGTTGGTTGGAAAGGCTTAATCAACGACCCTTACCTTGATGATACTTATCAACTGAATGATGGTTTACGTATTGGTCGTAAATTACTATTGGATTTAACCGATGCCGGTATGCCAACAGCCAGTGAGTTTCTTGATATGATCACGCCTCAATATGTGGGTGATTTGATCAGCTGGGGAGCTATCGGTGCTCGTACCACTGAATCTCAAGTTCACCGTGAATTGGCGTCAGGCCTTTCTTGCCCTGTAGGTTTCAAAAATGGTACAGATGGCAACATTAAGATTGCAACCGATGCTTGTAGTTCAGCGGGTGCTTCTCACCATTTCTTATCGGTGACCAAATATGGTCATTCTGCGATCATTGAAACGGCAGGTAATCCTGATTGTCATATCATTCTTCGTGGTGGTAAAGAGCCTAACTACAGTGCTGAACATGTTAGCGCTATAAAATCTCAACTTGAAGCACAAGGTTTACGCCAAAAAGTTATGATCGACTTCAGCCATGCCAACAGCTCTAAACAGTTCCAGCGCCAAATGGTGGTTGCAGATGATGTGTCTGCACAACTAGCTGCGGGTGAAGATGCGATATTTGGTGTGATGATCGAAAGTCATCTTAATGAAGGTCGCCAAGATCTTGTCGATGGTAAGGTTGCTAATTACGGTCAAAGTATCACAGATGCTTGTATTGGCTGGGAAGATACTGAAAAAGTCCTTCGTCAATTATCCGATGCCGTTGCTGCGCGTCGTGCCGCAAAATAATGGTTTAATTACTGTATAAACGAAATGCCCAACTTGTGTGAGTTGGGCGTTTTTATTTTCACTATATTTAGGCTACTAATTTAATCGGCAAGAATGAATAAGCTGCTGGTATTGACATAAATCTATCTTGCGTCAAAAAACTCGGCTTTCTCTTCGGCTGATAAAAATGTCCACGCAACAAAGCGTGTCATTTTTTGCCCTTGCGACATGTGGATCACTTTCACTTGTTTTGCCCCAAGATTTTTCACTTGTTGTTCCAATAATGGGACGTTTTCTTGTTTTGAAACTAAGCTCGTGAACCAACACACTTGGTCTGAAAATTCTAAGCTTTCATTTGCCATAAGCTTTAAGAACGCAATTTCACCACCTTCATAGCATAATTCATTTTCAGTTCCAGCAAAGTTCAACACGGGCTTACCATCAGCTTTGATTGACGATGACTTTGATGATGAGTCTTTACTTTTGTTCAAATTTCGAACTTTACGTAAACTGCCTTCTGTTGCCTTTTCTAATGATTCGTGAAAAGGAGGATTACACATGGTTAAAGCGAATGTGTCCTGAGGCTTGATGATGCCAGAGAAAATACAGTTGGCGTCATTTTGTAGACGAAGCTTTATTTTGTTTTTAAGCTTTCTATTTGCCTGAATTAATAATTGTGCGGTTTTAACCGAAACAGGATCGATATCTGAACCTACAAAGTTCCAGTCGTAACTTGTCGCGCCTAAAATAGGATAAATACAGTTAGCACCGGCACCGATATCTAATACCGAATATTTATGATTTGCAGAGCCTTTTATGTCTTCTTCGGCCAATTCATCAAGTTCCGAAGAGACTTCGGGTAATGTATTCACAGTCTCAGTTAAAAGATCCGCCAAATAATGAATGTAATCGACACGTCCTGGAATAGGTGGGCATAAATAGCCTTCAGGGATTTGCCAAAACTCTACGCCATAATGAGCTTTTAAAAGCGCTTCGTTTAATGCAACGACCGCTTTGGGTTCACTAAAGTTAACCGACTTTTCTCCGCGAGGGTTTAAAATTACAAATGGCGTTAAGTTGGGATTGGCTTTTTCTAGTTTTTCGAAATCATAGCGGCCTTTGTGAATATTTCTAGCATGCAAGCCTGCGGGTTTCGGTTCTTTTGAATAAGAAGGGTCTTTATTCTTATATGGAGACCTTCTCTGCTGTGATGTTTTAGTGGCAGAGCGGCTTGACTTGCTCGTCGAGCGAGCAGGGCGGTTTGGTTTCTGGTGGGTGCCAGATGACATAGAGATCTCCAAGGTATGAGTCTAATTTAAAGCGACGTGGATAATAGCGTATTTAATTGATAATGCGTAGTAAGAAGGGGATAAACACATAGTATTAGTACGGAGGTAGCGTTATAGTCAATTTCTTTTACATTCAGTATCGAGATATTATGAAACTTACATCATTACTTTTACCCGCTTTTTTCACCTTAGCGAGCAGCGCTGTTTTTGCGCAAGATTGCAGTGATAAGACAGGTTGTGAAGAAAAAATTTGCCAGATTGAAAAGCAATTAGACTTGGCAAAACAAAATAATAATAGCCATAAAGAAAAAGGGTTAACGACAGCACTTCAAAATGCGAAAGAGCATTGTACAACGGATGGCTTAAGTGATGATTTAAAAGGTAAGATTGACGATGTGAAAGATGACATGTCTGAGCATCAAGATGATCTAAAAGAAGCGATGAAAGATCAAAAATTTGATAAGGTCAGTAAGTACAAAGAAAAGTTAGCGGAAGATAATAAAAAATTAGAACAACTGAATTCCGAGCTCAATAAGCTGCAATAAACGATTCATATTTTTCTAAACGGCGTTCAATAAGCGATGTCCCACACAAGTGGCACATCGCTTTTTTGTTTTCGGAACTTGTCTTTAAAATGAAAAGGAATGTTCATTCATCTGAAATCTACGCCAGTCTAAACTTGATAACAATTAGCTATCACGATTCATTTTTATATTGATATCAATAAATGTAGATAGGCCAGAGGCTATGACAAATACGTTAATGTACATTGCAGAAAAAGCACGTAGTGGCGTTTTCAAACCAAAATCCATTGCAAGCATACATAAAAAAGCGTTATTGCGAAGTCGCCAGAAGCGGCAAAATAGGATGTTATCTTCAGCACAATTTCATCAAGGCAAGGCCATCTCTAAACTTCCTAAAGAATTCAGTCATCAATCATCCTTTCAAACTTTTTGGAAATACACCGTAGCAAGGCGTCAACTTCGTCCGAAAGATCAACTTCCTTACGTGCCCTTGAATTTGGATAAATTGAAAGAAGCCAGTAATGAACTTCGTATCACTTGGCTTGGTCATTCAAACGTCTTTCTTGAAATTGAAAAACAACGAATTTTAATTGATCCCGTCTTCGAACATGCTTCTCCAGATATAGTAAAACTCTTTTTTAAACGTAATGTGAATGTTCCTACCGCAAGAGAAAGCTTGCCTATTCCAGATGTCATCGTTATATCTCACGATCATTATGATCATTTAGAAAAAACAACCATGCAGTTTTATGCCGATAAGAAGGTTTATTTTTTAGTGCCATTAGGCGTGGGCGAACACCTCGAACGTTGGGGGGTTGCACCGTCAAAAATAAAAGAATTGGATTGGTGGGAAGCGGTAACTATTAATGGCGTTACATACACGGCGACACCAGCGAATCATCAATCAGGACGAACAGGCTTTGATACGAACAAAACATTATGGGCATCATGGTGTATTCGTAGTCAAAATGCGTCGGTATTCTACAGTGGTGATAGTGCTTATAGTCAACACTTCAAAGAAATTGGTGAGAGAATGGGGCCTTTTGATGTTGCCTTTATGGAAGTGGCCGCGAATGTCAAAAAAGGGCGAGGTTTTCCTGTCGAGAATTGGGGACACATGCAAGCAAGACACACACTCAAAGCCTTTCATGATGTTAAAGCAAAAAGTTTGTTTCCTGTACATTGGTCCACTTATGAATTATTCACCCATAAATGGGATGAGCCAATGCAAGATTTAATGGAAGAAACCAAACGAAAACCTATTTCTCTGATAACTCCACTGGTTGGAGAAACCATTTATCTTCATTCTCCACAAGCTCAAATAAGGTGGTGGGATGAAACAAATTTGAATGTAGACAGTAGCCGTTGCTGTAAAGCGTAATTCAACATTGTAAAAACGATAGAGTCAAAAAGTATCATCAGAGCCTAGATTGAATGGTAAACTGGGTATACCCACACTTTACTCTGAAGTGTTTATTTTTCATTTTTGTATTATTTAGGTTCATCTATGTCGTTTCAATCTCTTGGTTTATCTGCTTCTATCCTCGAAACACTTCGCAAGCTTGGCATTACCGAACCAACACCAGTGCAATCTGAAGCGATTCCTTTGGTTTTACAAGGTAAGGATGTCATTGCGAGTGCGCAAACCGGTACAGGGAAAACGGCGGCTTTTGGATTGCCAATTATTCAAAAAATCTTGGATGCACAAACACTGACGGATGTTATTGAAAATGATGAAATAGACACGCCTAAATCTAAAGCAGCATGTGTAAAAGCATTAGTGCTAACGCCAACGCGCGAGCTTGCTCAACAAGTATTTGAAAGTTTAACATCATATAATCAAGGCCTTAAGATAGTGGTGGTTTATGGTGGAACCAGCATGAGCGTTCAAACTAAGCATTTGTCTTCTGGTGCGGATATTGTGGTGGCGACGCCTGGTCGTTTGCTTGATCACTTATTTGTGGGGAATATTCATCTAAACAATGCACAAACCCTTGTGTTAGATGAGGCAGATCGAATGATGGATATGGGCTTTATGCCTGATCTACAGCGGATTTTACGCAGAATGAGTCATGAGAAACAAACGTTATTTTTTTCTGCGACCTTTACTAAGCGTATTCGAGAAGTGGCTTATAAACTGTTAAAAGATCCGGTTGAAGTACAAATAGCATCGGAGAATAGTACCGCGGATTTGGTTGAACAAATGGTTTACCCAGTGAATAAGTCCCGTAAACGAGAATTGCTTTCTTATCTTATTGGTTCAAGAAATTGGCGACAGGTTTTGGTTTTTACTAAGACTAAACAAACGTCGGATTCTTTGGCAAAAGAGCTAAAATTAGATGGTATAGAGGCCGCTTCTATTAATGGAGATAAAAGCCAAGGAGCAAGACAAAAAGCGTTAGATGATTTTAAATCAGGCAAAGTTAGGGCATTGATAGCGACGGATGTCGCGGCAAGAGGTTTGGATATTCAACAATTACCGCATGTTGTGAACTATGAGCTACCATTTCAAGCTGAAGACTATGTACATCGTATCGGGCGTACTGGGCGAGCAGGAGAAGTGGGACAAGCGATTTCATTAATGTGCCCACAAGAACAATATTTGCTTGATGCTATTGAAACGTTATTGGATACCCGGTTACCTCAACAGTGGTTGCCGGGCTATGAGCCGACTTTTGAAGAGGAAGCAGCAACGGCACCCAAACGCACTCGATCTTCAGAAAAACGTAAGCTCAAAGCAAAGCTGAATATTCATAAGCAGCGTGGTAAGCGCCGTTAAGTATTACAGGGTTCTGCTGGTGGCATGACGATCATTTCACTTAAACAGCTCGGATGTTCCAGCTGTTCTTGAGGAATGTGTAATTGGGTGCTAAGTAAGTGATTAAACTGTTGCCAGTGCTTAAACATAGCATCTTGATCATCTGCTGTATCAAAAGCATGTTCCATTAATGGTCGTAAAGTGCACCCCGCATGGCTATAAATCGTCGTTTGCCAACGCAAAGCTTTAATAGTGAGTGGGGAGTCTGGGAAGTCTTGCTTGAATTGGTTAAAAAGCCTTTCTATTAGTTGATGGTCTCGTTTACTTGGTTCTAGAAAGTAACTGACCATTTTCTTTTCTTGTCTAACCGCATCTGCTAAAAATTGTATCGCTCGTGGATCATGCAAACTGCACGCTAAAACACGATTCATTAATTTATAAAGTTGAATGTTTGCAGGTAACCCATCGGGTAAAGATTCAATGATAAATTGGAAGTATTGTTGGAAATAGTGGTAAATATCATCACTGATGTGTTGCCAGATTTTTTCTTTGCTTCCAAAGTGATAGCGCAAGAGGCTATGAGATACACCGGCTTGCTCACTGATCTGCCTTAGCGATACTTTCTTGTAGCCAAATTGGCAGAATAACTGTCCGGCAATCTTTAAAATTGCTTTTTTTGTCTGCTCTGCTTCTTGTGCGCTACGGCGACCTTGTTTTTTATCCGCTACCGAATTCACAGTCTTTCCAACTTAACGTTTCATTAAATAACATTTTGCCCAAGCCACAAAAATGCACTCTTAAATTAGGTAAGTGCATTATGAATAGAGTGTTCCATTGGAATAGTATACTTATTTACGGAAAGCATATCTAAGTAAAACCAAGCTTTTGTGGTGTAGCTTGGACATTGTGGTTACGGTGTAACCTTTTTAGGTTGTTGGTTATGAAAAATAAAGCGGCTTTGCATGATGAAAAGCGTTACGCAAAGCCGTTGTGGTGTTAGATGCATGTTTGCTAATTAATTAAGCGCTATACATTGCCAGTTTTTCTAACAGAGTATGAACATCATCTTGAGTGATATCATTGTGCAGAACAAATCGTAGTGGATTGCCTGAACTGATGATGATGCCATCTTTGCGTAAGTTTTGCTGTAAATGAGCCGTGTTGATATGTTCAGCTACTTTGGTAAAGACAATGTTGGTTTGAACTTGTTCTAAGTTCACCTCAAAACCGGGTAATGTATTTAAGCCTTGAGCAAGTATTTGAGCATTCGCATGATCAACTTTTAATTGATCGATTTGCTCCGTTAAAGCCAGTTTACCCGCGGCGGCAAGAATACCGGCTTGGCGCATACCACCACCTAACATTTTACGGATACGTCTTGCTTTGGTAATAAACGCTTTATTGCCGAGTAATAACGAGCCTACAGGTGCAGATAACCCTTTAGATAAACAAATGGTCATAGAATCAAAGTGACAAGCGATCTCTTTGATATCGACATTTAGGGCGACCGCTGCATTGTAGACGCGAGCACCATCAAGGTGTAATTGAAGGTTATGCTCATTAGCAAATTCACGAGCTTCTTTTAAGTAACTTAAAGGAAGCACTTTACCATTGATAGTATTCTCTAAGCTTAGTAGTTTTGTTTGAGCAAAATGAATGTCATCAGGTTTAATGGCTTTTTTTAGCTTTTTCAGACAAATAGTACCATCTCTTTCATTTTCAATCGGCTGAGGTTGGATCGACCCTAGCACTGCCGCACCACCACCTTCAAATTTATAGTTATGCGCTTGTTGACCACATAAATATTCTTCACCACGTTCACAATGAGACATTAAACCAAGCAGGTTGGCTTGAGTGCCAGAGGAAGTAAAAATGGCCGCTTCAAAGCCATGACGTTCTGCTGCCCACATTTCCAAAGCATTAATGGTTGGGTCGTCACCGTAAACATCATCACCAACAATGGCATTGGCCATAGCGATACGCATTGCTTCAGTAGGGTGTGTTACCGTGTCAGAACGAAAATCCATGATGTATTCCTTATGAAATTGAAGAGGATATTGAATAAAGCGTCGTAGTGTTCAATGTTTAAATCCGAATGTGCTTCATGATCAAGTCACTATAATTAATCGAAGTGGCCACATAATTTTGCTTTGCTAATACAAGTGATGGTTTTTGCATCGGTAATTTCATCATCTCGAATCCATTGTTCGATGGTGTGAAGATCCACTTCAATGACCTCAATAACTTCGTCATCATCCAAGTTTAATGATTCTGTTCTTGTGAGATCCGATGCTACAAAGAGGTGTTGAATTTCATCACAGAATCCAGCAAGCGGTGTACATTGCCCTAATGGATGAAGCGATGCCGATAGATAACCTGTTTCTTCTGTGAGTTCACGTTGAGCGCATTCAATTGGAGCTTCGTCATTCTCAATAGTTCCTGCCGGCAACTCCAGAATCCATTTATTTAACGATGGACGAAACTGTTTTAATAAAATGATCTGGCCGTTCTTTGTGATTGGAAGAATAACGGCGGCACCTGGATGGACAATAGTCGTGTGACGAATGATCTTTCCATTGGGTAAGTGAGCGTCTTCTTCTACCAACTCAATGTTTTTCCATTTATGTATTGTCTGCTTATCCATAAAGCGCAATGGTCCTTTAACTCAGTAGATTTCCATACTGCCATTGAGACTATTATTTGAAAAGATTTATTCGGTAACAATTCAATTGGGCGCTCAAAATGCACGCTAAAATCAACAATCATATTGATCTAACGTAAGAAAAGTATTCACCTTTGTTTCAGAATAAGCGAAAGTAATACTATCAATTGGTTTTAGGGGAAAAGCATGGAAAGCGCACAAGCTCGAACGTCTGCACAACGTTCATTATTATCCGAGCGTATCAATAAATTGGTTCAAGCATTGTCTGATGGTGTTTACGAGCGTGAAGACACTATCAAACTTTGTCTTCTCGCGGCGTTATCTGGTGAAAGTGTATTTTTGCTTGGTCCTCCAGGGATTGCAAAAAGTTTGATCGCCAAACGTTTGATCCAAGCTTTTGAGAGCAGCAGTTATTTTGAATATCTGATGACGCGCTTTTCTACCCCAGAAGAGGTGTTTGGTCCATTAAGCATTCAAGAGCTAAAGGACAATGGGCGCTATGTTCGCTTAACCGATGGCTACCTTCCAACATCACAAGTGGTTTTCTTAGACGAAATTTGGAAAGCCGGGCCAGCAATTCTTAATACTTTATTAACGGTTGTGAATGAAAAGACATTCAAAAATGGCAGCGATGTCGAACCGGTTCCTATGCGATTGCTTATCTCAGCATCTAACGAACTGCCCACAGAAGACAGTGGGTTAGAAGCTTTATATGATCGTATGTTAGTTCGAGTATTCATTAACCGAATTCAAAATAAACAAAACTTTCGTTCAATGCTAACGGTTGGAACTGCGCAAGAGGCCAGAGTGCCTGAAGGGTTGGCAATTAAGGATGAGGAATACCATCAATGGCTACAAGAATTAGATCAGCTTGATTTATCGGAAGCCATGTTTGAAAAACTCTTTCAACTTAAAATCATGATTGAAGCAAAAGAAAACACACCAAGCCAAGAGGGCCAGCCCCCCGGTGATATGTATGTTTCGGATAGACGTTGGAAAAAAGCCGTTAAACTATTAAAAGCCAGTGCGTATTTTAATGGTCGCGATGAAATCAATGCATTAGATTTGATGCTCTTGCAAGATTGCTTATGGAATTCACCTCATTCACGTTTAACTGTTCGAGAATGCATTTCTTCATTTGCTAGTGATCATGCCTACAACCAAACAAAAATTCGTCAAGATATTGAATTGCAACAAAATCAGTTATCTCAATTAGAAGAAGCTATTACCGATAAGTTTTCTATGGTGTTGTCGGCAGATACTGAAGGGACTATTCGTCGAAAAAATGTATACCACTACAACTTATCGCATGCCAAACGTTATCAAGTGGGTAATACTTCTGATCTGGTTAAGCTGGTCTTACTTCAAAGCAATCTATCCGTCACCGATCATGACACTGGTGATAGCCGTTGGGTTTATGTACCTTATAAAGAATTAGAGCAATTAATCAAAGATGGCGGTGGTGATGCTTATGGTTTTGTAAATAAGAAAACCACACTATGCCGTTTCCACTTTGAAGTTGATGTTAGTCAGAAATTGGTGATCAAAGACATTGCTAATCGCGCCATTGCAGTGACATTAGCGACGAACCAAGGTTTCGATAAATCGGTTTTAGAAAATTGGCATACAACATCACTGTCAGTGAACCAATCTTTAAAAGAATCTGAGTTTGAAATTAGAAGTGCTAAATCGGAATTTCATGCCAGTCTTCCACACAGTTTTCTTGATAAATCTTTACCATTGTTGGTGGAATCCAGCTTACAAGAACTCACCGGGTTAGTGGCAAAACTTCAAGAAGACAGTGAATTGGCTGTTAATAAAGTGAATCGACTTGATGAAGCTTTCGAATAACTAAGGTTAAGAACTCTTTATGTTAGGAATTGATGCACTTGACATCGCCGTTTTATTGGCTGATGCAGAAATGGTTGAGGCTGCGTTTCATGATCTGATGGGGCGCTCTCAATTAATGCCATTAGTTGAACAAAATAAAAACATTAAAACATTAGTAAGAAATCAATTAGATAAATGGAAAAACAAAGTAACCAGTAAGGTTAAGCAAGTAGCACAATCCGAAGATCTTCAAACCGAATTGGCATTGTACCAAGAAGTCATTCATTGGAATGAAGAGCAGTTTTTATTTGAAATCGATGAACTGGTTGTGAAACTTGAACCACTTTCAGCGTTTTATCCAGAAGCCTATCGTTTGGTGAATGAGCCTAATGCTCGAATCAACCCGATGTTGCCGCATTTCTTTTGTCATCAATGGTATAAAAGTATCACTGAAAGCGTCAAAAAGGTGCAGCAAGAAGCTTTAGAGAAAGAAAAGCAGCAAGAATTAGATGAACTTTATCAACGCTTAGAAATGCTAAAACAGATGGATAACTTGGATGCCCCTCAAGATACGTCATCTATTGCTGGCCGTTTGTGGGATATGACCAGTGTGAATTTATCTAAAACCGATTGGTCGGTGATGAAATCACAAGCGGATTTTTTGAAAAAACATCCCAAGCTTCAAGAAATCGCGGAAACCCTCGGGAGGATGTCTAAGCAAGATCCTGACCCCAATGAACCTCCACAATACACTCAAGGTATAGAGTACGAAGAAGAATCATCACAGCAGGCAACTGATGATATTGTTGGCATACATGAAAGTGATGATCTGAATAAGTTGCTTCCTAATGAGTTGTTATTCCTCGCTTACCCCGAACTAGAAGTCGTGTTCTACAAGCATCTTATTGATAAGCGATTAATGAACTATCAAATGCAAGGCAAAGTACGTACTTCTAGAAAAGTAAAAGCGATGGAACCACACCCAGCCAAAGCGGAAGACGATATTGGGCCTTTTATTATTTGTGTGGATGCTTCAGGTTCAATGCGTGGTTTTCCTGAACAATGCGTTAAAGCGATTGCTTTTGCTTTGATGCAAATCGCATTAGCAGAAGATCGAGAGTGTTTTGTTGTTTTATTCTCTACCGATTACGTGACTTATCAGCTTACCAAGCAAGATGGTTTACGCGAGGCCAGTGATTTTTTATCGTATACCTTCCACGGTGGAACCGATTTAGAACCAGCCATTAGTGCGGCAATACAACAAATGCAAACAGCCAAATATCAACAAGCTGATGTGGTGATCTTATCGGATTTTATAGCGCCAAAGCAATCTAAAGAGCTCATCAAGCAAGTCGATGAACTGAAGCAAAAAAAGAACCGTTTTCATGCAATCAGTTTATCGAAATATGGCAATCCAGAATTAATGAATATTTTTGATCATCATTGGGCTTACATGCCAAACATAGGGCAAAGGTTTGTAAAACAAAAATAATGATGTTCGCGGAACGAATTTTTGAGTGTTTTATAACCGCTTGGGGCGATTTTTAATCGTTTGAATCAAAATTACAAAATTTGTTGTTGACTCAAATTATCAGTCAAGTAAAGTACGTTTCGTTCTCGCAGCAAAGCTAAATTGTTACTGCGGGTGAAAAATTTTAGGTATGGCGAAAGCGGTATCGAAGATGGTGTCTTAACTAATGAGTTAGGCGCATCGCAATAAAGAATTGCGTGCCCTGGTGGTGG
>NZ_AJYK02000033.1 GCF_000286955.2 Vibrio rumoiensis 1S-45
CGAATCCAGGTAGCCCAGCCATTTTAAAAAAGAACATGCTGTTTAGTATAATAGCCAAACCATTGGTTTTTAATGATTATACCAAGAGAGTTCCCTGTCTCATTTCAGGTAACCCAGCCATGTTTAAAACATTTCTCGTTTATCGAGATTTGTAACTCGATAATAAACGTAACCAATCCGTTTATTGATATAGTCGAGATACTAGGAACTGGTTTCCTAGTCACGGTTTTGCGGT
>NZ_AJYK02000034.1:0-112 GCF_000286955.2 Vibrio rumoiensis 1S-45
ACCGCAAAACCGTGACTAGGAAACTTGTTCCTAGTATCTCGATATTAGCAAGCAAGTTGATTGGATAAACTTGCTTATCGAGTAACGCACCTTGATAAACAAGAAACGCTTT
>NZ_AJYK02000034.1:122-433 GCF_000286955.2 Vibrio rumoiensis 1S-45
CATCTCGATATTAGAAAGTAAGTTGATTGGATAAACTTACTTATCGAGTAACGTACCTTGATAAACAAGAAACGCTTTAAATATGGTGGCTACGACGGGATTCGAACCTGTGACCCCATCATTATGAGTGATGTGCTCTAACCAACTGAGCTACGTAGCCAATAGTTACTGAGTAACTTTGTGAGCGGAGTAATATAATACAATCTCGCCCTTTGTTCCACCTTAGATGAAACTTTTCTTTGAGCTTTCGCTCTTCCTAGAAACTAAGTGTTGCTACCTAGGAATTTAAAATTGGCTGGGCTACCTGGATT
>NZ_AJYK02000034.1:443-63616 GCF_000286955.2 Vibrio rumoiensis 1S-45
ACTGAGATTTTCATCTCTCTCATCACAATAACTCTGCGACGAGAACGGAGCGCATTATGCGGATTCGGGCTGTAAGCGTCAATAGTTTTTTTGAATAAATCGGCCAAAATGAATCGTTCGCACTTTTTTTAAACAAAAAGGGTTGTTTGTGAACAAAAACAGGGGTTGTAAGGCGAAATTGATGGTTAGATGAGATTTGCAATTTGAAGAATAAACAGAACTAAAAAGCCAGTGACAGTCACTGGCTTTTGTATGTAGATATATTCAGAGCGTTGATTTACACGTTAAAACGGAAATGAACCACATCACCATCTTTTACAATGTATTCTTTACCTTCTAAACGCCATTTACCAGCTTCTTTTGCGCCGCTTTCACCTTTAAATTGAATAAAATCTTCATAAGCGATCACTTCCGCTCGGATAAAGCCTTTTTCAAAATCAGTATGAATTTTACCTGCTGACTGAGGGGCCGTAGCACCAACAGGAATTGTCCATGCGCGAACCTCTTGTACACCTGCAGTAAAGTAAGTTTGTAGCGTTAATAACTCATATCCAGAGCGGATTACACGGTTAAGCCCTGGCTCTTCAATGCCAAGGTCGGCAAGGAATTCATCACGGTCTTCTTCGTCAAGCTCTGACATTTCAGACTCAATCGCAGCACAAACAGGAACCACAACCGCGTTCTCACCTTGTGCGTATTCACGAACTTGATCTAAGAATGGGTTATCTTCAAAGCCATCTTCATTTACGTTAGCAATGTACATGGTTGGCTTTAAGGTTAAGAAGTTCAAGTAACCAACAGCAGCTAATTCTTCTTTGCTTAACTCTACCGAACGAGCCATGCCGCCTTCAGTGAATACAGGTAAAAGCTTTTCTAATACGGTGATTTCGTATTTTGCGTCTTTATCGCCGCCTTTTGCTTTTTTCGCTTGGCGTTGAATTGCGCGCTCACAGCTATCTAAATCAGCAAGAGCAAGCTCAAGATTGATGATTTCGATATCTTCAATTGGTGAAATACGGCCAGCAACGTGAACGATGTTTTCGTTCTCAAAGCAGCGAACAACGTGACCAATCGCGTCAGTTTCACGGATGTTAGCTAAGAACTTGTTACCAAGACCTTCACCTTTTGATGCGCCAGCAACCAAGCCTGCAATATCAACGAATTCCATAGTGGTTGGAAGAATGCGTTTTGGGTTCACAATTTCAGCTAAAGCATCTAAACGAAGATCGGGAACTGGAACAACACCAGTGTTAGGTTCGATCGTACAGAAAGGGAAGTTAGCCGCTTCAATACCCGCTTTAGTTAGTGCGTTAAATAAAGTGGATTTACCTACGTTAGGTAAACCGACAATTCCACATTTGAAACCCATGTTATAAACCTTCTTTCATTCGGTGTATTACCGACTTATGTTGTCATTTGATTGTTTTGCTAAATGTAGCTCATTATGAGCGCTCTATTCAGCTTTAAACGTATGTAAGCGATTTTGTGCTTTAGCAAGATCATCTTTGAGCAATATATCTAAACTGCGTACCGATTCATCTACTGCGGCATCGAGTAATTCTTGTTCTTTGGTTGGTGCTTTACCGAGTACGTAGCCGGCTACACGGTCTTTATGGCCGGGATGTCCAATGCCAATGCGTAGTCGGTAGAATTCTTTATTATTGCCTTGTTTGGCAATGATGTCTTTTAAGCCGTTGTGGCCCCCATGACCACCGCCTTTTTTAAACTTCGCAACGCCTGGGGGTAAATCGAGTTCATCGTGTGCCACCATGATCTCTTCTGGTTTGATTTGATAAAATTTTGCCAGTGCGGCGACTGATTTACCCGACAAGTTCATAAATGTCGTTGGGATAAGGAGACGTAAATCTTGTCCGTGCACTAATATCCTACCGGTTAAGCCAAAGAATTTACCTTCATCTTTTAAGCTTACATTGTGAACTCGCGCCAACTCTTCGACCACCCATGCTCCAGCATTGTGGCGAGTTCTGACATATTCTGGTCCTGGATTAGCAAGGCCAACCAGCAATTTGATAGATTGAGTCAAGATTTAGCTCTCTGTGCAAATTTTCAAAGCGCGGCATGATAGCATATTTTCTGTCAAGGTGTGCAGCCAGAAAACCAATAAAAAAACCACCACACAGAAGTGCAGTGGTTTTTATAAATTTTGTGTTGTCAGCTAGTACTTAGAAAAGACTAGTTGAACATCGCAGAAATAGATTCTTCATTGCTAATACGACGGATCGCTTCAGCAAGCATGCTAGATAAAGTAAGTTGAGTTACTTTACCCGTTGCTTTCATTTCATCTGATAATGTAATTGAGTCAGTAATAATAACTTGGTCAATCACAGAACCTGCGATGTTTTGTGCAGCGTTACCAGAGAATACCGCGTGCGTTGCGTAAGCAAATACACGTTTAGCGCCGCGTTCTTTTAGAGCTTCAGCTGCTTTACAGAGTGTGCCACCTGTATCGATCATGTCATCAACGATCACACAGTCGCGACCTTTAACATCACCAATTAGGTTCATTACTTCAGAAACGTTAGCACGAGGACGGCGCTTATCAACGATAGCGATGTCTGTGTCGTCTAGCATTTTTGCGGTTGCACGAGCACGTACAACACCACCTAAATCAGGAGAAACCACAACTGGATCTTCTAAGTTACGAGATTTCATATCTTCCATTAGTACCGGAGTACCGAAGATATTATCTACAGGAACATCGAAGAAACCTTGGATTTGCTCTGCGTGTAGGTCGATCGTTAGAACGCGGTCAACACCAACGTTAGAAAGGAAGTCAGCAACTACTTTCGCAGTAATTGGAACACGAGCTGAACGGACACGACGGTCTTGACGTGCATAGCCAAAGTAAGGGATGACGGCTGTAATACGGCCCGCAGAAGCGCGGCGCATTGCATCGATCATTACGACCAATTCCATTAAGTTGTCATTGGTTGGCGCACAAGTAGATTGGATGATAAATACATCACTACCACGAACATTCTCATTGATTTGTACAGCGACTTCACCGTCAGAAAAACGGTTTACAGTTGCGTCACCAAGGGAAATGTATAGGCGATCTGCAATACGTTGGGCTAGTTCAGGTGTGGCGTTACCAGCAAATAGCTTCATATCAGGCACGGTGGAAACCTCGGGTTGCGTCCAGTTTTAAATTGAGTTGTGGTTGGCTTGTTTATAGTCAGCCAAAGTCTTATGAAGCGGTGAAATATTCACCCCTTTGGCGATAAAGCCGAAGACACTATTTGAATTTTGTGTGTTGAGTTGTTCCAAAACGCTTTCGGCTTGTTGCTGAGTATTGAATTCAGCGAATAAACACGACCCTGTTCCAGTCAATCTCGACGGCGCGTATTGTAGCAGCCATGAAAGTTGCTTAGCAACCTCCGGATACAGCAAAGTGACGATTTTTTCGCAATCGTTTTCGTATGCATGTTGTAAAAGCGTAGTGAGTTCACGTTTTGGGGTGTTTCTGGTTAAATCTGGGTGGGTGAAAATGTCAGCCGTTGCAATATTTACATTGGGCTTAATCACTAAATACCAATTTTCTTTTGGATCAACCGAAACCAGTTGTTCGCCCACGCCTTCTGCAAATGAAGAGTGACCACGTACAAATACAGGAACATCTGCACCTAGTGCTAATCCTATGTGTGCCAATGTGTCGAGCGAAAAATTAAGTGACCATAATTCATTTAAAACTACTAATGCCGTGGCAGCATTCGACGAGCCACCACCAAGGCCGCCACCCATAGGTAGAATTTTATTCAATTGAATATCAACACCTAATGCTGATGAATCCATGTTGAGTGTTTTTTGCGCTTCAATTTTAAGGGCGTTGGCCGCTTTCCAGATCAGGTTTTGTTCCAGACTGACCCCTTCGATTTCCGGCGTAATGGTAATGTTACCGTTTCGATTTGGTGAGAACTGCAGCGTGTCGCCATAATCAATAAATTGAAAGAGCGTCTGTAGTTCGTGGTAGCCATTTGCTCGGCGACCCGTGATATACAAAAATAAATTCAGCTTGGCGGGGGAGGGCCATTTCATGTCAGAAATGGCAGAATCAAATATTGATGGCATTAAAATATCCATTTGCTAATTAGAATCTTAATTTGAGTGGCATCTTGCTCTAAAAACAATTGATTTGGTAATGGCAATGTTGAGTCACTTGAAACCGATGTTGATTGATAGCTAACGTATGTGAGCTTCCATTGACGGTTATCGATATTCTTTTCAAGGCTCTCAACAGTATGAGATTGATTATAAGCCACGTTATCAGCTTCGGTTGGTAAACCTTTTATCCAATCTGGAAGTTGGCTAACCGGAATACTTAAACCAGTTAATTCTTTAATCAGATCGTTGGCTTGTTTGGCTGTACGTACTTGTCCATCGGAAGTGGTGATCATTGCGCCGCTCGGTGTCATTTGCACCGTTAAAACAGTTTGGCCCAAAAACGAGAGTAACTTTAGTTCATCATATTGAGAGGCATGTTTTAAAATAAAATTAAGAGATTGGCGGTTTTCTGGATCTTTATAGCCAATTTTTCCACTGACTTTGAAAGTGTTGAGTTGCTCAAGTTTTTGCTTATGACTTTGCCAATCGACGGAGTAGTTTTCTTGGCTTGGTGGAACGCTGCTGCAACCGGAAATAATCAAAAGCAGACACGTAATAGGGAACCATGCCCATGCGCGAAATGCTGAGTTTGTTTTTAACGATCGGTCTTGAATGCGAGAAAACAATGATACATCAGTAAAACGAAGGGGAGAGAGGCTTGAGAGAAATGACAAGGTCGCTTCCTTATTGAAGTTCATATATGGTGATTACTATATCATTCTCTTGCTATGAGTAGCAGCTATATTCCTTATTAATCAAGGGGTGCGCAAAAAATAATATTATTAATCTTGTTTTAAATCAGTGCTTTGTTTGTGTTTTTTAACTTGAGAGTTAATAAAAAATTCTAGCCCTTTCATTCATACAGCCCATCAAGTAAAATTACCTCCCTTTTATCATTAATTTCAGAGTAGCCCTACTACATGTCCTTGCTTGCTATTGGTATCAATCACAATACAGCGTCGGTTGAGTTGCGAGAGAAAATTGCATTTTCACCTGAAAAACTGTCTGAAGCATTAGCGGAGATAGGGGCGAGTGACACCATAAAAAGCGGTGTCATTGTTTCGACATGTAATCGTACTGAAATTTATTGTGATGTTCGCAAGGGGATTCATAAAGGTCATGTGATTGACTGGCTTATGAATTTTCATGGTGTCGATGCTGAACATTTAATGCCAAGTATCTATACTTATGAAGAACAAGCGGCTGTGCGTCATTTAATGCGTGTCGCTTGTGGTTTAGATTCATTAGTATTAGGTGAGCCTCAAATTTTAGGGCAGGTGAAACAAGCTTACGCCGCTTCTACAGAATTGAATGCAGTTAATGGCATGACAGAAAAATTATTTCATAAAGCATTTTCGGTTGCCAAACGTGTGAGAACCGAAACTGCCATTGGTGGTAGTGCCGTTTCTGTTGCTTATGCAGCCTGTATTCTTGCGAAACAAATTTTCGAATCGATGAACAATATTACTGTGTTGTTGGTTGGTGCCGGCGAAACAATAGAGCTTGTCGCAAAACACATTTCATCGACTCAATGCAAAAAAATCATTGTGGCTAATAGAACGTTAGAGCGAGCAAAATTGCTTGCCAGTCAATTTGGTGGCGAAACCATCACATTAGCTGAAATTCCAGAGTATTTACCACAAGCCGATATTGTGATTAGCTCTACCGCCAGCCAGCTTCCTATCATTGGCAAAGGCATGGTGGAAAGTGCCTTGAAAAAACGTAAGCATCAACCTATGTTATTGGTCGATATCGCAGTACCGCGCGATATTGAATCTCAAGTAGGGGACTTAAATGATGCTTATCTATATAGCGTTGACGATCTGCAAGGCATCGTAAATAAGAACATGGAACAACGCAAAGTTGAAGCCATTCAAGCTGAAGCGATTGTTTCAGAAGAAAGTGCCGCCTTTATGACTTGGCTCCGCTCATTGCAAGCCGTCGACAGCATTCGTGATTATCGCCAACACGCGAATGTGATCAAAGAAGATTTACTTGAAAAAAGCCTTAATGCTTTATCTGCAGGTGGTGATCCTGAAAAAGTATTAAGAGAACTCAGTAATAAACTTACCAATCGTTTAATCCATACTCCAACGCGTGCTATGCAAGTAGTGGCAGAACAAGGTGAACCAGAAAAGCTTGCCATTATTCGCCAAAGCCTTGGGCTTGAAGAGTGGTAGCTAGGCTCAACCTTCAAGCGACAAATATCGATTAATACGCCTTCACAATAGATACTCAAACTAAAGATAAAATTATGAACTCGTCAATTTTGACCAAATTAGAAACACTCGTTGAACGTTACGAAGAAGTTCAACATTTACTTGGTGATCCTGGTGTTATTGGGGATCAAAATAAATTCCGTGCTTTATCAAAAGAATATTCTCAACTTGAAGAAGTAACCAAGTGCTTCCAGCTATACCAGCAAGCGCAAGATGATTTAGACGCTGCAGAAGAAATGGCGCAAGAAGATGATGCCGAAATGCGCGAGATGGCTCAGGAAGAAATTAAAGAAGCCAAATCATCGATTGAGCGTTTAGCTGCTGAATTACAGATTTTGTTATTGCCAAAAGATCCAAATGATGACCGCAACTGTTTCTTAGAAATTCGTGCAGGTGCGGGCGGTGATGAAGCGGGTATTTTTGCTGGTGATTTATTCCGCATGTACAGCCGATTTGCTGAAAAGAAAGGTTGGAAAGTGGAAGTGGTTAGCAGCAATATTTCAGAGCAAGGCGGCTTTAAAGAAATGATCGCGAAAGTGAATGGCGATGGCGCGTATGGCGTTCTGAAATTTGAATCAGGCGGTCACCGCGTACAACGTGTTCCAGCCACTGAATCCCAAGGACGTGTTCATACTTCTGCTTGTACTGTGGCAGTGATGGCAGAAATTCCAGAAGCAGAGATTCCAGAAATTAAAGCTTCTGATTTGAAAATTGACACCTTCCGCTCATCGGGCGCGGGTGGTCAGCACGTTAACACCACTGATTCTGCCATTCGTATTACTCACTTACCAACCGGCACAGTGGTTGAGTGTCAGGATGAACGTTCTCAGCATAAAAACAAAGCTAAAGCGATGGCGGTTCTTGCCGCACGTATTATTAAAGCAGAAGAAGAAAAGCGAGCAGCAGAAGAATCTGACACCCGTCGTAATTTATTAGGTTCTGGTGACCGTAGTGACCGTATTCGTACCTATAACTACCCACAAGGTCGTGTATCTGATCACCGCATCAATTTAACCCTCTACCGCTTAAATGAAGTGATGGAAGGTGACTTACAAAGCTTAGTGGATCCTGTGATTCAAGAGCATCAGGCCGATCAGTTGGCTGCTTTGTCGGAAAATCACTAAGTATTAATAACGTCATGTTAAGTATTGAACAGAATCTACACGCAGCGATTCAAGCTTTGATCAACAGCGGTAGCGAGAGTCCATCTTTGGACGCTGCCGTGTTGATGTGCCACATACTCGATAAGCCAAGAAGTTATTTACTGACATGGCCAGAAAAAGAGCTAGAGCAAGAACAGCAATCACGTTTTGATGCTTTAATTGCAAAGCGTGCATCGGGTGAACCAGTTGCATATATTGTGGGTGAGCGAGAGTTTTGGTCATTGCCTTTAGAAGTGTCCACGTCAACGTTGATCCCTCGCGCTGATACTGAACGTTTAGTTGAATTAGCGATTGATAAAGTGTCATTGCTGGATGGCGATATTCTCGATTTAGGCACAGGAACCGGAGCTATCGCATTAGCTTTAGCGACCGAATTCCCAAAACGCAATGTGGTTGGGATTGACTTACAAGTTGAAGCACAACAACTCGCGACTCGAAATGCTGAAAAGTTGAAGATTACCAATGCCCATTTTTTACAAGGCAGTTGGTTTAGTCCAATTGAAGCATCGGCTCAATTTGCTTGTGTTGTTAGTAACCCCCCATATATCGATAAAATGGATGCACACCTTGCACAAGGGGATGTGCGTTTTGAACCATTGACAGCGTTAGTTGCCGAAGAAAAAGGCTTGGCCGATTTACGTTACATTGCCGAACACGCTCGTCACTACTTATTAGATGGCGGCTGGTTGTTAATGGAACATGGATTTGAGCAAGGCAAGGCCGTTCGTGATATTTTACAAGAATACGGCTATCAACAAATTACCACTGAGAAAGATTATGGGCATAATGACCGAGTAACATTAGGCTGTTGGTCATAGCTTACCTATATGGATATATAGAACCGCATTATGTCGGTCTAAAACGATAAGAGAAAACAATGTTATACACCTCTGTGAAGCACATACATTTACTCGCGATAGCGTTAAGCGTTTTATTTCTTACCATTCGTTATATTTTGATGATGATGGACTCGCCGTTATTACAAAAGAAATTCTTTAAAGTGACACCGCATATTGTTGATACTGTGTTACTTGCCTCTGGTATTTCTTTAATTTTCATCACAGGTTTCATTCCCTTTACCCCAGCAGGTGCTTGGTTGACAGAAAAAATCACCTGCGTTCTTGTGTATATTGCATTAGGTTTTGTGACCTTAAAACTTGGTAGAGGCAAACTGATCCGCAGTGTTGCTTTCTTCGGTGCATTAGGTTGGTTGTATTGGGCTGCGCATTTAGCCATGACAAAAGTCCCAACCCTTTAATTGATTCAAAATGAGTATTTTGGTAACTAATGAGTGATATAGAGTTGTTTGAGCAAGATCTGGATGAATGTAGCCTGATTGAAGGGGCAGTGGCATTAACTTGCTTAATCTTCCCAGAAACCGATAAGCATTGGATCATGCTAACCTTAGATTCAATGTTTGATGAACTTGAACAAGCGTTAGTTCATGAGCAAAATGAAAAACAAAAGTTTGAAGCCTTTATTCGCCATTTTTACCATGAATGGACGTTTCATGGAGACAGTGATGAATTCTTCAATTCAAAAAATACTCGTATCGACTCAGTTATAAAACGTCGAAAAGGCATTCCTGTTAGCTTGGGTGCTTTATTACTTTATTTTGGTCAGCGTCTTGGTTTTCCTTTGGAAGGCGTGACGTTCCCTAGTCAGTTCATTGTGAAAGTGTGTTGGCACAATGAGCCAGCACTTTACGTTAACCCTTTTAATGGCGAATATGTCTCTAAAGGAATTTTAAGAGCTTGGTTAATTGGCCACGATGGACCATTGGCTACTCTCAAGCCCAAAGACCTATCGGCGTCAGATAATCCAACAACGTTAGGTCGCTGGTTGGCGGTGATTAAAAGTGCATTATTAAGAGAAGATAATTTTACTCAAGCATTAAAATGTACGGATATTGCACTAAGCTTTGTGCCAGATGACCCTTATGAAATCCGCGATCGAGGTTTCATTTATCAACAGTTAGACTGTCACCAAATGGCAGCGGATGATTTTCAATATTTTATAGATAATTGCCCAGAAGATCCTTCATCTGAAATTTTAAAATTACAGGTGAATGCTTTAAATGATAACCACGTAACTATTCACTAATACTCAAATGTCGAGTTTTATTGATTGATGGAGCAAACAATGCAATCAACAGCGATGCAACAAAAAACCGTTCATGTAGGCGACATTCCAGTGGCAAATGATAAGCCATTTACACTTTTTGCTGGCATGAATGTGCTGGAATCTCGTGATCTTGCTATGCAGATTTGTGAGCATTACGTGAAGGTAACTGAAAAGCTTGGTATCCCATACGTATTTAAAGCGTCGTTTGATAAAGCGAACCGCTCGTCTATCCATTCATACCGTGGACCAGGTATGGAAGAAGGTTTAAAAATCTTCCAAGAGTTGAAAGACACGTTTGGTGTGAAAATCATTACCGATATTCATACAGAAGCTCAAGCACAGCCGGTTGCAGATGTGGTTGATGTGATTCAACTTCCAGCATTTTTAGCACGTCAAACCGACCTTGTTGAAGCAATGGCAAAAACAGGTGCGGTTATTAACGTGAAAAAACCACAGTTTATGAGCCCAAATCAAGTGGGTAATATTGTCGATAAATTTGCCGAATGTGGTAACGATAAGATCATATTATGTGAGCGTGGAGCCTGCATGGGTTATGACAACCTAGTGGTCGATATGCTTGGTTTTGGTGTTATGAAAAAATCATCGAATGGCAGCCCAATTATTTTTGATGTGACACACTCATTGCAAATGCGTGATCCATCTGGCGCAGCTTCAGGTGGTCGACGTGAGCAAACCGTTGAACTTGCTAAAGCAGGTTTAGCGACAGGTATTGCAGGTTTATTTATCGAAGCTCACCCAAATCCAGAGCAAGCGAAATGTGATGGCCCATCAGCCTTACCATTAGACAAACTAGAACCTTTCCTAAAACAAATGAAAGCGCTTGATGATTTGATCAAAGGTTTCGAGCATATTGATATTCGTTAATTCTAACGAGATATCGCTTTAATTGAGAATCCAGTGGCTAAGTCGGTCACTGGATTTTTTTACGTCTATTAGTTGGAGGAAATATCTGATTATCTATTTTTGAAGATCAGTCAGCTCACTACTTAGCTATTGCTTACTTTCTAAACCTTACATTCAATGCTAGTTTAGAATTAAACCAAATAACTTGAAATATTCGAGGTGAAAGTATGAGTTTACGTCCATTTCATTTAGCGATTCCAGTTTATGATGTTCCGCTTGCAAGAACCTTTTACCGAGATGTATTTGGGTTAGAGGAGGGGAGATCATGTGAACAATGGGTGGATTTCAATTTCTTTGGTCATCAGTTGGTTATCCACGAGCATCCTAAAACCTCCTCTCAGCAATCTGCTAATACGAATGCCGTTGATGGGCATGACGTACCTGTTCCTCATTTTGGTGTGGTGCTTGAGTGGGAACAATGGCAAGCGTTGGCAGATAAACTAAAACACGCCAATGTTGAATTTGTGATTGAACCATACGTAAGATTTAAAGGGCAAGTTGGAGAACAAGCGACGATGTTTTTCTTTGATCCATGTGGTAATGCACTGGAGTTTAAAGCCTTCAAGGATTTGGGCCAATTATTTGCCAAGTGAATGGTTTCAAGGATATTCACCTTATTCAAGTGAAGCCAAACGTTTGCGTGTGATCAATACGCCAGATTATTGTGCGCTTTATTCCGAAATTTTCCGAATCCATTACACTGTTATCAGTATGTTAGTGATATGGATCGTAAATTAATGTCACTATCTTGCCCTTTTTAGACTCCCCTATTTTATACAGGTATTCATAGATGAAACATTTTGTATTAAAAACATCAACAGTAGCTATTGCTCTGGCATCCATCGTGGCATGTACTTCTCAGACGGACACGACAGCGCAACACGAGTGGCAAACCGATAAAATATACAAATTAACAGTCCTTCACACCAATGATAACCATGGTCGCTTTTGGCATAACAACGATGGCGAATATGGTATGGCCGCACGTAAAACCTTGGTTGATAGCATTCGTCAGCAAGTGATGGCGGAAGGGGGAAGCGTTTTACTTTTCTCTGGTGGTGATATTAACACTGGTGTGCCTGAATCGGATCTACAAGATGCTGAGCCTGATTTCAAAGGAATGAACAAAATTGGATACGATGCGATGGCAGTCGGTAACCATGAATTTGATAACCCACTTTCAGTTTTAATGAAGCAGCGTGATTGGGTTAATTTCCCAATGCTATCGGCTAATATTTACGATAAGAAAACTGGGCAGCGTTTGTTTGAACCATATAAGATTTTTGACGAGCAAGGCATCAAAATTGCTGTGATTGGTTTAACTACCGAAGATACCGCCAAAATTGGTAATCCAGAATACATTGGTGATGTTGAATTCCGCGATCCCAAAGCAGAAGCCAAGAAAGTTATTGCTGATCTAGAAGTAAATGAAAAGCCAGACCTGATTTTTGCAGTAACGCACATGGGCCATTACGATAATGGCAACAGAGGTGTGAATGCGCCAGGTGACGTAACACTTGCGCGTTATCTACCTGCGGGTGAACTAAATATGATCATTGGTGGTCATTCGCAAGAACCCGTATGTATGGAAAATGCAGATTACACCGAAAATAATCAGCGCAAAGAAGATTACAAGCCAGGTCAAAAATGTATCCCAGATCAACAAAATGGCACTTGGATTGTTCAAGCCCATGAGTGGGGTAAGTATGTTGGTCGCGCTGATTTTGAATTTCAAAATGGCCAGCTCAACATGGTGAGCTACAACTTGATCCCTGTGAACTTGAAAGAAAAAGTGATGGTCAATGGTGAGAAGACCAAAATTTTTGTGCAGAAAGAAATCCCTCATGATCAAGAATTGAAAGATTTCTTACAACCATACCAAGACAAAGGCCAAGAAAAATTAAGTGTTAAAATTGCTGCATCGGATGGCAAATTGGAAGGTGATCGTAATGTGGTTCGCTTCAAGCAAACTAACTTAGGACGTTTGATTGGCCTTGCTCACATGGAGCGCGTGAATGCTGATTTTGCAGTGATGAACTCTGGTGGTGTGCGAGATTCGATTGCTGCAGGAGACATCACTTATAAAGATGTTCTTAAGGTTCAACCATTTGGCAATATTGTTGCTTACATGGATATGAAAGGCAGTGATGTTTTAGATTACCTTAATGCAGTCGGTACTAAACCGGTTGACTCTGGTGCTTATGTACAGTTTGCGGGCATCTCAATGATCGTTGCAAACGGCAAAGTGAATGATGTGAAGATTGCTGGTAAGCCGCTTGATATGAATAAGATGTACCGTTTTTCTATCCCAAGCTTTAATGCAGCTGGTGGCGACGGTTACCCTAAAATCAGTGATAAACCAGGCTATGTAAACACCGGTTTTGTTGATGCAGAAGTGTTGAAAGATTACCTAGAAAAGCATAATCCAATTAAAGTTGCAGATTATGAGCCAAAAGGTGAAATCCAGTATAAGTAAACGGATGTTAGCCTTAACAAAGGTTAAGTGAATAGAATTATTGAATTCATTTTCACTTTGATCGACTATAAAGCAGCGCCGTATGGTGCTGCTTTTTTCTTATCTAAATCATAGTTGTTAGGAACTCACATGACACCCGCTATTAATCTTGCCAAGAAGAAAAAAATTGTTCATACCGTACACCAATACAAACATGATCCAAATGCGGCGAGTTATGGCTTAGAAGCCGCAGAAGCGTTGGGGCAAGATCCTTCGACTGTCTTTAAAACGTTATTGTTTTGCTTAAACGGTGAAGCTAAAAACTTAGCCGTCGCCATCATCCCAGTTGAAATGAAACTTAACTTAAAAGCAGCAGCAAAAGCGGCAGGGGCAAAAAAAGCAGAAATGGCGGATCCAGATATTGCCCAAAAAACGACAGGTTACGTGGTAGGAGGAATTAGCCCTATAGGTCAAAAAAAAGCATTGCCCACCTTTATTCATCAATCGGCGCAATCGCTTAGCGTGATGTGCGTGTCGGCAGGAAAGCGTGGTTTAGAAATTGAACTTGCGCCACAAGACTTAGCTCAATTAACTCGTGCTAATTTTGCCGTGTTATGCCAATAAGTTGGATTAGTTAGGTGCTTAATAAATAGAAAGAGTCACGATAAGAAGAATATATGGAGGCGCCTCCCGGAGTCGAACCGAGGTCCACGGATTTGCAATCCGCTGCATAGCCACTCTGCCAAGGCGCCTTACCTTGCGGAAGAACTTAACTTTCTTTCGAATGCTGTTCAGTTCCCCCTGAGTACGGATTGGCATTTTACGGATTCCGCAAGTCACGTCAACACTATTTTTTAATTTTTAATTCGTTTGGATGCTTTATAGCCAAAAACCGTTATATCGGTCAATTTTATAACAAAAATATCCTATATCTTAACTTAAAACCTATGATAACCATGAGTTTTGATGAGATTAAAACCCACAAAATAACATTGCTTTTGACTTTATATCGCCAAACTGAAATAAGATGAGTTATAAAAATAGCGAACTGATAACAAAAATCTCTTCACTTCACTATTTCAAGCTTAATCAAGTTATTAGATACAAAAAAACCTCACAATTATGTAAGGCTTTCCGTGTAAAAAAACATTAGAGGTTATTCATCTTGCTCGGCAAGTAAATCACCTTTTGCTGCCTTTAAGTATTGATACATAGACCAATAGGTTAACGCTGTTGCTATATATAAAGTGGCAAAGCCAAGCCATACCATCCAGTCATCATAGCGCCAAATCAACACCCACAGCGCAAACATTTGTGAAAGTGTTTTCCACTTGCCAATCCACGACACCGCAACACTTGCACGTTTACCAATTTCAGCCATCCACTCTCGCAATGCTGAAATAATAATTTCTCGTGCAATCATGGTTGCGGCAGGAATTGTTATCCAAAGCGAATGGTAATGTTCGGTAATTAAAATCAATGCCACCGCCACCATCACTTTATCTGCAACAGGATCCAAAAACGCCCCAAAGCGACTTGTTTGTCCAAGCTTACGCGCTAATACACCATCTAGCCAATCGGTGAAACCTGCCACCCAAAAAACCATCGCAGCAGCAAAGGGAGCCCAAGCATAAGGCAAATAGAAAACAGCAACGAAAACCGGGATTAGCGCAAGTCGAAGTAAGGTCAAAATGTTTGGTATAGTAAATCGCATAATTACGTCTCTGAAGAGTGCGGCTTAATGTTGCGTTAAAACGCTTAGGGTTTCAATGCCTCATGAATGATTTCTGCCAAAGATTTGCTGATACCAGGTACTTTGGCTATTTCTTCTACAGTTGCTCGTTTAAGTTCTTGAATCCCACCCATATATTTTAGCAAGGCTTGGCGTCGTTTAGGCCCTACTCCTTCAATACCTTCCAATGTACTCGTTCGGCGAGTTTTGCCTCTTTTTGCTCGATGCCCAGCAATTGCATGATTATGGCTTTCGTCTCGAATATGTTGAATTAAGTGTAACGCAGGAGCATCACTAGGAAGATTAAACTCCTCCCCTGACACTTTGATTAAAGTTTCTAATCCCGGCTTACGTGTTACACCTTTCGCAATACCAATAAGCTCAGGTTGTTTTGGCCAATCTTGCCAATGTTGCTGTATTATTTCATACGCCCTATTCAACTGTCCTTTACCTCCGTCAATAAATATGACATCTGGTATTTTTTCTGCGTATTGTTCATCCGTATACTGTTGCTTAGAATATCGACGTTCAAGCACTTGCCCCATTGCCGCGTAATCATCGCCACCGGTAATGCCTTCAATATTGTAACGGCGATATTCTTGTTTCATCGGGCCTTCTCGGTTGAACACAACACATGATGCAATGGTGCTTTCGCCCATAGTATGGCTAATATCAAAACATTCCATTCGTTCAATACGAGATATATTCAACTCAACTTCCAACTCTTTAACACGCTGATTGACAGTCATCTTATGACTGATTTTTGCAGTTAAAGCACTTCGCGCATTGGTGTTGGCTAATTTTAAATATCGTCCACGCATTCCTCTGGGGCTGACATGAAATGTCACTTTTCTACCCGCCATTTGTATTAAGGCTTCTTGCAACGGGCTTTCATCATCAAACAAATCCGCATTATAAGTAATCCTAGACGGAATACTCGAAGCGTCATTGTGACTTAAATAATATTGATTTAAGAAACTAGAAAAAACTTCATGATCGTCGGTGTCATTCGGAATTTTAGGAAAATGACTTCGGCTACCTAACACTTTACCTTGGCGAATCATTAATAAGTGAATACAGGCTAAGCCATTTTCTTTTGCAAAACCGATCACATCCATATCTTCAGCACTATCATCAGAAACCGATTGCTGTTCTTGAACGCGACGTATCGATTGTATTTGATCTCGGTATTTGGCCGCTTGTTCAAATTGGAGAGCTTGACTAGCTGCTTCCATTTTATTGATTAAAGCATTTAAAACCTGATCATCTTTGCCTTGTAAAAACAACCGTACATAATTGACGTTTTCAGCATACTCTTCTTCACTGACCAACCCTTTTACACAAGGGCCAGAACAACGTTCAATTTGATACATCAAACATGGTCGGGTGCGGTTAGAATACACACTATCTTCACATTGACGCACGGGAATAATCTTTTGCAATAGGTGAAGTGTTTCTCTTACTGCCCCGGCATCAGGGTAAGGTCCAAAATACTCGCCTTTTCTTTTCTTGGTACCACGGTGATACGCTAAACGAGGATGTTTATGCTTCGTAACCAGAATATAAGGGTAGGATTTATCATCGCGCAATAGCACGTTATATTTTGGGAGATATTGCTTAATGTAATTATGTTCGAGGATTAATGCTTCCGTTTCAGTATGCGTAACGGTGACATCAATTTTTGCAATATGACTTACCAGTGCTTTTGTTTTTTCGTTATCAAGATTTTTACGAAAATAGCTAGAAAGGCGTTTATTAAGATTTTTAGCTTTACCGACATAGATGATATCAGCCTCAGCGTTATACATTCTGTAAACGCCAGGCTGATCAGAAACCGTTAATAAAAAAGAAGCCGAATCAAACTCAGTCGACACTTATAGCATCTCTGTGCTGATCATACCGTATCGGATAGCAAGGTGAGTTAATTCTACATCACCGTTAATATCTAATTTACTGAATAATCGATAACGGTAGCTATTGACTGTTTTCGGGCTTAAATTTAATTGTTCGGATATGTCTGTGACTTTTTGACCTTTGGTAATCATCATCATGATTTGCAATTCACGTTCGGATAGCTCTTTAAATGGGTTATCCGAAGGGGCAGAAAACTGACTTAATGCCATTTGCTGCGCAATCTCTGGTGAAATATATCGCTGGCCACTGTGCACCATACGAATTGCATTGACCATTTCATCAGGAGCCGCACCTTTGGTTAAATAACCAGCAGCACCAGCTTGCATGACCTTCGTCGGAAATGGGTTTTCGGTATGAATAGTTAAAACAATAATTTTAATATCAGGATTAAATCGTAAGATCTTTTTGGTCGCTTCTAAGCCACCAATACCTGGCATATTCATATCCATTAAAATAACATCCGCGTAGTTAGCACGGCACCATTTTACAGAATCTTCACCACTGTCAGCTTCCCCTACTACTTTCATTCCACGGACGTCTTCAATAATACGTCGAATCCCTGTGCGAACCAGTTCGTGATCATCTACAAGGAAAACATTTATCACTCTTGTATCTCCACACTTGGATTATCGCTAAACCAACATTGCTTTATTGCTTGTTGACTACGTTATTCTACCGTAATAACACGACAAAATTTACTGTTATTATCAGGAATTGTGAAATTTTCACAATTATCACCCTGCTATTCATTGAATGAATTAATTCATAACATACATCATTTGATTATTTTTAAGAATTAATGCGATGAAAATGATGTATGAACCTCAGTATTATTGATGGTTTTAATAATTATGCAAGTCCTAAGTCAATATAAACCATGACTTTTTTCTCATTATTTGACTCGCGATTTCAATATGGCCTTCCAGTTTTTCCATTGACTTATTCAACTGCCAATCATCTTCTTTGTTGATCTGAACATCCTTTTGTTATCATAGTCTTCAATCTGATTTAGTGGGTAATTTATTGTCATGAATATTCAAACCGGTTTTGTATTAACTCGACAAGCCCGTGATCTGACGTCTTACTCTTCACCTTCAAAAACGCTAATTGAGTTATGGGTTAAAACCGATACAAAGCCTGTTCAACTGCTCATAGAAGGTGAACGTCCGGTTTGCTTTATTGCACAATCAGATTATCAAGTTGCTAGCACGTTATTGCAAAACGCCTCATTTGCAATTGATTTGAAGCCTGTTGATTTACAGAACTTTGAATCCCAACCCATTGTTGCATGTTACGCCAACACCACAAAAGCATTACAACAAGCCAAAGCATTATTGAATCAAGCCAGTATCACGACTTTTGAAGATGATATTCGGCTAGCCGATCGTTTTCTTATGGAACGTTTCATTCGTGGCGGCATCCAATTTTTAGGTGATATAACGTCTTATCCGCAATACCAAAAAATCACCCATGCAAAATGCAAAGCCGCTGATTTTAAACCTCTGTTTAATGTTGTTTCCTTAGATATTGAGTGCTCTGAAAAAGGCATTCTTTATTCTGTTGGATTAGATTCAAAAGATGATAAACGAGTCATCATGGTGGGTTCAAAGCCAGAACCTACCCATGAACCAGGATTTCACATTGATTGGGTGGAAAATGAGCTTTCATTGCTCAAAGCTCTGATTGATTGGTTTCAACACTATGATCCAGACATCATCATTGGGTGGAACGTCATTGATTTCGATTTTCGCTTATTAGCAAAACGAGCAGAGTGTTACAAATTACCATTTAAGATCGGCCGTGGCAGTCAGAATTTATACTTCCGGCAATCTAATAACACACAACAAGGATTTGTATCCATTCCTGGTCGAGTGGTTTTAGATGGCATTGATACTTTAAAAACGGCCACTTATCACTTTAATTCATGGGCGTTAGAATCCGTGTCACAAGAATTATTAGGCGAAGGAAAAATCATTCATGACCCTTTTAATCGCATGGATGAAATTAATCGACAGTTTCGAGAAGATAAAATAGCTTTAGCAACATACAACTTGCAAGATTGTCGCTTGGTTACGCGTATTTTTGAAAAAACACATTTACTCGAGTTTGCGATTGAACGTTCACGCTTAACCGGTGTTGAATTAGATCGCATTGGTGGCTCAGTTGCCGCCTTTAGCAACCTATATTTACCTCAATTACACCGCGCAGGTTATATCGCCCCAAATCTTCACCCAGAGAATTGGTTCGCCAGCCCTGGTGGCTATGTTATGGACTCTGATCCTGGGCTTTATCACTCGGTCTTAGTGCTGGATTTTAAGTCGCTGTACCCTTCTATCATTCGCACTTTCCTTATTGACCCTATGGGTTTAGTTGAAGGATTAAAACTCAATATTGGCACCTCAGAAAATCAAGCCGTCGAAGGATTTCGTGGTGGGCAATTTCACCGCTCTAAACATTTTTTACCGAAAATGATCGAAGATTTATGGGCTGCCCGTGATGTTGCAAAAAAAAATAATGAAGCTGCGTTTTCTCAAGCGATTAAAATCATCATGAATTCGTTTTATGGTGTACTCGGATCGTCTGGTTGTCGCTTTTTTGATACCCGCTTAGCCTCTTCTATAACTATGCGTGGGCATGAAATCATGAAGCAAACCCGTAGGTTGATTGAAGATAAAGGTTATAAAGTAATTTATGGCGACACCGACTCGCTGTTTGTCTCATTAATCGCCCCTCATGCTCCAGAGAAAGCCAATAAGATTGGGCAATTACTGATCGATGAAATGAACCTTTGGTGGCAGAAACATATTAAAGAAACTTACGGTTTAACTTCAGCCTTAGAACTTGAGTATGAAACCCATTATCAACGCTTTTTAATGCCAACAATTCGTGGGTCTGAAACTGGCTCGAAGAAACGCTATTGCGGTCTAATCAATAATGATGGCGTTGAAGAAATGATATTTAAAGGTCTGGAAAGCGCTCGTACAGACTGGACTCCACTGTCTCATCATTTTCAGCATCATTTATATACCATGATTTTCCATGATGAAGAGCCCCAAGCTTACATACGCCAATATGTGGAAGATACTTTAAACGGAAAATACGATGCCGATCTTGTTTATCAAAAGCGACTACGTCGTAAGTTAAATGAATACCAAAAAAACATTCCACCTCAAGTAAGAGCAGCAAGACTTGCCGACGAAAAAAATGCACGTATGGGCAGGCCTCTACAATATCAAAATAAAGGTCGAATCGAGTATTTATTTACTTTAAATGGACCAGAGCCTAAAGACTACTTAGAAAGTAAAATTGATTATCAACATTACATCGATAAACAAATCAAACCCGTTGCAGATGCAATTTTGCCATTCATTGGCTTGGATTTTGAATCGATCATTGCTCCACAAATTGGTTTGTTCTAAGCTTTCCTTTATTTCATCATTTTCTTTGTTTATTCGACTAATTATTTTGCGTATTCACTTAAGTTCGTGATATTTTCTCGCAGATATCGATAAACAAAAATAGAGCCTCTGTGCTCCTTGATTAATATTCTAGGAAAGATCATGCCAAAAGCTAGTGAAATTAAAAAAAATGCCGTTGTTGAACTCAATGGACGTGTTTTCTCAGTACGTGAAGTGAGCAAATTAACACCAAGTGGCCGTGCAGGTGCGAGCCTTTATCGTATGCGTATGTACGATGTAGCAACAGGCGCTAAATCTGATGAAAGCTTTAAAGCGGATGAAATCCTAACTTTAGCCGATTTTAGTCGTCATAGCGTGATGTTTTCTTATATTGACGGTGATGAATATATCTTTATGGACAATGAAGATTACACGCCTTACCACTTCAACAAAGAAACGATTGCCGATGAAGTGCTATTCTTTAACGAAGATACTCAAGGCTTAAGTGTTGTTATCGTCAATGGTTCTCCTGTTGCGATTGAACTACCATCAAGCGTTGAATTAGAAATTGTTGAAACATCACCATCGATTAAAGGCGCTTCCGCAAGTGCTCGCACAAAACCGGCAACATTAACAACTGGCCTTGTGGTTCAAGTTCCTGAATACATTGCTGGCGGTGAAAAAATCAAAATCAATGTTGTTGAGCGTAAATTCATGAGCCGTGCCGATTAATCGACATACTTAGCAACAGAACAAACCAGCTATAATTCTATAAAGTAAAATAAGGTAACAATGACTGATTTAATTTCTTATGATGATGTAATCGAAGTGGGCTATGACATTTTTTTGGAAATGGCCCCCGATAATCTAGAAGCAGTGGATGTGATCCTATTTACTGCACAATTCGAAGATCGTGGTGCAGCCGAAGTGGTTGAAACTGGCGACGATTGGGTTGAGCATGTGGGTTTTGACGTTGATAAAGAAACTTACGCTGAAGTGGTTATTGGCTTAGTCAATGACACCGATGATGCGTTAGATGATGTCTTTGCTCGCTTATTAATTAGCCGAGATCCTGACAATAAATTTTGTCATATTCTTTGGAAGCGTGATTAATCGTTCTAACTATACACAAGTAGCTTACAAAAACGCCTCATTATAAAATGAGGCGTTTTTTATATCTGTAGTTCAATTCAGATAAAAGTAATATTACTGACGAGTTCTTGTCTTACCCGCTGTAGACGATGGCTTACGACGATTTGTCGGCTTACCTTGACGTCCACCAACCGCTTCACCATTATTGGTTTTATTGGTTGTTGTTCCTTTTGTTGCAACATTACCGCGTGTAGCACTGCGACCACGACCTTTCGCCGTTGTGGTGCGTTCTTCATGGCGCTTAACAGCACGACGAATTTTCTGTCCACGCGAACGATCACGTTTACGAGAATGCATATCAGGATCAATCAAGGTTTCGCTTTCAGGTTTTAATTCAACCATTTCACGCAAGTAGTTGACTTCTTTCAACTCAAGTTCCACCCAACCACCACGTGGTAGGCCTTTCTCAAGGAAAATATCACCGTAGCGCACACGTTTCAGACGGCTTACCGTCACACCTTGTGATTCCCACAAACGACGCACTTCACGGTTACGGCCTTCTGTGATCATGACATAAAACGTGTGGTTCATGCCTTCACCACCAGCATAAACAACATCTTCAAAGCGCGCCATGCCATCTTCTAGCTCAACGCCTTTAGTAACATTACGAACCATGTCTTCGTTTATCTCACCAAAAACACGCACTAAATATTCACGTTCAACTTGACGGCTTGGGTGCATTAAACGGTTGGCTAACTCACCATCAGTGGTGAAGAGTAATAAACCACCGGTGTTGGCATCGAGACGACCAACGGAAACCCAGCGAGAACCTTTAATTTTTGGCAAACGGTCAAAAACAGTACGACGACCTTCAGGATCATGACGAGTACATAACTCCCCTTCAGGTTTATTGTATGCCAGTACGCGACAGATCACTTCATCAGAGTCTTTTACTGAAACTTTGTGTCCATCAATACGAACTATCGCATTCTCATCTTCTAATCGATCACCTAATTTGGCGACTTGACCGTTTATGCTCACACGACCTGCTTGGATCATCGTTTCTAATTCACGACGAGAACCATTACCCGCACGAGCTAAAATTTTCTGTAACTTTTCGTTCATTTTTTTACCTATTATTCGTCGACTTCACAGCCGTCTTCACTGCTCAATAGTCATTAACTACATAACTCTATATTAAACAATAATTTAAATTTAATTTCTTTCTTAAAACTGTATGAAGTTTCAGAGAGGCTGTGAAGTATACATGAGTTCTTATATGAACAGAATGGAATTAAATGCCTCACTGAAATCATGATCTCGCAGCAGGCACCAAACCACGTGTCCACCCTTTCTTTTTTGGTGTTTATTAACACTAATCACAACATCAATAACCACTTACAAAACAAATTGTTAACATGAATTTTACTGATAAAAATCTCTATTTTTCATTACAAAAATATATCATCAACAATCCATCCTATTTATATTGTAATCAACAATATTTAGGTCAATGATGAGTTCACTCATTTCATTCTATTTAGAGTTCAGTTGTTACCTGTATCCAAAATATAAAGTTAGCCGAGCAACTGAAATTTGGATACAAGGTATTGGAGAAAAATTATGAATCAAAACTGCCCTGCTTGTAAAAGTAGCTTAGCGCCACATTCCCATCGTTGTGTAAAATGTGGTTATTTTTTAAACCCTGAAGATGATGAGAAAGATCGAGCAAAACGTCTTGCTCAACAAAAAGCCATGTTTGATCAAATGGAAGAAGAAGATTACACATCATTTCGATGGTGGAATGTGTGGGCAGGGCTTAACGTAGTAGCCTCTACATTAACTTTTTTTATTGCCTTAAGTTATGATTTGACTTGGCTAGCAGCGATGATGGGTATTGTTTTTGTATTTGCAGTTTATTGTTTAAGGTTAAATAAATATGCCTTCGTCATCCTCACAGTAATGACGTTTGATCCCATCTTAATGTTAATCAATCACCGTTATTTGAAATCCCGTTGGAACCATAAAAGACTTACGACTAACCTCTAGCGCAGTTAAGCTTTTCAGGAAACAAAAAGCCCCAAAAAATGGGGCTTAAAATCAAACAGGCTCGTTCAACAAATTTCTGAATCGGCTTATTGAAACGGTGTTGGATCACCAGCACCTTGACGAGCAATGATCATCTCATCATCACTAAAATCAATCACTGTCGTGGGTTGCTCACCCAAATACCCACCATTCATGATCAAATCGACTGAATGCTCAAGCTTATCGCGAATATCTTCTGGATCAGCTTCAGCATGATCATTACCAGGCAAAATCAAAGTGGTCGACATTAAGGGCTCACCAAGTGCTTCCAATAAATCCAATGCAATTTTATTATCTGGAATTCGAATACCTATCGTTTTACGTTTTGCGTTCATTAAACGGCGTGGTACTTCTTTTGTCCCTTTAAAGATAAAAGTATAAGCACCAGGTGTGTTATTTTTTAATAAACGAAAGGCGGTATTATCGATACGTGCATAAAGAGATAGTTCCGATAAGTCACGGCACAATAATGTGAAATTATGTTTATCATCCAGTTTACGTATGCGACATATTCGCTCTAACGCATTTTTGTTTTCAAGTTGACAGCCAAGGGCATAACCAGAATCGGTTGGGTAAACAATCACACCACCATTACGGATAATAGCAACGGCTTGATTAATTAATCGAGCTTGAGGGTTGTCAGGGTGTAAGTAAAAAAATTGGCTCATTGATACTCCTCATTGAGATAAGACCAAAATAGCTGAGTCAATCTGAGCCATTTTGATGTTGATTGGCTTACTGCGTATCAGTATTTGAGGTGCTGACACTATTAATTTGCAGATGCGCGATCTGCTGCCAATCCTTCCACACTGGTTCAACCCCAGCAGGTAACCATAAATTTCGGCCTAACTCCATCCAAGGGGATGGGTAATGAAAGTCCGAACCTTGAGACGCTAATAATTTGTATTCTATCGCATAGTCCGCCAAGTTGCGTCTTTCATGCGGTGCTTGCTGCGGCTGAGCAACTTCCATTGCATCCCCACCCGCTTCAACGAATGCGGCAATTAAACGCTTCAACCACTTAGCTGTCAATTGATAACGACCCGGATGAGCTAAAACCGCCATTCCACCTGCGGCATGAATCGCTTCTACCGCTTCTTTCATATCACACCACGCAGGCGGCACATACCCCGGATTATTGCGGGTAAGATACTTTTTAAACACCAACTGCATTGTTTTGGCATAACCATTGTCTACAAGCCATTTAGCAAAGTGTGCACGAGTAATCGAAGCATCCCCTGCGATTTCTTTCACTTCTTCTAAAACACCTGGCCTAGTGTGTTTAGCCAAGCGTTCAGCCATCAACTCAGAACGCACAATACGACGTTGTTTCTGATCATCAATCAAACTCACTAACTGTGGGTGTTCAATATCAATATTCAATCCAACAATATGAATATCTTTATTTTGCCAAACGGTGGAGAGTTCAATGCCCGAAATCAAATGCAAGGGTAATTCATGCTCTGTAATCAACCGTTGAGCTTCAGGTATGGCATCCACACAATCATGGTCAGTAATAGCAAGCACATCGAGATTAAACTCAACCGCGCGCTCAAGCAGTTGTTGGGCAGTAAAGCGACCATCAGAACAAGTTGTATGGCTATGTAAATCAATTCTCATGGATTTTGACTACCTGCTTAATAAAAGAAAGTGAAATAAAAACTTGACTTTGAACTCGCGTACTAGTTAACTAGTCCAACAGTTAGCCACCTTACGTTAGAGGCCGTTATGTTACAGTCAAACACTATGTTACAAGATAATAACATTCATACGAATGGCAATGTACCGCTTTCTGCACTTTCTACTTTAGTGCCGGCTTTCTCTGTACAAGCATCTGGCTTCAAATCTTTTCATAGTGAAATCGGCAATAACATCAGCCGCTGGCGTGCTTGGCCACTTTTCATAGGGCAAGTAGGTTAATGGAAGAATTCTCTAAGTGAGACCCAGACACTACTAGCCCGCTTAATGCGGGTTTTTTATTGCCCAAACATTTATTCTTGAGCACATTGTGACCAACAAACGAACAAGTGATTGAGAAATCAACAAACAGGTAGCTTTCACCTCAACGGATGTCAATTAATCACAAAAAAGACATTGGGCATCCATAAAGTTTATGCGACTATCAATAACAATAAAGATATCGATAAGCTTGTGAAAGCAAACGGATTTTGAAAAAATTAGCAAAGGAAGTCTTATGAATAAGGCAGCAAAGATTCATCAAGATAATATTAGCCATAAGCACCCGATTGAAGTATTCCAAGTAGAAACCGCCTACTTAGAAGATCCGACGCAAGTATTCAACGCATTATGCGTAAATGACAACGCTCTTGAGACACAAAATAGCCTGTTGTTAGAAAGTGCGGAAATCAGCTCAAAAGAGAACCTAAAGAGTTTATTGTTAATTGACGCCGCTGTTCGTATTGAATGCCGTGGTCACCAAGTCGTAATGACAGCCAAAACACTCAATGGTCAAAATTTATTACAAGCCGTAAAAGCGAACTTAACCAGTGGTGTTTTGATTGAGGAAACGAGTTGCTCATTAACCCTTCATTTTGAGTCACTCAATGACGTGTTAGACGAAGATTCTCGCTTACGCCAATCTTCAAGTTTTGATGCTCTGCGCGTAGTTCAGCATAGTTTCGATTTGGAACAGTTGTCTTGTTCAAGTGATATCAATGAAAAGTTTGCTATTTTCATCGGCGGTTTATTTGCCTACGACTTAGTGGCTAACTTCGAAAACCTTGGTGATGCCGATACGATAGATAACTGCCCTGATTATGTTTTCTATGTTGCTGAAACCTTAATGGTATTTGACCATCAAGCAAAACAATGTCACGTACAAGCCAGCGCATTTAACAGCACTAACTCGATCAACGCAAAATTACAGCAACGTTTAGCCTCTATCGCAGAACACTGTACCGATGTCGCACCATTGCCAAAAGCCACCCAAGTGGAAGACATGGCCGTACAAACTAACATCAACGATCAAGATTTCTGCCAAATCGTTCGTGACTTAAAAGAGTTTGTGGTGAAAGGTGACATCTTCCAAGTGGTGCCTTCTCGTCGCTTTACCTTGCCTTGCCCTTCGCCTTTGTCGGCTTATAAAGCATTAAAACAAAGCAACCCAAGCCCATACATGTTTTACATGAAAGATGAATTATTTACTTTGTTCGGTGCTTCCCCTGAAAGTGCACTGAAATACGATGCTGATAGCGAACAAATTGAAATCTACCCAATTGCTGGCACTCGTCGTCGTGGCAAAAATACAGATGGCAGCATCAACTTCGATTTAGATAGCCGCATTGAGTTGGAATTACGTAACGATAAAAAAGAAAATGCCGAGCACATGATGTTGGTCGATTTAGCCCGTAATGATGTCGCTCGTATTGCCACCGCCGGATCTCGCCACGTGGCTGATTTATTGAAAGTGGATCGCTACAGTCATGTCATGCACTTAGTGTCTCGTGTTGTCGGTGAGTTACGTCATGACCTTGATGCCCTACACGCCTATCAAGCATGTATGAATATGGGCACATTAACTGGCGCACCAAAAATTCGCGCGATGCAACTTATCCGAGAAGTAGAACAACAACGTCGTGGCACTTACGGCGGAGCTGTCGGTTACTTAACTGGTGAAGGTGATTTAGATACTTGTATCGTGATTCGCTCCGCTTACGTCGAAAATGGCATTGCTCATGTTCAAGCCGGTGCCGGTGTGGTATTTGATTCTGACCCTCAATCGGAAGCCGATGAAACTCGCGGAAAAGCACAAGCGTGTATCAGTGCGATTCAATTAGCGCATCAAACAACCGATGCTAATCCAACTCACACTCAACAAGGATAAGGTGAACATCATGGCCAATATTGTATTTGTCGATAACTTTGACTCTTTCACCTACAACCTTGTTGATCAGTTCCGCACCCTTGGTCACGATGTCACGATTTATCGTAACCACATCGCAGCAGAAACCATTGAACAAGCAATCAATCAACTTGAAAACCCGATTGTTGTATTGTCACCAGGGCCGGGCGAACCATCTAAAGCGGGGTGCATGCCAGAGCTTATCCAGCGCTTAAAAGGTAAAGTGCCAATGATCGGCATTTGTCTCGGTCATCAAGCCATCGTGGAAGCCTACGGTGGCAAAGTGTCTGGCGCAGGGGAAATCATTCATGGCAAGGTATCTATGATGGTGCACGACAACCACCCTACTTACCAAAGCTTACCTTCACCGTTTGCCATCGCCCGTTATCATTCATTAGTGGCAACCGAAGTCAGTGATGCATTGACCATTACCGCGGAAGTCGATGGCCTCGTCATGTCGGTGGTCGAAGAACATCACAAAGTCTGTGGATTCCAATTTCATCCTGAATCCATTATGACCACATACGGCGCAACCTTGCTTGAAAACACCATTAATTGGGCATTAGAAAAATAAAAGCAACAAGCCGACGAAGAATTTATAAGGACATGAATATGCAAGATATTATTAATAAGCTGTACGATCAGCAAGATTTAACCAAGCCAGAAAGCCAACAATTATTTGATACCATTATCAAAGGTGATATGGATCCTATTTTACTTGGTGCAGCCTTAACGGCATTAAAAATCAAAGGCGAAACACCCGATGAGATAGCCGGTGCTGCCGAAGCGCTCCTTGCGAATGCTTCCCCTTTTCCAAGCATTGACTACGACTTTGCCGATATCGTCGGCACAGGTGGTGATGGCTCTAATACCATTAATATCTCAACCACAGCCGCGTTTGTGGCCGCAGCTTGCGGTGTGAAAATAGCCAAACATGGCAATCGTGGTGTATCGAGCAAATCTGGCTCATCCGATTTACTCGACTCTTTTGGTATTAATCTTGCCATGAGCCCAGAAGATACCAAGAAAGCCGTTGATGAAATTGGAGTCGCCTTCTTATTTGCACCGCAGTACCATGGCGGCGTACGCCATGCAATGCCCGTTCGCCAAGCGATGAAAACACGCACGATCTTCAACCTACTGGGTCCATTAATTAACCCAGCACGTCCAACTATTGAATTAATGGGTGTGTATGATGAGTCGCTGGTACGTCCTATTGCTGAAACCATGGCAAAAATGGGTTTAAAACGCGCAGCTGTCGTTCACGGAAGTGGATTAGATGAAGTCGCGATCCATGGCCCAACGCTGGTGAACGAGATCGTGAATGGTGAAATTAAAGAATACACCTTAACCCCAGAAGATTTCGGGGTAAAAACCCACCCACTGGAAGCAATTAAAGGTGGCGAACCAGAAGAAAATCGTGCCATTATCACTAAAATACTCAATGGTGAAGGCACAGAAGCGCAGGTTTCAGCTGTGGCAGTCAATGTGGCATTACTTTTGCGCTTATTTGGCCAAGAAGATCTTAAAGCCAACACTCTACAAGCCATTGAAGTTATGAACTCAGGTAAAGCGTACCAATTGGTAACTCAATTAGCATCTCGCGGCTAAACCTTTGGCTTTAAAATTTTAACGGCCAAGCATACAAAGAATTTTAGGAGAGAAACGTGGAAACTGTATTAGCGAAAATTGTTGCCGATAAGCGCATTTGGGTTGAAGCGCGTAAAACGCAGCAACCGCTTGAAAGCTTTAAAAATGAATTAACGCCAAGCGATCGCGATTTCTACCAAGCACTGAATACGGGAAAAACCGAATTTATATTAGAGTGCAAGAAAGCCTCCCCTTCTAAGGGTTTGATCCGTGATGACTTTGATCTGGACTACATTGCTTCGGTTTATGCTAAACATGCTAGTGCCATTTCAGTATTGACCGATGAGAAGTACTTTCAAGGTGACTTTAATTTTCTTCCTCAAGTTCGTAATCAAGTCACTCAACCGGTTATTTGCAAAGATTTCATGATCGATGAGTACCAAGTCTATCTGGCTCGTCATTATCAAGCCGATGCGATTTTATTGATGCTCTCAGTACTCGATGACGACGAATACCGTCATCTTGCTGAAGTGGCAACAAGCCTTAGCCTTGGGTATTTAACCGAAGTCAGTAACGAAGAAGAATTAGAACGTGCGATTGCTTTAAAAGCGCCGATAGTTGGGATCAACAACCGTAACTTACGTGACTTGTCAATTACACTTGAACGCACCAAAGAACTCGCACCACGCCTACCGAAAGGTACGATAGTCATCTCCGAATCGGGCATTCACAACCACCAGCAAGTGAAAGAATTATCAAAATTTGCTAATGGTTTCTTAATTGGTAGCTCGTTAATGTCGGAAGACAACTTAGAAATCGCGGTTCGTCGTGTATTGCTCGGTGAAAATAAGGTGTGTGGATTAACTCACCCCGATGATGCCAACCTTGTTTATCAAGCAGGTAGTGTTTATGGTGGGCTGATCTTTGCTAAAGGCTCAAAACGCCGTGTGGATATTGAAACTGCTCGTTTAATCATGAGCGGTGCCCCTCTTCATTACGTTGGAGTATTCCAAAACCAATCGATGGATGAAGTAGCGCAAACCGCCAATCAACTCGGTTTAGCTGCAGTGCAATTACATGGTGCCGAGAGTCAAGCAGATGTCACTAAACTTCGTACACTACTGCCTAAAAGCGTCAAGATTTGGAAAGCGTATGGCGTGAGCGACACACTTCCAACCTTACTTGAAAAGCATGTCGATAAACATTTATTGGACGCACAAGTTGGAAGTCAATCAGGAGGAACAGGAATGAGTTTTGATTGGGCACTATTAGAAGAATATTCAAACAACGGAACTGGCGACACTTCAACCAGTCACCGTAAAAACATTATGATTGCTGGCGGTTTATCAGCAGATAATGTTGAAGAAGCGGGTCAACTTGGCTGTATTGGTTTGGATTTAAACTCTGGTGTTGAGATTGAACCTGGCAAAAAAGACCCACAAAAACTACTGGCAGCATTTACTGCATTAAGAAATTATTAAGTCACCGATTCATTTATTAATAAAACGTTGTTAATAAGACGCTCGTTGACCGTTAAAAGGATTATATTTTATGGCTAAGTTAGATGCCTATTTTGGTGAGTATGGTGGTCAATATGTACCACAAATTTTAGTTCCTGCATTAGATCAGTTAGAACAAGCCTTCATTGATGCGCAAGAAGACCCTGAATTCCAAGCAGAATTCATGGGCTTATTGCAAGAATATGCAGGCCGCCCTACCGCTTTAACCCTTTGTCGCAATATGACAAAAGGCACAAAAACTAAACTGTACCTAAAACGCGAAGATCTCCTTCACGGCGGCGCACATAAAACCAACCAAGTGCTTGGGCAAGCTCTACTTGCTAAACGTATGGGTAAAAAAGAAATCATTGCAGAAACAGGTGCCGGTCAACACGGCGTTGCTACTGCACTTGCTTGTGCTTTACTCGATTTGAAATGTCGCGTTTATATGGGCGCAAAAGATGTTGAGCGTCAAAGCCCGAACGTCTTCCGTATGAAATTAATGGGCGCAGAAGTGATCCCTGTTCATTCCGGTTCAGCCACCTTAAAAGATGCGTGTAACGAAGCGTTGCGTGACTGGTCTGCCACTTATGAAGATGCGCATTACCTTCTTGGTACGGCTGCCGGCCCTCACCCATTCCCAACGATTGTTCGTGAATTCCAACGCATCATTGGTGAAGAAACCAAAAATCAAATTCTCGCTCGTGAAGGTCGTCTACCTGATTCAATTATTGCTTGTGTCGGCGGAGGTTCAAATGCCATTGGTATTTTTGCAGACTTTATTCCAGATGAAGAAGTTGCCTTAATTGGTGTCGAACCTGCCGGTTTAGGTATTGATACTGACCAACATGGCGCTCCACTTAAACATGGTAAAACCGGTATTTTCTTCGGTATGAAATCGCCGTTGATGCAAGATAAGCATGGTCAAATTGAAGAATCTTACTCCGTATCTGCGGGCTTAGATTTCCCATCTGTTGGGCCGCAACATGCTCACCTAAACGCCACAGGCCGTGCACAATATGTTTCTATTACGGATGATGAAGCGTTAGATGCTTTCCAAAACCTTGCTTCACATGAAGGCATTATTCCGGCTTTAGAGTCTTCACATGCTTTGGCTTATGCTCTAAAAATGGCGTACGAGGATCCAGAAAAAGAACAGCTATTAGTCGTGAATCTATCCGGTCGTGGCGATAAAGATATCTTTACCGTCCATAAGTTACTTGAAGAAAAAGGAGCGATCTAATGACCCAATCTCACTCAACTCGTTATGAAGCGCTCTTTAATCAACTGGAGCAGAAAAACCAAGGTGCATTTGTTCCTTTCGTGACTATTGGTGATCCCAACCCAGAACAGTCTTTACAAATCATGCACACGCTTGTGGAAGCTGGCGCAGATGCATTGGAATTAGGCTTGCCTTTCTCCGATCCACTTGCAGATGGCCCAACCATTCAAGGTGCCAATATCCGTGCTTTGGATTCAGGCACTACGCCCGATACTTGCTTTGAATTAATCAGTCAAATTCGTGCGAAATATCCGCAACTGCCAATCGGCTTATTGGTGTACGCTAACTTAGTGTTTGCTCGCGGTATTGACGACTTTTATGCTCGTTGCCAAAAAGCAGGCGTTGATTCGGTACTCATTGCCGATGTTCCTACCGGTGAAAGTACGCCTTTCAATCAATCGGCAAAAGCACATGGCATTCATCCTATTTTCATCGCTCCGCCAACCGCCAGCGATGAAACACTCAACGATGTTGCTCGCTTAGGTGGTGGCTACACTTACTTACTTTCTCGCTCGGGCGTAACAGGCGCAGAGACCAAGGCCAATATGCCTGTCCATGCTTTGCTTGAACGTTTAAATCAATATGATGCCCCACCGGCATTATTAGGGTTTGGTATTTCAGAGCCAAGCCAAGTAAAAGAAGCGATTCAAGCCGGAGCTGCCGGAGCTATTTCAGGCTCTGCTGTCGTTAAGATTATTGAAAACAATCAATCTCAGCCAGAAGTTATGCTAGAAAAGTTACATGACTTTGTACATGCAATGAAAGAAGCAACACAAAAGTAGGCATTTCATGCTGAATTACATATTAAGGGACGATTATCGTCCCTTTTTTGTAGCAAAGTATCTCTAAACGGTTTTCATTCTGTTTGAAATGGTTAGACTTAGATTTTTATTGATATACGAATCACATTCTATTTTGCGGTGATATCCATTATTAACAACGGTAAAAGTACAACATGAAGCAAATTATTGATTTTATTCCACTGGTCATTTTCTTTTTTCTTTATAAAAGCTATGACATCTATGTTGCAACCGGTGCGTTAATTGTTGCAACCGCAATTCAAGTCGCCGTGACTTACTTCCTTTACAAGAAAGTCGAAAAGATGCAAATCATCACTTTTGCTATGGTCGCAGTTTTCGGTGGCATGACTTTGTTCTTCCACGATGACAATTTCATCAAATGGAAAGTCACCATTATCTACGCATTATTTGCAGTTGGTTTATTGGTTTCAGACTTTATGGGTAAACCCGTCATTAAAGGCATGTTAAGCAAAGAACTAACATTGCCGGAGTTTGTTTGGAAACGCATCAACATTGCATGGGTTATCTTCTTTGCCTTCTGCGCCGTTATCAATATTTATGTCGCTTACAACATGCCTTTGGATGTGTGGGTGAACTTTAAAGTCTTCGGTTTATTAATCGCAACTTTCGCATTTACTCTTCTTAGTGGTGTTTATATTTACAAATATATGCCTAAAGAGAAAAAAGAAGATTAAATTGCACGTTATTTCACCAATTAAATGGTGAGACATTCTATTCTAAGTCCATTACTGCCATAATTTATTTCAGTAATGGACTTTTTTATTTAGGACCGCTTATGAGCAAACCAACCGAACATCCAAAGGGTTCAATGATCCTTCGTACTCTTGCTATGCCGGCTGACACCAACGCCAATGGTGATATTTTTGGTGGCTGGATCATGTCTCAACTCGATTTAGCTGGCGCTATCATGGCAAAAGAAATCTCAAATAGCCGCGTTGTTACTGTTTCCGTTTCTAGTATCACTTTTAAACAACCGGTAAAAGTTGGTGATGTAGTTTGTTGCTACGGTGAATGTATTAAGATTGGCCGTACTTCAATGTCAATTGCTTTGGAAGTTTGGGTCAAATCCGTCAGCCTAGATGGTGTTGGTGAAAAGAACAAAGTTTGCGAAGCAACATTCAATTACGTAGCAATTGATAGTAATGGCCAACCACGCCCAGTCAAATCAGAGTGATAGGACTACAAAAATGTAGGCTTTTATGACGGTTCACCCCACCATAATCCCGTTTTTTAGTGAAAAGGTGGCCTTCTTTTTTTCAGCAGCGTATATTACTTTCTATCAAAGATTAAACATAAAGGATTATCGAACATGTGGTACGTCATTTTTTCTCAAGATGTTGAAAATTCTCTCGAAAAGCGTATGAGCGTTCGTGAAAAACATTTAGCACGTCTAAATACATTAAAAGATGAAGGTCGTTTGTTGGTTGCAGGACCAATGCCTGCCATTGATTCAGATAACCCAGGCGAAGCTGGATTCACAGGCTCAACCGTTATTGCACAGTTTAATTCATTAGAAGATGCTCAAACATGGGCGGATGCAGACCCGTATATTGAAGCGGGTGTTTACGCTAATGTGACGGTTAAACCATTTAAGAAAGTTCTTCCATAGGGATATTTATGAAGTTTAAAACCCCTCTTCTGGCATTAATTGCTTCAACCATTTTAATGGGTTGTGCAAGCCACGATGAAATCGCCATGATGGCCGATCACCGTGCCAGTGTGATCGAAGCAGGTTTACCTTACAAGCTTGGCCCTCTGAATGTGATGAGTGCAAAATCTGATGGCCACACGGTTAATCTACTCATGATTTACAATAGCTCAGGCAGTATTGCCCCACAAAAGCTAGTGGATGCAAGTGCTAATGTTTACTGTAAAGATAATGAAGTTCGCTCAGTGTTGAAAAAAGGTGTTAGCTACCATGTCATAATTAGAAATGAACGTGGCAAAATGTTGGTAGAAAAATACATCAATGAAGGGACGTGTTCCGAACTGGAAGGTTAAAAAAATGGTCTGTTATTACAACAGACCATTTTTATTTTATTGGTTCAACCAGAAACAAATGTTAGCTGAGCCAATGCTTAATGCTGATTCGATTACATATCGTGAACAAAATCAATCATCATTGGTAGTAAGTATGTCCAAAATACATAACCGCCCCCAATTAACACCGCCACCCAAAAGACCAAGCTCAGTACTCTTGAAATAACTTGGCGGTTAAATGGATCCGGTTCACCACAACCCGGACACATAACGGCTTTTTTGGATATTTGTTTTTCACAAGTAGGACACGACGCTAATGGCATAACTTTTATTCCTTGGACTGAATATCTAATGAATCACTTTTATATAATCATGCTACAAACTTGAGAAATTGCCACTAAAAATCATAAATTTAACAAAAAAATCATTAGTTTATTGATCTATCCACTCAAGTAATGTAAATAAAATTTGACCTACCACTTATACCAACTTCAATACCCGTGCACTTTACTGCAAGTTAAAAACTAACGCTTTTAAGCTGGCTTGTTCATCAAGATCAGCAAATTCTACTGGATTCGCTAAACGCTCAACAAAGCTTAGATCGGGAGCTTCTTCAGCCATCGACGTAGTTAAAAAGTCAGGGCTTACCGCCGGCGAATTAACACACGCTAGAACTTCACCACCAGCCGTTAATAAGCCCGGTAAACGGCGTAATATTTTTTTGTAGTCTTTAGTTAAAGCAAAGCTGCCTTTTTGAAATGAAGGTGGATCAATGATGATCAAATCATAAGGTCCAAACTTAGTGATCTTTCCCCATGAACGGAAAATATCGTGCCCTAAAAAAGTGACATTTGATAAATCATGCTCATTTAAGCGATGGTTATCACGACCACGGCTCAGTGCGCCTTTTGCCATATCGATATTAACCACGTTCTCGGCTCCACCAGCCATCGCAGCCACAGAAAACCCACAGGTGTATGAAAATAAATTCAGTACCTTCTTACCATGTGAGCGCTCTTTTACCCACTGGCGGCCATTACGCATATCTAAAAAGATACCCATGTTTTGGTTCTTACCTAATACCAATTGATATTTAAGACCATTTTCAATACCAACAACTTCCGTTGCTACCTCACCGACAACGCTTTCAAAAGGAGCACCATGTTCGTATCTGTGCTGAAGACCAATCCCTTTACCTGAAGCTTGTAACCATTCTGCGCTATTAGAAAAACTCACTAACTGTTGTTTTAACTCAGCGAGGAAAACATCATCAACAGGCTTAAATAAGGTGATAATTAGATGCTCACCAATCCAATCAGCAGTAATTTGTTCAAGCCCAGCCCACATTTGTCCACGCCCATGAAAGAGACGACGCATTTCATGCTGGCATTCAGGCAACGTTTTTTGAAGGTAGGTAATAAATATTGGTAGTTCAGTGATTAACATGTTCGGTTCACTTTCTTTAATAAGATTGAATAAAATTACTTAATACTTGGCCACGGTAAGTCACCAGGTATTGACCATGATTCAATAGCTTGCTTTACACTATCACTCTGCCATTTCTCCCCCATATTGGGAAATGATGTCGGGTTGCAGATAAATTCAAAATCACGGCTCAAATAAGAAAAAGACAATGCAAAAGCGTGCAGATATCCACGGTCAGCTTGACTGCTCGGCGTATAGATATCATCCCCAATAATAGACGACCCAATTGAATTTAGAGCCACGCGGATTTGATGTGTTTTCCCAGTATGAGGTTTACATAGAAACACTCGCTGCCCTTCTTGACCAGCAGCTGAAAAGAATTGTGTTTTCGCAGGATTGTTCAAAGATTTAAGTAACTTCCAACTTGAACGACGAGATCGTTCCATATCACCACACACTAATCCTTGCTTCTTCTTAGGTTTTTTCACACCAATAGCTAAGTAATATTTACTCACCATTCGTTGTGCAAATAACTGAGAAAGATCACTCGCTGCTTGTTGGTGCTTAGCGAGGAGCAAAATGCCTGACGTCATTTTATCTAAGCGGTGAACTAAGTAGAGTTTTTGATCACAAGGTAAAGTATCACCTAGAGCTTTCGTTAATTCGATCAGTAAGGACGTTTCACCGTCATCTTTGTGCACACTGACATTAGGATGTTTGTTAATCACAATAAAATCAGAGTTTTGATGCAGAATATCGAACATGGGAGCCTGTCGTATTATCTATTCCTATTTATCGAAGATTGTTCGCAAAGGAAAATATAGCTGAAAATTTAGTTGCGAAGTATACCGCGTATTCCACTGCAAGGCTTCATGCAAACGTAAAAAAGCCCCGACTTAACGAGGCTTTGATGCTATTGCTCAGACAGAACCGTCATGTAGGCATATCGTTTACCTTAGAAAATCATATCGTCGCCCAGAAAACTAAGCCCATTAAAATCGGACAGACATAGCGCAAATAATTTGGCCATACTTTCCAGAAGAAGCTATTTTCCATATCAGGGTGACCTTGACGAATTTCTTCTAATAATTTAGCTCTATTCCAAACCCAGCCTGCACAAATAGCCCACACTAAGCCTAATAATGGCTGTAAGTAAACCGTAGACACCGTGATCACAAGACCAAACAGACTACCAAAGTTAAATACAATGAGTGACGCAAGTAATATCGCTAGCCCACCTATCCACCACACCGCAGTAGAGCGTTTTTGACCTAATTCTTCAATTGCACAAGAAACGGGTACTTCCAACATTGAAATAGAAGATGTCAGCGCCGCAATCAGCATCAATGCAAAGAATAAAACACTCACTATCGCGCCAGTGCTCCCCATGCTATCGAACATAGCCGGAAGTACTGTGAACACTAATGTATCAGAATTCAGTAACTGCCCAGCTTGATCGTAAATTTGTACGCCATGTTTTTGCGCGACAAACATCGCAGGCAAAATCAATAAACCCGCACCAAAAGCAATCCCAGTATCAATGGCGGCAACTTGCGCTGCAGTTTTTGGAATGTTCACATCTTTTGGTAAGTACGAGCCGTACACTATCATCACGGTTACACCTAATGATAACGAGAAGAATGCTTGCCCCATCGCGCCCACAACTAAATCGGAACTGAAATGTGAGAAATCAGGCACTAGGTACATTTTTAGGCCCTCAATCGCCCCATCTTGCATCATGATGTAAATAATCATGACCACAAATAGACCGACTAATAATGGCATTAAACGCGAAGACCAGCGTTCGATTCCTTCCGTTACTCCCTTCATTACTACTTTCATGGTCAAAGCAATAAATACAAACGCTAAAAATAAATTACGCTCAGTGCTAAACGTTTCTAGCCAATGAGAAACCGAATTCAACCCAACCAGATCTAAAATGGGGCTAACTAGGTAACCCACAAGCCAACCGGCAATGATTGAATAAAAACTCAGAATCATTAAGGCGGTGATTAACCCCATTAAACCGAAACCAAGTGGAATTTTGCTAGCGTTAGGCCAAACACTCGCAATAGAGCGCAATGGATTCGCTTGACCATATCGACCAATCGTCAATTCAGCAATAAGCATTGGTAGCGCCAACACCACAACCATCACGAGATAAACCAGTAGGAAAACCGCGCCACCATTACTGGCGGCTTGCGTTGGAAATCCCCAAACATTGCCTAAACCAACAGCAGAGCCTGCTGCGGCCATTATGAAACCCAATTTAGAACTGAATTGAGCCCTTGAAGCTGAAGCCATAATCTTTTCCGAATTTATAATCACGAGAGCTATCTCGCGCTTTATTTGTAAACTTTACATTGGTGTAAAAAATACCTTACACCCAGCAAAAACGAATATTAACAATAGGGTTGCAAGTAAAGCAGTTTATGCTAGCAATTAAAATAAAAACCATCATAAAAGTTGATTTTTATAATCTTATTGGTCACAAATAAAACAATTTTTCTCTGCAGTGAGCATAACTGACCAGGTTGTATTAATCAGAATGATATTAATCATTCATAAATGACTTACACGTAAGACTTGATATCAACAAATCGAAACAACCATCATTTAATCTGAGCATTTATTTTTACAGGTATAACGGAGAGATGTTGTACTTTTCATTTATAAAATAGCGAACCTATTTATTACTCAAAATTTCGCACGTTCAGTGTTAGTATCAGCCTTAAATGGCATTTTGATTTCAAAGGAATAAATGGAAAAGCTCTATCAAATATTAGCGTTAGCGGGGCTGATTGGTTATTGGCTCTTAGTCGCGTCTGTCACTATCCGTGTTGTGATCAAGCGTCGTGCAGTGAGTGTTTCTCTCGCTTGGCTAATGATTATCTACATCATCCCATTTGTGGGCGTGATCTTGTATTTCTTATTTGGTGAGTTAAACCTTGGTCGCACTCGCGCTGAGCGATCGCAAAAAATGTTCCTACCTTATGGTGAATGGTTTACTCAACTGCATGAATGCCAAGCACATCAACCTAAATTACTCAACATTCAACTGTCTCAAATCCATGATCTGTGCACTAACCGCACTGCCATTCCTGCGTTGTGTGGTAATACCCTTTCCTTACAAGATACCCCTGAAAAAATTCTTCGTTCCATTATCGACGATATTGAAAAAGCGCAAGACAACATACGCATCGAGTTCTATATCTGGGAAAATGGCGGTTTAGTCGATGCCGTTAATAGTGCGCTTATTCAAGCGGCTAAACGTGGGGTAAATATTCAAATATTGATCGATTCTGCTGGTAGTCCGAAATTTTTCCGTAGCCATTGGTATGGGTTAATGAAAAACTCCGGCATCCATATCATACAAGCTCTCGAAGTAAACGCTTTTCGGATGTTCTTCCGCCGCTTGGATTTGCGTCTACACCGTAAGATCATCACAATTGATGATGAAGTCGCTTATACCGGTTCAATGAACATGGTCGATCCTGTGTATTTCAAACAAGGTTCTGGTGTTGGCCAATGGGTTGACATTATGGTGCGAGTGACAGGCCCTACCGTAAATGTACTCGCTGCGATTCACGCTTGGGATTGGGAAGTTGAAACCGGTGAACGTAATTTACCTAGCTTTCCTGTTTGCACTCTCGAAACCAATGGTGCTTTACATCCAGTGCAAGTTGTTCCATCAGGCCCGGGTATGCCAGAAAACTTAATCCAACAAGTACTTACTTTGGCAATAAACCAGGCCAAAGAATCCGTTCGTATTACAACGCCTTACTTTGTGCCGAGTGATAACTTGCTCCAAGTATTAAAAATGACAGCACAACGTGGCGTGTTAGTTGAACTCATTATCCCTAAGAAAAATGACTCCTTGCTAGTAAATTGGGCTTCTAAGTCCTTTTTTAGTGAGCTCCTTGATGCTGGTGTCAGAATTTACCAATTTGATGGTGGACTCTTACACACCAAATCAGTTGTGATCGATCAGCAATATTGTTTAATTGGCAGTGTTAATCTTGATATGCGAAGCTTATGGCTTAACTTCGAGCTCACCCTCGCCGTCGATGATAAAGAATTCACCAAAGAACTTTATTGGGTACAAGACCATTATTTATCACAATCCACTCCAATATCACCAAGTGAGTGGGAACAACGAAATTTTGCACACCGCGTGCTAGAACGTGGGTTTTATTTATTTAATCCACTACTCTAAGGCTCAACTTCAGCGCCATTATCAAGTAATGGAATAGCGACAGAAATAAGGATATACAATGTCAAAGAAATTCGAAACCAAACTGGTTACCGCAGGTCGCAATAAGAAATGGACTCATGGCGTGGTAAACCCACCCGTGCAACGCGCTTCAACCGTGGTGTTTGATACTGTTGCTCAAAAAAATGAAGCGACCATGAAGCGCCAAAGTCATACTTTATTCTATGGTCGTCGTGGTACAGAAACACACTTTGCCTTCCAAGAAGCCATGGTTGAGATTGAAGGCGGCGTAGGTTGCGCGCTTTACCCTTGCGGCGCAGCGGCTATCACCAATTCTATTTTATCTTTCGTTGAACATGGCGATCATATCTTAATGGTCGATAGCTGCTACGAACCGACGCGCGATTTTTGTAATATCATGCTCAAAAAACTTGGCATTGAAACCACCTATTACGAGCCAAGCATCGGTGAAGGCATCCGCGACTTAATCCGTCCAAACACCAAAATTTTATTCATCGAATCGCCAGGTTCTTACACCATGGAAGTTCAAGACGTTCCAACCTTATCTCGCATTGCACATGAACACGATATCATCGTCATGCTTGATAATACGTGGGGCGCAGGGGTGAACTTCTCACCTTTTGAGCATGGTGTGGATATTTCCATTCAAGCCGCCACCAAATACATTGTTGGTCATTCCGATGTCATGTTAGGCACTGCGGTTGCCAATGAGAAGCACTGGCCCCAACTGCGTGAACAAAGTTACTTATTAGGTCAATGCGTCTCACCTGACGATGCTTACACCGCTCTACGTGGAATGCGCACACTCAGTGTTCGCCTAAAGCAGCACGAGCAAAACAGTATCGCGATTGCCAAATGGCTTGAAACTCGCCCTGAGGTCGATCATGTTCGCCACCCTGCTTTGCCATCGTGCCCGGGCCATGAGTTCTTTGTGCGTGATTTTACCGGCTCCAATGGTCTGTTTTCATTTGTGATGAAGACCAGCAATAAAGCCGCAACCACAGCATTACTTGATACCGTGCATCACTTCAGCATGGGCTATTCTTGGGGCGGCTATGAAAGCTTGATCTTGGCTAATGAACCAAGCAGTTTTGATAACATGCGTACAGTGTCTAACCCACACTTTGAAGGCACATTAGTGCGTCTGCATATTGGTTTAGAGAATGTCGATGATCTGATTGAAGATTTAGAGCGCGGTTTTGCAGCCTATAACGAGGCATTACAAAGCTAATTAAGCTGCGTTTTCTTTACAAATAAAACCGGCGAGCTTAATGCTTGCCGGTTTAAAATAACATCAATTAAGAATCTCGAATCAATAGAAAGCCCGACCCGCCTTAACCTTCACCACGCTCTGCATCTTCACGCTTAATCATTTTATGGCCATCTTCCGTGACGCCTTGCTTCCAGTAACTACTGAAATAACTCTTATCACGCTGTATAAGGTCTTTTTCGGTAAAGTGAGCACGGATCGTTTTCATGGCGGTAAACTCACAAGCACACCAAAGCGCGATATCTTGGTTTTGAATCTCAACTTGGGTCACTGCATCTGCGAGCTGCTCCGGATCGTCGCCAATCACGGTATGCAGTTTTACGCCTTTTGGAAGTGTCCAGTTTGGCATATCTTGCGGTGAAGTAAGCTGTACAAAAACATCACCAATGGCATCTTCACTTAACGTTGTAATTTTAGCACTCACCGCTGGAATCGCCGTCATATCGGCAATCAAGATGCACTGATCAGCACTAAAATCGATATCTTGACTGCTACCAGGACCACCAATAAAAATGTTATCCCCAACACTGGCGTGCATCGCCCAAGCAATCGCATAACCACCTCTTTCTGTATTGACGCTATGATCTTCAGTAGACACGATTTCATGCTTAACAAAATCGACACTGATCTCACCTCTATCAAGGTTCAATTCACTGATGGTATAAGTTCGCATGATCGGACGCTGGCCTTCAGGTACTTGACGAATATCAGTATGCCCTTCAGGGTGAAACATCAATTTAATGTAACCACCAAGATCACTCGGTTGTAATTGCTTAAAATCATCGCCTTGCAACACGATGCGAAGCATATTGGGCGTTAGTGACAAAGAATCAATCACAGTGGCGGCTTTCGGTTTACGATTCGGCTTCATTACGATTCCTTATGATCTGCATTATTTTGATGTGTTTCTTTTTCTAGAAATTCAGCATGTTTTTTATCGTCGTTATGGCGATGCATACCACCCATTTCCATTTTATGTTGCAACTTTGCTTTCACACGCTTCACGGTGGAAATACTGGCTCCGGTTTCATCGGCAATCGATTGTAAAGTACGCTCGGTTAATAGCAGTTTGGCGATGCTTTTATGCAACTCGTGATTGGCTCGTCTACCACGAAATTTATCTTCCCATTCACCCGGCTTACCTTTCAATTTACGACGACCTAATTCTGCGGCCATTAAACGCTGGTAGGTTTCTATTTCTTCGTAACCTTTGATTAAACGTAACAAGGCATCGGTTTGCGCGTCATTTGGGCTAAAAGTTAAATCTTGATGGTGCGTTTTAACCGTAATACCTTTTGATAATAAATCCGTGATCACGTCATAAGCGAGCTTAAAGCCCAAACCAAAATCCGTCATCCACCAGATCAGTAAGGTATCACCGGCATTGAGCATTGCTCTGGCGGCTTGAAATTGTGGCCGTTCGTTTAATGGAACATTACCTCTAACCCCCTTTTCAATAAACAGCTTACCTTGAGTATTATTTTTCATCACTTCGATACGTTGATCGATATCTTCAATTTTAGGAGAAACTCGAAGATATCCGATCATTTTTGATTGAGACATATTACCTCCTTCGGCAAACACACAAGCTCATTTAGTGTTAAGTTCAAATTAGAATAGAACGCACAAGCTCATAAGTCAACAAGAAACACCAAATGAGCCTATCACGGTTTTCTTTAGCACTAAAAAAGCCCCACTATTTCTAGTGAGGCTTGAAAGTAACGCTAACCATATGTTGCACGATTAGTGATGAGAACCCTTATGCATCAGACTTCTCTGGCAATGCGTCATCATCATGCTCTTCCATATTCCAAGGCAGGATACCTGGTGAGATATGAACAAAGTGTAAGTAACGTTCGAACTGATTCAAGATATCGTTAATAATGTCTTGAGGTTCATAATTGTAAACATCATAAGCCTGACCACCACGACGCAAGAAGACTTCTGCGCGATAATAATATTCATCTTGTGGTTCATCGGCTTCTTCATTACCCGCAAACTCTGGCATTTCATATGCACGTAGGCGAATTTCATAAATAAACTCAACCTGCCCTTCTTTATATACTTCAAAGTGAGCACGGCATTGTTCTTCATCAAAGTTAACTTCCGCTTCCCAATCTTGCGCTTCAAGCTCTTCTTCCACTTTACGCATGCTATTAAGCGCGGTAATACGAATGAATTTTTCAACCGAATCACGCGATGGGAAATCCACCAAGTTTGCTAAACGCTTTTTCCACAACCCTTTACCAGTTGGCGAGTTAGATTGCTGCATTTGCATATATTGTTGCTGGCTATCTTCATGGTGCCCTTCAATACGTAAGGCTTTAATCATACCAAACATCGAAATCAACATGATGATGGCAAACGGTAGAGCACTCACAATCGTAGCCGTTTGCAGTGCGCCAAGGCCACCTGCCAGCAATAGAACTGAAGCCACAATCCCTTCTGTTGATACCCAGAAGATGCGTTGCCAAGGTGGCGTATACGCTGCGCCACCAGAAGCTAAAGAATCAATCACCAATGACCCTGAATCCGACGACGTGACGAAGAAAGTAATGATCAAAATGACCGTTAAGAACGAAATGATCGAAGTAAATGGTAGGCGTTCAAACAATTTGAACAGCGCAATCGCATTATTATTTTGAACTTCCGCAATAATACTGGTGTAGCCTTCAACCATGATCATGTGCAGCGCCGTATCACCAAACACTGAGAACCATAGGAAAGTAAAGATAGTCGGAACCACCATCACGCCCACAACGAACTGACGAATGGTACGACCACGGCTGATTTTCGCAATGAACAAACCAACAAACGGCGCCCATGCAATCGTCCAACCGAAAATGAACAAAGTCCAGTTACCAATCCAATCACTGGCGGTATAAGCTTGAAGATTAAAGGTACGCTCAACGATGTTACTTAAGTAACTACCAGTGTTTTGCATGAAGGTATTTAGGATGAAAATGGTTGGGCCCGCAACAAAAACAAACACCATTAATGCAATCGCCAGCACCATATTCAATAGCGAAAGGTTTTTCACCCCTTTGTCCATACCGGCTAAAACAGAAACCAGCGCACACAAGGTAATTAACGTAATCGCAATGATTTGTACCGTGCTATTAATCGGAATCTCTGGCCATAAATAATTGAGTCCAGTATTGATTTGGGTTACCGACAAACCAAGCGTGGTGGCGATACCAAACAGAGTACCCAGAATCGCGAAGACATCCACAGTATGACCAATTGGGCCATGAATTTTATCACCAATCAGAGGGTACAGAGTTGAGCGCATAGAAAGCGGCAAACCGTGACGGAATGCAAAATAGGCCAACGTTAAGCCCACTAAGCCGTAAATCGCCCAAATATGGAAGCCCCAGTGAAAGAAAGCAATCTGCATAGCTTGGCGCGCCGCATCAACCGTTAATGCAGGGCCAGATGGTGGCGAAGCATAGTGCAATACTGGTTCAGCCACACCAAAGAATAATAAAGCAATACCATAACCTGCAGAAAACAGCATCGCAAACCATTCCGTAAAGCTGTATTCGGGTTCAGCATGATCAGGGCCGAGTTTAATTTCACCCCATTTACTGACCGCAACACTCACGATAAAGACCAAAAAGATCGCCACCGAGAGCATGTAGAACCAACCAAAGTTTTTCGTTATGGCGGCTAGAGTGTGAGCAAAAAAGTCGCCCGCCATTTGTGGATTAGAAATAGTACCGATAACAATGAGAGCAATCACTATTACAGCAGGGATAAAAACGGGGATTAAAACCGTTGAAGACGGCTTATCCGATTTAACATCCATGTGTTTCTCCTATTTTAATAAATATCTATGCCTTTTCTTTATATATCTAGCTTCTTAGAAGCCAACATAAGGAATATTAAAGACATAACATTTAATTAGGGTACAAACAGATGACAGGATGATCCACTAAATGGATAAGGTTTTTCTTACAAAACTAACTGCGTGGTTAAAATGTGAGCTTTATTGTTAATGATTAGTAAAAAACCATTCCCCCAGAAAATAATCTGAGACCAACTCACAAGATTTATAAAAGAATGAGATTTCTTTCACCTAAACTTTACATTTTTGATAACACGGGCAATCGACAACATGATCGTTCACCATGCCAGTTGCTTGCATAAAAGCATAACAAATGGTTTCCCCCATAAACTTAAAGCCATTTTTTTTAAGAAACTTACTCATGGCTTTTGATTGCTCTGTCACCGCGGGTACTTGTTCCATACTTGTCCAAGTATTTTGAACAGGCTTACCGTCAACAAATTGCCATAATGCTTTGCTCAATGAGCCATATTCTTTCTGCAAGGCTTGCGCCGCTCTGGCATTAGAATAGACAGAAGCTATTTTACCCTTATGCTTCACCACATCAAAATGTTCAATGATATAAGGCACTCGATGTTCGTCATACTTGGCAAGCGTATCAATATCAAAACCTTCAAATGCTTCCTTATAACCATCACGTTTATTTAAAATCGTGCGCCAACTTAACCCAGCTTGCGCCCCTTCCAAGCAAATGAATTCAAATAAAGTCGTGTCATTGTAGACAGGCACGCCCCATTCTTGATCATGATACTCACGCTCATTATCATGCTTCATCGCCCAACCGCATGTGGTATCTGTTTGCATCGTCATAGAAAATCCTCAATTTAAAAATACACATACAAAAATGCCCCTGACAGCATAGCTGAATCAAGGGCAGATGAAATATTAAATTATTGCAGGAAGTCATTAACCAGATCTTTGATAAATGGGTTATAACTGACTGAACTCTTTATTCACTTTATACGCATCAGAAGTAACGTAAGCTTCCATATTGCGAATTTTCACTTCTAATGCCGCGTATTCTTTATCCAGGTCTTTAAGTAGATCAGCAGGAACTTGCCCTTTCTGCCAAGGTTTACTTTTTATGGTATGGTCAAAATCAAACTCATCAGCAGCATCAAAAGAGGCGGGACGTTTTTCTAGCATCAACCATAAGCCAACATAGGCGAATAAGACTAAAATACCGCCACCTAATAAGAAGACAGAAACCGCAATGATGCGCATCCACCAGACTTCCATACCAAAATAGCGCCCAAGACCTGCACAGACTCCAGCAATTTTGCCATTTTTAGGTTCGCGATATAACGCGCTTCTATCCATTCCTTTAGCCATGATTACGCCTCCAATTTGGAGCCTCTGCATCTAAGATTTTTTCTAATGTTTTCACACGCTGTTGAACACTTTCAGCACGTTCTGCTAACGTTTTTAATTGTTCAAGCTCTTCACTAGATAACCCGCTCGCCACTTTACGTTTACTGCGATAATGCAAAAGCAACCATAATGGAGCAACGAAAATTAAAAATACAACTAACGGCGTCACGAATAAGGCACTCATGAACAACTCCTATTTCTTATTGGGGCTGCTCATTGCTGCCCCGCTTCTTTTTATTGAACACTTTATTGATTCATTGAACCCAAATTGAGCTCAACACAAGATTCTATTTATCTTGCAGGCTTTTTTTCAGTTTTTCTAATTCTTTTTCAATTTCATCATCAGCTTGCAACTCTGCAAACTCTTGATTCAAATCTTTAGCTTTTGAACCTAAATCATAGCTATCCGCTTCCGCTTCTAACTCATCGATCTTACGCTCATACTGCTCAAATTTAGACAACGCTTCTTCTGTTTTTCCAGTATGAAGTTGTTTTTTGATATCACGACGATGACCAGCGGCTTGTTTACGCATAACGATTGATTTTTGTTTAGCGCGGGTTTCAATAATTTTATTTTCAAGTTTTCCAATTTCACTGGCTAACTTTTCAATCGACTCTGTTAATAAGGTTTTCTCGTTGCGTAACCCTTTTAAGCTGTCTTCCATTTTTTGCTTTTCAATTAAAGCAGAGCGAGCTAAATCTTCTCGTTCTTTTTGAATGGCCAGTGCCGCTTTCGCTTTCCATTCTTCTACTTGTTCTTCAACAAATTGAATTCGGCGTGTTAGTTCTTTATCGTCGGCCAGTGCTTTAGCTGAATGTGTACGAACTTCAACTAAGGTGTCTTCCATTTCTTGAATGATAAGACGTATCATTTTTTCTGGATCTTCGGCTTTATCCAGTAAAGAGCTGATGTTTGAATTAACGATATCGGCAAAACGTGAAAAAATACCCATGGTCGATCCCTTCTTCAATTAACGATTGATTTAATAAGTGACATTGCGATAGATGAAATAAGCTCAACATATCGCGATTCTTGCCCTAACTAATACAGAAACCGTGCCAACTTTTAACCTATTGATAAATATAAATAAGATTGAACACTTCAAAATATCACTTGCAACCAATGACCATTATGACTAATTTTTAGTAAATCTTACCAACTCAATAGAGTCCAACACTATGAAAGCGCAAAATATCATTGGTCAGTCGACGGCGTTTCTTGCAGCTTTAGATAAAACCTCTCAACTGGCTAGCATAGAGCGCCCTGTCTTGATTGTCGGTGAACGAGGAACTGGTAAGGAGCTGATCGCACAACGTTTGCATTATTTGTCTAAACGCTGGCAACAACCTTTAGTTGCCTTAAATTGCTCTACATTAAGTGAAGGCTTAATTGATTCAGAGCTATTTGGACATGAATCTGGCGCTTTTACAGGATCGAAAGGTCAACATAAGGGGCGATTTGAACGCGCGGAAAATGGCTCTCTATTTTTAGATGAATTAGCGACAGCACCATTATCCGTTCAAGAAAAGCTATTAAGAGTGATTGAATATGGTGAATATGAGCGTGTGGGCGGACAAAAAACACTGCATGCGAATGTCCGGTTAATTTGCGCCACCAATGCTAATTTGCCAGAACTTGCGACCCAAGGAACATTCAGAGCTGATTTATTAGATAGGCTAGCGTTTGATGTAATCCACTTACCACCATTAAGGCAACGCATCGAAGACATTTCACTCCTAGCCGAACACTACGCGATTCAGATGTGTCAGGAATTAGGATTTGCTTATTTTTCAGGTTTCAGCTCTCATGCTGAGAAAAGTTTATTAGATTATCCTTGGCCTGGAAATGTGCGTGAACTTAAAAATGTCGTTGAACGAGCAGTGTACCAACACGGTGAGCAAACGACCCCAATTCAAAATATTGTATTTAACCCTTTCAACTCAAGTGACGTGGTCACCTGTACACAAAGTGAAACGATACAACCACCGGCTAAAACTGAGCTATCTTTACCTATAGATTACAAACAATGGCAATCTGAAGGCGATATCAATGTATTAAATCAAAGCTTACAAGAAGCAAAATACAATCAAAGAAATGCGGCTAAGCTACTAGGTTTGAGTTACCATCAATTTAGAGGCATGTTGCGTAAGTACGATATGATCGGCAAAGATAACCACAACGAATAACAATGATAAAGGTAAATAAAGCCGTATGTTTAAGTTGCCCACTTTTCTTAAAAAGATCTTATTTCTTCCTATAGCAATTATTGGGCTAACGGCTTGTGACAATTTAAAAAAGGATGACCAATTACGGCAACAAGGTTTTATTTATTGCAGTGACAACTACCCTAAATTTTTAAATCCTCAATTATCCGATGGCAGTGAGAGTATTAAAGCCATCGCCCCACAGTTATTTGATTCTTTACTTATTCTTGATCCAAGCACTCTTCAGCCGAAACCCCACCTCGCAACGAAGTGGGTCAGCAATGCAAACAATACTGAATATACTTTTACTCTCAGAGAGAATGTTGAGTTTCAATCAACTGGCTGGTTTCAACCCACTCGCCCCTTTAATGCGCAAGATGTGGTATTCAGTTTCAAACGTATTATTGATTCAAGTAATCCTTATCATTACGTCAATGGTGCGCACTATCCTTGGTTTCAAAGTATTGGATTATCAAAATTAGTTAAAGATGTCGTGGCGTTAGATGACCAGCATGTAACATTCATCCTGAATCAAACTGACAATACTTTTCTCTCCAATATCTCCACCGTTTTTGCCGCGATTCATTCCGCTGAATATGCACAATTGTTGGCTGATGCTAATAAAAAATCGAACATCGATCTGCTTCCAATTGGTACTGGGCCCTTTCAAATGGTCAGCACGGAAAACTATGACTTCATTCGTTTAACTCGTCATTCTCAATATTGGAATGGTGACGTCAAAATGAAGCAGGTGGTGTTTGATTTTGCCAACCGAGGTACAGGAACGCTGGCTAAGCTATTGAGAAATGAATGCGATGTAATGACTGATCCAATCACCAGCCAATTAACGGTTTTAAATAAAGCTCAAAATATTCGTACGAACATTAGCCAAGCTATGAATGTGGCGTTTGTCGCTCTTAATACTCAACATTTTGCATTGAATGATGTGCGCGTAAGGCAAGCACTGAGCTTTGCCATTAACCGAAAAAACATCTTAGACTCTGTTTATTACGGAAAAGGTCAAGTCGCAACCTCATTATTACCCGCAGAATCGTGGGCTTATCAAGACAATAGCGAACAAATTCGTTATGATCGCGCCTACGCAAAAGCATTGTTGAAGCAAGCTGGTTATGAACGCGGATTACAGTTAACGTTGTGGGTTCCTCTTGCAGCCCAATCTTTTAACCCCAATCCACATAAAACAGCGGAACTCCTTCAATCAGATTTTGCTGATATCGGTATACAACTCAATATTGTGACAGAAGAAAATGTCAAACGTCGCCAATTAACGAGCCAACCCAATACCGATTTAGTGTTAACAGGCTGGTCAGCCAATACCGGAGAACCAGACAGTTTACTGCGCCCACTTCTTTCATGTGAGGCACAACGAGCAGGATTGAATATTTCAATGTGGTGTAAACCTGATTTTGATTTTTTATTAACACTGGCCCGCGATGGTGAACAACAACGCTTCCGTACCAATCTGTACCACCAAGCACAAACGATGTTAACGCAAGCATTACCAATCATTCCGATTGCGCATGGTGTACAATATCAAGTTCATCACCGTTCACTCAGTGGATTTGCCTTAAACCCCTTTAATTCGGGTAGTTTCGAACATGTTGTAAGGGAAAAATAATGCTGGTTTATACCCTGCGCCGAATAAATTTATTCATCATTACCTTGTTAATTTTAACCTTGATTGGCTACAGCATTTTACGCTTAGACCCCCTTTCGCCATGGGCCATTCAAGATTTCTTCCAGGGTTGGTTCACTTATTTAGGGCAACTTTCCCAAATGAACTTAGGGGTCAACCTTCATGGTGATCCTGTTATTGATGAAATCAAGATGGTCTTCCCCGCCACTTTAGAGCTGTGTTTTTTCGCTATGGTGTTTTCACTCATGGTAGGCATTCCTATTGGTACGGTGGCAGGCATGAGACAAGGTAAAGTGCTTGATACCGTGATCTCATTTAGCTCCATGGTTGGGTATTCGATTCCTATTTTCTGGATAGCCCTGATGATGATCATGTTCTTTTCTTTAAACTTGGGCTACACCCCGGTTTCTGGTCGTCATGATTTATTATTTGATATTCAATATGTCACTGGCTTTGCAACCATCGATGCGTTTCTAACCGACGATCCAATGCGGCTTCAATTGATCCAAAGTGTTTTAATGCACTTAGTCTTGCCATGCTTAGTATTAGCCTTAGCCCCTACTACGGAAGTGATTCGCTTAATGCGCTCGAACGTAGCTGAAGTAAGGCAACAAAATTACATTCGTGCTGCTCGTATTCGCGGGCTTTCCACTTATGAGATTATTTTCCAACATGTTCTAAGAAATGCGATTCCCCCTATTATTCCTAAAGTCGGCGTTCAACTTTCTAGCATGCTGACTTACGCCATTATTACCGAATCAATCTTTAACTGGCCTGGGATTGGTCGCTGGTTACTTGAAGCGCTAGCAGATAAAGATTACGTTTCAATTCAAGCTGGTGTAATGACAGTAGCGACATTCGTATTAATCGCCAATATTTTGTCTGATCTCATTGGTGCAATGGTTAACCCTTTGGTAAGGAAGCAGTGGTATGCTGTCAAATAATATCTATCAAGAAGATCGCATCCCGGGTCAATTTGAGCGTTTCTGGCGTAGCTACCGTACCAATAGCTTAGCGATGTTCGGTTTATGGTGCTTTGTTATTTTAGTGATCATTACGCTATCAGCCTCACTCCTTGTGCCACATGATCCTTTAGCACAAACCAATCATTTATTACAGCCGCCATCATGGAGCCATGAAGGGAGCGTTGAATATTTTTTAGGCACTGATGATATTGGCCGCGATATTTTGTCTCGCCTTCTTATGGGCGCTCAGCTCACTTTTGGCTCCGGCATGATAGTGATGTTCATTGCAACTTTTATTGGTTGTACCATTGGTATTTTTGCTGGGATGACAAAAGGGTTACTCTCAAGCACATTGAACCATCTGCTCGATACGGTTATGTCGATCCCATCGCTCCTACTGGCGATCATTTTCGTGGCCTTTTTAGGCTCCGGTGAACTCAATATTCTTTTAGCCATCACCTTAGCGCTCATTCCACGTTTTATTCGTTCGGTCTATTTAGCGGTAAATTCGGAGATTGAGAAAGATTACAATATTGCCGCTCGTCTTGACGGTGCAAACAATTTCCATCTGTTATGGAGTTCCATACTTCCCAACCTGACCACGGTGATAGCGGCTGAAATGACCATGGCTGCTTCAATTGCTATTTTAGACATCAGTGCATTAGGTTTTCTAGGCCTTGGAGCACAAGCCCCTTCGCCGGAATGGGGAACTATGTTGGGTGATTCTGTCGACTTAATTTATCTTGCTCCGTGGACCGTCACCCTACCCGGTTTATTTATTATGTTTTCCGTTATTATCATCAACTTAGTAGGTGAAGGTATTCGTCAAGCATTAAGCTCGGGGACTGAATAATGCCATTACTTGATATTCGCAACCTCACCATTGAAATTGAAACACCACACGGAATCGTGAAAGCGGTAGATCGCATGAGCATCACGCTAAATGAAGGTGAAATTCGTGGTTTAGTAGGTGAATCTGGCTCAGGTAAAAGCTTAGTTGCCAAGGCGATTGTTGGCCTCACTAAAGATACCTGGAAAGTCTCAGCAGACCGAATGCGCTTAGGGAGTATTGATTTACTCCAACTGACAGCAAAAGAAAGACGGCGAGTGATCGCACGTGATATCGCCGTCATATTCCAAGAGCCTTCAAGTTGTTTAGATCCTTCCGAGCAAATTGGGCATCAATTACGTGAATCTATCCCATCTACATCTTTTGAGGGTAAATGGTGGCAGCGTTGGCATTGGCGTCACAAACTCGCCAAAGCACTATTACACAAAGTGGGTATTAAAGATCACCGCCAAGTCATGAGCAGTTACCCTTATGAGCTGACTGATGGTCAATGCCAGAAGATCATGATTGCCATGGCGATTGCCTCTAAACCAAAAATATTGATTGCTGATGAACCCACTAATGATTTAGACCCAATCACGCAATCTCAGATCCTACGTCTATTGAGTCGTATGAATCAGGTGAACAACACCACTATTATGTTAATCGGGCATGATTTAACCACCATTACCCAATGGGCAACTCGTATTACGGTTATGTATTGTGGTCAGTCGGTAGAATCGGCAAATACCAAGCAAATTTTAAATGAGCCAAAGCACCCTTACACTGTCGCTTTGTTGCATGCTATGCCTGATTTTAACGAATGGATCCCGCATAAAAGCCGCTTACCGTCTTTGCCAGGTTCCATTCCACCGTTACAGCATTTACCAATAGGTTGCCGTTTAGGCCCTCGCTGTCCATACGCACAAACAAAATGTGTGCATGTACCAGTAAGAAAACGGATTAAAAATCATAAGTTCAGTTGCCACTTTCCGCTTAACATGGAAAAACGCACAACATTAGAAAAACAGAAGAAAATGGAGAAACACGTATGAGTGCACTATTAGAAGTGATTGGTTTGTCCAAAAGCTTTGTCACTCGTTCGGGCCTTTTCAAGAAGCGTATCCAACAAGCGGTAATGCCGATCTCATTCACATTAGATGCGGGCCAAACCCTTGGTATTATTGGTCAAAATGGTTCTGGTAAATCCACATTAGCAAAAATGTTGGCTGGAGTGGTTGAGCCTAGTCATGGAAAGATATTTGTTAACGGTGAACAGCTTTTTCATAAAGATTATTCTACCCGTTGCAAATTTATACGCATGATATTTCAAGATCCGAATACGTCCTTAAATCCTCGTATTCAAGTTGGAAAAATATTAGAAGAGCCATTAAAACGTAATACTCAAATGCCACCAGAAGCTCGTTCATTACGAGTAAAGGAAACCTTAGTTCGGGTAGGTTTATTGCCAGAACATGCTCACTTCTATCCTCAGATGCTCGCGACAGGTCAAAAACAGCGCGTTTGTTTGGCAAGAGCCTTGGTATTACAACCTTCTGTTATTGTGGCTGACGAAGCCTTAAATGGGCTTGATATGGCCATGCGCTCACAGATCATAAACTTGTTCTTAGAGTTACAAGAAGAAATGGGCGTCTCTTTTGTTTATGTGTCACAACATATTGGCGTGGTAAAACACATTACTGATAAGCTCATCGTGATGCACGAAGGTGAAGTCGTGGAATCAGGCGAAACCTTATCTTTGATTGCCAATCCCCAGCACCCTATCAGCCAAAGACTCATAGAGAACCATTTCCACAGCAAACCAAGTCATATAAAGTAATTATTGGTATAACACCAAATAAAAAAGCGCATTTGCTATTAAATGCGCTTTTAAACTCAAAGACTGTCATCAATTTTAGTGTTACTAAATAGTCACTCTTAACGCTTCTGAGCCTGTTTCTTTAACTCAAAATCAAACTCATCAGGGAAGACAATCACGCCTTCTTGATCAGCATTTGGAAAGACCACAATAGACAAATCATCATCTTCTAATCCGTGAGTCCAGCGGCTATGCCATTTATTTAAGGAAATCGCTTCTGGTTGGCATTCTTCCCACTCACCATTTGCCCACGCCTGTGCAAACTCTTTGTTTGGCCATACGGGTACACAATCTTCTTCTTCGGTGTTAAGCATCACACAACCATCTTCATCTTTTAAGATCCAGATCTCACGATTGGTAACGACTTCTTTAATGCAGTATTGAAAACGCTTTTCGCTATCATAGGCGTTAATTGCGTCAATCGTTGCGGTATCCAAAGTATGAGTCATTAGCGTTCTCCTTTATAAAACAAAAAAGGCGAGTGATTCACCCGCCTTTTGATTTGTAATCAAAAATGTTACTCGAAGTCATTGGTGTCATTGAACGCAGTCAATAAAGCTGCAGCGTCAATTACCAAGAGTAAAATTAAACTAGCTCACCTTGCAACCACGGCCAACCTTGCTTCTTACGACTTAAGGTATTTTCCATGATTAAAGCACCATCTTTCATATGCTTTTCAAGCTTAGCTGACCATTCACCTTTGAACAAAAGTTCAGTGGTACTCGTGGTGATATCAGTTAGCATTAATGCTGCAAACGCTAGGCCGTCTTCTTGACAGCGACGCTCAAGATCAGCATTCAAATCATCAAACATGCCATCCACTTGTTCCATTGTGGCTAATTCTACTTGGCCAACCACAACATCACGACCATTGAATGGGTATGCTTTTAAATCTTTCTCGACTAACTGAGCAGCCGTGAGGCCTTCAATATCAGTTTTTGCGATAAGAAGGTTTTTAATGAATTCATCTAAGTTTTCGATTTGTGCAATTTGAGCAAGCTCTTTTACTGCTGCTTCATCTTTTGGTGTACAAGTTGGAGAAGCAAAACCGACGGTATCGGAAAGAATAGCAGACATCATCAGCACTGCTAGAGGCTTAGTGATTTCCGTTTCTTCCATTTTGAATAGGTTAAATAAAATGGTGCAAGTACAACCTACTGGCCAAATCCACGCTTCCAGAGGGTTAACCGTCATCACATCACCTAAACGGTGGTGATCAACGATACCAAGGATCTCGGCTTCAGCAATATCATCCGGTGCTTGAGACAAGTCCGTGTAATCCACCAACCAAACTTTCTCGCCTGCAACGCCAGTACACATTTCTGGTTGCTCTACACCCGCTTGCTCAAGAATATAACGAGTTTCACGGTTTAACTCACCTTGACGAACTGGCTTGGCTTCAAGACCACGAGCCTTAAGAAGTTCTGTGGCAACCAAGGCGCTACAAATGCTATCACTGTCTGGGTTTTTGTGACCAACTACTTGAATCATGTGCTTTCCTATTTTACGACATTTCGCCATCTTTAATCATTCACCAAAAAATGGGGAAAATAACGGCATTACAACTAGGGATAAATTTGCTCGCTACTTTACCTTATTTAAAAAATTTGTCATCGGTCACATCAAAAATATTTACTGCATTTACTCAGTTCAGCATCCACATAGCTTGAAGTTCAACAATTATTCAAATCTGTTTCAATATACGAACCTAGATCAAGTAACCGTTAATTATCTAAGCAATTCAATCAATTCTACTTGCTAAAAGTCGGTGTACAGAACTAATGTATGAATAAGATAAAACGTAAGGAACGATTATGAAATTTACAGCTGAACATGTTGCAGAGCTCAACCTACTATTACAATTTGACCCAACAAGCATGCAGACTGGTATCAAAGTTCACAATGACGCAGCTCCAGAGTTACAACACGCTGCAAAAAGCCTTTTCGATAAAAATTTATGCACTCTGCCAGATGGTGGCTACTTAACTAGCGAAGGAATTGAAGTCTCTGAACACGCTTTAAAACTGCTTAGCGTTTTATGCTCTAAAGCATAACAACTCACCCACCTTGTCAGACTATCCCCACTTTTAATGTGGGGATTTTCACATTAACCCCTCACAACACCCCTATTTTTCCTCATGAAACTAGCGTCACTAATTAGTTCGCAAACAAAACTAATATGATCCATTAAACCGTCAACACACAGTTACAAGACTTACTTTAATTAAGCGAATTAAAATTGAAGGTCGCCAACTCATTGTCAAAAAATATGAGAAAGTAATTCAAACATAAAGCGCTTTATTCAAGATAATCTTTTCTCTAGAATTGCCCTATTCGTTTAGTGCCAAATCACAATTACTTGTGCAAGCACTTCACCTCATACAATATTCTGTGTTGGAGAAAACATGACTCATCAAATTATCAGCGATCTTAATCACCGTTACACGGTTAAAAAATACGACTCAAACAAACGAATTTCTGCGCAAGACATGGAAGTGATCTTAGAGGCCCTTCGTTTATCAGCGTCTTCAATTAACTCTCAACCTTGGAAATTCATTGTGATTGAAAGCGATGAAGCTAAAGAGCGTTTCCATCGCACGTTTGCCAACATGTACCAGTTCAATCAACCACACGCAAAAGAAGCATCTCATATTATTCTTTTCGCTAACCATCCTAAATTTTCTAAAGATGATTACCGTAAAGTGGTGGATGCCGAAGTCGCCTCTGGTCATTTACCTGCGGAAAACTACGATAGCATGCTAAATGGTGCGTTTGGTTTTGCCGAATCCAACACCGATGAAACAGGCTTTAATGGTAATTGGACAAAAGCACAAACATACATTGCATTAGGCAATACACTGCATACCCTTGCTCGCATGGGGGTAGGTTCAACTTGTATGGAAGGTGTTGACGCTGAAATGATCACCGAAATGTTCGGCCACGAACTCGATGGTTATGTGTGTGATTTCGCTTTAGCGATGGGTTACCCACTTGAAACTGAAGATTATAACTTTGGTAAGCCGAAAGCACGCTTAGCAAAAAAAGATGTGATCACGGTTTTATAAGCCTATATCGCTAACAACAAGCTCGCTTAAAGGTCAAATACATTGCTGTGTTTGACCTTTTTTATTGCCCAAAATCCAACTACTATTCTGCTTTAATCATTTCCATTATTTTTTGGGCTTTTTCGAAATGATCAAGTTGGTGTGTTTGAATCCACCATGTTGCGGCTTCCATCAATAATTCAGGTTCATCATTCTTATTAGCAAAAAAAGCGTAAAAAGACACTCCAACATTCTCCCCTTTCTGCTCTATTTTCTTTTGACAAACTTTGATGATCTTATCGCGTAATGCTGATCTCATTTATTCCCCTTTTTTATCTAAATTTGATGATCCATCGCATGTTAATCAGCCTTGCTACTACACCTCACACTATTAACACTTATATTAATAGTGTTGGATATCTCTCAATAAGGATCATTATGAAAAAGTTTATGTTAAGTGCATTGCTCGTTGCATGCGCCCCTTCTGCATTTGCTGAAAAGATACCAGATAACGTCGCTAAAGATGCCTTTTTATATGCTTATTCGATGGATAAAGCGTACGATTTTTTTTATGAAACGACTCTCAAGAGTAACTACCCTCTTAATCGTTTTCAAAACATTCGTAAGTTAGCCGATGATACTTATACCGCCCATCCAACCATCAATAATGACACACTTCATTTAATGGGATGGTTAGACGTTGCCGCTGAACCGGTGATTGTTAGCGTTCCAGATATGGATAAAGGCCGTTACTGGATTTTGCAAACAATGGATATGGGCCACTATACCGATGCCATGATTGGATCTCGTAATCGTGGCGAAAAAGGCGGCCAATTCATGTTCGCCTCTAAAAGTTGGAAAGGTGACGTCCCCGATAGTGTGGATGAAGTCATTCGCGTCGATTCCGACATCATCAAGGTGATGGGTCGTATCATGGCTGTCGATAAAAGCAATGATGAACAAATCGCCCGTAATTACATGGATTTGTGGAATATCCGAACGCTATCGGCATACCTTGGTATTGCGCCACCACCACCAGTGAAACGTGATTACCCAAATGCGGAAAAAGTCACATGGCTAACTAAAGCAAACTTTTTATTGTGCCAAGGCAGCATGGTGCAAGCAGATGCCAATTGGCTGAGTAAATATAAATCAACAGGGTTAGAAGCTTGTAAAACTGACTTTACTAAAGAGCAACTACGAGCTGCAAAAGTCGGAGAAGAGCTTGGCCTTAAAGAAATTAAAGCGCTCGCGCCTACTTTAACCGATTCTCGTGTTGCTTTAGGCACTCGCGCGGATCTACAAAACGCTGATCGTACGCCATTTGATGTAGGTACATACCTTGGACAATGGGGTTTACCCGCGGTTGAAGCCATGTATCGTCAAGGCCAAAAAGGTTCCGATGGTGAAGTATTAAGTGGTGCAAATGGCAAAGAATACACCATGAAGTTCAAAGCGCCTGACGTCAGTGAATTCTGGTCGATTACCGTTTATGCGAACGATAATCGTCTTATGGCTCATAACGAATTGAATCGCCATAGCCGTGGAGACCGAACGTTAACACCGGATAAAGATGGTTACTACCACATTACGTTAACATCCGATGTTAAAGGCAAGGAAGATGATCCAAATATTCTGCCTATTCCGAAGAAACCATTTTATTTAATGATGCGTTTATACGGAGCAAGTGAAGCGATTCAAGCCGGTAAAGCCTACCCAATGCCTGCAGCAACACCTGTGAAATAATATCAAAGTAACAATAACACTTTAAACTTCGCCCTTGGTTATCTCGTAATCAAGGGCTTATTTGTTTTATTAAACCAATATTTTAAACTTTTTATTGGTTCACTTCGGGTTCTGGCAATACTGGTTCTGAATCATCCATAAAGGTCAGAAAATTTTTCCACAATTCATGAGTCCGTTGCTTTGTGAGTTCTGTTTTACAAGAAGTAAACATGACCCCTCTAATGGTTCCTTCACGCCATTTTTCGTAAACAGAGTGACAATGTGAGGTGTAATAATTATGCCAGTCTTTTTGTGCTGTCTTAATTGATTCCACCACTTCTGGATCATCCGCTTGTTGATTTAAACTCGCTTCTAGATAACGTGACATTTCCGTTTGTGCAGCCTTTAGTTCCATGGCTGAACATGTATTCATATCCATGGTTGTATAAGCCTGTTCGCAGTTTATTGGTTCATCACTAGCTGCCGCCCAAAATGGCAGCATAGACAAAATTAACAAGTACTTATACATTCGCATCACCTATATTACTGGATGCTTAATACGCTATATTAATCACACCTTCCATTACAAAGACAAGTTAATTTTCATGTCAAATAGGTTAAATACAAAAACGCCCCAGATATTTCAAAATCTGAGGCGCTTATCCGTCATTGTAAGGAAACCATTATTCCACAGCTTCTAATACTTCGTTTTCATCGGCTTGAGCTTTTGGCGAATTACCAAAACCACGTAAGCCAACCACATGTACGTGCTCATGATCTTTGAACACTTTACGTACCAGTTTATACGTGGTGCCTTTTTCGGGGCTGATGTTTTCAGGGGCCGCAATCAATAACTGCATATCCAAACGATCACACAGCTCAAATAAGGTGTTGATGGATTTGGTATCTAAACGTGCGGCTTCATCCAAGAAGAGCAAGCGACACGGCACTATATCTTTACTACGCAAGCGGCGAGATTCTTCTTCCCAGCTTTGAATAACCATCAACAAGATAGACTGACCAGTACCAATCGCTTCACCGGTTGATAACGCACCCGATTCAGCTTGTAGCCACCCTTCTGAGCCACGATTGACTTCAATACTTAATTCTAAGTAGTTACGGTAATCTAGCAACTCTTCACCCAAGATTTGTGGTGAACGTTGACCCATGTCGATATGTGGATTGACACGTTGGAATAACTTCGCCATCGCTTCAGAGAAGGTTAAGCGTGGGTTATCAAACAAGTCTTGATGTTGATCTTGTTGCTCGGCTAGTCCAAGCAGTAACGTTTCATGACTTTCACGAATACCAACATTTAAACGTACTCCTCGCACTTGACCAAAGGCAATGTTCGATAAGCCTTGGTTCAGCATGCGGATACGGTTTTGTTCACGTTGTATGGTTTTCTTGATGATGCTTGCCACTGAACCAGAACTGATCGCTAAGCGATTTTCACGTAGTGTTAACTCTTCGGTTAAACGAGCGAGTTCCACTTCCATCTCTTCAATCGCTTCAACCGGATCGTTGGTATGAATGATGTCTTGGCGGATACGCTCACGTAAATGCTGGTAGACCGCAATGTAGAACAATACTTTGCCTTCTGGGCGAGCATTATCTTCCGAAGTACGCAATGCATCACGCAAGGCTTCATTATTGGCGACCGCTAAGCGCAATGCCCCTAACGATTTATCCGACATAGAGCGTAATTCGTTATCTGAAAGGTACGCCAACTCACGACGATGCAAACGACGTTCAACATCATTTAAACGAGCGAGACGCAATACTGAACACCAAGCTGCTTTTGCATTGACAACAAACTTACGTAAGTCTTGGTAATCTTTTTCCACTTTCTTCACACGCTTGCTGAGCGCTTTCATTTCAAGCTCGGTGGCGGTTAACGTGCGTTCAAATTCGCTCTTATGTTGGCGAGAAATTTGTACTCGCTCATGCAGGGCATTCTTACGCTCTTCTGCGCGCTCTAAGGCACTCATATCCGGCGTAATACCGTACTCTTGCAGCTCCTGTTTAAACTCTTGAACGGTTTCAAGCTTAGCTTGGTGTGACGATTTAAGCGAAGCCAGCAATTGGTTATATTGATTCAATTGTCCTTGTGCTTGTTTAAAAGCTTCACGCCCACGTAATTTACTTTGTTCGGCTTGTGCCAGTTTTGCTTTTAACTGTTCACTTAATTCACTGCTTTTATCCAGTAGAGAGACCGAATCGGAGTAAGCGAAATAATGACGGCGTTCATGCAGATCCGCCAAAGCAAACAGTTGCGTTTTCAATACTTGCAGGTTTTGATCCGCTTGTTGGTAACTGGCTTGCAGTGCATCAAATTGTTCTGGATCCGCTTCAAGCGCAGAAATCATTGGCTCAAGTTGCTGAACTTGTTTGCCATGTTGCTGACTAAAACGTTTATGTTCTGCCAGTTGCGCCAGTTTTTCTTCTAGCTCTTCAAAGCGAGCAGCTAAGCTATCGTCTTCAATTAAGTGGATAACATTAGCAAGCTTATTTAGGCGCGTAACTGCTTGTTTACTTGCTTGTAATTGCTGACGCTGCTGTTGTTCTTTATCTTCGATATCCGACAATTGACGCAGCACTTTATTAAGCTCATCACGAACTTCAACTAATTGTTGCTCTGGGTCGGCATTGAACGCCACATGAATATGTTTAGACACAAACTCATTGTAGCTTTGATATAAGCGTTGCAGTTTTTGCGAATCAAACGCCGCTTTGGCATATTCTTCGGCAACTTCTTCACGCTCAGCTCGTAATAATTCCAAACGTTGCTCACGAGCAGCACGGCCAAATAATGGAATTTCAGGCAGGCGTGAATAACGTAATTGACGCTCGTTAAGGTGTACACAAACCGCGCCATCCAGTTCATCAGCATTGAAGCTACTGTCATCAAAAGCATCGACATCACCTTCAATGATGTAAAGATCTTCTGGGCAATCATCTAAATCCACCAGCTTTTCTTTAATGCCTTCCAGATCGGAAACCACGATTGCATGACGTGCAGGACCGTACATGGCACTGAAATACGGCGCGTCATCTAACGTAACATCGTCATAAATTTCAGACAGTAAAACACCACCTAATGAATCGGCTAACCCTTTTAAACGTGGATCATTAGAGCCCGATGGAGATGCAAGGCGTTCAATATCCGCTTCGAGTTCATCACGACGAGTCGCAAGGCGCTCTTTAGCTAATGACTGCTGTTTTTCTTGCTCAAGTACTTGCTGCATTTGCGCCATCACCGCATGACTATCGCTAAGTTCAGCCTCGGTTTGCAATTGCAGTTTTTCTAATGAATCATTGGCGGCAATCCAAGCCGGCGCTTGCTTTTGCAGGGCTTGAATTTGAGCATCGGCATCTTGTTGATGACGACGTAAGTCACCACGCGTATCACGTAAGGTCTCTTGCTCCGCTTCCACGGTATCGACCAATTCTTGATGGCGTTCACGTTCTTGTTCAAGCACTAACGCTTCATCAATACGCACTTGGTATTGCTTTTGGTATTCATCCACTAAGCGCGTAGCTTCACTTTGTTCATTTAAGCTACGTTCGATATCTCGATGTTGCGCATGCCATTGTGATTCATTTTGCAACCATTGCTGAGCTTGTTGAGCCTGTTGGATCGCTTGCTTCGCATGAGTTAACGCCTCGCCGCGCTCCACATCACCAACAATCGATTTCACCAGTGATAAGGCTTGCTCAAATTGCTGCGCTGCTGCGGATGACATATCCAGCTTGTGCTTTAATGCTAACAAGGTAGAGGTATTGTCTGACTCTTGTTGTTTAAGTTCCGACAGCACGCTTTGTGCATTATCTGCATTCAAACTATCGTTGTTGGTTAACTGCTTGGCTTTTTCTAACGCTTGCACCGCTTGTTGGTATTGCAGTGCGCGTGTTTGTTGTACATCGAGCGCTTGTTGGTAGTCGGCCAATTGAGATTTCAAGCTATCGACTTCTTGTTCAGAAACGTCCGCTTGCTCTTCTGCCATGGCCACCTGTTCAGCGGCCTCTTCCACCACCATCATTTGTTCTTCTAAACGCTCACTCAGCTCTTCTAAATCTTCTTGGTAGCGTTCTATTTTTTCTTGCTGACGTAATGCCGTTTGCACCAATTGCAAATGATCAGATGCCGCTTGGTGATCTTGCTCCAAGCCAGATTCTTGCTCAACTAATTGCTCTAAATCCGTTTGAACTTGATTCAATAAATGTGCTTGGCTACGCAGTGTCGAACTCGATTGCGTTAATTCGCTACGTAGTGCTAAGGCTTGATCCAGTTTGGCACGGCGATCGTTGGTGTGGCGCATGTAATCTGCCGCCACATAATTGGTTGACTCGGTGATCAAATGTTTGAATAAATCACGATCGGCTTGAGTTGTTTTGATCGCCTCTAACGTCATGCGGTTTTCACGCAATGCCGATTCCAAGATCGGAAGAGCGGT
>NZ_AJYK02000035.1 GCF_000286955.2 Vibrio rumoiensis 1S-45
CCTCGTGTGTCGCTCCAAATTTAATAATCATTGTATTACGATGATTTGATACACAAGAAACCTAGTCAAGGTTGAGGTCACGCCTAAGTCTTGAAGATCGGGAACCTCGTGTGTCGTTCCAAATTTGCGATATGGATTCTTTTAAGAATCGATATCAGATGGTGTTCTAACTTTTCAGTTACGGCATCGCAATGAAGAATTGCGTGCCCTGGTGGTGG
>NZ_AJYK02000036.1:0-93 GCF_000286955.2 Vibrio rumoiensis 1S-45
GTTTCCGGGATGACGAGTTTGAGGGTAGCTAAAACTATATTAATTAACTGATTTATAAATAAAACCTAGCTAGGTCATTTACAGCGCCCACTA
>NZ_AJYK02000036.1:103-13866 GCF_000286955.2 Vibrio rumoiensis 1S-45
CGTTTTAGGGTAGCTAAAACTATATATAATCAACTGATTTATAAACAAAACCTAACTAGGTCATTTACAGCGCCCACTACTTCCGACTCATTTTTCCTTTGTGTAATGTTGTTATTTCCGAATGCCAGCATGGATGCTGGCTTAGGCTTCTTCGGCACATGGATGTGCCGTTGAAGCCGTTCGGAAAAATAACCACATGGAGCAAAGAAACAGAAAAATGTTGGAGGCGGCCTTTTTGCCACCTTTTTTGGCTGTTGAAAAAAGGTTGGTCGCCGAAGGCTGTGAGATGAAAGCACAATTATCACATGACTTACGTTGGCGTGATAGATCCCGGATAACTCGCTTCTAGTTTCCGGGATGACAATCTTAATAACCAACCAAAAACTAAAAAACACTACTGCCCTGTCGGAATCACTACCTCTTCAGTCACTTGTTTGGCCGCCAAACGGCTGCGATACAAGAAACTGCCAGAGACGACAATCAAACCACCAATCACAATGAATATCGCCATATCTGCACCAGTTTCAAATGCCACGCCGATGACCACAATAATCGCGCCTAATACTTGGCATAGTCGGCCTAAATACGCGCCTTGTTTGCCATCCACTAGGGCTTCTTCTCCTGCGCTAATTGGCGTATTTAAGTTGTGATAGAACAAATCCAACTCTGCTTTTCTTTTGCCAACCGGTTCTTTGTAGAACAAAGATGACAGAGCAAAGAAACCACCGGTGATCACAATTTGCGCCACCAGCATTGCCACCACGGTGAGATCCACCGACTCACGGTGAGTAAACGAATCTGCGCCAAATAAGGGTAATAGCCAATTAATATCAAACACAAACTGCATAAAGCATGACACGGCTAAACCCACCACTAAAGTGCCCCATGCCGACCAGTCTGGCGTACGAACAAAGACCAAGGCTAACAAGGATGGAATCGCTAATGGCATTTGCAGCAACGCGCCAAACAGCATCATTAGATCGAAGAAGCTGTATTCTTTAATCGATGCAAATAATAAGGCAGCGCCAATTGAAATGATGCCATTGGCGAGAGTCGATAATTTACTCATTTTCATTTGTTGTGCTTCGGTGGCATTCGGATTAATCACCGATTGATACACATTACGCACAAAGATGCCCGCATTACGGTTTAATGCGGTGGTCATCGGGGAAATGGTGGCTGCAATCATCGCAGCAAGCACCAAGCCTAATACGCCTTTCGGCATGTAATATTCAATGAAATACAGGTAAGCCGCATTATTCGCGCTGGCACCAAGATTAGGGTAAAAGCTTTGTAAATCAACATTCATGGTGGCGGTTACCCAAGGCGGAATGAACCACATAATAGGCCCTATCACAAACATTAAACCGGCTACCCACGCCGCTTTTTTGGCTTCTTTTTCATTAACCGTCACTAAGAAGCGATAACAAGACATGGCGTTGTTGGTGCCAATGGTTTGTTTCGCCATAATAATGACCACCCAAACCACGAAGATTTGCCAGTAGTTAACCCCGGTTCCCATGATTGATGGAATCGACGATTTTTCGACTAATTGAACCGGGCCACCAATATAAATTAAGGCAAATACCCCCACAGTAAGGGTAATCGCCATGAGAAGGATTAGTTGGATCACATTAGTGGCAGAAACGGTCCAAGAGCCACCGCTCACGGCAATAAACGTCACCAAAACACCCACGCCAATAATGGTGATATATAAATCGACTTGAAAAACAGCAGCGACAAAAATAGCGAGACCGTTGAGCCAAATCGCAGCTGAAACGGTGGTAAGAGGAAATTGCAGCCAGGTGTACACTTGTTCGGAAGTTTTACCAAAGCGCTGGCGGATCACTTCCATTGCAGTATCCACCCGCAGTTTTCGGTAACGAGAGGCAAAATACAGCGCAGCCACGAAAAAGCCGATGGCATTCCCCCAGAATAAAAACAACACTGCTAACCCATCTTCATAGGCTTTTGCTGCCGCTCCAGTGAAAGTCCAAGCGGAAAATTGCGTCATAAAGGCCGTTGCGCCAGCCATCCACCACATCATGGCACCACCGCCACGAATAAAACCTGAAGATGTCTTAGCAAATCGCTTAAAAATAAACGCAGCCACAATAATAAAAACAAAATAACCCGCAATAATGGCGATATCTAAGCTATTCATTTGCGCTTTGCTCTCTCTATTTTTAAACCAGATGGAAAAACCGGAATACTCAATTAGCATTCCGGTAGATAAACGGCCTTTTTAATGTGTCCTCTGTATTAGAGTGTCAGAGTCATCATTAAATTTGAGCAGTTGCACCAGTCCATTGGTAAGTCACACCATTGAACTCCACTTTATGCTCACCCGCTTGAAGTGCTTCTTCTTGGTTAGAAATACCAAAGTGATATTTCTTATCATTCGTCAGCGCAATTTCAACCACAGTGCCGGTTGCATTATGTCCAAGCACTTGCACGCTTTTCACTAACCCACGAGCGCCAATTGAAGCTTCAATCGATTCGTTAAAGTAACCGTGAGTTTCTAACACAGAAGCAAACACATGATCTTTACCTGATTGGCGTAAGATGAAGGTTGGCTCTGAACGTAAGTTGAAATCAGGATCATTTGCACCGGTGCGAGCAAAAATCACTTCGCAGTCTGCCGTTGGGGCACTTGATACTAAGCTGTAGTAGCTTGAATCGTGTAACCAAGTCACCAGCGAGCTACCTGCTACCTTGCCAGAACCTAGGTTCCACAGGTGTTGATAACCATTGTCTTCACCTAATGGTTTTAACTTACTTGCTACTTGGTAATCAAAGTCGGTACGAATGATTTGACCTTTATAGTGATACGGTAAGTCGTATTGGTGATCGCTGTCGGCAACAATACGGTACACATCAATCACTAACGGTTTTTCAAATTCTTCGAGTTCGGCTAATAGCACACTGCGCTGCATATCAATGCCATCGTAGTAGTTAGAAATTGTGCCACTCATTGCTTGGAATGAATCATCCCCCGCCACAAAGAAGTGCTTCTGACCAAATTTAGATTCTGCTAAGGCAGTATTAAAATTGTTCTGCGTTTTTTGATCGACCACTACTGTGTTGTGAGCCACCGTTTGTTTACAGTACGATTTGTTTTCTGGAATATAACGGCCGCCAAATTTAGGCTCGACGTTGACCCAGCGACCAAAGCCGTAATCGTGCAGAACTTCGTGTCCACGATTAAACACACTTAGATGCAAGCCATCGTAATGCCCATGATCCAGCGCGGAGTGATATTGATGATCACTACCATGTTGGCCAAACCAAATCAGCGCCATGGTGTCGTCATCTTTGCTATCACGGTGACGTAAAATACTCACGCCACCTTTTTCGCCTTTAGGGCCATCGGTAATAAATAAGCTGCCCCAGCTAAATGGCTTGATTTCATCTGCCGCTTCAACTGCATTTGAAAGCGTTAAGCCTGCGCTGTGTACCCACACATTTTGTTGGTGATTCGCCATACCAAGCAAGGTTTGCGTTTGCTCATAACGGTGGTAACACACCGACGTTGCCATGATCACGCCTTCATCATTGATGCTGATCGTTTTCGATGAGTCATTCAATGCAGGCAAAGTGCCATCAGGGAAGGCGGTTTTAAATACGGCGTATGAGGTGGTTTTGATCACTGAGTCGTTAAACTCATAGATTTTCAATTCAGGCTGACGACGTTCAATTGATTCTGCAAACAGGTAAATTGGACGCAATGAGAAACGATGGTAGTACGGGCCTTCCATGTAGTAGCCATCTGGCGAAAACAATTGGTCAAGTTGCGCTAAGAAACCGCCGCTCACTTTATCCAGTTTTAAACCATACAGTGCTTTATCGACTGACTCTTGATCATTAATCGCGTAACCACAAATACCAACAGCGGCAACGGCCCATAAGCCATGGTTATGCACGATGTCGAAATCGTGGCCGTATGTCACCACAAACATGTGGATCATCTGCTTAAACAGATCATCTTCAATGTGACGCTTTTGCGATTCTTCAAGCGTGTGATAAATGCAGCTATAAGCACAAGAAGCGTATAGCATCCACATATTTTCATTCAATGTTTGGTGAAAGAGCTTACCCGGAGGGTTAGTATCACGGCTCACATTACTTTCAAGGGTTGGGTACACCGTGGCATACGCAGTGAGCATATCCACAATGTAATCACGGTATTTTTGCTCACCGGTGATCAAAAATAAACGACCAGCAAGATCCATGTGGATGTAGTTTTGCTTATGGCGGTTATGCTCGTAACCACCGCCTTCACCGTGACCGGGTACTTCAATGCCGACCGTCGCCATATAAGCATCGGTTTGTTTAATATCACGCGCTAATGCAAGACCCATTAGGCTTTCTTTGCCTAATTCTTTTGCCAGCTCAGCTGCTTCATCAAAATTTAGTAATAGTGGTTGGTAACTCATTATCTTCTCTCCTGCCAGCCGTTATTTAGACTGTACTTCTAGTGAGTAAAAGCCTGTCCAGCTGTACGTTTTATCGTTCACACTGATTTGATGTGGTGTGCTATCGGTTGCCGCAAATTGGTTGCTGACCATGAAAGTCACCAGTGAATTCACTGTTTCGATCTCAACCACCGATCCCATATCGGTATGCGCAATCACACGTACATCTTGTACTTGCCCACGGGCATTCACCGACTGTTCAAACTCTTCATTGAAATAACCATGCGTTTCAAGCACAGAAGCAAACAGAGTTGAATTACCTTTTGAACGTAAGATAAACGCAGGCTCACTGCGTAAGTTAAAGCTAGGATCGTTTGCACCAGTACGAGTGAAAATTACTTCGCCAGTATTCGTCGCGCTTAATTCATTCGAGCTTGTGCCCAACCAAGTGTAGTAAGTGTTATTTTGTAACCAGCTTACTAAAGCGGTATCGCTCGCTTTACCGCTGGCGACATTCCACAGGTGTTGATAACCAAAATTATCCCCTAGGGTATCCAGCTCTTTATTGGCTTGATATTCAAAGTTGGTACGGATCAACTGACCGTCATATTGGTGTGAATAGTCAAACTGATGATCACTGTCATCTTCAGCAGTTAAGCGGTACAGATCCAGCAACAACGGTGCTTCTAAGTCATCTAATTTCAAAATGAACGCACTGCGCTGCATATCAAAACCTTGATAATGATCATTAGCAAACGCGCTCATGCCGTTGACTTTGGCATCATCAACCTTGAAGAAATGCGGTAAACCATGCACCGTATCGGCGCGATCGGCGTCAAAGTTGTTTTGGCATTGCTCATCAATCGTTACCGCATTATGGGCAATGGTTTGACGAGCGTAAGATTTGTTTTCATCTAAGTAACGGCCACCAAATTTAGGCTCTACGTTCACCCAGCGGCAGAAACCGTATTCACGCAACACTTCTTGACCACGGTTAAAATAGCTAATGCCTAACGTATCAAAATGACCATGCCCCATACCGTGTTGACCGTAGTTCATCACCAGTTGGAATACGTCTTTGGTTTCATCTTGCATACGAATGAAGCCTTGAGCGCCTTGGTTACCATTCGGGCCTTCATTTAGCTCAACACTTGGCCAGAAAGGCAAACCGATTGGCTCTTCACGCTCGGTTTGCGCTTTTTCAAATGCACGAGAAAGCTCCAAACCACAAGGATGCATCCATACTTGACCTTGGATCTTCGCCATGCCAAGTAAGTTATCATCTAAACCATAATGCTTAGCGTACTGGCTCACTGCCACTTGTACGCCCATATCCGTTATCCCCATAGAATGAGACGCATCGTTCAATGCCGGGAATTCACCATTAGGATAAGCGGTAGACAATAAGGCTTGAACCGTATTACCAATCACTTTGTCTTTAAAGTTAAAGATGTCTAATTCCGGCATGTGGCGATGAAGCACTTCAGCAAACACACATAATGGACGAATCGCAAAGCGGTGGTAATACGGCCCTTCCATGTAATAACCAGAAGGTGAAAACAGTTGAGAAATTTGTGCTAAGAAACCACCCACTCCCATTTCTTTTTTGCCTGCAGCATAGTTTTCTAAACCAAACACCGACATCTCTAAATATTCACGCTTACCAATCGCTAAACCACAAATGCCCACGGCTGCAACCGCCCACATTCCGTGGTTATGTATACGATCAAAGTCATGACCATATTTTTCGGTAAACATTTCAAGCATTGGAATGAAAAGATTTTTCTGTACATGCTGACGTTCGGTTTCAGACATGAAATTCGCCACACAAGAATACGCAAGGCTGGCATACATCAACCACATGTGTTCATTTAAGATTTGATGAAATAAACGACCTGTTGGGTTGGTGTTTTTCTGAACGTGGAAATCAAATTGAAGATACTTATCGGCGTATAAAGCGAGTAATTCCGCAACAAATTTGGCGTATTTAACTTCTTTCGTCACTAAGAATAAACGACCTGCAATGTTCATGTAGTTGTAGTTTTGCTTATGACGGTTATGCTCATAACCACCCGCTTCACCATGACCCGGAACGTCATAGCCTAAGGCCATGAATGCATCCACATCTGCTTTCATTTGAGCAATGGTTTTGCCCATTAAACTGGTGCGGCCAACTTCTTTTTGTAGTTCTAATATCTCAGCTTCATTCAGCAGTACCGCGGGTATTTTATTACTCATCATTTAACCTCAAAGCGACAATATTGATTCGAATTGACCATAAAGTAATACAATAAGGCTATATTTGCATCCCAAAAATCAAAAAACAAAGAGCTTAATCACACAAAAAACGCCGCCAAATCACTTAAAACACAATGGTTCTCTGCTTAACTTGAGTTAAATCAAGCCAAATAGCGAAATATTTTTTTTATGATTTACATCACGAATATCTGGGCTTATTGTATGACAATATTAACTTTGCGTTAAGATAGATACATTGATAACTCCAATGAATACAAGATAAAGGATTTAAGATGACATTTTTTAGAATTGATGAGAACGAATGGGAAGAAGTCGGCGGTGGCATTAAGCGTAAGATTGTTGGCTATACTGATGATCTTATGGCGGTTCACCTTCGCTTTGATAAAGGTGCGATTGGTGCTCCTCATACTCATGAAATCCACGATCAAATCGGCTATGTTGTCAGCGGTAGTTTCGAAGCTGAAATTGATGGCAAAAAATGCGTTCTTAAAGCCGGTGATGCTTATATCGCACGTAAACACACAGAGCATGGTGCCGTTGCTTTAGAAGAAGGCAGTATTTTATTAGACATGTTCTCTCCAGCTCGTGAAGACTTTTTGAAATAATAGATTGATTAGGTGAACAAATGACAACATTCAATATTGCGGTGATTGGCGAATGCATGATTGAGCTTCAACAATCAGGCGATTTTCTCACACAACGTTTTGGTGGCGACACGTTAAATACCGCGTTGTACCTTGCTCGCCTAAACAAAAACATTAATACCAGTTATATCACCGCATTAGGCCAAGAAGGTTTCAGCCAAAATATGATCGATACTTGGTCAAATGAAGGCATTGATACTAGCCGTATCCTGCGTTTAGAAAATAAACAGCCAGGTATGTATTACATTGAAACCGATCCAACGGGTGAACGTAGTTTCTACTACTGGCGTAATGATGCTGCAGCAAAATATGTGTTCGACCAAGCCAATAGCCCAGCGCTGATTGCAGAACTGACTCAATATGATGCGATTTACCTAACGGGTATCACACTGGCAATTTTAACCGAGCATGGTCGCGAGCAATTATTTGGTTTATTAGCTGAAGTAAAAGCCAACGGTGGCAAGGTTATTTTTGATAATAACTACCGCCCTAAACTATGGGAATCTATTGAAGAAGCCCAGCAAACCTACTTGAAAGTATTGTCTTTTACGGACATCGCTCTTCTCACCTTTGATGATGAGCAAGAATTATATGGCGATGACAATATTGAACAATGCATTGCTCGTACTCAAGGTGCTGGCGTAGCTGAAATTGCCATAAAGCGTGGCAGTAAAGACTGTGTGATCATCGAACATGACAGCATTCAATATGTGGCGACCAAACCCGTCGACAATGTGGTGGACACCACCGCGGCTGGTGATTCATTCAGCGCAGGTTACCTAGCCAAACGTTTAGGCGGTTTTTCTGCCAAAGAATCGGCGCTATCAGGGCATAAAGTGGCGGGTACCGTGATTCAGCATCAAGGCGCGATCATTCCACAAGATGCCATGCCAGATATTGGCCTTTAAAAATAGACTCTCTATTCCTCTCATTTGGTGTTGTCGCGTCAAGTTGAAGGAATAGAGAATTACCGCTTTAAAATTGAGGAAAAACCATGTCAACATTAGACCAACAACTCGCTGATTTAAAAGTCATTCCTGTTATTGCACTGAACAAAGTAGAGCACGCTCTTCCACTTGCAAAAGCATTAATGGAAAACGGCATGCCATGTGCTGAAATTACGTTCCGTACCGAAGCAGCCGTTGGCGCAATCAAAGCAATGCGCGCTGCTTACCCAGACATGCTGATTGGTGCCGGTACGATTTTAACGCCAGCCCAAGTTGATCAAGCGATTGATGCCGGTGTTGATTTCATTGTTAGCCCGGGCTTAAACCCAACAACAGTGAAATACTGCCAACAAAAGAACATGCCAATTGTACCGGGTGTTAACAACCCTAGCCTTGTTGAGCAAGCAATGGAATTAGGTTTGAAAACGGTTAAATTCTTCCCAGCTGAGCCTTCTGGCGGCGTGGGTATGCTTAAAGCATTAACCGCAGTTTACCCAGTTAAATTTATGCCAACAGGCGGTGTCAGCCTTTCTAATATCGACGATTACTTATCTATCCCAGCGGTGCTGGCTTGTGGTGGTACATGGATGGTTCCTACAACGCTTATTGATAATGAGCAATGGGATGAACTAGGCGCATTAGTGAAAGACGCAGTAGCAAAAGTTAATTGATTTATATCGCTCACCCCTGAACGATATTTGCCTCGGCTAGACCCTCAGCCGGGGCCTTTTTTTATATAAAAAGTCTTCTTCAACTTCACAACCCTATCAAAACATAGAGTTTCATATAAGCTTAGCCACCCTTTTATCCTTATCCTTATCCTTATCCTTATCCTTCAACAATAATGAACATAGAATAACTAGGCTGACTTACTTGAGTCAGATTCATGGATTTTCAGGCAAAAAAAAGCCCCAGGGCATGGGGCAAAAAATTAACCTACAAAAATAAAAAGCAAATCAAGTTAGTGGAGTTGAACCTATTGGTTCAAAGTCAGTTTATAAAAACTCACTTGGGTGTAATCACCTGCATCAACGCCATTGTTTGAACATTGTGATGATCCAGTATTACATTGGTTGTAAGCGCCCGCTTTAAAATACATCCAGTCTTGAGCATAGCTAGTATCTTTGCTCTGACCCGGGTATGGCTTACTTAAATCAATATCAAAATTTTTGACAACCTCATTTGGCTCACCAATGTTCTTCTTAAAGGTCAAATGCATCACGTTACCTTCAACATTGACATCATAAGAGAACACTTCACCTAAACGAACACCATCTTGTGGTGCATCATCAGATTTTGATAATTTATTCTGACCAAACACGTTGTGTTTAATATCAGTTCGATCCGATTTATTGGTTGGATTTGTTTCATAATTCCATGAAAGCGAACCATATTCATGGTTAGGTAATTTACGATAAACAATCTTTAACGGTTCATTATTAGAGCCATGAATTTGACCAATCACAACCGCATGAGCACCTGATTTTTTATCATTACCACTGGTACTCACCCAATCAACAGATAAGGTTGCCGACAAATGCCCACCAATCGCACCATAATCACTGGCATTATCATGCGCAGCCACAACAAAGTTGTTATCTGGTGAGTCATAGCCATCCGCTAGCATGGCACGCAATTCTGTACGCGCATTTTTACTGTTTGGTGTGGTGACTGCTTGGTTAGGAACGCGGAAAACCATTGCTCCCGTTTTAGGATCAGTAAAGAACCAATCTGGGTTTGAAAAAGCAGGCACTTGGTTATTTAGCTGCTCTTTTGATAATTCCATCGTTTTACCTTCACGACCCGGCTTATCATCAGGGTAAGGTAAATTGATTTTCCACTTAGACAGGTCAAAATTCTCTGTTGGTGCTTTAGTTACATCAAGTTGTGGAGACAACGATGCATTATTTGCAGTAGCGGCTACTGGAGCAGACACAGATGCAACATCCGTACTTTCAGAAGTATTTGAGCAGCCAGTTAATAAACCGGCTATCACTAAGCCGAGATATATTTTCTTCATGTTGATTCATTCCTTCCCATCAATATGTAGGAAACAATAACGTACTATTGTATTACTTAATGTGATCTAAAATATATTTTCCTAAACTTCTGCCATGGTTATTCTCTTTCAATATCAATTTTGTGATTTAGGTTGCATTACTCATGGCTGCACATCGAACAAAAACAGACCTAAGCCATTGTTATAAATAAATATTAACTTAAATCGTAAAAATAAAAACCTATTCAACATCACAAATATCAATGATTGTAAGAGATTGATCATGTTTCGAGTATGAATTTATTGTATTACAAGAATACATAAATAGACTGAATGGTGAACTTAATCATAATAAGGACATCAAATGAAAAAGCTCGTCTTACCTCTTATTGTTGCATCCCTTTTTACAAGCTTAAATGTATCTGCCAAACAATTAACACTCGGTCATGCTATGTCACTTGATAATGCTGCTCATAAAGGCATGGTGATATTCGCGGATAAAGTAAAAGAAAAATCAAATGGCGAATTGACCGTTAAAATTTTCCCGAATGCGCAATTAGGCTCAGAACGTGACCAAGCAGAGCAAGTGGTTACAGGTGCCATCGACATGGCTAAAATTAATGGTTCATTAGCAGAATCGTTTGAACCAACATTTAAAGTTATTTCTATCCCATTCTTATTTAATAACCCAGAACACATGCGCGCATTCATGAAAAGTGACGCTGCAGAAGAGTTATTAAACTCAAGTAAAGGCAAAGGATTCGTAGGTCTAACGTTTTATGATTCAGGTTCAAGAAGCTTTTATGCTAAAAAACCAATTAAAACACCAGATGATCTAGCTGGACTAAAAATTCGTGTTCCAGAATCACCAACGATGATGCAAATGATCAGCCTGCTGGGTGCAAAAGCAACACCATTACCATTCACTGAAGTGTACACAGGCCTACAACAAGGCGTAATCGATGCGGCTGAAAACAACGTTTCTAGCTTAGTTGAAATGCGTCATAGCGAAGTGGCTAAATTCTATTCAATGGATCAACACACCATGAGCCCTGATTTAATTATTATTTCAGAAAGCACTTGGGGCAACCTAACTGACGCTGAACGTAAGATTGTAAAAGAAGCAGCGGCAGAATCTCTTGATGAAGAAATTAAAATCTGGGATCAAACAGAAAATGCCAACGTAGAAAAGGCGAAGAAAATGGGCGTAACTTTTGTTGAAGTTGATAAAGACAAGTTCAAAGAAAAAGTGAAACCTATGTTGGATGAAGCGAAGAAAGATCCAAACCTTAATTACTACATTGAAAAAATCCAAGCAATTAATTAATAAATAACACCGATACCTGTGCCCACTTCCTTGTAGGTTAACTTCAAAGACATCGGGCAAAAGGCTGTATTTATCATGCTCGCTCTATTGGTCTACGTTGCCCCACAACGTCAATAGAGCGGGCTGTTTTTGATAATTATCTAAGGACTTTCAATGCATGCTTATCTCACCAATCTAAAAACCATTTTAGACCGATCCATCTTAATATTTTGTGGATTCACATTAATAGCACTGGTGGTCACCGTCACTTGGCAAGTATTTAGTCGATATGTATTAAATGACCCAAGTTCATTCACTGATGAGCTTTCACGCTATCTTATGATTTGGTTAGGCTTATTAGGGGCAAGTTACTTATTTGGTAAAAGAGGTCACTTAGCCATCACGCTATTGGCTGATAATATTCCAAACAAAATGAATATTGCACTACAACTTTTTATAAACCTTCTTATTTTATCCTTTGTCTTTTTGGCAATGTTTAAAGGGGGTTCTGCGTTAATTGGGCGAACAATGCAGCAATTGTCTCCCGCATTACAAATCCCGATGGCGTATGTTTATTTCATATTACCGTTGTCAGGCGCGTTGATTATTCTCTATGTGCTATTGAATATTTTAGAGCCTATTTTCAGAAAATAATCACTTAAATTTAAGGATTCACGATATGGATATCTCCGTTGGTTTTTGGCTTTTATGCCTGTTTTTAACCATGATCGCATTAAGTGTGCCCATTGCTATTGCCATTGCAATGTCCTCACTTATCATTATGTATACCATTCTTCCTTTCGATGTTGCTTCAATGACGGCCGGTCAAAAAATCGTTACCGGAGTCGACAGCTTTAGTTTACTGGCTATCCCCTTTTTCATATTGGCTGGTAACATTATGAACCGCGGTGGCATTGCTGGTCGCTTAGTCAATTTTGCTAAATTATTAGTAGGAAAAATGCCGGGTTCACTTGCTCACGTTAATATTCTTTCTAATATGATGTTTGGTGCGGTATCTGGCTCTGCGGTTGCCGCCGCCGCCGCTGTGGGTAAAACACTTGCTCCTGAAATGAAAAAAGAAGGCTACGACAAAGCATTTTCAACCGCGGTAAATGTGGCCTCTTGCCCTGCTGGCTTACTTATCCCGCCAAGTAATTCTTTGATTGTCTTTTCAGTCGTGAGTGGTGGTACGTCAGTTGCAGCACTTTTTGTTGCAGGCTACGTTCCAGGGATCTTAATGGGCTTAAGTTGTATGGTCGTTGCCTACTTTATTGCCAAAAAGAAAGGCTATAATAGCCACACGGCACCACGACCTGCTTTCAAAGAAGCACTAAGTATTATCTGGCAAGCACTACCAAGCCTTGGACTCATTTTTGTCGTGATTGGTGGGATAATTGGTGGGGTATTTACCGCAACGGAAGGTGCCTGTATTGCGGTATTGTATTCATTTATATTATCGCTTTGTTACCGCTCGCTAACCTTGTCTGATATGAAGTCAATCAGCATCGAAACCACAGAAATTACGGGTATCATGCTGTTTATTATCGGGGCATCAACCATTATGTCGTGGGCAATGGCCTTTACAGGGCTACCGGGCATGATCAGTGATTGGATGTTATCCATTTCAGATAACCCTATCATCATCTTCATATTAATGAATATTATTTTGTTGATCATTGGTATGTTTATGGATCTCACACCCGCCTTATTGATATTCACACCGATATTCATGCCGATTGCCACTCAGTTAGGTATGCACCCGATTCACTTTGCTATGATGATCATTTTTAATTTATGCATCGGAATTGCCACTCCACCTGTTGGTACCGCACTCTTTGTCGGTTCCAGTGTCAGTGGCGTTAAAATTGAAAAAGTGATAAGAGCAATTCTGCCTTTCTGCGCAGTATTAATTGTCACATTATTATTCATTACGTTCATTCCAGCGCTCAGCTTAGCGCTACCAACAGCATTTGGATTGATTCAATAACGTCCACGTTTAAAATGAAGAATGACCAAGTGACCAACGACTTTGCTCTACCCAAGCCGTTGGTCATTTTTCTTTGCTTATCTATTAAATATCAAACGGTTAATTACTAATTTTTTCTATCATTTCTCGACAATATTTTCGTGACCTCATTAACAAAACAAATACCTAGCGCCTCCACAATAGCCAATATGTGATAAAACTCACCA
>NZ_AJYK02000037.1 GCF_000286955.2 Vibrio rumoiensis 1S-45
CAGTGGGAGTCATACCAACGCCTCGTTAAGCGGCGAAAAATAGTTGGCTATAATTTGTGAGGCACGAACAAAGCCAACTGTTTTTTGTCCGTTTAAACGACTTGTATGGGAAATTAACTATTGACACCATAGCCCCTTGTTAACTAGCGATCATCGCCTTTATCTCAGCAACAGAATAAGGAGGATTTTTTTTGTGAGCAACCGAATGACAATTTGAACACAAAGGAACCAAGTCTTTCTCGGGATTAACCGTATAACCTTTCTTTAAAGTTGAAATAGGAATTATATGATGAACTTCGATGTAGCCTTTTGCAGCTTGACCATACACTTTATTAAAATTGAAACCACAAGCCTGGCAAATAGCACCAAAAATTGAAATGCACTTTTTACGAGCTTCAGGGTTCCGCTCATAAGAGTTAACTAACCGAACTTGGGTTGCACCCTCGATGTAATTGTCATTAGAATTTATTTCATCTAAATTTTGATTTGATTCATTTAATAAAGAAATAATATTGTCTTCGTTAACATTGTATTTAGCTAAGACTCCTTTGTGTTCTTTTTTTACTCCATAACTATGGAGTATTTCCATAGTCTTGAATCCACCACCTCTTTTAGGGGCATCAATATGTAGTATATTTTCTTGTATATATCTGTGGCTTTCTTTATCCACTAGATATGCTTTAAGAACATCGAAGTCAATTTTATTCACAAAGCTTCCTTAAGCTAGTTAACGCCGCGTTAAGTGGTGAGCAACGCAAACCACCCTACCTAAACCATTGTGACATAAACACTTAACCCAAAGTAAGCCGAAAGTGCCAAGCGTTGGGAATCCGTCTTAAACGCTTTGTATGGGAAATTAACTCTGCTTTTGGGTAATGTGAGACCCGGGCCTAAGCTGCAACTTAGGCTTTCTATGCAGTAGTTCGATTAAACGTAGGCTCCTCTATCGAGAGACCGATAACAAGAACAAACGCTGCATAGGACTCCGAGCAAAAGACTCGAATAGCCCACTGGGTCTCGAACCCGCATTACGCAAGCATGAGTTAG